>JAJZBX010000015.1 GCA_021846325.1 Actinomycetes bacterium | reverse complement strand
CCGGTCAGGTGATCCCGGTGGGCGTCGATGAAAGCAACTACTTCCTTTGTTGACGGCGCTCGAGCTGCGCCCCGAAGAAAGTCGCCGCTGCTTGCAGGATGTCATTGGAACGCTGCAGCTCGAAGTTCTCCTTGCGCAGCCTTGCCAGCTCCGCCCGCTCTTCGGTGGTGAGGCCCGCTCGTTGACCGTCATCGATCTCGGCCTGCTTGACCCAGGTGCGCAGCGACTCAGTTCCAACGCCGAGCTGACGCGCCACTCGCGAAATCACGTTTATGTCCTTCGGGTCCTGAGCACGAAGGTCGCGAACCATCTTCGTCGCGCGTTCCTTCAGCTCAGGCGGGTACCTCTTCTGTCCGGGTTTGCTCTTCGCCATGCTCCATCCTCTTCCAAGGTATGGAGTCTCCGGGGAACCTGGACCGAATCAGTGAGTCAGCGTTCAAGACCTTCAAGTACTGTCCGACGTTCCCCGAACGCTTCGGCTGCATGGAGGATGCGCGCGCATTCAGCGACGTGTTCTTCGATAATTACAATCACGTCCACCGTCACTCGGGCATCGGACTGCACACTCCAGCCTCGGTGCACTACGGCACCCATCTCGAGATTCGCGAGCAACGCCAAGCCATATTGAGCGCTGCCTTCGACGCCAACCCGATTCGCTTTCGTCGGATCTCGCCACGAGCGCCCACTATCCCCGAAATCGTGTGGATCAATGCGCCAATCAAGGAGGTGCTCGCTAACATCTAGAGCGACCGAGTGCCTCATTCGACCTGACCGGTTCCGAGCATTCAAGGCTTGATTCTCTCTATTTCATTGGAGGAAAAGTCGACCGGCAATCACCTCGATATCCAGTTGCGAGCTGGCGATGTCGTAGACAAGCTGGAATGCTTGGTCATCGGTGAGTTGCGGGGCCATCCCGTTGAGATCGCAAAATACGACCGTGCTCAGCCACGCGAGTCGCTTGTTACCATCCACGAGCGCGTGGTTCTTGGTCATCGACTGCAAGAGCGCAGCGGCCTTGAGACTGATTGTCGCGTAGGCGTCCTCACCAAAGGCACTGGACCGGGGCCTATTGACCGCCGAGTCCAACAGCCCAACATCACGAACTGGACCGATTCCAAGGGTTCGAACCATCATGATGATGTCCTCGAGCTCGAGGTATTCGATCTCGCTCATGCAGAGCCAAGTCGCTCCAGAACATCGTTCCAGCGTGTCGCCATGCGATGAGTCGATTCATCGACCCGTGCCACGTGGCCGGATCGCTCAAGTCGGTCGAGCACCGCGCGCCGGATGACTTCTTGGCGTGAGACGCCTTCGAATTCGGAGAGGGAGGTGAGCGCCTCCTCGAGAGTGGCGTCGGTTCTAAGGGTGAATGCCATCGGATCATGATACCACTGTGGTATCGGTCGTTAACGCTCGGTAATTGGTCAGCGGTCTCAAGTGCGGCGCACTACCGAACACCAATTATCCTTGCCTAGCGCATCGACGTTGTCGCACCAAAGGACGCACACGAAGTGAAGCCTGCGTGGAGACACGGATCAAGATCCCTGTAGCCGACTCTGGCCCGGCAAACTCGGTGGGCAGAGGAGTGAGGCAAGTAGCCTGATGCACTCCTCCTGAGTTCTGAGCCGAAGTATCTAGACACCGACCAGGGTCGGTGCTTCTGTTCCCGTTTCATCGCGATGTGCCACACCACGGCTAACTGCTTCGCATCGTGGTCGCACCTTCCCTCCAGGTTCAGCCACGGAGCTTGTCCCCACAACGGCTGAGGAACTGGTGAGCTCTCGGCCGGGCTGACACGAGCGGATGCGCGGGGTGCCAGAATTGCGGTCGTGGAGATGATCCTGCACGACGAGGATATTGTCGCGCAGTTGAGCGCGGCCGACGCCGTGGCGTGGATGGGTGAGGCAATCGATGCTCACCATCGTGGCGAGCTGGTCGCGCCGCCCAGGGTGCACGCCGACTTCGGCGACGGTCGATTGGTGTTCACGACGGGGCGTCTTCGTGGATCATGGTTCGGGTACCGCTCCTACGACAGTTTCGCGGCGGAGCCGGGAGCCCAGGTGGTCGTCGTGCATGACGAGGCATCGGGGATCCTGCGCGCGATGGCGGTTGGCAACGAGCTCGGTCCCCGCCGGGCGGGCGCTATCGGCGGTGTCGCCGCGGCTGCCCTGGCGGCCCCGCGGGCCAGCGTCGCCGCGGTCATCGGTACCGGCACGCAGGCGTACGCCCAGATCTGGGCGATCGCCGCTGTCCGCGACCTCCGAGAAGTTCGGGTCTATGGGCGCGACCCGCAGCGCCGAGCGAAGTTTGTCGAGCGCGTGGCGCCGCTCGTCACGGGCGTGACTAGACCAACGGCGAATCCTCGATCGGCTTGCGAGGGGGCCGAGATCGTCGTGCTCGCTACTAGTAGCCCGGTTCCGGTAATCGAGACGGCCTGGGTCGCCCCCGGCGCGTACGTGACGACGGTGGGTCCGAAGCAGCAGGGGCGAGCTGAGTTCGGATTGGACTTGGCCGAGGCCGCATCGCTGTTGGTCACCGACTCGGTCGACCAGGTTGGCGCATACGCCCCGCGCCACGTGCTATCTGGTACCGACCATGAGCAGCGGCTCGTGACCCTCGGCTCCATTCGGGCTGGCGAGACTGGTGAGCGTCGAACCCCGCAAGGACTCTCGGTGTTCTTCTCGGTTGGTCTCGCCGGAACTGAGGCCTATCTGGTTGACCGCCTGGTTGCGAGCATCGCCAACCGATTGAACGGTCACAGCGGGTAAGTGCACGCGGTAGGTCGGCTGGCCGGCCGGATACCACGACAAGCAACGTGGGTCATCGCGTGACGGCCACGATGGGACACTCAATCAGTACCTGATATTCAAGACCAGGGGCAGTGGTCATGCGCCACGGCCCAGTGTGACAATGTGGCATCGATTTGTGACACCTCCTCGGCGGGGCGAGACTGCTCTGCTTTGCAAATGTGGATAACGAAAAGTCACGGCGGGTGGCATCCGGATGAGCGAGAAGCGTCACGTGACCATCACGATTGAAGTGATGCGGCTCACCGATTTGGAGGCGGGCGAGCGTGTGATGGCCAGAGCCGACGGAGCTGGACGGGTGATGCTCGAAGGTGAAGAAGATGTTCTGGAGTGTCTCGCTGGATCCTTGCTCGGCGTATTCCAACGTTGAATTGTTGAGCAACGTCACAACGAATGGGTTAACCGTCATCGACGCAGGTACTGTCATCGGTTTGTGCGACGAGCGCGACGCGCACCAACTCGGCGCAAAGCGAGCATTGGAGCACGGTCATCGGCGAGGCAATCAACGAGCGGTCCCCTCTGCGCTTGCTGAGACGCCGGTCTTCCCATCGCGTGACGTCGAGTCGTCGGTTACGCACGCACTCGCGTTCATCGGGTGTCTCCCCCTCTTCGCGGTAGCGCGCAATAGTGAGACGGCCGCGGTGGCTGCGAGAGCGCCGGCTCGACACGGCCAGACGTTCAAGTTGCCCGACGCCATCGTTATTGCGACCGCCATTCACCACGACGTCGGTGTGCTGGTCACCACCCGTGGCACCCGTTGCCCTCGACGCCAATCCAACGCGGGTCCAGAGCCATATTTCGCCCGTCGACCGACGCGGGTGGTCAGGGCCGAGCCGTACGCGATCGAGCGGTGCCTGGGCCAGGCATCGCACTGTCCGGCGCTAGAAATGTGATACTGGGTGGGTGACGTCGTTCGAGGGGTCCGGCTCGGCAGGTGACGCGGCGGAACTCGTTGCGCCTGAGAACGAGGTGACGCTCGGTCGTGCGCTGGCCACCCGACGGCTCCACCTGAGTCTGGACCCAACGCGCGCGGCGGCCGCGCTCGACGTGAGCCGCTCCACCTACGCCGCGTACGAGCACGACGACCGGCGTCTCACGCCCGATACCCTGCGGGCGCTCGCGGTCTTCCTCGACGTGAACTTGGCGCGGGTGCTCGAGTACTACGGCGCGACGTGCATCGCGCAGGCTCGGCGCGCCTTGCAGAAGCCGCGCACGGATATTTCGGCGCCAACCGAGCGCACACCGCGGGCCAGCGTGCGACGTCGCGATCACGGCAGTGAGATGGCGGTGGTCAAACGCGTGTTCTTCGACGAGGGCGACGGGTCGAGTGATCAGCTCGAAGATGCAGGGGCGCGCGACGGGGTCACGTCGAGCGACGCCGCGACCGCCGCAAATCCTCCGGCCGGACGACTTCGCGACGAGCACGAGGACTGGAAGCTTTCGAACAAGTCGAAGAAGGCCAAGGGACGCGACAAGGCGTTGAAGGCAGCGGGCACCAAGTCCAAAAAGAAGGCTAAGAAGAAGCGCTAGCCGTTGGAAGCGTGACCCTCGCGTTGCCGATCCCGGCGACGTTGGAGGTATCGGACGGTTGAGCACGACTGGGGAGCCCACGCTGGGTCCGGCGTTGTCGAGGGGCCCGGACTATGGCCCCGGAGAATTCACGGTCCGTTCCCCTACGGTTCATGCCAGTGCGGTGACCGAGCGATGGCGGATCCGATAGTGTTCGCGACGATCCCCCAAACCGGGGGCTTCACGAATTGTGGAAGGTGGGGGCATGTCCCTAAAGCGAGTGAAGGTGGCGCTGGCGGCCGGTGCGACAATGGCGAGTCTCGCCGTGGTGTCGGTAACCGGGTCGTCAATCGGCGCCAGCGGAGCTACGAGTGTCAACTGGTCGACGGTGCAAACCTTGGCCAAGAGCGGGCCGACTTCGATGTCGGCGCTCGTAGCTGCCGCGAAGAAGGAGGGCACGTTGAACGTGATTGCGTTGCCGCCAAACTGGGCGAACTACGGCGCGATGATCTCGACGTTCCAGAAGAAGTACGGCATCAAGGTCAACTCGGAGAACCCGAACGGTTCGAGCCAAGACGAGATCAACGCGATCATCGCCGACAAGGGCCGTTCGACCAACCCCGACGTGATCGACGTCGGCACGAACTTCGCGATCAGCGCGCAACAGAAGGGTCTGCTCGCGCCGTACCGCGTGGCCACGTGGTCGCACATTCCCGCGGCGCTCAAGCAGCCCAAGGGCTACTGGTTCGACGACTACGGCGGGTTCGTCGCGATCGGGTGCAACAGCGCGGTCGTCAAGAAGTGTCCGACCTCCTTCGCCCAGATGCTCAAGAAGGGTCAGGGGTACAAGATCGGCATCAACAACAACCCCACCGCTTCGAGTTCGGCGTTGGCGGCAGTCATGGCGGCGGCAATTGCCAACCATGGTTCGCTGAACAACGTCAAGCCCGGTGTTAACTACTTCAAGCAGATGAACGCGAACGGTAACTTCGTCGCGACGATTGCCGGTCCGTCCACGGTGCAGAGCGGTGCGACGAACATCGTGATCTGGTGGGACTACCTGCAGGCGTCGGGTATCAACACGCTGCCTGGTTACGCCAAGAAGTGGAAGGTCGTGATTCCGAGCGACGTGTCGATGGCCGAGTACTACACCCAGGCGATCAACAAGTCCGCGCCCGACCCCGCGGCGGCGCGACTGTGGGAGGAGTTCCTGTACTCCACCCAGGGTCAGAACATCTGGCTGCAGGGCATGGCTCGACCGGTTGAACTGGCGTACATGACGGCGCACCACCTGGCCAACGCCAAGGCACTCGCCGCGTTGCCACCGGTGCCCAAGGGCGCTGTGCAGTACCCGACCCAGGCGCAGATCACCAAGGCCGAGGCCGTCGTGGTCGCGAACTGGCCCACCGAGGTCACGTCGGGTCCGTAGTTGTCCAGCGTGTTTCCAGCGACGTCGAATGAACTGTCTGGGGCCCCCGGCCCGGGCGCGCAAGCGCCCGGCGCCGGGGGCGACGTCGCGACGTCGCGCCTGCGCGGCGTGGGTCGGGCGTTGCGCCCGGTCGCGGCCATGGCGCCTTTTTCTCTTTATTCGTTCCTCGGTCTGGGCGTGCCGATCCTGGCCGTCATCTACTTCGCCTTTCACAGTGAACAGGGTCACCTGACCCTGGGCAACCTGCGCCTGATCACGCACGGCTCCTACATGCTCGGCTTCGAGAACAGCATTTTGCTGGCGTTGATCACGTCGATCATTCCTGGGATACTCGGGCTCGTGCTCGCCTACGCGATCGCCACGTCGCGCAGCGGATTTCTCAAGCGTCTCGTCGCGACGGCGTCGGGCGTGCTCGCGAACTTTGGTGGCATCAACCTCACGTTCATGTTCATCGCGACGCTCGGATCCACGGGCATCCTCACGGGGTGGCTGAGCGCCATTCATTTGAATCCGTGGAACTTCGGCTTCAACCTCTACACGTTCTACGGCGTGGTCATTGTCTACATGTACTTCCAGGTTCCCCTGATGGTGCTGGTCATCACGCCGGCCCTCGGCGGTCTTCGCCCGTCGTGGCGCGAGGCCGCGGAGAACATGGGCGCCTCGAGTTGGCGCTACTGGCGCCACGTCGGTATTCCGGTCCTGATGCCCTCGGTGCTCGGCGGGATGCTGCTCCTCTTCGGCAGTGGCTTCGCCGCCTACGCCACTGCCGAGACGTTGACGGCGGGAACCGTCACCCTGGCGCCGATTCAGATTGGCTCGCTGCTGGCGGGCAATCAGCTCGCGGGTCAGGAGAACGTCGGCTACGCCGTCGGCCTGGGCATGTTCATGGTGCTCGCGCTGACCATGATTCTCTACGGACTCGTACGACGCCGGGCGTCCAAGTGGCTTCGCTAGTTCCCGATATCGTCGTCGACGCCCTGATGGACGGGGGAGACCTGCCCACGCGACGACGGCCGCGCCTACGCGTGTGGCGCCTGGTGGTCCTCTTGATCGCGGGTGCGTACTTTCTCATCCCGATCTACGCGGGGCTGCGCTTCTCACTGGAGAATGACGCCGGACACCTCTCGCTCTACGCGGTCAAGGTCATCCCGTCAGAGCCGGGGTTCACGCAAGCCTTCTGGTTGTCGATGCGCCTCGCGATCGTGACGTTGGCGATCACGTTGGTGCTGATGGTGCCGACCTCGGTCTACGTGCACCTGAAGTTCCCGAGGCTACGCCGAGTGATGGACTTCGTGACGATCCTGCCGATCGTGATTCCTCCGATCGTGTTGATCCTCGGTGTCCTGCGCGCCGCCCCGCTCTGGCTGCGCGCCTCGCCGTATCTCTTGAGCCTCGTCTACGTCATCTTGTCGATGCCGTTCGTGTACCGGTCGCTCGACGCGGGACTGAGCGCCCTTGATCTAAAGACTCTCGTGGAGGCGTCCCGATCACTCGGCGGAAACTGGTTCAATACCCTGTGGCGCGTCGTCGTGCCCAATCTTCGTTCGGCGCTGTTGTCGGCCACGGTCCTCACGCTCGCCCTCGTGCTCGGGGAGTTCACCATGGCGAGCCTCGACCTCTGGACGACGTTGCCCGTATGGATCTATCAGTTCCAACAGGTCGACGCCCACGTGTCGACCGCGGTGTCGATGGTGTCGCTGCTCGGGACGTGGCTCCTGATCACCTTTATCGTCTCACTCGATCGATCACAATCTCGCCGCAATCGTAGAAAGACGGATAGCTAGTGACAGAACTGCACGACGCGGCACCGACGGTCTCGTCGCTCACGCGCCCGACCACGGGCGCGCGGGTCAACCTCGAGGGGCTGGTACGGACTTACGGCCTGACGCGCGCCCTGGACGGATTCACGCTCGCGGTCGAGCCCGGGGAGTTCGTCGCGCTCCTAGGGCCCTCGGGGTGCGGCAAGACGACGGCGCTGCGCGTGCTCGCCGGATTCGAGCGCCTCGACCGAGGCCGGGTCACGGTCGACGGCGTCGACGTCGTCAAGGTCAGCGCACAGCACCGAGACATGGGCATGGTCTTTCAGAGTTACTCGTTGTTCCCGAACATGAACGCCCTCAACAACGTGGCCTTTGGTCTGCGGATGCGACACCAGCGGGCGCTCCAGCGCCGCCAGAAGGCCGGCGAGCTCCTCGAGTTGGTGGGGCTGAGTGATCAGGCGACGAAGTACCCCCACCAGATGTCGGGTGGCCAGCAGCAGCGGGTGGCCCTCGCACGGGCGCTCGCCATCGAGCCGCGGGTCCTGTTGCTCGATGAGCCCTTGTCGGCACTAGACGCCAAGGTGCGCGGCGAGCTGCGAGACCAGATTCGCCAACTGCAGCAGCGCCTCGCCATCACGACCGTCTTCGTTACCCACGATCAAGAAGAGGCCCTTTCGATGGCCGACCGAGTCTGCGTCATGTCCAACGGACGCGCCGAGCAGACGGCGACGCCGGCCGTTCTCTATTCGCGCCCCACGACGCCTTTCGTGGCGGAGTTCGTCGGCGTCTCGAGCCGGGTGCCGGTCACGCCGCTCGACGGGGAGGTCGAGTTGTTCGGTCAACGATGTCGTGTGCGAAGCGGCAGTGTGGGCGTCACGGTGGACGGCGTCGACGCACTGTTGCGGCCCGAGGACCTCACGGTCACTGCCGATCCCTCGGCGCTTCCCTTCGTCACCCACAAGAGCTTTCTCGGAGCGACCACGCGTCTCGTGGTCCAGGTGGACGAGGTGCCCATTCGCGTCGATCTGCGCAGCGACGTCGCCGCGGACATCGAGTTGGGGGCTCGGGTTCGTCCCGCGGTCGTAGCGCGCGACGTACTGGTGGCGCCCCGGGCGCCGCGACGCGAGTCCACGACCGACTGAGCGGCTTGCCGCCTGGCGCACGCGGCGTTCGAGCCGGGCGAGTAACTTTGGAGCCTGATGGACTCCGAACCGCGCTCGGTGCTGCTGGAACTCGACGCCGTCTCAGTGAACTTCGGGGGCCTGCAGGTGCTGATCGACGTGTCGTTCTCGGTGTCGTCGGGTGAGGTGGTCGGTCTCATCGGTCCCAATGGCGCCGGCAAGACCACGGCCTTTAACGTGGCCTGCGGTTTCGTGCGACCTTCCTCGGGCCACGTCCGATACCCGGCCGCGGGCAAGAAGAACGTTCGCCCGAGTGAGCTCGCCGGCATGGGCGTGGCGAGGACCCTCCAGGGGATCGGCCTCTTTCCTCACTGCACGGTCCTCGAGAACGTGATGGCCGGGGGACACCACCGACGCGGCGGGGACTTCGTGACGAGCCTCCTCGCACTACCGCGCGGCGTGCGCTCGGAGCGGGCGCTGCGCACGTCGGCGATGGCGGTGCTCGAGCGCCTCGGCGTCGCCGACGTGGCCGGCGCCATGCCCAGTGCCATTCCCTACGGCGTGGCGAAGAAGGTTGCCGTGGCCCGAGCGCTGATGGCCGAGCCGCAGCTGCTACTGCTCGACGAACCGGCGTCGGGCCTCGACGAGACCGAGCTCGTCGAGTTCGCCGCGTTGATTCGCGAGTTACGCGCCGGCATGGGGATTCTGCTCGTCGAGCACGACATGGAGTTCGTGATGCCACTGGTGGACCGGCTGGTCGTGCTCGACTTCGGCGAGGTGATCGCGACCGGGACCCCCGACGTGGTGCGCAATCAGGAGGCCGTCATTGAGGCCTACCTCGGGGTCGACCAGTGATTCGCGTCGACGGCGTGTCGGTGGCCTACGGTGCGGTCCAGGCCCTGCGTGACGTCTCGCTCGAAGCGGCGACCGGTGCGATCACGGCCGTGCTCGGCGCCAACGGGGCCGGCAAGACCACCCTGCTGCGCACGATCAGCGGTCTCGCCACGCCTCGGTCGGGCACCGTGTCGATGGACGAAGTGGTCCTGACCGGCAAACGTACCGAGGACATCGTGCGCGTCGGGGTCGGCCACGTGCCCGAGGGGCGCGGCGTCATCGCCGAGTTCACCGTCGAAGAGAACCTTCGCCTGGGCGCCATGATCGCCCCGGGACCCCTCGGCGAAGCGCTCGCCCAGCAGTACGAATGGTTTCCCGTGCTCGGGGAGCGGCGAAAGCAGGCGGCGGCCACGCTCTCGGGCGGCGAGCGCCAGATGCTCGCCATGGCGAGGGCGCTGATCGCCGGGCCGTCGGTGCTGTTGCTGGACGAGCCGTCGCTCGGGCTCGCGCCGCTGGTGACCGCGCAGCTCATGCACACCGTGGCGGACCTCTGCTCGACGACGGGATTGACCGTCATCCTGGTCGAACAGAACGCACGATCAGCCCTGCGGATCGCCGAGCGCGCGGTGGTGCTCTACCTCGGGCGCGTCGTGGCCGATGACGAGGCCGCCGTGGTGGCCCGAGACGACCAGTTGCGCCAGTACTACCTCGGCATGGTCGAGTGATGTCGGCCCTCTTGACCTCGCGCAACGTTGCCGACCTCTTGGGCGGCGTGACCAACGGCGTCATCTACAGCCTGGTCGCCCTCAGCCTCGTGCTGGTGTGGCGCTCGACGCGGATCCTCAATTTCGCCCAGGGCGCGATGGCGATGATCGCCACGTACATCGGCTTCGCCATCCTCGCGCCGTCGACGAACTACTGGATCTCGATGGCCGTGGCCATCGTCGCGGGCATGGTGCTCGGTGGCGCCACGGAACGGGTGATCGTGCGCGCCCTCTACGGCAAGCCCGAGATCAATCCCGTGGTGGCGATGGTTGGCTTCCTGCTCGTGCTCGAGTCGGTCGCCGCCGCCATCTGGTCGACGTCCTCGCGCGGACTGCCGACGCCGTTCTCGATGGTCGACTGGCAGTTGAACCACAAGCCCGTGGCCATGTCGCCCTTCGCGCTCTACGAGATCATCACGGCGGTGGTCGTGATGTCGATCATCGCGGTGCTCTTCGAATACACCAAGCTGGGTCTGCAGCTGCGCGCCGCGGCCATCGCGCCCGAGGTGTCGCGGCTGCTGGGGGTTCGCGTCGGGCGAATGCTGACGTTGGGCTGGATGCTGTCGAGCGGCGTCGGCGCGATCACGGCGGTCCTGGTCGCGTCGAACTACTTCACCGGCCTCACGCCGACGACCATGGATGGGGTCTTCGCCTTCGGCTTCATTGCCGCGGCGATCGGCGGTCTCGACAGTCCCGTCGGCGCACTGGTGTCGGGCGTGGCAATGGGTGTCGTCTTGCAGTTCGTCGGCGACTACCTGAACTCCAACGCGATCATCCTGGTCGCCCTCGGCATGTTGGTCGTCTCGTTGATGCTGCGACCCAACGGGCTCTTTAGCGCCGAACGTCAGCGGCGGGTCTGATGGGACCGGTCCAAGCCAATCAGCGATTCGTCGCCACGACGGTGCTCAGCGTGCTCGTCGTGCTGACGTCGTGGCTGGGTGTGGCCGCGCCGCGCGACGCGGCGGCACTGAGCGTCGCGGCGGTCATCGTGGTCATCGGCGTGTCGCTGTTGACCGCGAGTGGCTTTCGACGCGATCATCCCGTGGCGACGCGAGCGGTCTTGAGCCTCGTCACCGTCGACGTGCTCGTCGCCGCGTCGAGCTTCTGGTCGGCCACGGTGAACTCGAACCTGGCCATCGGCGCAGCGATGTCGATCGTCCTGCTCGGCCTGTCGTTTCTTACGGGATCGTCCGGCCAGATCTCGATCGGTAACGGCGCGTTCATGGGGGTCGGCGCCTTCACGGTCGCCATCTGGGCCAACCACCACACGAGCACGCCAATCGCCGTCGTGCTGCTGCTCGCGGTCGTCGCGGGCGGACTCGTGGGACTCCTGCTCGGACTTCCGGCGACCCGTTTGCGCGGGCCGTACCTCGCGGGCATGACCCTCGCCTTCGCGGTGGCCTTCGGCGCGATCCTGAACCTCTTCGGCTCGTGGACCGGCGGGGATTCGGGGCTCCAACTGCCCTACGCCGTCAACGCCCCGCCCTGGGTCGTTCACTTCTACTCATCGGCGACGTCGTCGCTCACCGTCAACAGCGTCTGGCTCGCCGACGTCGCCATCGTGACGACGGGCGTCGCCCTTTTCTTCATGGCCAACCTCTTCGCGAGTCGCACCGGTCGAGCGATGCGGCTCGTGCGCGACAACGACGTCGCAGCCGAGTTGGTCGGCATCTCGCTACCGCGCGCGCGGGTCGTGGCCTTCGTCGTCTCGGCCGCCTACGCCGCTCTCGGTGGCGGGCTGTGGACAATCATCAACAACGCCGTCACGCCGTCGACCTACGGCTTCGCCCTCTCGATCACGATCCTCTCACTGGTCGTCATCGGCGGGATCGGCACGATTCCGGGTGCCATCATCGGGGGCGTCATCTACGCCTTCTCGGCCAACGTGATCTCGTGGATCACGGCGCACACCGGGCTCAATCCCCAGGGCAACGTCGCGAGTCAGTTGAACGGCATCATCTTCGGGGTGCTGTTGGTTGTGACCATCCTTTTTGCCCCGATGGGCATCGCCGGCATCGTGCGGCGATGGTTCGCCCGTCGGTCGAGGTGACTTGCGTCTGACCAGTGGGCGGTCTAGGTTCGTCGCAGGTGCTTGCGCATCAGTAAACGTACAGTGACCATCGGCTTCGATGGAGGGGAGAGACCATGGAAGTACGACGTATCCGTCGCGTGGCGGTGAGTGCCTCGGCGCTGGCGTTGACGCTGGGCCTGTTCACGATCGCGACGTCGATCGGTTCGGCCGGCGCCGCGAAGAACGTGAAGACGCCCGGCGTGACCGCGAAGCAGGTCACCATCGGGGCCACCGTGCCGTTGACCGGCATCGCGTCACAGGGCTACAGCGAGGTCGCCAAGGCCGCGAACGCCGTCTTTACCTGGGTGAACCAGCACGGGGGCATCAACGGGCGCAAGATTAAGTACGTCTTGAAGGACGACTGCTACGGCACGCCGGGCTTTGGCTGCACGGGTAACCCGAACACGGTGGCCCAGACCAAGGCGCTGCTGTCGATCCCGGTCTTCGCGACCGTCGGGTCGCTCGGCACGCCCACCCAGGACTCGGTACGCGCGCTGCTGAAGGCTAACGGTGTGCCCCAGCTCTTCGTGAACTCCGGCTCCAAGGACTGGAACAACCCGAAGGTCTACCCGGGTCTGTTCGGCTGGCAGACGAGTTACACGGTCGAGAGCAAGATCCTGGGCCAGTACATCAACGCTCACTTCGCGGGCCAGAAGGTCTGCTTCTTGGGTCAAAACGACGACTTCGGCAAGGATGGGCTGCTGGGCCTCAACTACGTGGGGGTCAACCCGGTGGATTCGGTGATGTACGACGTGGCGAGCCTCGTCGTGGGCGGCGCCGGTTACTTCACGCCGTTCATTTCGAAGTTCCAGGCCGAGGGGTGCAAGGTCGTCTACCTCGACACCATTCCGGGCGCGACTGACGCGGCGTTGGGCAATGCGCTGGCGCTGGGTTACTCGCCGCAGTGGGTCATTTCGAGCGTGGGTGCGGATCCGGTGACCGTGGACGCCGCCTTCGCGGGCAAGCCCTTCCCGGACCCCGAGATCGGGGCGATCTCCTTTAGCTACCTGCCCGCGAGCACCGACACCAGCGTGTGGAACGGGTGGATGCGAACGGTGCTGTCCAACGACAAGGCCGATTTCCCGAACTTCTCGTCGACGACGCCGCTCGATGGCAACATGGCCTACGGCATCGGCTGGGGCGTCGCCTTCGTCGAGGCACTGAAGGCGGCGGGGCGTAACTTTACCCGCGCGAGCTTCTTGAAGACCCTGACCAGAACGACGTTCCAGACACCGGCCCTGGTTCCGCTGCGCTACAGCGCGACGAACCACCAGGGATTGAACGGGGGCTACATCGTCAAGGTCAAGAGTGCGTCGGCCACGTCCGTGCTCGACAAGACCGTCTACACGACGGGATCGAACAAGGCCAGCCCGCTCGTGATCACGACCAAGCTCAGCACCTCGATTCCGCTCTGGCTGCAATAGGGGCTACGGATTCAACGATGCCCCGGCGCTTTGGCGCCGGGGCATCGTTGCGTGCGCCGGGTCTCGAAGAGCGCTGAGCTGACGTTGACGCGAGATCCGGGCCCCCGCTGGTTGTGCACAAGGTGCGCCTATGTCGTGGATAACTGGTGACGTTGGTGTGATCGCCGTGGATAACCACGAAGTTTCGTGGGTATAAGTTCTCGATTTCCCCCCGATGGGCTCGAAACCCTTTCGTAGTCCCCACCGGTCTGACACAGTGACCGGTGTAGTTCACGGAGTACCGGTCGACGATCGGCGGAACCGCGAGGGGAAGTCGACGGAGGGGCGAGGGACCTCGAAAGAGGGACGGAGCCACTCGCCGGGCGACGGGGTTCGGCCCGTCGTTCGCACGACGAATACCGTGAGCACCGCCGTCACACGGTGGCCCGTCCGACACGGGTCAGCGAGCGACGTGCCTTCGGGGACCCCGAGGGGCTGGCGGGCTTGCCCACTGGTCACTCGGGGTCTTCGGCTTTCTCGGCCGATCACGCAGGTGGATGCCGGCGCCGTTAGAAGAGCGCTGAGCTGACGTTGACGCGAGATCCGGGCCCCCGCTGGTTGTGCACAAGGTGCGCCTATGTCGTGGATAACTGGTGACGTTGGTGTGATCGCCGTGGATAACCACGAAGTTTCGTGGGTATAAGTTCTCGATTTCCCCCCGATGGGCTCGAAACCCTTTCGTAGTCCCCACCGGTCTGACACAGTGACCGGTGTAGTTCACGGAGTACCGGTCGACGATCGGCGGAACCGCGAGGGGAAGTCGACGGAGGGGCGAGGGACCTCGAAAGAGGGACGGAGCCACTCGCCGGGCGACGGGGTTCGGCCCGTCGTTCGCACGACGAATACCGTGAGCACCGCCGTCACACGGTGGCCCGTCCGACACGGGTCAGCGAGCGACGTGCCTTCGGGGACCCCGAGGGGCTGGCGGGCTTGCCCACTGGTCACTCGGGGTCTTCGGCTTTCTCGGCCGATCACGCCGGTGGATGCCGGCGCCGTTAGAAGAGCGGCGGGGCATCGACGGGCTCGATCAGAGACGGTCCGTCGTTGTGCACTGAGCCGACCGCCGAGCCTACGGCGTGGTGGGTCAGCGTCGCGCGTTGCGCCGGTCCCAGGAGCAAGAGCCGCTCGTCGGCATCGTGGCCAACGACGTCGAGCCACGGTTCGACGTCGCGTAGTTCGAGGATCACGGGCATGCGGTCGTGGATTCCGTCCATGTCGGGACCCGGCGAGGTGGTGATGATGGTGCAGGTGGCGACGGGCTCGTCGTCGGGTCCCCACCGCTCGTAGAGACCCGCGACGACGAGCGGTTCGCCGTCGACGCGGGTGAAGTAGTGAGGCTGGCGGTGGTGACCCTCGCGGTGGTCCCATTCGTAGAAGCCGTCGATCGCGATGGCGCAGGGCCGCTTGGCGAAGGCACTGCGAAACGACGGCTTCTCGGCGACCGTTTCCGCGCGGGCGTTGAAGAGGCGGTTCGCGATGGCCGGATCCTTCGCCCAACTCGGCAGGAGTCCCCAGCGGTAGACGTCGAGCACGCGGACCCCGTCGCGCTGGCTCACCGCGAAGAGTCGCTGTTGCGGTCCGACGTTCCAGCTCGGTCGCACCTCGTCGTCGAGTCCGGACGCGAGGGTCGCCTGGAGCAGTCGCGCGAGCCGGTTGGGGGGGCTAACGAGGGCGACGCGTCCGCACACGGGGCTCCTTTCTGGTACGACGATAGGCCACTGGCGGGCGTCACCGGGACTGGCTACTCTTACGAACATATGTTCGCTTTTTTAGCCTCACGTCCCCCCGTTCCTCGTGATCTGGCCGCCACCCTACGACCGGTCACCCTCGCGACGCATCGACGAATCACCCTCGAGGACCCCTGGTGCGACCTGGTGCCGGGCGGCGGTTTGCGTCGGGGCACGACGATCGCGGTACAGGCGTCACCCGGGGTGGGGGGGCTGAGTCTCGCGCTCAGCCTGCTCACCGGCGCGAGTGCGCGGGGTCACTGGGCGGCGGTCGTGGGGGTCGATGATCCCGGCGTCGTCGCGATGGCCGATCTCGGGATCGACCTGCGCCGGGTGCTCTTCGTACCGCGTCCTCGAGGGGCGTGGGCCGAGTCCGTTGCGGATCTCCTCGATGGCGTTGACGTGGTGGTGGTGCGGCCACCGGGGCGCGCGGCCGTGGGCAGCGCGCGCGTGTTGATGGATCGGGTGCGCGAGCGCGGGGCGGTGCTGATCGTCGTGAGTGAGACCACCACCGCGTGGCCACTGCCGGTCGATCTCTCCTTCGTGATCACGCGCTCGCGCTGGACGACGTCGTCACGACTCGACGGGCGCACCCTGACCGTGCGGATCGAAGGTCGAGCGGGCGTGCGAGCCGGCGAGCACGTTGTTGTGCTGCCGAACCGACGAGGCCGGGCCGCGGTGGTTTGAATGGAGCGGCTGATCGGTGTCTGGGTCGAATCGCTGCGCGTCGAGGCACTCGACGGTTCGACCCTGCGCGACTCGCTCGCGCTGCTCGACGCGCTGAGCGTGATCTGCCCCTTCACCGAGTTGGTCCGTCTCGGGTTCTACGCGTTGCCGTCGCGCGGTCCGAGCCGGTTCTTTGGCGGCGAGGACCGGGTGCTCGAGGTGGTCGGGGCCACGGTGCGCGACGTACTCGGTGACCAGCCGTCGATCGGGGTGGCCGACGGCCTCTTTTGTGTCGAACTCGCGGCGCGTGAGGGTGTCGTGCTACCGCGCGACGGTACTAACGAGTATCGGCGCTCGCGCCCCCTCGCGGTCCTCGGGCGGGCCGACCTCGCGACGACCGGTCGGCGACTCGGGTTGATCACGGTGGGCGACTTCGCTGAGCTCGCCGCGGCGCGCGTGGCCGAGCGCTTCAGCGCGTCGGTGGGTCAACTGCACCGGGTCGCGCGCGGTGAACTCGCCGAGCTGCCGGGCCAGCGAGACGCGCGCCTCGCTGGCCGGCTGCGGCGATTGCGCGAGGCCGATCGCCCCGACGAGCAGCGGGGGTTCTTCGGTCAACGGGGCGCCGCCGACGAGCGGGCCCACGCCGCGGTGCTGCGCCTGCGCCGTCGGCTCGGCAGTGACGCCGTCGTCGTGGCGGGGGTTCGCGGTGGTCGAACGCCCCAGGATCGCGCGACGCTCGTTCCCTGGGGGGCGCCAGCACCACCGGTCGCCGACAACGCGCCGTGGCCGGGCCAGTTGCGCGCACCCTCGCCGGCGACCGTGCTCGCCCACCCGGTGACGGTCGAGTTGCGCGATGAGACGAGCGAGATCGTCCGAGTCGATGCGCGAGGGTCCCTGAACGCTCGCCCGAGCACGCTGGGGTTCACCTCGGGGGCCGCGCGCGTGGTGGTGTGGCACGCCGGGCCGTGGCCGAGCGTGGAGCGGTGGTGGATCGCCCCGCGTCGTCGGGCCCACGTGCAACTCCTGCTCGACACCGGCGAGGCGGTGTTGGTCGCGGCCGAGAGGGGCCGGTGGTGGCTCGTGGGGGTCTACGACTGATGGAGGACTACGTCGAGTTGCACGCGCACTCGGGGTTCAGCTTTCTCGATGGGGCGAGCGACCCCGAGGAGCTCGTGGCCGAGGCGGTCCGGCTGGGTCTGGCGGGACTCGCGCTCACCGACCACCACGGACTCTACGGGGTGGTGCGCTTCGCCGAGGCGGCGCGGGCCCTTGGACTCGCGACGGCCTTTGGCGCCGAGATCACCCTCGGCGGCGACGATGACCGGGTCGGGGTGCCCGACCCGACGGGCGATCACGTGGTGGTGCTGGCCCGGTCGCCCGAGGGGTATCGCCACCTGGCCACGACCCTCGGCGAAGCCCACCTCGCCCGGGGGGAGAAGGGGTCGCCGCGCTTCACGCTCGACGACCTCGCCGGCGCGCGTGACTGGCTCGTGCTGAGCGGGTGCCGTAAGGGCCCCCTCACCCGGGCACTCGTCGCCGAGGGTCCGCGCGCGGCTCGGCGCGAATTGGCCCGGCTCATCGAGGTCGTCGGACGCGACAACCTGGCGGTCGAACTCTGGGATCACGGGGCGCCCGACGACGTCGCGCGCAACGACGTACTGGCCCAGCTCGCCGTGGAGGCCGGCGTCGACGTCATCGCGACCGGCAACGTGCACTACGCCGCACCCGACGCCTTCGCGCGCGCCAGCGTGCTCGCGGCGACCCGGGCTCGACGGTCGCTGCTCGAGATGGAGGGGTGGCTCGCCGCGTCACCCCTCGCCCACCTGCGCAGCGCGGCCGAGCAGCGCCGCCGGTTTGCGCGGTGGCCGGGGGTGGTCGATCGGGCCGGTGAGCTCGGCCGATCGGTGGTCTTCGACCTGCGCCTCGTCGCCCCGAACCTGCCCCGGTTCCCCACGCCCGACGGATCGAGCGAGCAGGCGTACTTAGAGGAGCTGGTCACCCGAGGGGCGATCGAGCGCTACGGCGTGCGCGGGGCCGAACGGGTGGCGGGGGCGTGGCGCCAGATCGACCACGAGCTCGGCGTCATCGGGAGCCTCGGTTTCGCCGGCTACTTCTTGACGGTCTGGGACATCACGCAGTTCTGCCGAGCCGAGAACATCTACTGCCAGGGTCGCGGCTCGGCGGCGAACTCGGCGGTCTGCTACGCGCTCGGCATCACCAACGCCGACGCGGTGTCGCTCAATCTCTTCTTCGAGCGCTTCCTCTCGCCGGCGCGTGACGGTCCGCCCGATATCGACGTCGACATCGAGTCGGGGCGACGCGAAGAAGTCATCCAGTACGTCTACCGGCGCTACGGGCGCCGACACGCCGCGCAGGTCGCGGCCGTGATCACCTACCGGCGACGCTCGGCTCGACGTGACGTCGCGCGCGCCTTCGGGTTCGCCGAGCCCGAGGTGGACGCGTGGTGCGCGGACCCGGCGGGCAACGCGGTGCCGGCGTCGACGTCCGCGCTGATGAGCACGATGGTCGAAGAGCTGCTCGACCGACCCCGTCACCTCGGACTGCACTCGGCGGGGATGGTGCTCTGTGATCGGCCGGTGCTCGAGGTCTGTCCGGTCGAGTGGGCCCGCACGGCTGAGCGGTCGGTGCTGCAGTGGGACAAGGACGACTGCGCGGCGATCGGACTGGTGAAGTTTGATCTCTTGGGGCTGGGGATGCTCGAGGCGTTGCACCGGGCAGTCGACGCGGTGGCGGCCTTTCACGACGTGCGTCTCGACCTGGGGTGCCTGCCCCAGGAGAGGGCCGTCTACGACCTGTTGTGCGAGGCCGACACCGTTGGCGTCTTTCAGGTCGAGTCCCGCGCCCAGATGGCGACCCTGCCGCGCGTACGCCCGCGCTGCTTCTACGACTTGGTGATCGAGGTCGCCCTGATTCGTCCCGGGCCGATCCAGGGTCGAGCGGTGAACCCCTACATCCGTCGTCGACGCGGCGAGGAGCCGGTCACCTACCCGCATCCCCGACTCGAGCCGATCCTCGCGCGCACCCTCGGCGTGCCCCTCTTTCAAGAGCAGCTCATGGAGATGGCCGTCGCGGTGGCCGGCTTCTCGCCGGCCGAAGCCGACGAGCTGCGCCAGGCCATGGCCGCCAAGCGATCGACGCTGCGCATGCTGAAGCTGAAGAGCCGGCTCTACGCCGGCATGGCCGAGAACGGGATTACCGGTGAGACCGCCGACCAGCTCTTCGACGCCCTCGCGGCCTTCGCCAACTTCGGCTTCCCCGAGTCTCACTCGGTCTCCTTCGCCCACCTGGTCTACTGCTCGGCCTGGATCAAGTACCACTACCCGGCGGCCTTTCTCGTCTCACTCTTGAACGCCCAGCCGCTCGGCTTCTGGTCGCCCCAGAGCCTGGTGGCCGACGCCCGTCGCCACGGGGTCCAGGTCCAGCGTCCGAACGTGAATGTCTCGGGGGTCGGCGCGACGCTCGAGGGAGCGCGCGAGGGTCCCGCGGTGCGCCTGGGCCTGGGGGCGCTGCGCGGCGTCGGCGACGAGCTGGCCGCCCGCATCGTCGCCGCGGCGCCGTACGAAGACCCGATGGATCTGGCTCGCCGCGCCGGGTGCTCGCAGTCGAACCTCGAGGTGCTCGCCGCGGCCGGCGCCCTCGACGCGTTCGGACCGTCGCGACGGGCCCTCACCTGGACGGCCGGGGCCGCGGCGCAGGCGACCCCGGACCGCCTCGCTGGCGTCGTGACCGGTTTGCTCGCCCCGGCGTTACCGTCGAGCACCCCGCTGGAGCGAGTCGCCGACGACCTCTGGTCACTCGGACTGACCCCCGAGTCAACGGCCATGGAGCTGATCCGTGGGACCCTGCGCGCACGGGGCGTGGTGACGGCGGCCTCGCTGGTCGGCGCCGAGCAGCGGCGGGTGGCGGTCGCCGGGGTGGTCACCCACCGCCAGCACCCCGAGACGGCCAACGGCGCCGTCTTTCTCAACCTCGAAGACGAGACCGGTCACGTGAACGTGATCTTCTCCAAGGGGGCGTGGGCTCGCTGGTCGCCGGTGGCCGGCCGGTCCTCGGCGCTGGTCGTGCGCGGTTCGCTCCAGCGCGGACAGGGGACCATCGCGCTGGCCGCGGAGTCGGTCGAGGCGCTAGCGATCGACGCGGCCCCCTCGCGCGACTGGTGTTGATCAGTCGGTGAAGGCGAACTCGGGACGCTCCCCGAGCTCGACCTGCAGACGCACGTCCATCTGCACGAGCGCCAGGTCGTCGGCGTGGGTCACCCCGACGCAGCGCGAGGAGGTCAGCAGTACGTCAAAGCGCATCGGGTAGTGGTGCAGAATCGAGCCGACGAACACCGGCAACAGCGCCTCGGTGCCGTCGCTGAAGTCGTGTTGGTCCATCGCGCGCGACAGCAGGGGCCAGATCGCGGGCTGGAAGCCCCAGAGGTTCATCGAGACCGTGGTCTCGGGGTCGAGGAAGACCGGGGAGAGGCCGTCGTCCGCGACGAACCCGTCGGGCGAGTCGTGCACCTGGCGACGCTCCACGATGTCGGTGAGGTGGCCGTTGACGACGTTGCAGACGCCGCGAGAGACCGGCAGGTCCCCGACGAGCGCGTGATCGAGGCGAAAGCCGATCAGGCAGTTGGTGGCCCTGTTCGCCAGGTGCTCGCCCAGCAGCGCGAAGGCGTCACGGCCGTAGAGGTCGTCGGCGTTGGAGATCGCGAAGGGGGCCGACGCATCCAGGTGCGCGAGCGCGGCCAACGTCGCGGGCACGGTGCCGCGCGGGTGCTCTTGGACGGCGAAGTCGACCGACCACGACCGGGGCCACGTCGTCATCACGTGGCGGCGGATCTCGGGACCGGTTTCGGGGTTCACCACCAGCACCAGGTGTTCGAAGCCGGCCGCCATCGCGTCCGACGCGATCAGGTCGATGACCCCCTCGCCGTGCACGCCAATCGGGGCGAGCTGCTTGAGCCCGCCGTAACGGCGGGCCCGACCGGCGGCCAGGATGACGAGGGACTGGCCGCTCATGACCAGCGCACCACGGCGCTCGCCCAGGTCATGCCGGCGCCGAATCCGGTGAGCAGCGCGTACTCGCCGGACTTGACCCGGCCGCGCTCGATGGCGTCGCCCATGGCCAGGGGGATCGAGGCGCTCGAGGTGTTGCCGTAGCGGTCGAGCACCACGATCGCGCGGTCCATGTCGATGCCCAGGCGTTGGGTCGCGGCTTGGATGATCCGGATGTTCGCCTGGTGGGGCACGACCAGCGCGATGTCGTCGGCGCCGATCCCGGCGTCGGCCATGGCCAGCTCCGCCGACTCGACGACGACGCGCACCGCGCGGCGAAAGATCTCCTTGCCGTCCATTTGGAAGTAGCCGCCGTGCTCGCAGGTCAGCAGGTCGGCCGCGTTGCCGTCGGCCCCCAGACGAAACGACATCAGATCGGTGCCGTCGGGGTCGTACTCGAGGACCGTGGCACCGGCCGCGTCGGCCAACAAGACGGCCATGTTGCGGTCCGACCAGTCAACCCAGCGCGACAGGTGCTCCGCGCCGATGACCAGGACCCGACGGTTGCCCGTCTCGAGCAGGCCGTACGCGGTGCGGATCGCGTAGACGAAGCCGCTGCACGCGGCGTTGACATCCATGGCCGCACAGGTGAGGCCCATCTCGGCGGCGATCATGGGGGCCGTGGCGGGGGTGAGTCGATCCGGCGTCGTCGTCGCGAGGACCAGGAAGTCGATGTCGCCGGGGCCGTAGCCCGAGGCGGCCAGGGCGCGCCGGCCGGCCAGCACGCCGAGGGACTTCGCCGAGCCCCCGATTCGCCGCTCGCGAATGCCGGTGCGCTCGGTGATCCACTGGTCCGAGGTGTCCAGGGTCTGGGAGAGCTCGTCGTTGGTGACCACCCGGTCGGGCACGGCCGTGCCCCAACCCTTGAAACGAACACCCATCTGTCAGCCCTTTCGCTGGCCGGTACCCGACCAGTCTAGGTCCACTCAAGTCCGAGGGGGGGCCTCGAGGACCTGGAGCGTGCAGCGAGCGACCGCGATCAGGCGCCCGCGCTCGTCGGTCAGCTCGATCGCCCAGACGTGGACGCTACGGCCCTTGCGAATGGGGGTCGCCGTGGCGCTCAGGGTGCCCGAGCGCATCGGGCGCAGGTGCGAGCAGTTGAGCTCGGTGCCGACCACGATGTGATCGGGCGCCACGCTGAGCGCGCCGCCGGTGGAGGCCGCACCCTCGGCCAAGAGGGCCGAGACCCCGCCGTGCAGGATGCCGTAGGGCTGGTGCACCTTGGGCCCGACCGCAACGCGCAGCACGACGCGGTCCGCGGTCGCCTCAACGACCTCGACGCCGAGCAGGTCCTGTACGGTCGGTCGGCCCAGGAACTCGTCGAGGTTGTCCATCGGGCCATCCTACGAGCCGGCGGTAGCCTCGGTCCATGTACCGCCGCGTCGACCTGCGAAGTGACACCGTGACCCAGCCAACGCCGGCGATGCGCGCCGCCATGGCGCAGGCGCTCGTCGGCGACGACGGCTACGGTGAGGACCCCAGCGTGAACGACCTCGAGGCGCGCGTCGCCGCACTGCTGGCCAAGGAGGCGGCCGTCTTCGTCCCCTCGGGTGTGATGGCCAATCAGATGGCGGTGCGCGTACTCACCAGTCCCGGTGACGTGATCGTGGCTGGGGCCAACCAGCACCTCGTCGACTTCGAGATGGGCGCGAGCGCACGAAACTCGTCGGTCCAGTTCGCCCTGGTCGAGGACGCGACGGGCCAACTCGACCTCGATCGGGTCGTCGAGATCATCCAGTCCGAGTCCCACCACCGGGCCCACGTCGGCGCCGTCGCGGTCGAGAACACCCACATGCCCTCGGGCGGCACACCGTGGCCGGCGGGGGCGCTCGAGGCGCTGGCGCACGCCGTCGAGCGGCCCGTGCACCTCGACGGGGCCCGACTCTTCAACGCGGTCGTGGCGACGGGCGCGTCGGCCGCGTCGCTGGCGGCGCCCGCGACGACGGTGATGGTCTGTCTCTCCAAGGGCCTCGGGGCCCCGGTTGGCTCACTGCTCGCCGGTCCCGCCGACCTCATGGCCCGGGCCCGCGTGGAGCGTAAGCGACTCGGCGGCGCGATGCGCCAGGCGGGCGTGCTCGCCGCGGCCGGGATCGTCGCGCTCGAGACGATGGTCGAGCGACTCGAACACGACCACCGCCGGGCCCACCAGCTCGCCGAACTGGTGGCCGGGGCCTTCCCCGAATCCGGGTACGACCCCGCGAGCTGTCGCACCAATATCGTCGCCTTCGATCACCCTGACGCGCGAACACTGGTCGCCGAGCTCGCCGACGTCGGCGTCCTCGGCGGAACGCTCTCGGCGCGACGCGTACGACTGGTCACCCACCTCGACGTGGACGACGAGGACCTGGACTACGTGGCGACGGTGCTCGCGCGTCGGACCCGTTGACACCAAGAGTTCATCGCGCGACCCGGGACTAGCGCCACCGGACCGGGTAGCCTGGGTAGCGCAGTGGTAGCCACCGTGACTGATATCTTCCACCTCTCGACGTTCCTGCACCGACCGATCTTCGATCGCGAAGGTGACCGGATTGGCCGCGTCCAGGACCTGGTCGCGCGGCTCGGCGACGACGCCCACCCGCCGGTCGTCGGCGCGGTCATCCGCATCGAGGGACGCGACCTCTTCGTGCCGATCCGCAAGATCGGTGGCCTCGACCAGGGCCGGGTCACCTTCGAGGGCCGTCGGGTCGACCTGCGCCGTTTCGAGCGGCGCCCCGGAGAGTTGTTACTCGCTGAGGATCTGCTCGCGCGCCACCTGATCAATCTGGTGCGGGGCCGACTGATCAGCGCCAACGAGATCGAGCTCGCCCAGATCGACGGGACCTGGGAGGTGGTCGGGGTCGATCCCGGTCGGCGGCCGCTGCTGCGACGTCTGCTCGGTCCGACGGTCGGCCAGCGCGTGAAGGCTGAGGTCATCGTGGACTTCGCCTCCATCGAGCCGTTCGTCGGCCACGTGCCAACGGCGCGACTGCGTATCCCGTACCGCAAGCTCGCCAAGCTGCACCCCGCCCAGATCGCCGACCTGGTCGAGCAGGCGAGCCACGAGGAGGGCGAGGAGATCATCGAGGCCGTTGGACTCGACCGTGAACTCGAAGCCGACGTCTTCGAAGAGCTCGACACGACCCACCAGCTCGAGTTTCTCGAAGACCGCAGCGACGCCGACGCCGCTCGACTGCTCGCGCGCATGGAGCCCGACAGCGCGGCCGACCTGATCACCGAGATCGAACAGGAGCGCCGTTCGCCGATTCTCGATCTGCTGCCGAGCGAACAGCAGGCCAAGGTCCGCAACCTGCTCACCTATAACGCCGACACGGCGGGGGGGCTGATGAGCCCGGACTTTCTCTCGGTGCCGGTCACCGCGACGGTGGACGAAGCGCTCGAGGCCGTTCGCGCGTCGCGACTGCCCGCGGCGTCCCTGCACGCCGTCTTCGTGCTCGACGACGATGGCCGACCGGTTGGCGTGACCTCGATCGCCGCGCTGGTGCGCGCGCGCGGCGCCGAGCTTGCCCTCGGGGTGGCGCGCACCGACCTCACCCACGCCCACCCCCAGTGGGACGTCCACCAGGTCGCGCGCACGATGAGTGACTTCAACCTGACGGTGCTGCCGGTCGCCACCGACGAGGACGGTCGAATGGTCGGGGTGGTGACGGTGGACGATCTCCTGGACGAGTTGCTGCCCCAAGGGTGGCGACGCGAATTCGGCATGTCGACGGTGGAGGAGTAGGGATGACTCGCCGTCTCGTTCAAAGGGGGTCGTTCTGAAACCCCCCAGTACCACCCCCGACGTTGAGCACGTAGGGTCGCGCCGTCGCGAATCGATTCTGGCAGTTTGCTAGGTCCGGTCTCGTGGGGGTTGCCCAGACCCAACCACCACGAATGAACTGGAGACGAACTGTGCAGTATCGAGCAAACCACCAGGCGCGAGGGGCCCGCTGGCTCGCGCGCACCGGCGCACCGCCCGGGTGGCGCCCGCGCGGCGACCGCGCGGCGTCGTACGCGTTGGGGGGTCGCTGATGGCGACGCCGAACCCTAACCCGAACGAGGCCACGGCGGTGCTGGACAGCGCGCACACCGGCGACATCCAAGGCGCCTTTGGCACGATCGGCCAACACGACGTGGGGGCGCGCTCCTCGCTGAAGGCGCGACTCCTCACGCTGCTCGCGATCATGGGGCCGGGCCTGATCGTGATGATCGGGGACAACGACGCGGGCGGGGTGTCAACCTACGCCCAGGCCGGACAGAACTTCGGCCTGTCGCTCCTGTGGACGCTGCCGCTACTGATCCCGGTGCTGGTCGTGAACCAAGAGATGGTCGTGCGACTCGGGGCGGTCACCGGCGTCGGACACGCGAGATTGATCAACGAGCGCTTCGGACGGTTCTGGGGCGCCTTCTCGGTGGGCGACCTGTTCATCTTGAACTTTCTCACCATCGCGACTGAGTTCATCGGGGTCAGCCTCTCGCTGGGCTACCTCGGGGTGAGTCAGTACATCTCGGTGCCCGCGGCGGCGGTCGCGCTGATCCTGATGACCGCGACCGGCAGCTTTCGTCGGTGGGAGCGCTTCATGTTCGTCTTCGTTGCCGCCAACTTTCTCGTGATTCCCCTGGCGATCATGCGCCATCCTTCGATCGGGCCAATCGTGCACGGCTTCGTGACCCCGGGGGTCAAGGGTGGCTTCAACTCGACGTCGGTGCTCTTGATCATGGCGATCGTGGGCACGACGGTTGCGCCCTGGCAGCTCTTCTTCCAGCAGTCCAACATCGTCGACAAGCGCATCACGCCGCGCTGGATCAACTACGAACGCGCCGACACGGTGCTCGGCTCGTTCATCACGGTCTTCGCCGCGGCCATCCTCATCGTCGTCGTCGCGACGGCCTTCGGACCCACCCCCCTCGCCGGTCACTTTCAAAACGGGGCGACGGTGGCGGCGGGACTTCGCCGTTACGTCGGGCGCGCGTCGGGGGCGATCTTCGCGGTCATCTTGCTCAACGCGTCGATCATTGGGGCGGCCTCGGTGACCCTGGCCACGTCGTACGCGTTCGGCGACATGTTCGGGGCCAAGCACTCGCTGCACCGCGGCTGGCGCGACGCCAAGTTCTTCTACGGCGTCTTTACCGCGATGGTCGTGCTGGCGGCGGGTATCGTCGTCATCCCGGGCGCGCCGCTGGGACTGATCACGACCAGCGTCCAGGCGTTGGCCGGCGTCTTGTTGCCGAGCGCGACCGTCTTTTTGCTCCTGCTCTGCAACGATCGCGAGGTGCTGGGTCCCTGGGTCAACCGGCCCTGGCTGAACGTCGTGGCGAGCCTGATCGTCGGCGTGCTGCTCATGATGTCGCTGGTGTTGATGATCACCACGTTGTTCAGCTCGATCGACGTGGCCAAACTTGCCGTGGTGCTCGGCGTCATCTTCGTCGTGGTCTTCGTCGCGGCGGGCGCGGTGCTGGTGGTGCGCCGACGCGCAGCGCCCGCCGAGCCCGAGGTCGCCTTGGGCCATCGCGCCACCTGGCGGATGCCGCCGATCAACCTGCTGCACCGACCCCGCTGGTCGCGCGGGACACTGGCGGGCATGTACGTGCTGCGTGGCTACCTGGTCGTGGCGGTGGCCATGCTGCTCGTCAAGGCCATCGAGCTCGGTCTGCACCACCACCACTAAGCCGTCGGTCTGCGATCGGGGCGCCTCGGGGACCCCATTAGTGTCGGGGCGTGACTTCACGACCAACCCTGGTGTGCGTGCACGCGCACCCCGACGACGAGTCGCTCTTCACGGGCGGCGTCTCGTCGTACTACGCCGAGCTCGGCTACCGAGTGGTCCTGGTCACCTGCACTGATGGTCAATACGGCATTGACCCCGCGGGCCGTTCGGGGGACGACCCCGCACACGACACCGCCGCGACGCGCGCGCTTCGCGCCAGCGAACTGGCCAGCGCCGCCGCGCTGGTGGGCTTCGAGCGCGTCGTGCAGCTGGGGTTTCACGACTCGGGGATGGCCGGCTGGCCCCAGAACGACGACGTCAACGCCTTCGCGCGCGCCGACGTGGCGCGTTGCGCCGCGACCCTGGCCGCCATCTTCGACGAGGTCGACGCGACGGTGGTGCTGACCTACGACGAGAGTGGCTTCTACGGCCACCCCGACCACGTGATGGCCAACGTGGTGACCAGGGCGGCGGTGGCGAACGCGGCGACCGTCGAGCGCCTGTACTACTCGATCGTGCCCCAGGGAATACTCACCGAGTTCGTCCCCGACGCCCAGGCGCTCGAGGTGTTCTTACCGGCCTGGGTGCTCGACGCCGGGATCGGCGTCGCCGACGACCTCGTGGCGACGACCATGGACGTGCGGGCCTACGCCGCGCGCAAGCAACGCGCCATCGCCACCCACGCGACCCAGATCGACAACGGCGACCTGGTGACGATGGACCCGGCGCTCTTCTTGACTCTCTTTGGTACCGAGTACTACCAACGGGCGTGGTCTCGTCACGAGGCCGTCGGCGACGCGACGGACCTGTTCGGGGGTCTGGGGTGAGCCTCACCTTTCTGGCGGTGCACGCGCATCCCGACGACGAAGCGAGCTCGACCGGCGGCGTCTTTCGACTCCTGGCGAACCAGGGCGTGCGCACGGTGCTGGTCACCTGCACCAACGGGGAGTACGGGGACGCGCCGGGCGGCGTGAAGCCTGATTCGCCCGACCACGGTCCCGACGAGGTGGCGGCGCTGCGCGAGGTCGAGCTGGCTCGGGCCGTTGCGGTGCTCGGGATCGACCGCCTCGTTCGTCTGGGCTACCGTGACTCGGGGATGATGGGCTGGCCCCAGAATGACGATCCGCGCTCGTTTTGGTCAACGTGCGTTGACCAAGCCGCCGACCGCCTGGCCGCGGTGCTGGCCGAGGAGCGCCCCCAGGTCATCGTCACCTACAACGAGATCGGCTTCTACGGGCACCCCGACCACATTCAGGCCCACCGGATCACCCTGGCGGCGATGGCGCGCCTCGACTACGAGCCGACGCTGTACTACAACGCGATCCCCAATAGCGTCATGACCCAGTACCGCGCCCGCTGGGCCGAGGAGGAACGTCGCCGCCGCGACGACGCCCTGGCGCGCGGCGAAACGCCCGACGTGCCCGAGGACCCCGACGGCGACGAGCTCGACCTGGGCACGCCCGACGACGAGATCGCGGCGGTGATCGACGTCGCGAGCGTCGTCGACGCGAAGTTCGACGCCCTGGGCGCTCACGAGTCCCAACTCGCGGACTCGTTCTGGATGACAATGGGTCGCGACCAGTTTCGCGAAGCCATGCGCGCGGAGTGGTTCGTGCGCGCGACCAACCCCACCGGCCAGAGCGATGTCGTCACCGACCTGTTCGCCGGCTACCGCTGAGTTCGTGGGGCCGAGCGACGGTACATTAGTGCGGTGAGCCCCGCCCTGCTCGAGTTGCGCGACGTCTCCAAGGTCTTTGGTGAGACGGTCGCTCTCGCACCCACGACGCTCTCGATCGACGACGGCTCCTTTGTCGCCATCGTGGGGCCGTCGGGCTGTGGCAAGTCGACCATGTTCAACGTGATCGCCGGGCTGCTCGCGCCCGACGGCGGCGAAGTGCGACTGCGCGACCAGCTGGTAACGGGGGCGACCGGTCACGTTGGCTACATGCTCCAAAAGGACCTGCTCGTGCCCTGGCGCACGGTCGAGGACAACATCACGATGGCCAAGCGGCTCACCGGTCGGGTGACGGGACCGGATCGAGCCGAAGCCCGACGCGTGGCGCGCGCCTACGGGCTAGGCGAGTTCTTGCGCCACTATCCCTCGGCGCTCTCGGGTGGCATGCGCCAGCGCGTCGCGTTCATGCGAACGCTCGTGACCCACCAGTCTCTGCTCTTGCTCGACGAGCCCTTCGGCGCGCTGGACGCCCAGACCCGTCTCGAGATGCAGCAGTGGCTGCTGCAGGTCTGGAAGGACACCGAGCGCACCGTGCTGTTCATCACCCACGACGTCGACGAGTCGATCTTCCTGTCGGATCGGGTGCTCGTGATGTCGCCGCGTCCGGGCCGGGTCGTCGCCGACTTCGTCAACCCCCTGGCGCGTCCGCGCACGGTGGACACGCTCACCGATCCCGCGTTCGTGGACATGAAGTCGCGCATCATGCACCTGCTGCACGGCGGTGCGTCGTGAGCGTTGCGGGGGTCGGCGGCTTCGGGCTCGGTCGTCCGCGCGCGCGACGAACCGCGGAGCGCGCGTCGCGCAAGGTGGCCCGCAACGTCGGCGTGCCACTGCTCTCGATCGTGCTGCTGCTAGCCGTGTGGCAGGGGATCGTGGTGTTCTTTCACGTCGCGCCCTACATCGCGCCGCGACCGCGCGCGGCGATCCTCGCGGTCACCCAGAACTGGTCGACGCTGTGGCCCCTCGTGCTCGGCACCATTCGCGAGACCGTCTACGGTTTCGTCATTGGTGCAGCCCTCGGACTCAGCCTCGGCGTCATCATGGCCAAGGTGCCGGTCCTGCAGCGCCTCGTCTACCCGGTGCTCGTGCTGAGCCAGGCCGTGCCGATCATCGCGCTGGCCGCGCCGCTGGTGCTCATCCTCGGCTTCTCGGTGACCCCCAAGGTCGTGATCGTGGCCTGGATCGTCTTCTTTCCGGTCACGGTGAACGTGCTCGACGGCCTCAGCCACGTCGACCAGGACCTGCTCAACCTCGCGCGCGTCTACGGGGCGCCGCGCTGGCGCACGTTCTTGCAGATCGAGATCCCGGCCACCGCCACGCCGCTGTTCAGCGGGCTCAAGATCGGCGCGACCTACGCCGTGACCGGGGCGATCATCGGCGAGCTCGCCGCCTCGGACGGCAGCTCGCTCGCGCTCTATCAGGAGCACGCGAACTCGAACCTCAACACGGCCGCCGTCTACGGCACCACGATGCTGATGACGGCGATCGGCATCAGCTGGTTCTTGCTGGTCGTGGGGGCTGAAGTCTACGCGACGCCCTGGCAGCGACGTACGGTGGCGCGCCGAACGTGGCGGCGCGCAGGTGGCGAGTCTGACGGGTGAGCGCTGCGTAGTATTGGTCCACCGTCGTTGAAGGGAGCAACATGAGGAGTTTGCGTTACGTCACGCTCGCCGCGACCGGTGCCCTGGCACTGGGCTCGGTGGCCTTGATCGGGGGAGCCGCGTCGTCGGCCGCCTCGTTGACCAAGGTCACCTTCGCGTACGACTTTCCCGGTCCTGACTTCGAGCTGACCCCGGTTGTGGTCGCCCAGGATCGTGGCTACTTCAAGGCCGCGGGCATCAACGTGAACGTCATCTTCCCGCCGGACACCTCGACGACGACCAAGCTGCTCGCCCAGGGTGTGGCCAACGTCGGCTTTATCACGACGACCGATATGGGCGTCGCGGTGAACGCCGGGGCCCCGGTGCTGTCGGTCGCGAACTACTCGATGCGCAACAACTGGGCGCTGTTCGCCAAGCCGGGCACCAAGCTCACCCCGGGGAACCTCACCGCCGCCCTGAAGGGCAAGCGGATCTTCTCCTACGGGGACACCTGGACCGAGTCGATGCTCCCCTTCGTACTGCGCTACGCCAAGCTGAAGAGTTCCCAGGTCAAGATCATCACCGACCCGACCGGCAATGACCTCACCGATCTCATCGCGGGCAAGGTCGACATATCGACCTCCACGACCAACTACGAGATTCCCGGCTTTCAGGGCTCGGGGGTGAAGGGTCACGAGGTGCAGCTGCTCGGGACCAAGGTTGGCGCACCGGACATTCCGATCTGGGTCTACGCGGTCACCAAGAGCTACGCGGCCGCCCACGGCGCGACGGTCAAGGCCTTCCTCTCGGCGGTGAAGAAGGCGACGGTCTGGGCCGCGGCCAACCCCGCCGCGGCGGCGGCGGATTTCGATCGGGCCTACCCCAAGAGTGGCTACACCAACGCCTACAACCTTTCGGGCTGGAAGTTGACGATCCCGTTTCTCACCAACGCCCAGCACCAGTACTTCACCCAGTCCAACGCCCAGTGGACGACGCTGGCGCGCGCGCTCAAGAGCATCCACCTGATCACGTCGGTTCCGGCGCCGTCGACGTACTACACGAACAAGTTCCTGCCGTAGGTGGGCTCGGGCCCGCGCGCGGCGGTCGTGGGCAGCGCGAACGTCGACCTCGTCGTGCGCTGCGAGCGTCTGCCGCGGCCCGGTGAGACGGTGCTCGGCGGGGACGTCGCGCGCCGTGCGGGCGGCAAGGGCGCGAATCAGGCCGCGGCCGCGGCGCGCCTGGGTGCGCGCACGACCCTGGTCGCCTCGTTCGGCGAGGACGAGGCCGGTGACTGGCTGGCCGGTCAGGTCGTCCAACGGGGCGTCGACCTCGCGCCAGTAGCGCGGTCGACGCGGCCGACCGGCACCGCCTTCATCGCCGTCGACGACGACGGCGAGAATCAGATCGTGGTCGCCGCCGGCGCCAACCTCGACCTCGACGCGAGCGGCGTGGACCTCGATGGCTATGACGTCGTGCTGGCTCAGCTGGAGGTTCCCGACGCCGTCGTCGCCGATGTCGCGGCGCGCACCGGGCGACTCGTGCTCAACGTTGCGCCATCGCGCGCGCTCGATGCCGACCTGCTCGCCCGGTGCGCGGTCGTTATCGCCAATGAGGGGGAGGCGGCAGCACTGGACCTCGCCGCGCTCGCGCACTGCGTCGTGACCCTGGGCGCTCGAGGCGCCGTGCACTATCGATTCGGTGTCGAGGTCGCCCGCGCGGCCGCGCCGGTCGTGCGCGCCGTGGACGCCGTTGGCGCGGGCGACGTCTTTTGTGCCGCGTACGCGATACGCTACGCACTCGGCGAGGCCGACGACCGAGCGCTCGCGTACGCGAGCGTCGCCGGCGCGCTCGCCACGCTCGCCCCGGGCGCCCAGGGGGCACTGCCGACCGATGAGGAGGTCCGATCGTGGCTCGAACCAGACTCGTAATCGACACCGATCCCGGGGTCGACGACGCCGTCGCGATCCTGTTGGCACTGGCCAGCGACGAGCTCGACGTGCTGGCGCTGACGACCGTGGCCGGCAACGTGGCGGTGGACAAGACGACCCTGAACGCCCGTCGACTGATCGACCTCGCGGGACGCCCCGACGTCGTGGTCGCGCGCGGCTGCGCCGCGCCGCTCGTGACCGCGCTCGACGATGCCGGCGACGTCCACGGACTCGACGGGCTGGGCGACATCGAGTGGTCCGAGCCCGTCGCGCGCGAGTGCGCCGAGCACGCGGTCGACCTGCTGGCCCGACTGATCGCCGAGGGTCCGCTGACGATTGCCGCGATCGGACCGCTGACCAACCTGGCGCTGCTGCAGAGTCGCTACCCCGGGATCGAGTCGCGCGTCGAGCGCGTGGTGATCATGGGCGGTGCCTCCTTCGCGGGCAACGTCACGGCCGCGGCCGAGTTCAACATCTGGTGCGATCCCGAGGCCGCGGCGCGCGTGTTCGCCGGACCGTGGCCGATCACCCTGATGCCGCTGGACCTCACGCACCAGGCCACGCTCAACGACGACGACCTCGCGTACCTGCGGGGCCTGGGCACCGAGGTTGGCCGGCGCGTCGCGGCGATCCTCGAGCCCTACGCCGCCTACCACGAGCGTTGGCACGGCAACCGCGACGTCATCATGCACGACGCGATGGCCATCTACGAGCTGCTCGCACCCGAGGCCATCGCCAAGCAGGGTGCCCAGGTGAGCGTGGAGACCGCCGGTCAGCACACCCGCGGCGCCACGGTCATCGACCGACGCCGCGGTTACGCCTCGAGTTCGACGAGGGTCGGCGTCGCGCTGGACAACCCCACCTTCGTGGCGTTCTTGCGCGAACGGCTGGCGCGCTACCGCTGAGCCGGTACCAGCGCGCGGCTCGGTAGGCTGCGTCGATGGACGCGACGCCCGACCACCACGACCGCCTCTCGCAACTGCTGCAGATCCCGTCGGCGTGGCTGGCCGACGTCGGCGCCGACGACGGCGCCGACGTCGTGCTCGTGCGCAGCAATCGCACCGGCACGGCCCAGCTCTACGAGCTGCGCGACGACGGTGACCTGCGCCAGCTCACCGACCTCGACGAGCCCGTCGGCGCCGCTCGCTACCTCGCCCACCAGCGCCGCGCCGTGATCGAAGTCGACCACGGTGGCGACGAGCGCCACCAGCTCTACCTGGTCGACCTTGACGCAGCGAGTACCGGTGGCCCCCGCACGCGCGACCAGCTGGTGGCGCTGACTGGCAACCCGCGTTTCGCGCACCAACTAGCTGGCGTGAGTGCCGACGGTACGGTCATCGCTTTCCTGTCGAACCGGCGCAACGGCGTCGACTTCGACTGTTGGGTTCGTGATCTGGCGACCGGGACCGAACGCTGCGTTTACCGCGACGGCGGCTGGTGTCAGGTGTCGTCGGGCTTCTCGCCCGACGGTCGGTGGCTGTCGATCCTGCGCCCTGGGCCGCGGCCGCTGGACGTCGACCTCCTGCTGATCGACCTCGAGCGCGGCGAGGTCCGCGTCGTGCTCGACCACCCCGACGAGGCGGCCGAAGTCGGACCACCCGCCTGGATCGACGCCACGAGCTTCTTTGTTGCAACCAACGTCGGTCGAGACTTCGGTGCCGTCGTGCGCTACGACCTGACGAGCGGGGTGTCGAGCGTGCTGGCGGGTACCGGCGTGGACCGTGACGCCTCGCCCATCTCGGGCGCCGGCCGCCTCGCGGTGATCGAGAACGACAACGGCGCACACCGTCTGCGCCTCGTCGACCCCGCGAGTGGTGCGCTCGTTCGTGAGATCGCGCTGGCCGAGGTCGGGGTGGTCGCCGACTACGTCCCAACACCGCCGACGTTCTCGAAGGACGGTTCGAGGTTGTACTTCGCGCTATCGAGCCCGGGGATCGCGAGCGACCTCTGGGTGGTCGAGGCCGACGGCTCGACTCGCCGCGTGACCTTTGAGTCACTCGTCGCGTCGTCGTCGGGCCTGGTCGCCGAGACCACGGCGATCACCAGCTTTGACGGTGAACGGGTGCCCCTCTTCGTCTACCGACCCGTCAACGCAGGCGCCGCGCCGGTGGTCGTCCTGGTCCACGGCGGACCCGAGGCCCAGGCAATGCGCTCGTTCAACCCGGTGGTCCAGGCCCTCGTCGAGGCGGGCTACGGCGTGGTCGTGCCGAACGTGCGCGGCTCGACGGGCTACGGCAAGCGCTACGCGGCGCTCGATGACACGACGCGGCGCCTCGACTCAGTCGCCGACCTGGCGGCGATCCACGACTGGCTCGCCGGGGCCGGCTTCGACCCGTCGCGCGCGGCGCTCATGGGCGGTTCTTACGGCGGCTACATGGTGCTCGCCGGACTCGCCTTCCAACCCGAGCGGTGGGCCGCCGGGATCGATATCGTCGGGATCTCGGATCTGGTCACGTTTCTCGAGAACACCTCAGACTACCGACGTCGCCACCGCGAACTCGAGTACGGCTCGCTCGAGCACGACCGAGACTTCCTGGCCGCGGCGTCACCGCGCCGCCACGTCGACGCGGTGCGCGCCCCGCTCTTCATGATTCACGGGCGCAACGACCCGCGCGTGCCGCTGAGCGAAGCCGAGGACATGGCGGCGCACCTGCGCGCGCGCGCGGTACGTTGTGAACTCATCGTCTACGACGACGAGGGTCACGGCCTGGCTCGCCTGGCCAACCGGCTCGACGCCTACCCGCGCGCGCTCGCCTTCCTCGACGAGGTCGTGGCGAAGCGCGGTTCCTAGTAGCGGTAGCCGTCGGGCTTGTAGGGGCCCTCGACCGCGACGCCGAGGTAGTCGGCCTGGCGCTTGGTGAGGGTCGTGAGTTGCACCCCGAGGGCCTCTAAGTGCAGCCGGGCGACTTTCTCGTCGAGGTACTTGGGCAACGTGTAGACACCGATCTCGTAGGCGTCACGGTTCGTTACCAGCTCGATCTGCGCCATGACCTGGTTGGTGAACGAGTTGCTCATGACGAAGCTGGGGTGGCCGGTCGCGTTGCCGAGGTTGAGGAGGCGTCCCTCGGAGAGCACGATGATCGAGCGGCCGTTGGCGAACGTCCACTGGTCGACCTGGGGCTTGATGGTCTCTCGCGTCACGCCGGGCAGTGCCGCGAGGCCCGCCATATCGATCTCGTTGTCGAAGTGACCGATGTTGCCCAGTATGGCCTGGTGCTTCATCCGCTGCATCTGCTCGACGGTGACGATGTCGCGGTTGCCCGTCGCGGTGATCACGATGTCGGCGACAGCGAGCACCTCGTCCAGCGTCGCGACCTGGAAGCCGTCCATCGCGGCCTGCAGCGCGCAGATCGGGTCAATCTCGGTGACGATCACGCGCGCCCCCTGGCCGCGCAGGGACTCGGCCGATCCCTTGCCGACGTCGCCGTAGCCACAGACCACCGCGACCTTGCCGCCAATGAGGACGTCGGTCGCTCGGTTGATGCCGTCGATCAGGGAGTGGCGGCAGCCGTACTTGTTGTCGAACTTGGACTTGGTGACCGAGTCGTTGACGTTGATCGCGGGGAAGAGCAGGCTCCCCTGGGCCGCCATCTCGTAGAGCCGGTGCACGCCGGTGGTCGTCTCTTCCGAGACCCCGAGTAGACCCTCGACCATCGGTTCGAAACGCAGGTCGCCGTCGCGCACGATGCGATCGAGCAGGCCCAAGATCACGCCGTACTCGGCGCTGTCGGCCGTCTCGGGAGCCGGCACGAAGCCGGCCCGCTCGAACTCCAAGCCCTTGTGCACAAAGAGCGTCGCGTCCCCGCCGTCGTCGAGGATCGTGGTCGGCCCCGCGTGACCTGGCCAGCGCAGCAGCTGTTCGGTGCACCACCAGTACTCTTCGAGCGTCTCACCCTTCCAGGCGAAGACCGGCACGCCGGCCGGCTCCTCGGGCGTGCCCGAGGGGCCCACGACGACCGCCGCCGCCGCGTGATCCTGGGTCGAGAAGATGTTGCAACTGACCCAACGGACATCGGCGCCCAGGGCGACCAGGGTCTCGATCAAGACGGCGGTCTGAATGGTCATGTGCAACGAGCCCGCGACGCGGGCGCCGGCGAGTGGCTGGGCCGCCGCGAACTCACGGCGCATCGCCATCAGTCCGGGCATCTCGTGCTCGGCGAGCTTGATCTCGGCGCGCCCGTAGGCGGCCAGTGACAGATCAGCGACTTTGAAGTCGAAGGCGTGCGAGGTCATCATGCTCCTTGGAATGGGTTGCTGTCTCCAGGCGTCGACCTCTGTCGCGGGCGCCCGGAACCACTGTAGTCATCCGCAACGCGCGGTGGACGACTGTGCCTAGTGGGTCTGACCGGCCGCGATCGGTGCTACGCGTTCACGCGGAACTCGACGACGTCACCCTCGCGCATCACGTACTCCTTGCCCTCGATGCGCGCCTTGCCCACCGCGCGCAGCGCGGGAATCGACCCGGCGGCCACCAAATCGTCGAAGGCGACGACCTCGGCCTTGATGAAGTGCTTCTGAAAGTCGCTGTGGATGACGCCGGCGGCCTCGGGGGCGGTCGCGCCCCGTCGGATCGTCCAGGCCCGTGCCTCGGTCGGCCCGGCGGTGAGAAACGTCTGCAGGCCGAGGGTGGCGAAGCCGATGCGCGACAGCTGGGCCAGGGCCGACTCGCGCTGGCCGTAGGCGGCGAGCAGCTCGCTCGCGTCCGCGGCGTCGAGTCCCGACAGCTCCGCCTCGATCTTGGCGCACAGTACGACCGCGGGCGCGGGGGCGACCGAGGCGAGCAGTTGCGCGCGCCGGGCGGCGTCGGCGAGTGTCGCCTCGTCGACGTTGAACACGTAGATGAATGGTTTGTCCGTGAGTAGGTGGAGATCGGCCAGCGCGGCGCGGTCGAGCTCGGGTGCGCTCGAGATCACGCGGCCCTGATCGAGGGTGACGCGGGCGCGCTGGACCTCGGCCAGGCGCGTCGCGGCGTCCCCGCCGCGCTTGGCCTCTCGCTCGAGGCGCGCGATGGCCCGATCGACGCTCTGCAGGTCGGCGAGGATCAACTCGGTCTCGATGGTCGCCACATCACCGGCGGGATCGATGCGACCGTCGACGTGGACGATGTCGTCGTCGTGGAAGGCCCGCACGACCTCACAGATGGCGTCGCACTCGCGAATCGCCGCGAGGAACTGGTTGCCGAGCCCTTCGCCCACCGAGGCGCCGCGCACGATGCCGGCGATGTCGACGAAGGTCACGCTCGCGGGGACGATGCGTTGGGACGCAAAGATTGCCGCCAGCCGGCTTAGGCGTTCGTCGGGCACCGCGACGACGCCGACGTTGGGCTCAATGGTGGCGAAGGGGTAGTTCGCCGCCAGCACGTCGTTGCTGGTGAGTGCGTTGAACAGCGTCGACTTGCCAACGTTGGGCAAGCCGACGATGCCGATAGAGAGTGCCATGGGGTTACCCAGGCTACTCGAGCCATCGTGGGCGAGATTCTCCGAATCTTCACAAGATCGATGCAGGACCACCTAAGGCAGTGGCGATAGGACGTAAGGGGCGACTGACTGGAGGCGTGGTGCGTACCCGTTCGGCACTGACGTGGGTGGCCACGAGCGCGCTGACGCTCGTGGCGTCGGCCGGCGTCGTCGCGCTCGTCTCGCACCCGTCGGCGAACCGTACGACCCCCACCACGACGCAGGGATCGGCGCAGGTCTCAACGACCGTCACGGCGCCGCCGCGACCACCGACCATTCAGTACGGTGGAGACGGCGCGGAGGGTGCTGGTTCGTACGCGCCGGGTTCGTCGTACTCGTCGGACAACTAGGGGCGAGGCTGGGTCGCGCGACGTGCGACGTCGGCCACGAGCTGGCGCGCGGCGCCAACGATCGCCGGGTCAGAAAGGATCGTCGCCGCCGACATCGCGCCGTCGTAACACACGACGAGCTGGCGCACGGCCTCGTCGCCGCGCGAGGTCTCGAGGGCGTCGGCGAGAAACGCGCGCAGATGGTCATAGAACGCAACCACCACGGCGTGCGCCGGCGCGTCGCGCGTGACCTCAACCGCGGCGTTGGCGAAGGGACAGCCGCTAAAGCCCGGGGCCGCGGCCGCCGCCTCGAGGTCGGCGAACAGCGCGTCGAGGCGTTCGACGGGATCGTCAATGGCGGCTAGCCCGGCGAGCAGCTCGTCAAAACGAGCGAGGCTAGCGCGCAGGTAGGCGGCGACGAGTTCGTCCTTGCCCTCAAAGTTGTTGTACAGACTGGCCTTGGCCACCCCGGCGCGCGCGATGATTCGGTCGATGCCCGTGACGTTGATGCCGTCGTGGTAGAACATCGCGGTCGCGGCATCGAGTAGGCGATCGCGGGCACTGGACGTCACCGCTTCATCATACTAGACAGACCTGTATAGTATGCTCAGCCACTTCGAAGGCGAGGAACCTTGTCGAGCACCGAGACACCCCTGATCGTCATCGGCGCCAGTTGGTGCCCCGACTGTCGCCGAGCCAAGGCCTTTCTCGGCGAGCACCGGGTGCCCTACGACTGGATCGATCTCGAAGAGCACCCCGAGTACACCGATCGCGTCGAGGCCCTCAACAACGGGAGCCGAATCATCCCCACGATCATCTTCCCCGACGGCTCGCATCTGGCCGAGCCGGGCAACGACGAGCTGGCCGACCGGCTGGGCCTCGCGCGCGTGGCCGGCGCGGCCACCTACGACCTCGTGATCGTCGGCGGGGGTCCCACCGGGCTGACGGCGGCGATCTACGCCGCCCGCGAAAACTTCTCGGTCCTGATCGTGGAGAAGTCAGCCGTGGGCGGCCAGGCGGGGGTCACCGAGCGCCTCGACAACTACCCCGGCTTCCCCGACGGGGTGGCCGGCCACGAGCTGGCGGACCGGATGCGCCGACGGGCCCAACGTTACGGCGTCGAGATTCTTGAGGCCGTCGCGGTCACCAAACTCACGCGCCTGGACGAGTCGTGGCTCAGCGTCGCGACCTCGACCGGTGACGTCTATCAAGCCCACGGCGTGCTGATCGCGACGGGGTCGCGCTATCGACGCACCGGGGCTATGGGCGAAGCCGAGCTCATCGGGGCCGGGATTCACTTCTGTGCGACCTGTGACGGGCCGTTCTACCGCGGTGCCGACGAAGTCGTCGTGATCGGTGGTGGCAACAGCGGCTTTGAAGAAGGGCTCTTTCTCACCCAGTTCGCCACCCACGTCACCATCGTCGAATACGCGGACACGGTGCGCGCGAGTCGCTTGTTACAGGACAAGGTCGCCGATCACCCCGCGATGTCGGTGCTGCTCTCGCGCGCCGTTGTGGCCTTCGAGGCGGCACCGGGCGGCAAGCTGGGCGCTCTCGTCCTCGAGGACCGGGTGACCCACGAACGTACCACGCACCCGGCACAGGGCGCCTTCGTCTTCATTGGCCTGGACCCCAACAGCGACTTTCTCGCCGACACCCTCGAGCTCGACGCGGCGGGCTTCGTCGTGAGCGACGAGCAGTTTCGCACGTCGATGCCGGGCGTGTACGCGGCCGGCGACGTGCGACGCGGATCGACCAAGCAACTGGCCTCGGCCGTTGGCGAGGGGGCCGCGGCGGCGATCGCGCTGCGCTACCACCTCGACCGCGTTCGAGCGTAGGTGCTGCTAGACCTGGGCCATGATCGTTTTTGAACGCCAGGGCTCGGGTCCGCCTCTCATTCTGATTCACGGGCTGACCGATTCGCGGCGCTCGTGGGATCCCCTGGTGGGTCCGCTGCGCGCAAGGTTCGACGTCGTGGCCGTCGACCTGCGCGGCCACGGCGAGTCGGCCGACGTTGGCCCCTACGATCCGATGACCTTCGCGAGCGACGTGCACGACGTGCTTGAGGCCGAGGACCTCGAGCACGGTCCTCTGGTGGTCGGCCACTCGCTCGGTGGCCTCGTCGCCACCGCCTACGCGGCGATGTTCCCGTGTGCGGGCGTGATCAATATTGATCAGCCGCTCGACCTAGGGCCGTTTCGCGAGACGCTGCGCACGTACGCGGACCAGCTGGGTGACGATGACCAGCTGGAGCCGACCATGACGACGATGTTCGCGAGCATGCGCGGGGTACTCGGCGACGAGGAGTGGAACCGGCTCGCCGCCCACCGTCGGGTTAACCACGACGCGGTGCGAGAAATATGGTCGCCGATCCTCGACCTCGAGGCTGACGAGCTCGACCGTTCGATCGTGGCGCTGGCCGAGTCGGTGCACGTGGCGTACCTCGCCGTGCACGGCAGCGCCGTGCCCGCGGGCTACGAACAATGGCTCGCACGCCACCTGCCGAGCGCCCGGCTGATCGAGTGGCCCGGGGTCGGGCACCTGGCGCACCTGGTTGACCCGGGGCGCTTCGTCGAGCTGGTCGGCCGCTTCGCCCAGGCCACGCGGTCGACGGGGGACTGGCGCGAGACCTTCGACGCGCTGGGCTAGACGGGCGTGGCGAGCGCCTCGGCCACGATGTCGCCCACGCGCGCGGTCTCGATGAGAAAGCCGTCGTGACCGGCCGGTGACGTGATCACCTTGACCGGGCCGGCGCGCGCGATGAGACGGGTTAGCTCCTCTTGGAGTTCGCGGGGGTAGAGACGGTCCGTCGAGACGCCGGCTACGGTCACCGGCGCGCGCACGGCCTTTAACGCGGCGACGATGCCGCCGCGCCCTCGGCCCACGTCGTGGTGGTTCATCGCCTCGCTCAAGACGACGTAACTGTTGGGATCGAATCGGTCGGCCAGCTTCTCGCCCTGGTGGCGCAGGTAGGACTCGATGGCGTAGCGACCGCCCTCGAGCACGGCGCGATCGTCTTGGGGGTCGCGGCCGAAGCGTTCCTCGAACTCGGTCCAGGTTCGGTAGCTGAACTGCCCGATCCCCCGCGCGATCGCGAGGCCCGTTCGCGGGATTGCGTGCTCGTAGTAGTCCCCGCCGCGGTAGTGCGGATCGGCACGGATGACGCGGACCTGCAGCGAGCACAGCGCGATCTGGTCGGCGGTGCCGGCCGCCCCGGCGGCGATCACGACGCAGCGCTCGACGCGCTCGGGGTAGCCGACGACCCATTCGAGGGCGCGCATCGCGCCCATCGACCCGCCGACGACCGCCGCCCAGCGCGCCACGCCGAGCCGGGCGGCCAGGGCCGCCTCGACGCTGACCTGGTCGCGCACGGTCACGACGGGGAACCGCGAACCGTAGGGACGGCCGTCAGGCGCGAGGCTCGACGGGCCCGTGGTTCCCTGACAGCCGCCGAGCACGTTCGGACAGACGACGAAGTAGCGGTCGGTGTCGATGGCGCCGCCGGCGCCGACGACCCCGGGCCACCACCCCGGGGTAGGGTGGCCCGGTTCCACGGGCCCCGCCACGTGAGAGTCGCCCGTGAGGGCGTGCAGGACGAGCACGGCGTTGGTGCGCTGCGCGTTGAGTTCGCCCCACGTCTCGTACGCGACGCTGACGTGGGCGAGACGGCCACCCCCCTCGAGCGCCACGTCGTCGAACTCCACGAAGCGTCGCCGGCCCGGGTGATCACCCGGGCGCCAGTACGGCGCGTCGTTCACGCGCGCGCGGCGGCCCCGAAACCCACGTCCAGGTCGGCCAGGATGTCCTCGATCGATTCGAGACCGATCGAGAGGCGCACCAGGTCCGGGGTGACCCCGGCCGATCGCTGTTCGGGTTCGTCGAGCTGTGCGTGCGTGGTCGAGGCGGGGTGGATGGCGAGGCTTCGCACGTCACCGACGTTAGCGAGGTGACTGAACAAGCGGAGCCCCTCGATGAAGCGTCGCCCGGCCGCCGCGCCGCCGACGATGCCGAAGGCGATGATGGCGCCGCCACCGCGGGGGAGGTAGCGGCGCTGGCGGTCGTGCCACGGGCTCGACGCGAGCCCGCTGTAGGCGACCCAGGCGACGTCGTCGCGGGCCTCGAGCCACTCGGCGACCGCGGTCGCGTTGGCGACGTGGCGTTCCATGCGCAGGCTCAAGGTCTCGAGTCCCTGAATGAGCAAGAAGGCGTTGAAGGGGGAGATGGCCGGACCCGTGTCGCGCAGGTACTGCAGGCGGGCCTTCAGCGCGAAGCGCGCGGGGAAGAGCGCCTCGGGCAACTCGGCGAAGACCAGGCCGTGGTAGCTGGGGTCGGGCTCGGTGAAGTTGGCGAAACGGCCGCTGGCCTCGTAGTCGAACGTCCCGCCGTCGACGATGACCCCGCCGATGGAGTTACCGTGCCCGCCGATGAACTTGGTCGCCGAGTGCAGCACAATGTCGGCGCCGTGTTCGAGCGGCCGCGTGAGGTACGGCGTGGCGAGGGTGTTGTCAACCACCAGGGGTAGCCGATGTTCGTGGGCGACCCCACTGACGCCGGCGAAGTCGAGCACGTCGCCCTTGGGGTTGCCGAGGGATTCGGCGTAGAAGGCGCGGGTGTTCTCGCGCACGGCCCGCGCCCAGGCATTGAGATCGTCGGGATCCTCGACGAAGGTGGTCTGGATGCCGAGTTTGGGCAGCGTGTGACGCAAGAGGTTGTAGGACCCACCGTAGAGTGACGAGGAGGCCACGATGTGGCCGCCGCCTTCGGCGAGGTTGAGCAGGGCGACGGTCTCGGCGGCCTGACCCGAGGCGACGGCGAGCGCCGCGACACCGCCCTCGAGCGAGGCCAGGCGCTCTTCGAACACCGCCTGGGTGGGGTTCATGATGCGCGTGTAGATGTTGCCGAGCTCGGCCAGTCCAAAGAGGGCCGCGGCGTGCTCGGTATCGCGAAAGACGTAACTGGCCGTCTGATAGATCGGCACCACGCGCGCCCCGGTCGTCGGGTCGGCGACGGCACCGGCGTGGATCTGGCGGGTCTCGAATCCCCACTGGCTCATGGCCTTCCTCCGTTCGTGTCCGGTCACCGCCGGATCCGTCATAGTAGATAAATATGATAGAAGTTGTCAACTATAGAGGCGGGACCCGTTAATCTCCCTCGCTCGATGCCACGTGCGAGGCGGCTTATTCGAAGAAGGTTAGCCACGCCTCCTCGGCTCGGTGCAGGTCGCCCAGCACCGTCGCCAACTCGTGGCCGAGGCGCGCCTGCTCGACGGGTTCGGTGACGTGCTCGAGCGTGGCGCTCAGGGTCTGCTTGCGGCGTTCGAGGCGAGTCATCTCCTTTTCGGCGTCGCGCAGGGCTCGTCCGCGCGGGACGTCGGCGGTGTCAACCGGCGTGACGGCGTGCTCGAGACGGCGCGCGATCCACGCGTCGATACCGCCGGGCACGTCGCGCACCGCGCCGTCGGCCACCTCGATGAGCCGCTCCGTGGTTCGACTGAGAAAAGCTCGGTCGTGCGATGCGACGACGAGCGTGCCGGACCACTGGCTGAGAAAGTCCTCGACGAGGCGAATGGTCTCGAGATCCAGGTCGTTGGTGGGCTCGTCGAGAAAGAGGACGTTGGGTCGCTGGGCGAGCGCGAGCAGGAGTTGGAGTCGTCGGCGCTCGCCACCCGAGAGGTCGATGGCCCGGGTGACGGGCAGCGCCCCGGTGAACCAGAACCGTTTCATGAGTGCGACGTCAGCCGGTGAGCCGGGTACGCCGAGTGGGCCGGCGACCAGCTCCTGGACGCTCGCCGTGACATCGATCGGCGCCCCGTGCTGCTCGAAGTACGCCGCGACGACGGTGGGGCCGCGTTTGACGGTTCCGTGCAGTGGCGCTCGCCGCTGGGCGAGTAGGTCGAGCAGCGTCGACTTGCCCGCGCCGTTGGGTCCCACGACGCCCACGCGGTCGCCCGGTCCGAGCTCGAGTTCGACGTCGCGCAGCACCACTCGATCGCCGTAGGCGTAGGTGACCCGGTGCGCGCGGATCACCGTGTTGCCCAGTCGCGGCATCGCCAGGTCGAGGTCGAGTGAACCCGAGCGGGCCGGGGCACTCGGGCCCCGCGCGAGGAGTCGGTGCGCCGCGTCGATACGGGCCTGGGGCTTGGTCGAGCGCGCCTTGACGCCGCGGCGAAGCCACGCGAGCTCGCCGCGCGCGAGGTTGCGGCGCACCCGCTCGGCCGAGGTGGCCAGCGCGGCCCGCTGCGCCTGAACCTCGAGCAGTCGGGCGTAGCCACCGGCGTGCTGGTAGGTTGCGCCACGGTCGATCTCGACCATGCGGGTCGTTACCTGGTCGAGTAGGAATCGGTCGTGGCTGACCAGCACGACGCCGCCGCGAAAGTCCACCAGTTGGCGTTCGAGCCACCCGATGGCGTCGAGGTCGAGGTGGTTCGTCGGCTCGTCGAGGATCAGCAGGTCGGGTGGTTCGGCGAAGACGCGCGCGAGGGCCACCCGCTTGCGCTGGCCACCCGAGAGTTCTGAGGTCGGCGACGCGACGAGGTCCAACACGCCCAGGCGATCCAGGGCCGCGTCGGCTCGCCACCCGCCACCGACCGCGTCTCGCACCGTGCCCTCGGGCAGCGCCGGCTCCTGCTCGAGCACCGCGACCTGAACGGTGCGTCCCCGTTGCACCGCCCCGGCGTCGGGGGCGAGCGTCCCGGCGATGATGCGCAAGAGTGCGGTCTTGCCGGTGCCGTTGATGCCGACCACGCCGATCCGGTCACCCGAGGACACCGTCAAGGAGAGATCGTCGAGCACGGTCCGGTCGGCGCCGCGCAGGGTCACTCGTTGGAGGTCGACGAGGATGCTCACGCGAGGCAGGTTAGTCATCGACGGTCGCTCGAGGTTCAGGTCTCGGCGCCGGCGAACTGGCTGTTGTAGAGATCGAAGTAGAGGCCGCGGCGCGCCATCAGCGCCCCGTGATCACCTTGCTCGACGATGCGGCCGTGGTCCATCACGAGGATCGAGTCCGCGTGACGGATCGTCGAGAGGCGGTGCGCGATAACGAAGCTCGTACGGCCCTCGCGCAGCCGGGCCATCGCCTCCTGGATCAGCACCTCGGTGCGCGTGTCGACGTTGCTGGTCGCCTCGTCGAGGATGAGCACGCTCTGGTCGGCGAGGAACGCTCGAGCGATGGTCAGCAGCTGCCGTTGGCCCGACGACAGGTTCGAGGCGTCCTCGTCGAGCTGGGTCTCGTAGCCGTCGGGCAGGGTGCGCACGAAGTTGTCGACGTGGGCCGCGATCGCCGCGGCGACCACGGCCTCGTCAGTCGCCTCGGGGTGTGCGTAGGCGATGTTGTCGCGAATCGAGCCCGCGAAGACCCAGGTGTCCTGCAGCACCATCGAGAAGGAGCGACGTACGTCGTCGCGGGTGAGGTCTCGGTAGTCGACGCCGTTGAGCAAGATGTGGCCGTCGTCGATCTCGTAGAAGCGCACCAGCAGGTTCACCAGGGTCGTCTTGCCCGCCCCGGTCGGCCCGACGATCGCGATGGTGTGACCGGGCAGGACGTCGAGATTCACGTCGTCGATCAGTGGCTCGTCGGGTTCGTAGCGAAAGCTCACGTGCTCGAGCGTCACGCGAGCGCCGCCGCTCGGGGCGCTCGTGGGGACGCCGGTGTCCTCGTGGTCGGGTTGCTCCTCGTCGGCGTCGAGGAACTCGAAGACCCGCTCGGCCGAGGCGAGGCCCGATTGCAGCATGTTCATCTGGCCCGCGATCTGGGTGATGGGCATGGTGAACTGGCGTGAGTACTGGATGAAGGCCGTGACCGCACCGAGCGAGAGCAGGCCCGAGGCCACCCGGTAGCCGCCAACGACGGCGATGACGACGTAGTTGAGGTTGGAGATGAACTGCACCGACGGCTGCACGATGCCCGAGAGGAACTGGGCCCGGAAGCTGGACTCGTAAAGCCGGCGATTCTGACGAGTGAACTCGTCGACGGTCGCGTCGCGCCGACCGAAGACCTGGACTAGCTCGTGACCACTGTGGGTCTCCTCGACGAGGCCGTTGAGCGTTCCGGTGCGGTTCCACTGCGCCGCGAACTGGACCTGCGAGCGCCGAGCGATGAGCACGGTGACGACGAAGGCGAGCGGGATGGTGATGAGCGCCACCACCGCGAGCAACGGCGAGATCCACAGCATCATCGAGAGCACGCCGATGACCGTGAGAACCGAGGTGAGCAGCTGGCTGAGTCCCTGCTGAATCGTCGTCGTCAGGTTGTCGATGTCGTTGGTCACCCGGCTGAGGACGTCACCGTGGGGGTGGCTGTCGAAGTAGCGAAGCGGCAGACGACTCAGCTTGGACTCAACGTCGCGGCGCATCTGGGACATGACCCGCTGGGTGACGCCGGCCATGGTGTAGCCCTGGAGGTAGCTGAAGGTCGCGCCGATGAGGTAGACGAGCGCCGCCGCGCCGAGCACTCGGCCCATCTGATCGATGTGCACGCCGACCCCTGGGGTGAGGTGCATGCCGGTGATCATCTTGGCGAGCTGGGACCGCCCGTGGGCGCGCAGGTACTGCTCGGCCTGGATCTGGGTCGTGCCGGCGGGCAAGCGCTTGGCGATGAGGCCGTTGAAGAGCACGTTGGTCGCGTTGCCCAGGATCTGGGGCCCCGACACCATGAAGCCGACCGAGGTGACGCCCAGCACGAGGGCGCCCCACAGTCGCCAGCGATCGGGCCGCAGCAGATGCACCAGACGGCGTGTCGTACGGCGCAGATTGCGACTCGAGCGCGGTGGCGCCATCGCGCCCCCGCGCATCGCGCCCATGGGTCCCATCGTCATGACGCCGCCCCGAGCTGGGAGACGACGATCTCGCGGTAGGGCTCACAGCCGGCGAGCAGGGCTTCGTGGGTGCCGATACCGACGATCCGACCATCGTCGAGCACGACGATTCGATCGGCGTGCATCACGGTACTCACGCGTTGGGCGACGATCACGACGGTCGCGTCGGCGGTCGCCTCGATCAGCGCCGCGCGCAGACTCGCGTCGGTCGCGGCGTCGAGCGCGGAGAAGCAGTCGTCGAAGAGATAGATTCGCGGCCGCTTCACCAGGGCGCGCGCGATGGCCAGGCGCTGGCGTTGGCCACCCGAGACGTTCGTTCCCCCCTGGTCAATCGGCGCGTCGAGTCCGCCGGGCATCGTCGCGACGAAGTCGCGCGCCTGGGCGACTTCGAGGGCGCGCCAGAGCTCGGCGTCGGTCGCGTCGGGTCGCGCGAATCGAAGGTTGCTCGCGACGGTCCCGGCGAACAGGTAGGCGGTCTGCGGCACGAGGCCGATGGTCGCCCAGAGCGACTCGAGGGCCTGGTCGCGGGCGTCAACGCCGTTGACGACGACTGAGCCGCCGGTGGCGTCGAAGAAGCGTGGGACCAGGTCCACGAGGGTCGTCTTGCCGCTGCCGGTTCCCCCGATGATCGCGCTCGTCGCACCGGGCTCGAAGTCGACCGTGATGGCCTCGAGTACCGGCCGCTCGCTGCCCGGGTAGGCGAAGGCGACGTCGCGAAACTGAACGAGTCCGCTCTGCGCGCTCGGGGTCACGGGCACCGGCGGATCGGCGACGGCGGGAACGGTGTCGAGCACCGCCTTGATGCGCTCGGCACTCGCGGCCGCTCGCGGGACGAGGATCGCCACCATGACCGCCATCATCACCGAGAGCAGGATCTGCAAGTTGTACGTG
>JAJZBX010000033.1 GCA_021846325.1 Actinomycetes bacterium | reverse complement strand
CGAGTGAAGCGCGTGGCGTTCGGCTTCCGGTCATTTCGCAACTACCGGATCCGCGCTCTGCTCTACGCCGGCAAGCCCAACTGGGATCTACTCGCGACAATCACACCCCGCTAGATTCCGATGCTCCAGGTAAGTGCGCGACCTTCGTCGCGCTGACCGCTTGAGATCGCCTCTAACAGACCCAGTGCGGATCCTTCGTGAGATGGTCAATCGCGTCACGTCGTCTCAAGCTGCGACCAAGTGGCTTTTGTCCAGCCCACTATGGTCAGTGCGTACGGACCTGGCCCCGCGCGTTGTCCGCGCCCAGCACGACGGGGTTTGCGCCCAATTGTCCGGGAGGAACAGTGTCACCCACAGTCCTAGTCGTCGAGGACGAAAGCAAGCTCCGCGACCTCCTACGGTCCTTCCTCGAGCGCGAACACCTCACCGTACTCACGGCCGCCTCCGGCGCCGACGCCCTAGCTCTCGCGTCACACGCTGAGCCGGACCTCGTGGTACTCGATCTCGGCTTGCCCGACGTCTCGGGCCTCGAACTAGTGAGAGAACTTCGTCGCGGGTCCGATGTTCTCGTGCTCATCCTCACGGCGATGTCGAGTGAAGAGGACCGCATACGCGGGTTGGAGCTCGGCGCGGATGACTACGTGACCAAGCCGTTCAGCCCGCGTGAGCTCATACTGCGTGTCCTCGCGATGCTGCGCCGGGGCCGGGGCATCGACGAGAGTCCGCACCAGCGTTCCTTCGGAGGTCATTTGCTCGAAATCGACGACGATCAGCACGAGGTACGAGTGCGGGGAATCGCCGTCAATCTTTCGCCGACCGAATGGGGATTACTCTCGGAGTTGGCGAGGATCCCCGGACGCGTCTTCTCACGCTACGAACTCGTGAATGCCGTGCGGGGCTACGAGTGGGAAGGGTACGAGCGCGTCATCGACTCACACGTGAAGAACCTTCGACGCAAGCTCGGCGAGGACACGTCTCACCCGCTCATTATTGAGACGGTGCTCGGCATCGGTTACCGGCTCATGCCGCGCCGAGACGGCTCATGATCCCCACGCGCGAGGTTCGTCGCTCCGAATGGCTCGGTCCCGTCGGTCGCCGACTGGCGATCGGCTCCATGCTGATCGCCATGACGTCGGTGATCGCACTGGCCGTGGCCACGGTGCTGCTCACCGACAGTGACATCACGAGCGCGGGCAACGACAACGAGCGCGCGAGCACCACCGCTCTGGTCACCTCGATCCGCACGGCCTACCTGCGCGACAGCGACTGGAATCCCTCGGACCTGACGCCATCCACCGAACTGGCTCAGGCGATGGGTCTCGGCCTGACCGTGCGAGTCAACGGCCGCATCTTCGTGTCGCTGAACCCGCCATCGCCAGGGGGTCTGACACACACCGTGGCGGTCACCGCCAAAGGCCGCACCGTCGCCGTGGCGTCACTCTCGTTTCCCGCTTCGGGACTGCTTCCCGAAGAAGCCAAATTCCGTCGTTCCATCGAACAGTCCCTGGCGCTGGCCTCGGGGCTCGCACTGATCATCGCTCTGGCGACGGCCATCTTCGGTTCTCGTTGGCTCGTGCGGCCCTTGCGCTCCTTGACGCTCGCGACTCGCCGCCTGGCGGCGGGCGACCACTCCAGCCGCGCCACGGGGGTCCGCGGGGCGGGCGAGGTGGCTGAACTGGCCACCGCCTTCAATGGCCTGGCCGAAAAGCTCGAGAACGAGGACCACCTACGTCGCACGATGGTGAGCGACCTGGCGCACGAACTGCGCACCCCGCTCTCGGTCCTACAAGCCCAGATCGAGGGCATCTCGATGGGCGTGGTCGCGCTCGACCAGCGCGCGATCGCGGCCTTCGGCGAAGAGGTTGGGCAGCTCAACCGCCTTGTCGAAGACCTGAGCATCCTCTCGTCGGCCGAGGCGGCGGGTCTCACACTGAACGTCGAGACCGCCGACCTCGCGCGGGTGGCCTCGAACGCCGCTGCTCGCCTCGCGCCGCGCTACGTCGCCAAGGGCGTCAACCTAGAGGTCCAGTTCAATCCGGCGATGGTGCGAGGTGACCCGAGCCGCCTCGAGCAAGTGGTCGTGAACCTTCTCTCCAACGCGGTCAAGTTCACGCCTCCGGGAGGCAGCGTCTGGATCACGGTCTCGAGCGACGAGCAGGGCTGCACCCTCGTCGTCGCCGACACCGGCCGGGGCATTCCCGGCGATGAGCTGACGCACGTCTTTGATCGGTTCTTCCGGGGAGCGGGATCGCGCGACACGTCCGGCAGCGGCATCGGACTGGCCGTGGTGGCATCGCTCGTCCACGCGCATCAGGGAACTATCGATGTCGAGAGCTCGCCGGGAGCCGGCAGCACGTTCAGAGTTCGCCTGCCCCGAGCCTGATCGGGACCAGAGGACCAACTTCCACACGATCTCCACGTCGTTCACACCTCGCCACCACGCCCGTCGTGTCTCATGTCACCGTCACGCAAAGTCCGCCGGAGAGCCCGAAGCGGCACTGTCGCTGAAGGGAACGGACATGGACCGAAGGTGCGTGGTCACTGGGGCCGCCGGATTCATCGGATCTCGGTTGGTGGGAATGCTGCTCGACGAGGGCTGGTGGGTCGCGGGCGTGGACGCCTTCACCGACTCCTACGACCCCGAAGAAAAGTTGGCGCGCGCCGAACTGTTGCGCTCGAACCCGCGCTACCACCACGTCACGGCCGACGTCGCCGAGACTGACCTCGACGCGATCTTGGAGGACGCTGAGGTTGTGTACCACCTCGCGGGCCGACCCGGCGTGCGCGACAGCTTCGACATTCCTCTTAAGTACCACCACGACAACGTGCTGGCGACCACGCGCCTGGTGCACGCGGCCCGTCGAGCCCCCGCCGTGCGGCGCCTGGTCTACGCCTCGTCCTCATCGGTCTACGGCAACGCGGCCCTTCCCTTCCGAGAGGAGGGTCCAACGACACCACTCTCACCGTACGGCCAAACCAAACTGGTGGCCGAGCGCGTCTGCCTCGACGCCAATGACGCCCAGCTCGAGACAACCGCGCTGCGCTACTTCACCGTCTACGGTCCTGGCCAGCGCCCGGACATGGGGCTGCGCCGTTTCGCCGAGGCCGCCCTCGAGGGACGCGAGATCAGTCTCTTCGGCGACGGCACCCAGAGCCGGGACTTCACCTACGTCGACGACATCGTGCGCGCCACCCGCCTCGCGGCCGAGGCCGACGTGGCCGGACTGGCGGTCAACGTCGGTGGTGGAACCCGGATCTCGCTGAACGAGGTCTTCGAGTTGCTCGCTGAACTGACCGGGGGGCCCGTCTCGATTCGCCGCGAGCCGTTCGCCCGCGGCGACGCCCGCCACACCGGTGCGGACCTCACCCGCGCACACGAGCGGCTCAGCTTTCAAGCGCACGTGGACTTTGCTGACGGCTACGCGGCCGAGGTGGCCTGGTTGGGCGAGCGCAGCCGGGTGGCGCTAAGGACGGGGTCGTGAGCCGCACCCGGCTCCTGCGCCGCGTCCTGCTGTACGGCCACGACACGTACGGACTCGGCCACCTGCGACGTAATCTCGCCATCGCCTCGCACCTGCTGGGCGAACACCCGGGCCTGCAGATCGTTCTAATGACCGGTTCCCCGGTTGCTGGCCACTTCGCGGTGCCCGAGCGCCTGACCCTCGTCCAGCTACCGCCCGTGGTCAAAGTGGGTGTCGAGGAGTACCGCGCTCACGACGATCGCTGGAACATCGACCTCGTGCGTCGAGCCCGCAGCGCGATCATGGTGGACACCGCGCTGCGCTTTCGGCCCGACGTGCTGCTCGTCGATCACGCCCCGCTCGGCATGAAGGGCGAACTCGTCCCCGTCTACGACGCCCTGGGCACGCACTCGCCGAGCACGCGCATCGTCTTGGGGCTGCGCGACGTCCTCGACGACCCCGACACGGTGCGCCAGCTCTGGGCGAGCCAGGGCGCCTACGAGGCGCTGGACAAGGTCTTCGACCGTATCCTGGTCTACGGCAGCCAAGACGTCTTCGACGTCGTGTCGTCCTACGACCTCTCCAAGGCCGTTGCGTCAAAGCTCACCTACTGCGGCTACGTCGCACGGCGCCGTCGGGTCGAGGCGAGGGGTGCCCGTGAGGACTTCGTGCTGGGCACGGCCGGCGGCGGCGGTGACGGCGTCGAGGCGCTGTCGGCCACCCTCTCGGCGTGCGCGGCGCTGAACGTGCCGTGCCGCATCGTGACCGGACCACTGATGAACGGCGCCGATCGAGCTCGACTGGTGCGCCAGGCGAGTCGCGACCCGCACGCCTCGGTGATCGAGTTCCTCCCCGACGCGCACGTCGCGATGGCGACCGCGCGCGCCGCAGTGACCATGGGCGGCTACAACTCACTCTGCGAGCTCGTCGCGAGCGCCACCCCGACCGTCGTCGTGCCACGCACTCACCCGCGGCGCGAACAGGCGATCCGGGCCGAGCTCTTCGCCGCCCGAGGTGCCGTGTCGGTGGTCGCCGCGGACGGCGACCTCGCCCACCACGTCTACCGGGCGCTGTCGCGAGCGCTCGAAACGGGTCCCCGACTCGGCCCGCCCCCGATCGACCTCGGAGGCCTCGTCGAAGTCGAGAGGGCCCTGGCCGCCGAGGTTCGACTCGCCGGGGACGGCCGTGCCCCCGGGATCGCAGTGAGCCCCCGAGTGAGGGCGACCGCGTGAGCACGAGCGTCGCCTACCTCACCAAGCGATTCCCGCGTCTCTCCGAGACGTTCATCCTCGACGAGATCATCGGGCTCGAGGACGCGGGCGTCCCGCTTCGCCTCTACGCCATCGCCGATCCACGTGAGGATCTCGTCCAACCCGACGTGGCCCGCGTTGCCAGCCCCGTGACCTACCTGCGGGCACAGGGCGCACGCGACCGGGCGCGCGTGGCGTCGGCGACCATCGCTGCTCACGCGCGGCTACTGGCTCGCGATCCTCGACGCTACCTCGGCATCGTCGCCTACATCGCGCGAGAGCGCCGGCACCTCTCCACCCTGATCAACTTCGCCCAGGCGGGCCGACTGACGCTGCTCGTCGAGGCCGACGGCGCACGGCACGTGCACGCCGCCTTCGCCCACGGACCGGCGTCGGTGGCGCATTTCGTGCACCTGCTCAGCGATCTGCCGTACAGCTTTTCGGCCCACGCCAAGGACATCTACGTGTCCTCGCCGGACCTACTCGCGCGCAAGATTCGTGACGCGAGCTTCGTGCTGACCTGCTCGCGCTCCGCGCACGACGCCGTGAGCGATATCGCCGGCGCGGACGCGGCCAAGGTCCTCCTCGCGCCTCACGGGGTCAACACCGAGCGCTTCGCGCCACGACCGGCCCCCCGCGACGCCAACGATGCGACCTTGCGCATCCTCTGCGTTGGTCGCCTGGTGCCCAAAAAGGGCTACCCGGTCCTCGTCGGGGCCATCGCCCAGCTCGTCGCGCAGGGACGCGACGTCGCGTGCACAATCGTGGGCGCCGGACCCGAGCACGACGAGCTGGCGGACCTCGCGGCCAGCCTTGACGTCGCGCCACACATCCGCTTCCTCGGCGCGCTGGCCACCAGGGCGGTCGCCGCGTCATACCACGAGGCCGACGTCTTCGTCCAGGCCAGCGTGGTGCTGGCCAACGGCGACCGTGACGGCATTCCCAACGCCCTGCTCGAGGCGATGGCGAGTGGCGTGGCGGTCGTGGCGAGCGACGTCGCCGGCATTCCGGAAGTCATCACGCCCGAGTGCGGGCTACTGGTCACGTCCGGTAGCCCCGAGGCCCTGGCCGACGCCCTCGGGCGCCTGCACGACGAGCCCGAGCTGCGCGCCCGCATGGGTGCCGCGGCGAGGCGCCACGTGATCGACTCATTCGATCGACGAGCTTGCACCCAGGCGATCGCCCCCCTCTTCCAACCCACTCCCGGCGTCACCGACCCCGCCCGGCGAATCGCCCGAACGTGATCTGGCGCTTTCGCTCGCATATCCGGCCCGTGCGCGGCATGCTCGCCACCGGCCTCGGCGCGAGCGTGTTCGCCGCCATCATGCAGTGGCTCGGACCCTGGCCGTTGAAGTTCATCTTCGACAGCGTCCTGAGCCACCGGCGCCTGCCCCGCTGGCTCGACTGGATGCCCCACCAGCGCACCGGACTCCTCGCGGCCCTGCTCGCCGCGTTGATCGCGATTGCCGTCGGACTGGCCGTCTCGGACTACTTTTCGACCCGGCTCATGGCGACCGCCGGCCAGCGCGTCGTGCTGAACATCCGCCGTGAGCTCTTTCGCCACCTCGAAGCCCAAGGCGTCCACTTCCACCAGAGCCGTCGCACCGGCGATCTGCTCGCGCGCCTCGGCGGCGACGTCCAAGCGATCCAGAGCGCGGTCATCAACGCCGTTCCGACCCTGGTTCGCAACGTCCTGACCCTGGCCGGGATGATCGCGATCATGCTGGTCGTCGACTGGCGCTTCGCCCTGCTGGCGATGACCCTCGTCCCGCTGCTCCTGTGGTCCACTCGGCACTACCTGACTCGAATCAAGGCGTACCAGCGCCTCGCGCGCCGCTCGGACGGCGAGGCGAACGCGGTGGCCCAAGAGGTCCTCAGCGCGATGGCGGTGGTCCAAGCCTTCGGCGCCGAAGACGTCGAGGCCGCCCGGTACGGCGAGGCGACTGAGCGGGGCCTCGAGCAGAATCGCCGCGCCATCGTCGCCCAGTCGCAGTTCACGCCCCTCATGACCCTGGCGATGTCCCTGTCGACCACGATGGTCCTGTACTTCGGGGCCCGCGCCGTGATGTCGGGTCGCCTCACGGCGGGTGACCTGCTCGTGTTCGCCGCGTACCTGCGCGGCATGTACAGCCCGGTGCGCCAACTCGCCAAGCTCGCCGGCGTCGTCGGGCGCGCCCACGCGGCCGCCGAACGAGTGATCGAGCTGTTGGATACCCACGAGGAGGTCCCCGAGACGCGCTCGCCCCGTCGCTTCGAACGCGCGCACGGCGACATCAGCCTCGCCGACGTGCGCGTGACCTATCCCGGAGGTTCGCCGGTGCTCGCGGGCGTTTCACTACAGGTGGACGCCGGAACGCGCCTCGCCCTCGTTGGTGCCACCGGTTCGGGCAAGAGCACCGTCTTGCGCCTGATCCCGCGATTCCTCGACCCCGCGTCGGGCTCGGTGCGACTCGATGGCGTGGACCTCAACGAACTGGCGTTGGGCGACTTACGTCGCCAGATCGCCTACGTGCCCCAAGAGCCTTACCTGTTCCGGGCCCCGGTGTGGGAGAACATCCTCTACGGCCAGGTCGAGCGCGGCCGGTCCGAAGCGATCGAGGCCGCGCGTCGTGCTGGCCTGCACGAGTTGATCGAGTCGTTTCCCGAGGGCTACGACACGCTCATCGGCGAGCGGGGCCAGTCCCTCTCGGGCGGCCAGCGCCAGTGTGTGGCCGTCGCGCGCGCCATGGCTCGCAACGCCCCGATTCTGCTCCTGGACGAGCCCACCACGGGTCTAGACGCCGAACTCGAGTCCGCCGTGCTCGCCGCGATCGACCTGGTTGCCGCCGGGCGAACCAGCATCATCGTGAGCCACCAGCTCTCGCGCCTCGGCAACGTCGACCAGATCGCGGTCCTGAGCAACGGTCGCATCACCGAGACCGGTACGCACGCCCAGCTCATGGCCGAGCGCCACGTCTACTGGCGTCTACGCCGGATTCAGGCGGACCAGCCCGTCGGGCGCGCATTGTCCCCCAGCCACCACCTCGTCAAAGGAGAAGTATGAATCTCGTCGAGTGTTCCCGAACCAGCGAGACGGTCGAGCCGACGCGAATCTGCGTCATCGGCGCGGGCTACGTCGGCCTGACCGCGGCGGCGTGCCTGAGCGAGCTCGGTCACGAGGTGCGCTGCGTCGAGGTTGACGCCGTCCGTCTCGCGGCGCTCTCGGGCGGCGAGATCCCGATCTACGAACCGGGCCTCGACGAGCTGGTCACGCGCCACGCGAGCAGCGGCCGGCTCACCTTTAGCGACGACGTCGCCGGCGCGATGGACGGCGTTGGGGTGGCCCTGCTCTGCGTGGGCACCCCGCCGCGCGCCGACGGCGAACCGGATCTGCGCCAGCTCGGGCGAGCCGCCACCGCGGCCGCCGCGGCGGCGACGACCGACGTCGCGCTCGTGGTCAAGAGCACCGTTCCCCCGGGCACGTGCGAGGCGCTCGAGCTCTTCGTCGGCGGCCACGCGCGCGAGGGCGTCAGGGTCAGCGTGGTGTCCAATCCGGAGTTTCTACGCGAGGGCCGGGCTGTGTGGGACTTCTTTCATCCCGATCGCGTGGTCGTGGGTGCCGACGACCCCGAGTTGGCGCGCGCGGTGGCCGGTCTCTACCCCGCCTCGTGGCCGCTCGTCGCCTGCAGTCGACGCAGTGCCGAGCTCGTGAAGTACGCGTCGAACACTTTCCTTGCCGTGAAGATCTCCTTTGCCAACGAGGTCGCCGCGCTCTGCGAGGCGCTCGGCGCCGAGACGGATAAGGTGCTCGGCGGCGTCGGTCTCGACGAGCGCATCGGGGGCGCGTTCTTGAATCCCGGACCCGGCTTCGGCGGCTCGTGTTTGCCCAAGGACCTCTCGGGCTTCATCGCCGTGGCCGAGTCCGCCGGCCGGCCGGCCGAGGTCGCTCGCGCCGCGCAGCGCGCGAACGACACGTCACTGGTCACGTTGGTCGCCAAGATTGAGTCCGCCCTCGGCACGCTCGATGGTCGCACCATCGCGGTCCTCGGGCTCGCCTTCAAAGCGGGCACTGACGACACGCGTTTCTCACCCGCCGTCGCGCTCGTGGCCGAGCTAGTCGGTCGCGGCGCCAACGTGCGCGCCCACGATCCCATCGCCCGTGTCGTCGAGCCCAACGTGTCTCAGGTCGCGGACCCCTACGAAGCTGCGCACGGCGCCGACGCGCTCGTCGTGGCGACGGGCTGGGCGCAGTACCGCGAGCTCGATCCAGCACGCCTGCGCGAGTCGATGACCGGCCACGTGATAGTTGACGCGGTCGGGGTCTTGGCTATCGAACCCCTGCGTGAGGCTGGCTTCGACCTCTACGGGATCGGCCGCGGACTGGTCACGAGCTTCGCCCCCGTGCTGTGGCGCCCGCTCGAGTGGATGCTGGACGCGGGCCAGCCGAGCGAGGTGAGTCTCCCGTGACGCGCGAATCCGACGAGCGGCCCGCGCTGCTCTTCTACTCCCAGCACTCGGTCGGTCTCGGCCACCTCGTGCGCTCGCTCTCGGTGGCCGCCGCGCTCGCCGAACGGTTCCGGGTGGTCCTGGTCAGCGGTGGAGAGATCCCAACCGCGTTCACGGTCCCCCCGGGCGTCGAACTCGTCGCGCTCTCGCCCATCGGCTCGCGCGGTGGCTCTGACACGTCCCTGGCCAGTCTGGCGCCGGGCCTGACACTCGAGGAGGCGTGGCAACGACGGCTCAGCACGTTGTTGGACCTGCTCGATGCGCTGCGTCCTGCCGCGCTGCTCGTGGAACTCTTCCCGCTCGGACGGCGCAAGTTCGATCGCGAACTCATCCCGCTGCTCGAGCGCGCCCGCGGCGCGCAGCGCGCGACGACGATCATTTGCAGCGTGCGCGACATCCTGGTCGCCGGTGGACCGGGCCAGGCGGCCAAGGACGACGAGGCAGCGTTGCGACTCAACCACTACTTCGACGCGGTGCTGGTTCACGGCGACCCCTCCGTGGTACGCCTGGAGGACACGTTCCGGCCCACCATCGAACTGCGCGTACCCGTCCACTACACGGGCTACGTCGTGCCGCGCCCCGAGCGCCCTCGCGGCGTGCCAACGCGCCAACCCGAGGTACTCGTGTCGGCCGGTGGCGGCAAGGTCGGCGCCGGTCTCTTGCGTTGCGCCGCCCTGGCTCACGAGCGCCATCTCGCCGGCCGGGGCCTGCTCACGCGAATCGTGACTGGGCCGTTCCTCGACGACGAGGACGTTCGGGCGCTGGCCGCGAGCTCGGCGAACTGTGCGGGACTTCGCGTGGAGCGCTTCATCCCCGACCTCGCTTCCGCCATGGCGTCCGCGTCCGCGTCGATCAGCCAATGCGGGTACAACACGGCCCTGGACATCGTGCGCTCCGGTGTGCCCTCGGTCGTCGTTCCCCACGATGAGGGACGAGAGACCGAGCAGGGCGAACGAGCTCGGCGACTCGCCGGGCTCGGCGTGATGCGAGTGCTGAACTCATCCGCGCTCACGCCCCGACGCCTGGCCGACGAGGTGCTCGAGTTGCTCGGCGCCGAGCGTAGCCACGCCGCGATCGATCTTGACGGAGCACGTACGAGCGCGAGACTCGTCGCCGAGCTGGTCGGTGCCGGCACAGTGACGCACGCGTCATGACCTACCTGGGTCGGCGGGTGGACCTCGATGAGCGGCGCGATGCAGGGTCACCGGATGCCACGCGGACTCGCGGGACGTTGGTCATGTTGCGCCACGGGCGCACGTCGTGGAACGACGAGGCGCGCTTCACGGGTTGGGCCGATCCGGCACTCAGCGATCTCGGTGCCGCCGAGGCCGTGCGCGCCGGTGACGCCATCGCGGCCGCCCGACTGAACCTGTCGGTGGTGATCACGAGCCCGGCGACGCGAGCGATCGACACGGCCACCATCGCCACGTTCGGCGACGTGGGAGCTCGAGTCGAGTGGCGGATCGACTGGCGGCTCAACGAACGCCACTTTGGTCTCCTCCAGGGTCTGGACCGCACGTCGGCGATCGCGCGCTACGGGCGAGCCTCGGTGCGCCACTGGAAGCGTGACCGTGACGCGGTGCCACCGGCAATTCCCGAGGACGACGACCGGCACCCCCGTCACGACGTGCGCTACATCGACGTGGCGCCCGCGTTCTTACCCGGCGCCGAGTCGATTACGAGTCACGAACGTCGTGTCCTGGCGTGCTGGTCCGAGGTGATCGCGCCACGCCTCGA
>JAJZBX010000002.1 GCA_021846325.1 Actinomycetes bacterium | reverse complement strand
TCGGTGAACCTCAATTGACACCAGATCACCGGTCTGGGAACATCAGAGATGGCCGGCACGGATTGAGGGACGAGGTGGTCCCTTACTCGTGGCGGAGGGGTGGTCCCTTAACCCTGGCGGGTGACAGGCATTGGCTGATCTTGCGTTGAGCAGATACTTGCGCTATGTAGGCGACATCACCGGTAGCCCCGCATTCTTGGCAGCCGAGCAGAGGCGAACGTCATAGGCGACGAAATCAGTGAGGTCGTTGCTCAGAGACAACGCGCTTGCGAGGTGGATCGTATCAAGACTGCGCAGTTCGCGGGGGATCAGGGTTGCGGCTTGCTCAACGATTACGTGATCAATGGGCACGAGGTCGACCCCATCCAGTAGCCGTCGGGCGTCGCCAACAAGTGATTCATCGATTCGCTGGCACGTGCGAAGTAACTCAACGGTTGACAGATCGCTGCTGACCTTAGGAATGTCGGCCTTTAGGGTTAGCCAGTCCGCGAGCGCCGAGCTCTCGGGCTCGTCGAACAGTAGCTTCACGAGGGCTGACGTGTCGATATAGATCACGCCAACCGATCCTCGCGCAGTTCAGTGAGCGCTTGCGATGCGGTGTTATTGGTGCGTGTGGCGTGTCGGTGTGTAGGAATTTGAAGTGCGTTTCTCGCCGCAATGAGCCGACCTGCAGCAACAAGTCGGTCCCTTGAGGCGACGGCCGGGGTCGGTGACACCAAGAGGGCGATCAGTTTTCCTCGTTCGGTGACTTCGACGACTTCGCCCGCCTTAACTTGCTCGAGGTAGCGGCTGGCGTGCTGGCGAAGCTCTCTTATTCCAATTCTGGTCACCTCAGGATTGTAGCATAATGAGTGCTACAATGGTTGGCTGCGAGATTGATCGTGGTTCTCGATACGCCTACTGATGTTTTGGCGTGCCCAAAACGGATTCGTCGCGGTTCGTATGGCGCGGCTGGCGAGCGACAGTGATTCGGTCCAGGCCCCCCGGAGACTCCATACCTTGCAAGAGGATGGAGCATGGCAAAGAGCAAACCCGGACAGACGAGGTACCCGCACCCGCCTGAGCGGAAAGAACGCGCGACGATGATGGTCCGCGACCTTCGTGCTCAGGGCCCGAAGGACTAGAAACGTGATTTCACGAGTGGCGCGTCAGCTCGGCGGTGGAACTGAGTCGCTGCGCACCTGGGTCAAGCAGGCCGAGATCGATTCTGAGCTTCAAGGCCCACTCGGTAGGCATGATCGTTGCTGAACGCGCTTGATCGCTTTGAATCGCGCTGAGTGTCAGAGTTCCATCCCACGATCGTCTCGGGCTTTCTGGCGCGAGCGTTCAAGGACCTGGCGGAGTATTGGCAGAACGGCACGATCCTTCTCGCGCCCAGCTGCTTCTTTGGAACGAATGACGTCAGCGAGCGCTGCGACCATGATGGTCACGCTGTCGGTTATTTGCTCGTGTGTGGCTGATCGTCTTAAGTCGTCGTATCCTCGAGTGCCGTCAGGAAGTAGGGCAATGTCCAGATAGCCGTGCTTGGTCACGAAGGTCCATGTAGTTCCTTGCCCAAATGTTTGCTCATCGAGTGGTATTGCTAGCGGTTCTTCCATGTCTGGAATGCGAAGTTTGGCGTCGAGCTCTCTCAGAGCAGCCGCAAGTCTGGTGAAGTTCTCCCGGGTGCGTGCGGGCGTAACATCCACATCTCGAGTGACGTAGGGAGATCCGCGTAACTCGGCAGCGAGTCCGCCGATGACGACGTAGAGAACTTCGTGACGTTCAAGCACTCCGAGGATCTCGTCTGGGCGATACGGAACCATTTCAGCCATGGTGACTCGTAGTCCGCTGCGCTCGGCGATCGTGGAACTGTATTCGCACCATGAGATCGGCGAAACGCTGAGCCGGTGTCATTCGAAGGTTCTGGTCGATAATCGTCATGTTCGAGTCGTCAATTTTGGACATAAAGAACGTGAGATCCAAGCCGCACGCACGTACCACCCCGCGTACCGTCTCGAGACTGGGCGACACATCGTCACGCTCCCAGCGGGCAATCACTGACTGAGATTTGCCGAGCCGTGCGCCCAATTCGCTTTGGGTCAATCCAGCTCGCAATCGAGCCTCTTTGATCAGGTCTCCACTCACCATGCAGTCACTATAGTACAAATCTGTACTAATCAGAACAAGGGGGTACGGGACATTCATTTGAAGCCCAACAGTCGACCCTCGGGTCCTGAGCCAACCAAGATTCCGTTGGCACCGACCCTGGTCGGTGTCTAGATACGTCGGTTCAGGACTCGGGTGGAGGGTTGGGCTATTTGCCTTACTCCTCCACCAACCGAGTTTGCCGAAGGGGAAGTCGACGACCGTGATGTCACAGACGCGGTCGTGGCGTGGTATCGATTGATGTATCACGTTCCCAGTGCAGTAGGAGGCGGAAGGCGCAAGGCGGAAGGCGGAAAGATCATGGGAATGACTGACTGTCAACGGCGCGGCATCCTCGCTGCAGCCTCGCTACTTGTCGCCTCGGGTGTTCTTGTTACCGGCGAAGCAGCGTCGGCGGCGACTCCACTCCAGGCTGTTCCTCCGCCAAGTCTTGGCCCCATCGTGGCGGTCGCTGCTAGCCCGACGACGATCACCCTCGATGGCACACTCAATCCGAACGGGTCCGACACGACCTACGTCTTCAACTACGGCACGAACACGACTTACGGATCGACGACGCCGTCTCAAGACGCGGGATCGGGGACTGCATTCGTGACGGTCTCGGCCAAGTTGAATGGCCTGGCGCCCGCAACCACGTACCACTTCGACTTCGTCGCGACAAATAGCGGAGGTAGCGTCTCCACCGGCGATCTCTCCTTCACCACGGCCGCAGCGGGTGCAACAACAACGAGTACGCCACCTGGAAGGGCAAACCCGCAGCGACCGACAAGCGTCGCCGAAGGCCTCGTCCAGGTTCCGGTTTCCAATCCCGCGGGATTGTTCGACTCGCTGAGCGGCGTTTCCTGTGCCTCGCGGTCATTCTGCCTTGCCGTAGGGTTTGCGGGACAGGGCCGAAACGCGGTCACGCCGCTCGTTGAGCGGTGGACGGGAGGATCCTTCACGATCCTGCCGTCTCCCGCGACACCGGGCGCGGCGCTGAGCGCCATCGCCTGTACGAGCGCTGCGAGCTGCTTCGCCGTTGGTCGAGTTGGACTCAACACCTACGCGGAGCACTGGAGCGGCCACGGCTGGCAGATCGATCCGACGCCAAGCCCCAAGACGACCGGCAACGACATCTTGAACGGCGTGAGCTGCCTGTCTAGTGCGAACTGTTGGGCAGTTGGGCTTAGAAACGGCGGGACGCCATCTGTCGGCGTTCTCGTCGAGCACTGGAACGGAAGAAACTGGTCGGTTACTGGGGCACCGAGCCCGACCGCGTCAGCCCTTGACGGAGTCAGTTGCGCGTCAGCTGCGAACTGCTGGGCCGTTGGCGCCAGCAACGCGCAATCCGCGGCGGCGAGATTACTCGGCGAGCACTGGAACGGACACGTCTGGCGCAGCGTTGGACTACCCGGACCGTTGGGCGAAGCCCTCGCGGTTACGTGTCGCTCATCGTCCATGTGCTGGGCTGCCGCAAGCGCCGGTGGTGATCTCATATTGCAACTCCGAGGTGGCGCCTGGCAACGCGTGGCGGCACCAGTACAGGCCACTTTCGATGGACTGGCCTGTGCATCCGCACGAGATTGCTGGGCGGTCGGCGGGAGCAGCGCACAGTGGAACGGGCACTCATGGGTCATGGCGAAGACGCCATCCAGCGGAGGCGATCTCATGAGCATCGCGTGTCCGGCGCCGTCGGAGTGCCTTGCCGTCGGAGTCCGTGGCACCACCGTCACAACGCAGCAAGGGATCGCTGATGTGACCCGCTCGACCTGACCTTGCTAACCCATGCACGTCGCTCGCCTGCTTGATGAAGGCGACGTTCACCTACCTCGACTCGGTCAACTACCAGCGGCTCAACGGCGAGATCCTCAGGGTCATGCCGGCGATGTTCGAAGCCGCCCACTACGCCCAATGAGCGCTGGTGGATGAAGCCAGTTTGGGACCGCCTCGAGGCCTCTGGCACTGGCGCCACCGGCGCGAACTTCCCACCCCTGTGCTTCTCAAACGCTGCAAAGTTCAGGTACTCCACGACCTCGCGCGGCCCCTTAGCCTCGATCATTCACGAGAGTTCGCCGAGAGTGCTCTGGCGTGCTTTTCCCAATGAGTGCCGGGTGAACCCTTCTCCTGGTCAGGTCCCTGCGATCCTCGCAGACTGCTAAATGGCGACAAAAGCCCCTACGGGCACGTGCAACAACCTAAAAGGCCCCTGAACGCCGAAACCTGCCATTGGATCGTCGGGCCCACGCACCAGGATTCTTCGCGCGTGATGCGGCAGTCCCGGGCTACTGGCCGAACTCGTCGCCCGACTTCATCTAGCGAATAACTCTTCGAAAATAGTGGTGTTCACCATATTTGTCGCGCTTCGATGCGTCACATCATCAAAGCGAGTAGTGTTCGTACAGCGATCAAACCGAATAGGTCGGTCTGACGCAGTGAGAATTGAGTATTCGTGGCACAAGGCACAGTTAAGTTTTTCAATGCTGAAAAGGGATTTGGGTTCATTTCGCGCGAGCAGGGTGACGACGTGTTCGTGCATTTTTCGAACATCCAGGGCGACGGCTACAAGACTCTCGAAGAGGGACAGCGCGTTGAGTTCGATGCTGCACCCGGTAAAAAGGGTGAGGAAGCACAGAACGTTCGCGTCATTTAGTAAGGTCGCGGCCCGGATTTACTAGGGTCGCGGTTTCGTTGGGCGGGTATCGTTTCGTCCTCCATGTCGTCGTTGAGTGGTGCTGGTCGCTCGACCGGGCACCTTTCGTGGCGTTCAAGCGATAACCCGTGAATTGCTGGGTCGGTAGCGAGGTGGGACGTTCCAGGTGGATTTGGTGATGTGTCGTCGTGCGTCTGCGACGACGGCGCGGACCGAGTTTGCTGGCGCAAACGCGGCGATGCAGGTTCACGAGCCCGTCGGTGGCGTCAACGCGTTTCGATCCGCGCAACGTGTGAGCGGCGGTGGCAACACTGCACTCGCGCCATTGCCCGTCACGCTGATGGGGCTGGGGAACTCAAGCGGTTCCAACGGCGGGGGCGTTGTATGTGGCACTGACAGCGCGCCATTGACTGTTTACTGGGACGTCATTACGGGGTCCAGACCACTTCGCAGGTGCCTGATGACGTCGGTCGCGTGATAACCGGTGCGACCATCGACGAGCGTGCGAATCTCGTTCAGGCAGTCACCACTTGTAATGATTGGCGGCTCAACATTGCCGTTGGCCCTCACCTGTCCAAGACCGCACGTGGCCATCAAGCCATTGCACAGACACGTTGCGTCGACCGTTCGGCTCGCGTCACCACCTTTTCGCACGTACGCCTCTACGGGTTCGGCGGCACATCGGTAGCCGATCGTGCCGTCGGGCTCGGCGTACGCCTCGCGTAGGTAGCCCAAGTCACAGCGCCGCTCACGTTCCTGATAGACCGACGGATCGCCAATCGTCCCCGCAACTGACACCACCTTGAACGGGTATCCCGTCGATGACGCGCGCACGGATGTTCGAACCTCAACGGGTCCATTGGCAACCGCGGTGATCACCCGATGGCGAAGTACCGGGTCCATGCCGGACTCGTCGCAGTACGCGAACAACGTGCCAACCTGAACACCGGTTGCGCCCAGGTTTAGTGCGGCCCGGACGTGAGTCGGTGACGTGACACCGCCGGCGATCCAAAAGGGTCGACCGAGTTCGGCGAGGCACGAGAAGTCCACCTCATCGCGCGGTCCGTAAATGGGCGAATCGTGGTCGTCGAGGGTGAGTGCGCCCCGGGGCGGAGCATTGTGTCCGCCCGCGACAGGACGCTCGACGACGAATCCATCGACTGGACCGTCACTGCGCTTGATCAGCGCCGCGGCCAAGACGTTTGACGAGATGATGCCGAGGAAGCGGGGGCGGGTCAGCGACGGTGCGCCGTCAAGGTACGGCGATGGGTCAAAGTGCACGACCGGCGCATCGCGCACCGTGACGTCGACCATGTCGAGCGGCGTGCTGACGCCGAAACCTTGACGAAGTCGCTCCAAGATCCCGGGGATATGGGTCGGAACGCCAGCCCCCATCAGCACGAAGTCGACACCCGCGATCATCGCGCCACAGAGCAACGCGACGGTGGGAAGCTGCACTTTGGTCAGCAGATTGATTCCCACGAGTCCGCCGTGTCCCGATTTGGCCAACGCGACCTCGACGAACGCAGCGAGAACGAGGAGGTCAATCGAACGCTGCTTGGATTGGTGCGTGAGCATGACCGGCGTGCGGTACGCCCCGGTCGCGCGACGGCGGACCGAAGTGAACTGGTGAAGTACATCGTCGACGATGGCCGGCACCGGAAACCGAGCGAGGACAGCCCGAAGACGCTCATCCACCCCGTGCTTTTGAAGTCGGCGGGCGAAAACGGTATCGATCGCCGTTCCCGAGACAACCCCTAACTGGCCAGCTCGGGCCACGCTGCGCGCCAGGCGCCAATCCGAGATCGAGATGCCCATCCCACCTTGGATGAGCCACGGCCAGCGCGACGCTGGATCGGGGGTGGTCACACTCATTGGACCGGTCCTTGCCGCGAGACGATCGTCTCAATTTGGCCTCACCCCAGTGTAAACGTGGTGGCGCGGCAGTATCGGTTGTCGTCAATGACAACGCGTCAAGGTTGTCCCGACCGCGGTGGGCTCTTTGGACCTGGTGAATGGGTGTATTGACCTTTCGCTGCGTGACTACCATGTGAGTTACGAGACGATCGTTGGCGGGCGAGCGAAGGAACCGCCCGCTAGCGGTACGACGATTGACTGCTCACAAGGGAGGAAGCATGCGTGGCGCACGAGTGTGGCGATTGTTAGCGAGCGCGGCCCTGGTGGTTGCGCTGGGCGCTGTGGGGGGCGTCGTGTCGGGAGCAACCAAGGGTCCACGCATTGTGGTGACGCCGTCGACCAGACTTCATAAGGGTCAGGTGGTAAAAGTACACGGTGCCGGCTTCAAGCCGAAAGATACGGTCTTCATTGTCGAGTGCATGGCCACGGCGAGCGGACAAGGTCAGTGCGACACGAACAACCCAGTGGCCGCGACGATCACCGCCAAAGGCGTGTTGCCGGTAACCAAGGTGCGGGTCGTTACGGGCAAGATCGGATCGGGCAAGGGCTCGGGATTCTGCGGCACGACCGTGAAGAACTTGCGGGACTGCGCAATTAGCGTCGGCAACATATCTGGTCGCGACACGGCGTCCGCTCGCATCGCATTCGTGCGGCCGTAACGAGATGATGATGTAGATGCAACGATCGTTACCCGCGAGTCGCCGTGGTGACTCGATGCGAGCCACCACGGCGAGGGGAGTGGTCGTGAATGCAGTTGGTACGGCGGGAATGGACTAGGAGTTAGCAATGACGTGGCCAGGCGACGGATCGGCCGTGGTGAGTGCCTCGGCGGCTACGGTCGAGTCTCCCACGACGGGATTCTGGTCGCATTTGAGTTTCACGGCGCTGATGTCGGTTCTCTTTTTGACGTTTCTCGACAATACGGTGGTCAGTCCGGTATTGACCAATGTGCAAACCGAGCTGCACGCCGGGGTGCCGCAACTGCAGTGGGTCGTCGGCGCGTACGCCCTCGCGTTCGCGAGCCTCATGCTCGTCAGCGGCTCACTCGGTGACCTCATTGGTCGAAAGCCGGTGATGTTGGTAGGTGTGGCCATCTTCTGTGCGGGCTCGGTGGTCAGTGCACTCGCGAAGGATCCCAATACGCTGATCGTCGGGCGCGTGATCATGGGCATCGGCGCGGCGGGTTCGGAACCGGGGACCCTGTCAATGATTCGTCACATCTATCCAGAACGCGAGCGGCGCGCACGCGCGTTGGGCGCGTGGGCGGCCGTCTCGGGACTCGCGCTCGCGTCGGGACCGGTGATCGGCGGCGTGCTCGTCGGTATCTGGTCGTGGCGAGCACTGTTCTGGTTCAACGTCCTCTTTGGGAGCGCGGCGTTCGTCATCGCGTTCGTCGCGCTGCCCGACAGTGCGCCCGAGATTCATGCGCGACTGGACGTTGGCGGCTTCATACTGAGTGCCACCGCGCTCGCCACGGCGACCTTCGCCACCATCGCGGGTGAGTCCGTTGGTTACGGCGCGTCGTCAATCATCGCCCTGTACGTGATCAGCGTCGTGTCGCTGACTGCGTTCGTGATCGTCGAATCCAAGTCCAAACACCCCATGATCAATCTGCGTTACTTTGGACGCCGGATCTTTTTGGGCGCGAACTTCGTCGCGTTCACCAGCTACTTCTCGATCTTCTCGATCTTCTTCTTCGTGGCGCTCTACCTGGAAGTCGTCGCCGGCGTTGGGGCGTACCAGTTGGCGCTGGACTTCCTGCCGCTGCTCGCCGGCATGGTTCTCGCTTCGCTCTTTAGCGGACGTTGGGTCGCTCGTGCCGGATCACGGACGCCGATGATCGTGGGCAGTCTCGTGGCTGCCTTGGGCGTTTTCTTAACGAACCTCGTGATCGATGTCCACGTCGGGGTTGGCTCACTGGGGTGGACGATGGGACTCGCCGGCATTGGCTTCGGCATCGTGGTCGTGCCGGTGACCTCGGACGCACTGCACTCACTGCCGGCCGCTCACTCGGGTATGGCGGCGTCGACCGTCAATACGAGCCGTGAACTGGGTGCGGTAGCGGGCGTCGCGATTCTCGGCTCCATCGTGAACGGCCAACTGACCGTGCACCTCACCCAGCGATTGACCCAGATCGGCGTTCCGGCGGCGTACCGCGCCGAGATTATCTCGGCGCTCACCACGGGCTCCATTGGCGCGAAGGCCAAACAGTACGAGGGAGGCAGCAAAGCTCTCCAGGCCATCATCGACAAGGTCGTGAACGCCGCGTACGGCGCGTTCACGACGGGCTTGCATATCGCGCTGCTCATTGCGAGCGCCCTCATGGTCATGTCCGCGGTGTTCGCGGCAGTGGGGGGCACCGGCGCGCGAGATGAGCGCAACGTGCTCGAAAGCGATTCGGCCACGTAAGGGATCGATGACTACACTGTGGTGTTTAATGCGCCTCAAGTCATCGGATACCTTGAGTTCCGTGGCGAGCAGCGGCACCGTGGGCCCTACGACCCCGGATGGTGGTGCCCTTGATCTGCGGTCTCGCACTGTTCGGATTCGGTGAGGGCTTGTTGGTGTTGTCACGCTGGGGTGCCACGCCATGGACCGTCCTCGCCCAGGGCGTGGCCCGCCACCTCCACCTACCACTCGGTTGGGCCACCTTTGCCATCAGTGCCACCATTCTTTTTAGCGCCATGGCCTTTGTGAGCGATTCCACCTGGGGTCTGATCGCGGGTACGGCCAGGGTGTGGCTCTCGGGTTCGCCCAAGCCTCTGGTGACGCTGCGAACTGTCGGCGGCTGCGTTATGACGACGTTGGGCGCACTGATCGTCGCGAGCGCCGCCCACGGTTAGTCAGCGACCGGCGATTCCTACACTCGACGTGATGGAGACACGATGACGATGCACGCCGGTCGCGCCGGGATGCGTTCGATGCAACGCGACCGTTCGTTGCTCGAACATCGCATCAAGCGTGGCACGCTCGCCCGCGTCGTGGTCTTCGCACGACCCTACCGGGGCGTACTCGTGGTTTTCCTCGGCGCGGTAGTCCTTGACGCAGTCGTGAGTTCGGTCTCGCCGCTGGTCTTGCGGGCCATCATCGACGACGGCATCGCCCACCACCGCGAGGGGCTCATCATTGGCCTGTCGCTGCTGACGGCGGGCTTGGCGATTTTCGACGCGGTCCTCTCGCTGTCCGAACGGCGAATCTCGTCCGTCATCGGCGAAGGTCTCATTTTCGATCTACGGGCCCGGGTGTACCAACACATCCAACGCATGCCCATCGCGTTCTTCTCGCGCACCCAGACCGGGGCACTGATCAGCAGATTGAACAATGACGTCATCGGTGCGCAGCAGGCCTTTACGGACCTGTTCTCCAACGTGGTGGGCAACGTCGTGCTCGTGCTACTGATCCTGACCACCATGCTCTTTCTCAGCTGGCAGATCACGCTGGTGTCCCTCGCGCTGCTGCCGGCCTTTTTGATTCCCGCGCGGTTCGTCGGTCGTCGCCTCGGGACCCTGTTTCAGCGCGGCATGGAGTTGAACGCGGAGATGAACATGGTGATGTCCGAGCGATTCAACGTCGCCGGCGCCATGGTGGTGAAGCTGTTCGGACGTCCCCACGACGAACTCGCGGTCTTTGAGCGTCGCGCGGGCAACGTACGAGATATCGGAATCCGTCAGGCGACCTATCAGCGGTTCTTCTTCGTCGCGCTCGGGCTCACCGCCTCGTTGGCGACCGCCTTCGCGTACGGCTTCGGCGGGACGGCAGTGCTGCACAAGACATTGGCGATCGGCACCGTCGTGGCGTTGACGGCGTATCTGACGCGTCTCTACGGACCGTTGACCCAGTTGTCGAACCTCAACATCGACTACATGTCCGCCATGGTGAGTTTCGAGCGGCTCTTCGAGGTCCTCGACCTCGAACCGATGATTGTCGAGTCGCCGGACGCGATCGCAATTCCTGACGGTCCGGCCACGTTGTCCTTTGAGAACGTGTCCTTCGCCTATCCCGGCGCCGACGAGGTCTCGCTCGCGTCCCTCGAGGCGGTAGCCACGCTCGATGACACTCCGCGTACCTCGGTACTGCACGACGTAACGTTCGTGGTCGAACCGGGAACGATGACGGCGCTGGTGGGACCGAGCGGGGCCGGCAAGACGACGATTTCCCTGCTGGTGTCGCGGCTGTACGACGTCGACGCCGGTCGCGTGGCGATCAACGGCGTCGACGTGCGCGACGCCACGTCCGAGTCGTTGAACGCGACGGTGGGTGTGGTGACCCAAGATCCCCACCTCTTTCACGACACGCTTGACGCGAACCTTCGCTTCGCGCGGCCGACGGCGTCGTCCAGTGAGATCGAACAGGCGTTGCGAGCCGCCCAGATCTGGAACCTCGTTCAGTCATTACCCCAGGGCCTGGACACGGTGGTCGGCGAGCGGGGCTACCGCTTGTCCGGTGGCGAGAAGCAACGTGTCGCGCTTGCTCGATTGTTGCTCAAGGCGCCCCGACTGGTCGTGTTAGATGAGGCCACCGCCCACCTGGACGCCGAGAGCGAAGCGGCGGTCCAGCGCGCGCTCGACTCCACGATGGCCACGCGGACCTCCTTGGTCATCGCGCACCGGCTCTCGACCATTCGCAACGCTGACCAGATACTGGTCGTTGACGGCGGCACCATCGTAGAACGCGGGAGTCACCGCGAGCTGTTGGCGCGCGGTGGACTGTACCGGGTGCTGTACGAGACCCAGTTCGCGGCGCAGTCCGGTTAACCCATCGCGTGAACGCCACCGTCGACGTGGATGATCGAGGCGGTCGTCAGCCGTAGCAGCGGCGAGAGCAGGGCCACCGCGGCGTCGGCCACCGCACTGGCGTCGTGTACGTCCCAGCCCAGAGGAGCCCGATCGCCCCAGGTGTCCTCGAAGTGGGTGAAACCCGGTATTGACTTCGCGGCGACGGTTCGGATGGGACCGGCGGCCAACATGTTGACGCGAATCTGGTCCGGTCCCACCTCACGAGCGAGGTAGCGTCCGAGCGACTCGAGGCCGGCTTTCATGACGCCCATCCAGTCGTAGAGCGGATAGGCGCGCGACGCATCGAAGTCGAGTGATAACACGGACGCGCCACCGCGCGCGGTGCTGGCGCGAAGCAGCGGACGGAAGGCGCCGACGAGCGTCGCGAGGGAATACGTCGAGACGTTCATCGCCGTCGCGACGTCGTCGAAGGGCGCGGTGAACATTCCCTGACCGAGACAGGACGGTGGGGCAAAACCGATGGCGTGCACGAGTCCGTCGAGGTGGCCGAAACGCTCGGTCACCGCCACCACGGCCGAGCGAACTTGCTCGGGCTGGGTGACGTCGAGCTCCAGGACGTCGCCAACGTCACCTAACTTTCGCGCCGTGCGGCGAGTCAGTGAGAGGCCACGACCGGCGCCCGTGAGAATCACGGCGGCGCCCTCGGCGAGGGCTCGTTCGGCGATGCCGAAGGCGAGCGATTCGTCGGTGAGCACGCCAGTGATAAGAATTCGGTGATTCGTCAACAGGCCCATCTTGTTAGCGTAACTGGCAGCACTTCGAACGACGGGGACGATGATGAGCACGGTAGGCATTCTCGGGGGCACGGGTCCCGCGGGACGCGGCGTCGCGGCCCGACTGGCGGCGGCGGGGCGCGACGTATTCGTGGGTTCGCGCGACGCCCAGCGGGCGGCCGACGTCGTGGCGAGTATGTATGCGCCACCGAGCGGATCGATTCGCGGGGTGGCCAATGAGGAGGCGGCGTCGTGCGACCTGGTCATCGTGGCCACGCCGTGGGAGTCGACGATTACGACGGTGTCGGCCCTTCGCGAGGCGCTCGCGAACAAAGTGGTCGTCACGATGGTGAACGCGATGGTTCGCGAAGGACGAGAGTTGGTGCCGCTGACGCTTGCCCGGGGCTCGATGGCGGGCCAGCTGGCCGCCGCACTACCCGCGAGCGTTATCGTGGGCGCGTTTCACCACCTGCCCGCCGCCCAAATGGAGGACCTGGGCAGTGACCTGGACGCGGACGTCATCGTCGTTGGTGACAAAGCCGACGCGCGTGACGCGGTGGCAGAGGTGATCACCGCGATGCCCGGACTGCGCGCGGTTGTAGCTGGGTCGCTCGCGCTGGCCGGTGCGGTTGAGGCGTTCACGGCCGTTTGCGTGTCGATCAACATGCGACACCGAGCGCACTCGTACGTGAGACTGGAAGGCCTGGCCCAGTGATGCGGCTGTACGACACCGCACGGCGCGGAACGTTCCCGCTCGACACGGGACCGATCGTGACTATGTACAGCTGTGGCATCACGCCCTACGACGCCGCTCACCTCGGACACGCATACGTCTACTTGACGTTCGACGTCTTGCAACGGCGTCTGCGTGACGCGGGGCACGAGACGCGATGCGTGCGCAACGTGACTGACGTCGACGACGACATCTTGCGCAAGGCGCGCGAGCTCGGTGTGCACTACCTGGACCTCGCGGCCGAGGAGATGGCCATCTTCGAGCGCGACATGCAGATGCTCAATCTCTTGCCGTGTTTCAGCGAACCTCGGGCGACCAGTGCCGTCCCCGAAATCTTGACACTCATCGGCGAGACGTTCGAACAGGGTCTGGCCTACGAAGTTGACGGGTGGGTGTATTTCGAAGTCTCGAAGTTTCCGCGATTTGGCCAGGTGAGCCACGAGACGCCCACCGCGATGCTGACCCTGGCCGGCGAGCACGGCGGTCGCATCGACGATCCTCGCAAACGTGATCCGCTCGACTTCGTGCTCTGGCAGCCGTCACTGGATGACGAGCCATCGTGGGAGTCCCGATGGGGAGCGGGCCGTCCGGGCTGGCACATCGAGTGTTCGGCACTGGCCCTTCGCGATTTGGGCGAAACCGTGGACGTGCACGGCGGCGGTCGCGACCTGGCGTTCCCGCATCACGAGTGCGAGACGGCGCAGTCCGAGTCAGTGACGGGTGCGCCATTCGTGAAACACTGGCTCCACGTCGGCCTGGTGGGCCTGGGGGGCACCAAGATGTCCAAGTCGATCGGCAATCTCGTATTCGTGTCCGAACTCGTTCGCCGAGCTGATTCGAGTTCGGTTCGCTTGGCCCTGCTGGATCAGCACTATCGCACCGACTGGGAGTGGCGTGATGAACTGCTGTTGCGAGCGCAGTCTCGGTTGGCCACCTGGCAGTCAACGCTCATTGCGGGACGCCCCAGTTCGGTGATCGACGACGTTCGCGCGGCCTTGGATGACGACCTCAACACTCCGGCCGCCATCGACATCGTTGATGAGGCCGCCCACGCCGGCTTCAACGTCGCCCCGGCCGCAACACTGCTGGGCGTTACGCTGTAAGTCGAAGAGAGGGAGACATGTCGGATCTTTCGGTACGGTTGCCCGACGGGACGATGCGCGTCCTGGAACCGGGTTCGACATCGCGGGATCTGGCCGCGGCGATTGGTCCGCGACTGGCCAACGACGCGATCGCCGCCGAGGTGAACGGTCGCCTGAGCGATCTGGTCGCTCCCCTGAGCGACGGGTCAACGGTCTCGATCGTGACCGCGAACAGCGACCGGGGCCGCGAGATTCTTCGCCACTCCACCGCCCACGTGCTGGCTCAGGCGGTCACTCGGCTGTGGCCGGGGGCACACTACGCCATCGGCCCGGCCATTCGCGACGGCTTTTACTACGACTTCGCGTTGCCCGACGGTGCGCGCTTCAATGACGATGATCTCGTTCGCATCGAAGCCGAGATGCGCGCGATCATCGCCGAAGACCAGCCCTTCGTCCGAGATGAGTTCTCCCTGGAAGAGGGTCTCTCGCTCTTCGCCGACCAACCGTACAAGGTCGAAATTATCCAGGGTGTGGCGACGGGCGCGTCGGCTGACGATCTCACCGAAGTCGAGAGCGACGCGGTGGTGTCGACGTACACGAATACGCCGCAGTTTCGAGACCTCTGTCGCGGTCCCCACGTGCCGTCCACGGGCCGACTGGGCCACTTCACCTTGACGCGCGTGGCCGGGGCGTACTGGCGAGGCGACGAGAAGCGCGAGCAGTTGCAACGGATCTACGGGACCGCGTGGGAGTCCGCGGCCGCCCTCGAGGCACACTTGCACCAGGTGGCCGAGGCGGAACGCCGTGATCACCGTCGGTTGGGCCACGAGTTGGACCTGTTCTCGTTTCCCAGTGAACTCGGTCCGGGGCTCGCCGTCTTTCACCCCAAGGGCGGCACCATGCGACGGATCCTGGAGGACTACTCGCGCGCGCGCCACGTGCGCGGTGGCTACTCGTTCGTCAACTCGCCCCACATCACCAAGGCGGAGCTGTTTGAGACCTCCGGTCACCTCGAGTGGTTCGCCGAGTCGATGTATCCGCCAATGGAGCTCGACGAGGGTCAGCGCTACTACCTCAAGCCGATGAACTGCCCCTTTCACGTGCTCATCTACAAGTCGCGCCAGCGCAGCTACCGCGAACTGCCGCTACGACTGTTCGAGTTTGGTTCGGTCTACCGATACGAGAAGTCGGGCGTGGTCCACGGCTTGACCCGCGTGCGGGGCATGACCCAGGACGACGCACACATCTTTTGTTCGAGCGAGCAGATGGCCGGGGAGCTGGCGAGCTTGCTTACCTTCGTGCTCGATCTGCTGCGGGACTTCGGCTTGAACGACTTCTATCTGGAGTTATCGACGCGCCCCGAGGGCAAGGCGGTGGGTACCGATGAGGAGTGGTCGGCGGCCGAGCAGACGCTTTCGAACGTCGCCACCGATGCCGGTCTTGACCTCGTGCTCGACGTGGGCGGCGGAGCGTTTTACGGCCCGAAGATCTCGGTACAGGCGCGCGACGCGATCGGGCGTACTCACCAGATGTCGACCATACAGTTGGACTTCCAAACGCCGCAGCGCTTTGACGCCACCTACGTTGGGGCCGACAACACGCGGCGTCGACCGATCATGATTCACCGGGCCCTTTTCGGATCGGTGGAGCGCTTTATGGCGGTCCTGTTAGAGCACTACGCCGGGAACATGCCGACGTGGCTCAGCCCCGAACAGGTGCGCGTGCTGAGCGTGCGTGACTCGAACGATGGCTACGCCGCCGCGGTGGCCGACCGACTGCGCGACCACGAGGTGCGCGTTGACGTCGACCCGGCCAGCGAACCACTGGGGGCGCGGATCCGCCGCGCCAAGATGGAAAAGATTCCGTACATTTTGGTGGTCGGTGACGATGACGTCGCGCACGGCACCCTCGGCGTCAACGCCCGAGGATCGACGGACCCGGTGCGTGACGTGGCCCTGGAAACCTTCGTGGAGCGCCTGTGCGCCGAAATTGCGAACCACGGCGCGCCCGAGGACCACTAAGTGCCCCTCGAGCGCTTCTCGGCGGCGTGGCGCGAACAGTACGTCACCAGTGACGACGTCGTGGCCAACGCGCACGGCGACGGTACGTGCGTCTTCTGCTCACTGGCCGAAGAGCGGGTGAGCAGCGACACGGGCGTGCTGTGGCGTGGGGAACACACCTACGTCGCACTGAATGCCTTCCCGTACGGTTCGGGACACCTGCTGGTCTTGCCGTACCGGCACGTCGCGGCGCTCACCGATCTGGACGACGACGAATACCGGGAATTCAGTCTCACCGTTCGACGCGCCGCGCGCGCCCTGGAGACGGCCTACGGCGCCGACGGCATGAACATTGGGATGAACCTCGGCTCGGCCGCGGGTGCGGGCATTCCCAAGCATCTGCACGCCCACGCGTTGCCGCGTTGGCACGGTGACACGAATTTCATGACGACCATTGGCGAGGTGCGGGTACTGCCCGAATCGCTCGCCTCGACGTGGAATAAGGTGCACGATGGACTGGGAATCGAGTGAGTCGACCGGCCTCGCTAGAATTGCGCCCGACGGTCCGGGAGATCAATGTTCGATGGCAATTTCCGTAAGTCGGTAGACGCCACTACCGCACCGGTGGGGCGATGGCTGGTGAGAGCCGGGGTGTCCGCCGACGTGCTGACCGGCTCGGGACTCGTGTTCGCGATTATCACGGCGTGGGCGATCGGCGTCGGCTACCACCTGCTCGCCATCTTCTTGCTCACGGCGACGGGATTCCACGACATGCTCGACGGGGCGGTGGCCAAGGCGTCGCATCGCGCGAGTCAGCGCGGGAGTTTTTTCGATTCGGTCGTCGATCGCGTCTCGGACGCGGTGCTGCTCGGTGGGGTGGCGTACTACCTGACGGCCCACCACCACGGTGAGTTGGTGCTGTTGCCCTTCGCCATCGTCACGACAACGTTTCTTATTTCCTATCAGCGCTCCAAGGCGGAGAGTCTCGGTCTAGCCGCCAAGGGTGGTCTCATGGAGCGGGCCGAGCGCATGATCCTGCTCGGGGTGGCGCTGTTGAATACGCAGATATTCATCCCCGTGCTGTGGCTGCTGTTGGTGCTGACCGCCATGACGGCGGCGGGTCGGTTCTGGCGAGTGTGGCAGGTGGCGGCCCGACCGGAGCCCCTTCATCGTCCCATGGTTCGTCCGCACCGCAACGCCGGTCGAATTCGTCGGGGCATGACGAGAGCACCGCGACACTGACCGTGGCGAACCGGGCCCGCGTGGTCCTCTATCGTTCGTTGGGGGCGCTGCTCGAACGACTGCCCGAGGCTCTGAACGTCGCCGTCGCGCGGCGGGTCGCCGCGGTGGCGGGGCGTCGGAATCGCGCGCGCCGCGATCTGCGCGACAACGTGCGCCACGCCCTCGGCGCGAGCGCCGCCACGGAGACGGACCTGGTTGAGCGTTTCGTGAGCCGCGCGATGGCGAGTTACGGCCAGTACTGGGCGGAGAGTGCGAAGCTCGCGGCGATGTCCGCCGAGACCATCACCGAGCGCTTCGTGATTGCCGATGGTCTCGCGTACCTCGAGGCCGCCCGTGACGCCGGACTCGGCGTCGTCGTCGCGCTGCCGCACGTTGGTAGTTGGGAGTGGGGTGGCGCCTACTTGGCCCAGATCGGCATACCGATGACGGCCGTCGCCGAGGCCATCGAACCGCCAGCGCTGTTCGAGTGGTTCCGACGCAAACGCCAAGATCTCGGAATTCGGATCGAGCCGCTCAATAGCCAGGCGGGAACGGTCCTGCTCGATACCCTGCGCGCCGGCGGCGTCGTGGGCCTGGTGTGTGACCGCGACATCGCGAACAACGGGGTCGAGGTCACGTTCTTTAACGAACGGGTGACGTTGCCTGCCGGACCGGCGACGCTCGCCCTGCGAACCGGCGCGACGCTGGTCGCGGCGGCGTGTTACGCCGGCCCGGGCCGGGATCATTTCGCCGTGATAACACCGCCCATCGCGGTCGAGCGGCGCGGCCGGTTACGCGAGGACGTGACGCGCATCACCCAGGTGATCGCCACTGAGTTGGAGGGTCTCATTAGCCGGGCGCCCGACCAATGGCACGTCCTGCAGGCGAGATTCGACGGATCGTGAGCCGTCGCGTCGTGCTGGTCACGCCGTACGCCCTCAGCGTGTACGGCGGCGTGCAGGAGCAAGTGCTGGCCATGAGTCGCGAATTGGCTCGACGAGACTGGTCGGTCGAAATCGTCGCACCGGACTCGAGGGACCGCGCGACGTACGACACGCCGTCCACAGTCCACCGTGTCGGGCGTCTCACGTCGCTTCGCGCGAACGGGTCACGCGCGCCGGTGACCCTCTCGCCGTCGGCGAGTCGCCGGGCGGCCGCACTGATCCGTCGCGTGCGACCCAGCGTCACCCACTTTCACGAGCCATTCGCGCCACTGCTGGGGTGGTCGGCCCTGCGCGAGCACGTGGCGCCGAGTGTGGGGACGTTCCACCGCGGGGGCGCGGGACCGGCGACGCGCTGGACCGGGCCGGTCCAGCGCCACTTGGCGCGCCACCTTGACGTCGTCGTCGCGGTGAGCGCGTCCGCCGCGGCGACGATGGGCGCGGCGAGCGGGCTCGCGCCCGAGGTGCTCTTTAACGGCTTCGAGCTCGATCGATTCACCACGGTGACTCGTCACGTTCCCGATGCGGTCACGATTGGAGTAGTCGGACGACTCGAGGAACGCAAGGGTGTCGCCACGGCGATACGAGCCGTGCGCCGCCACAACGAACGCAGCACGAGACCGTGGCGGCTCTCGGTCGTGGGGGAGGGGCCCGAACGTGATCGGCTCGCGACGCTGGCCAACGGCGATCCATCGATCGAATTTCTAGGGGCCCTGGACGACGTGGCCAAACGATCGTGGATGCGCGCTTGCTCGGTGATCGTGACGCCGGCGTTGCGCGGTGAGAGCTTCGGGTTGGTCCTACTCGAGGCGATGGCGAGTGAGGTACCACTCGTGGCGAGTGACATCGATGGCTACCGCGAGGCGGCGGGGGGTTGCGCCATTCTGGTTGCACCGGGCGACGCCGACGCACTCGAGCGGGGGATCGACGCAGCACTGAGCGCGCCGCCATCGCAGCTCGCGGCCGCGAGATCGCACGCCGCCCAGTGGTCGATGGCGCGACTCGTCGACGAATACGAAACCCGTTACGACGTGGCCCGCCATCGCTACGATCGCGCACGGTAGCCTAGACGCGTGGCCACCAAGCAGAGGAACCGTAGCCGCCGTCCGTCGACTCGTTCGAGTGGCCCTCGACACGTCGAGCCCGTCCTTGATCCCAATTGGCAGAGCCCGTACGTTCCGTCGGCGGGCGAACGCGAGGCCAATCGTGACGCCGTTCGTCGATTCGCGTGGCGTCGGCGACTGCCGTCGATGATTGTGGTCGCCGTGGTGGTCGTGGCTCTCGTCGCTGGCGTCGTGATCGACTGGTGGCTGCCGATCGTGGGCGTCGCGGTGGGTGCGCTCTTCGCGTGGGACTCCCTGCGGTCCTTTGGTCGATTGGAGCGCGACGGCGCCGGCGTCGGTGCCAGTCTGCGCGAGCGGCTTCGCGAAGGCGGCGGGCCCCGCGAGCGTCAGCGACTCGCGACCGTCGTCGACCGTTTGAGCGCCACTTTTGGCGTGGTCGGCGTCCAGGCGGTCATCGTGGCCGACCCCGGTTACAACGCGGCCCTGATGCGTCGTGACGGCGGTTTGGTGCTGTACGTGACGAACGCGGTGCTAGCGGACTTCGAGCTCATCGAACTCGAGGGCGTCGTCGCACACTGCCTGGCCCGTCAACGACTGGGTCTCGTAGAACGACAGTGCGTCGCGGCCTCGGTGAGCGTCGACGACGCGTCGCGACGTCAACTGGCGGGCACCGGTCAGTGCTACCGCGCCGACGAAGTGGCGGCGGCGGCGATTCGCTACCCGCTCGGACTGGCCGCGGCGCTGCGCCGCTGCGCCGATCAGGGCAGTCTGGTCGATTCGTACTTCACCACCGCAGACTTCGCGTTGACCCGCTGGTCGTGGTTCAATCCGTTCGCCGGTCAAGTGGCCAGTGATCTAGGGGACCTGGACGACCCGCGACTTCGTTCGCTCGCCCTCGAAGAGTGGTGAAGTCGACCGGTACACTGGGAGCATGACAAGCTCACCAGACAGTTCGATCGTAGGTTCAGCGCGGGTGAAGCGTGGCTTGGCCGACATGCTGCGCGGCGGCGTCATCATGGACGTGGTCAACCCGGAGCAGGCCAAGATCGCCGAGGACGCCGGCGCGGTCGCGGTGATGGCACTGGAGCGTGTGCCGTCGGACATCCGTCGCGACGGGGGGGTCGCGCGCATGAGCGATCCGCACATGATTCAAGAGATTCAGGCCACCGTCACGATCCCGGTGATGGCGAAGGCCCGCATCGGTCACTTCGCCGAGGCGCAGATTCTGCAGGCGCTCGACGTCGACTACATCGACGAATCCGAGGTCCTGACGCCGGCGGACGAGGAGAATCACATTGACAAGTGGGGTTTTACGGTGCCGTTCGTCTGTGGCGCGACTAATCTCGGCGAGGCCTTGCGCCGCATCGGTGAGGGTGCGTGCCTGATTCGCTCTAAGGGCGAGGCCGGTACGGGCAACGTCGTTGAGGCGGTGCGACACTTGCGTACGATCAACGCGCAGATGCGCCGACTGGCCTCCGCGGACGCGGCCGAGATTTACCGATTGGCCAAGGACCTACAGGCGCCGCTGCCGTTGGTTCTCGAGGTCGCCTCGACGGGCCATCTCCCGGTCCCCATGTTCTGTGCCGGTGGCATCTCGACACCGGCTGACGCGTCACTCGTGATGCAACTCGGGGCCGAGGCGGTGTTCGTCGGTTCGGGAATCTTCAAGAGCGAGGACCCCCAGCTAATGGCGCGCGCGATCGTCGAGGCGACGACGCACTATCTGGACGCATCGGTCGTGGCGAAGGTGTCGACGGGTCTGGGCGCCGCGATGCGCGGCGCGGAGACTTCGACGCTCGAGTTGCGGCTGGCCGAACGAGGGTGGTAGCGGCGCGCGTCGGCGTCTTGTCGCTGCAGGGGGACGTTCGCGAGCACGTCGCGACGCTCAGGTCAATCGGCGTGGTTGCGGTGGCGGTGCGAACGCTCCACGACCTCGACGCCGTTGACGGCCTGATCATTCCGGGGGGTGAGTCGACGACGATTGCGCGACTTCTGGAGACATCGGGCCTTCGTTTCGCGCTTGGCGAACGACTTCGCGACGGTATGGCGGTGTTGGGAACGTGTGCCGGCCTGATCGTGCTCAGCCGGTCCATTGTCGATGGGCGGGCCGATCAGTGGAGTTTTGGGACCCTCGAGGTCGACGTGCGCCGTAACGGTTTCGGTCGCCAGATCGCCAGCTTCGAGAGCGTCATCGAGGTCAACGGGATCGGCCCGGTGTCGGGTGTCTTCATTCGCGCGCCAAAGATCGAGGCGTGGTCGAGTGCGGTGACGGTTCTTGCCACCCACGACGATGGCTCGGGGCCAACACCGGTGCTCGTTCGACAAGGTGCCGCCTGGGGGTGTTCGTTCCACCCCGAGTTGACCGATGACCACCGGATACACGAATTGTTCGTAGCGTCGTTATAGATCTCCAGTAGCATTGCGTCGCCCAACGGGGCAGGAGGAACCATGTCCGGCCATTCGAAGTGGGCGACGACCAAGCACCGCAAGGGGGCTAAGGACAGCGCCCGCGCCAAGGTCTTCGCCAAGCTCATTCGTCAGGTGGAGGTCGCTGCCCGAGAAGGGGGCGGCGATCCCGCGACGAACGCCAGCCTGCGCACCATGTTTCAAAAGGCGCGCGAGGCGTCGGTGCCACTGGACACGATCGAGCGTGCGATCAAGCGGGGCACTGGCGAACTCGAAGGGGCGCGGTACGAGGCGGTGACCTACGAGGGCTACGGGCCCGGGGGTATCGCCGTGATCGTGGAGACGCTCACCGACAATCGCAATCGCACGAGCGCCGAAGTGAAGCACCTGTTCTCCAAGAACGGCGGCTCGATCGCCGAACCGGGTGCGGTGGCCTGGCAGTTCGACCGAAAGGGCATCATCGACGTAAAGGGTCCCGTGGACGAAGATCAGATGCTGGAATGGGTGCTCGAGGCCGGTGGTGAAAACTTCACGATGACGAGTGACGACGTCACGGTCTCCACCGAGCCCCACGACCTGGGCCGAGTGCGCGACTCGCTGGAAGGCTTCGGCCTGACCGTGCGCAGCGCGGAACTCACCCTGGTCCCCCAGAGCGTCGTCGAGATCACCGAGGAGTCCGAGGCCAAGAAGATCCTGCGTCTCGTAGACGCCATCGACGACCACGATGATGTCCAGAACGTCTACGCGAACTTCGACATCCCCGACGCGATGATGGCCGCCCTGGAGGAGTAGGGGATACCCGCGTTCACCGAGTCGGTGGATAGAATCGAACACGTGTTCGTACTAGGCATCGATCCCGGGTTGACACGGTGCGGCTTTGGCGTCGTGGAGGGATCGTTCAGTGACGTGGAACGGTTTCGAGCCGTTCGCGCGGGGGTGATCGAAACCGACGCGGCCGATCCGGTTGAGCGGCGATTGGGCCAGTTGTTCATCGATCTGTCGGCGTTGTACGACGCGGTGGGGGCCGACGCGGTGGTCGTCGAACGCGTCTTCTACCAGCGCAACGCGAGGACGGCGATTCCCGTCGCGCAGGCCAGTGGTGTCGCGGTTGCCCTGGCCGGCGCCCGTGGTCTACCGGTGCGTCAGTTCACCGCCCAGCAGGTAAAGCTGGCCGTAACGGGCTACGGAGCTGCGGACAAACAACAGGTGCAGGGAATGGTCGCGCGGCTGTGTGGACTGCTCGAGGTTCCCCAGCCCGCCGACGCCGCGGATGCGCTGGCGCTGGCGATTACCTACTTTACAACCGAGAGAACTGAACTACGCCAGGGCGGTATCACCTCGTGATCGGTTCGCTGCACGGTCGGATCGGCGCACTGCTAAACAACGGCGCCGTCGTCGTTGACGTCGCCGGGGTCGGCTACGAGGTTCACCTCGCCGCCAGTGAGCCCCCGCAGTTGAATGAGGTCGTTGACCTCGCCATCTATACGGCCGTGCGCGGCGACGCGATCGTGTTGTACGGCTTCGCCAGCTACGACGAGCGGGCGTTCTTCGCCATGCTGCTGGCCACGCCGGGCGTGGGACCGACCACCGCGCTGACGGCGCTGCGTACGATGTCGATGGGCGAGTTGACCGCCGCCATTGACGCCGGTGATCACCGGCGCGTGGCCACGATTCCCGGCATTGGGGCTAAGACCGCGAGCCGCATCGTGCTCGAGTTGCACGGCAAGGTGACCCTCGACGATGACGCACTCGACGCGCCGACCGCGGTGCCCAGCGCTATTGACGAAGCCCTGCGTCGCCTGGGGTACGCGGCGCCCGAGATTCGATCGCTGGCCGGCGTGGAGCTTCCGGCCGATGAGGGCGAGGCGCTGCGCGCCGCGCTGCGTTATCTGGGGGGCGCGTGACGCGCCGCGACATCGACCTCGGGGTAGCTCGAAACGTCGAGGCGGTCGCGCGCGAGCCGGAGCGACGCAGCGAGGTCTCGCTACGGCCCACGGCGCTCGGGGACTTCGTCGGTCAGCGTGACCTGGTTGGACACCTCGAGATCGTGTTGGGCTCAGCGCGCTCACGCGGTCAAGTCGTAGATCACCTCTTGTTCGCCGGCCCGCCGGGTTTGGGTAAGACGTCGCTGGCGACGATCGTGGCGCTCGAAATGGGGGCCAGTTTGCGGATTACCTCGGGGCCGGTGCTGACCCGCCCGGGCGATCTGGCCGCACTGCTGACTGATTTGCACGACGGCGACGTCTTGTTCATCGACGAGATTCATCGGCTCAACCGGTCGGTTGAAGAGGTGCTCTATCCAGCGATGGAGGACCGGCGTCTGGACGTGTTGATCGGCCGGGGCCCTTCGGCGCGTTCGATTCGTCTGGATTTGGCCACCTTCACCTTGATTGGGGCGACGACGCGGACCGGCCTGGTCGCGGCGCCGCTGCGCGACCGCTTCGGCTTCGTCGGCCAGCTCGACCTCTACGACGTCGGCGAGTTGGAAACCATCGTCGAGCGTTCCGCGTCGCTGCTCGGTATCGCGCTCGAGGGTGACGCGGCCGTTCGGATCGCGACCCGCAGCCGCGGTACGCCGCGTATCGCGAACCGGCTCCTGCGGCGGGTCCGGGATTTCGCGGCGGTGAACGGTTTCGTGACCGTGAGCGGGTCGGTGGCGGTCGAGGCGCTGGAACTGTTCGGTGTCGACGAACTCGGCCTGGACAAGGTGGACCGGCGAATACTCGGGCTGCTGTGTCGCCAGTTTCGAGGACAACCCGTGGGGCTGGTGACGCTGAGTCACGCGAGCGGCGAGGAGACGGCCACCATCGAAGACGCCTACGAGCCCTACCTGTTGCGCGCGGGACTCTTGACGCGCACACCGCGCGGACGACTGGCCACCGACCTCGCCTACGCGCACCTGGGACTACGGCCACCCGGTGGCGGGTTGGTCTAGCGTTCGGCTCGCGGTGGGCTAGGGTTTCTGGGGTCTAGTGCCGAAGGGAAAGTCCATGTTTGCAACTTCGAGCGGGAGCTCGTTTCTCGTCATCTATTTGGTCGTCTTTGGGGCGCTCTATTTCTTCTACCTTCGACCGCGCAACAAGCGCCAGAAGGCCGCTCGCTCCGAGGCCCGCAAGGTCGAGGTGGGCCAGCGCGCCCAGACGATCGGCGGCTTCGTCGGGACGGTGGTGCGAACCGACAGCGACCTAATCACCCTGCGCAGCGCCAGTGGCGTCGAGCTGGAATTCGTTCCGTCGGCGATCGCTCGCCGCTTCGACCCGGTGCCCACGGCGTCCGATGAGCCAACGGCCGAAGGCGACGAGAAGTAATGGCGGGTACCGTCGGGTCGCGACGTTCGTTGATCGTCAGCCTGGCGCTGACGATCGTCATCTCCATTGGTGCCCTCGTCACGACGCTGTCCTTTGGCTGGGGGCCCAAGTTGGGGTTGGACCTCGCGGGCGGACTGTCGGTCGTCTATAAGCCGGCCACGGCGACGTCGACGGCCAACATGCAAGAGGTGGTCAACATCCTCAACAACCGGGTAAACGGCCTGGGGGTGTCGGGGGCGCAGGTGAATCTGCAGGGCAAGGACGTGGTGGTGAGCGTGCCCGGCGTGACGGACGCGCGCGCGGTACTCAAGGCGGTCGGCCAGACCGCCCAGTTGCTGTTTCGTCCGGTCCTGTGCGAGACCTCGGCGCCAACCAAGAAGGCGCGCGTCGTCTCGACGATCCCGAGTTGCGGGCCGAACTATCTGATGACCGCGGCCAACCTGGCCGTCAACACGAGCACAGGCCTGCCCACGAACAACATCGGCCTGGACCCGCAGTACGCGAACATCCAGTCGACGTCGCCCCCGAACGACAACAAGAACGCGACGGTGCTGCTGCCGTCACTGGGCAGCAGCATCCGCTACGTGCTCGGACCAGCGCAGCTGACCGGTCAGGCCGTGAAGACGGCGCTCGCCCAGCAGAACCAGCTGGGCGCGTGGGTCGTCAACTACTCGTTGACGGGCGCCGGCAGCCCGGCGTGGGACAAGGTCGCCCAGGCCAACTTCCACGCCATGCTGGCGATCGAACTCGACGGCGTCGTGCAGTCGGCGCCGTTGATTCAGCCGAATCAGGCGACCTTCTCGTCGTTCAATGGTCAAGGACAGATCTCGGGCTCCTTTACGGAGTCATCAGCCAAGAACCTGGCGCTCGCCATGCAGTTCGGCGCGCTACCGGTGCGACTGGTGGCGCTCACCACCCAGACGGTGTCGCCGACGCTCGGCCACAGCGCGCTCGTGGCTGGACTGGGCGCCGGCCTGGTCGGTCTGGCGCTCGTGCTGCTCTACACGATCATTTACTACCGACTGCTGGGCTTGGTCATCGTGCTCGGTTTGAGTGTGACCGCGGCGTTGCTGTGGGCGATCATCTCGGCCCTCGGCCATACCGCCTTCGCACCGAGTTTCACCCTCGCCGGCGTTACCGGACTCATCGTGTCCATTGGTATCACCGTCGACAGCTACATCGTGTATTTCGAACGCCTGAAGGACGAGGCGCGTTCGGGGCGATCGATTCGCACATCGGTGGACCGAGGTTTTCACTCGGCGTGGCGTACGGTCCTCGCGGCGGACACCGTCAGCCTGCTCGCCGCCATTTTGCTCTACCTGATCGCGATCGGCGACGTCCGTGGTTTCGCCTTCTTCCTCGGACTCTCGACGCTGCTCGACATCGGGATCACCTGGTACTTCACCCGTCCGCTCGTGATCCTGCTCGGGCGACGCAGCACCGAACGCTCGAGCGCCCTGTCGATGGCCGCTGGACTAGCCATGGTGCCAGTCCATGAGTAGCGCGACGATGCCCGCGGTCGCCCGTGCGCCGGGCCGCCTGGCCCGGATCTACCGAGGTCTGACGACGTTCGACTTCGTGGGTCGACGCAAGATCTGGTTCAGCGCGTCGGCGATCATCATCGTGCTGGGCGTCGGGTCGTTGTCGATTCGAGGATTCAACCTGGGCATCGACTTCAAGGGCGGTAGCTCGTGGGAGGTGCTCGCACCGCACACGTCCATCTCGGCGGTCACCTCGGCGGTGGAGCGCGCCGGCCTGTCCCAGCCCGTCGTTGAGAAGTTGGGCTCGGACACCTACCAGGTCTCGGCCGACCTGAACTCGCTCTCGACCGGGCAGCAGAACGCCGTAACGACCAAGGTCATCAACGCCATGGCGGGTCTGGCGAACGTCTCGCCCAATCAGGTGTCCACGAGCAACGTCGGCCCGACCTGGGGTGGCCAGATCACTCGACGCGCCCTAGAGGCGCTCCTGGTCTTCTTCGTCGCCGTCGTGGTCTACATCAGTGTGCGATTTGAACCAAAGATGGCCCTCGCGGCGTTCGTCGCGATGATTCACGACCTCCTGGTCACGATCGGGGTCTATTCACTCTTTGGTTTCCAGATCACCCCGGACACGGTCATCGCGGTACTGACCATTTTGGGCTATTCGCTCTACGACACCGTCGTGGTGTTCGACCGCGTGCGCGACAACACGGGCTCGGTGTTAAAGGGCGGTGAGCTGTCCTATAGCGACATGGTCAATCTGTCGATGAACCAGACCCTCGCGCGGTCGATCAACACGTCGCTGGTCGCCATTTTGCCCGTGCTCTCGGTGCTAATCGTGGGCGCGTACATCCTGGGCGCGACGACGCTGCAGAACTACGGCCTCGCGCTCGTGGTCGGACTGATCAGCGGGGCGTATTCGTCGATCTTCATCGCGAGCCCGCTGCTGGCGATCTTGAAGGAGCGCGAACCGCGCTACGTGGACCTGGCCGCCCGAGTCGCGTCGCGCGCCGATCGGGCGACGCTGAGCCCGGCGACGGCGGCGCTGCTGACCAAAGAGGGCGTGAGTCGCCCGGTGCGCTCGAGCACGTCGAGCAAGGCGACCGGCGTTCAGGCGCGGGCGCGCAAGCAGAAACGGCGGTAGTGGACCGGTAGGCTGACGCCATGGTGAGCCTCACGTCACGCCCGACGACCGATACCGCGCTGATCAGCGCGGTTGATCGGCTCGTCGCGCGCTTCCGCGAGCACCACGACGACGGTGACGTGGGGATTATTCGCCGCGCCGGACTGGCGGCGATCGCCGCGCACGAGGGACAGCTTCGGCGCACCGGCGAGCCCTACGTCACCCACCCCATTGCCGTCGCGGACATCGTCGCCGACCTCGGACTGGACGCGCCGACGATCGCCGCGGCACTGCTGCACGACGCCGTCGAGGACACCGGCGTCACCACGCGCTGGTTAGCCGAGGAGTTTGGCGAACAGGTCGCGGCCGTGGTGGACGGGGTGACCAAGTTGGACCGACTGGAGTTCGACTCCAAAGAAGCCCAGCAGGCCGCCACCATTCGCAAGATGTTCATCGCGATGGCTCGTGACTGGCGCGTCCTGATCATCAAGCTGGCCGACCGACTGCACAACATGCGAACGATCTCGGTGATGCCGATGAGTCGCCAGCGAGCCATTGCCCAAGAGACCCTCGACGTCTACGCACCACTGGCGCACCGGCTGGGCGTCCAACAGGTCAAGTGGCAGCTGGAAGATCTGAGTTTCGCGACCCTGCACCCGAAGCGATACGCGGAAATCGAGCAGATGGTGGCGGCCCGCCAGCCCGAGCGCGAGGCCTATCTGCGCGAGGTCATGGATACGCTCACGGCGAAATTGGAAGCATTCGCGATTCGCGCCGAGGTGCGCGGGCGGCCCAAGCACCTCTGGAGCATCTACGAGAAGATGGTGGTCGGTGGCAAGGAGTTCGACGACATCTTCGACCTGGTCGGCTTGCGGGTCATCGTCGAAGGTGAACGCGACTGCTGGGCGGTGCTCGGCGCCATCCACGCCCTGTGGTCGCCCGTGCAGGGCCGTTTCAAGGACTACATCAACTCCCCGAAGTTCAACCTGTACCAGTCGTTACACACCACGGTGATCGGTCCGCGAGGCAAGTCGGTTGAGGTGCAGGTTCGCACCCAGGAGATGCACCGGCGCGCGGAGTTCGGGATTGCGGCGCACTGGGGGTACAAGGAGGGGGCCTCGACCAAGGAGATCGCCTGGATGCAGCGTCTGGCCGACGTCGAGCAGGAAGAGGACGACCCCATCGCGTTCCTCGAAGCGCTCAAGCTCGACCTGGGCAACGACGAGGTCTACGTGTTCACCCCGAAGGGTCGCGTGATCGCGCTGGTGGAAGGGGCGACACCGATCGACTTCGCCTACGCGGTGCACACCGAGGTGGGCCACCACTGCGTCGGGGCGAAGGTCAATGGTCGCCTGGTGCCGCTGGACACGACGTTGCATTCGGCCGACGTCGTCGAAATCGTCACCAGCAAGCACGACGCCGCTGGTCCGTCGCGCGACTGGTTGCAGATCGCCCGGTCCTCGCGAGCCAAATCCAAGATCCGCCAGTGGTTCCAACGTGAACGGCGCGACGACGCGATCGAGGGGGGGCGCGAGGAACTGGTGAAGGCCCTGCGGCGTGAGGGGCTGCCCATTGCGACGTCGCTCGGTTCCAGCGCACTCGACGTGGTCATCGCGTCGCTCAATCTCGACGACCTCGACGCGCTCTTCATGGCCATCGACAGCGGTCAGGTTTCGGCGCTCTCGGCGGTGCAACGTCTCGAACGAGAGTTGCACGGCGGCGAGGCCGAGCAGTTGCCGACGACGGTGACCAAGATGCCACGCACGAGCCGCTCGAACCGTCGCAACGCGGGGGTCTACGTCGAGGGGCTCGACGACGTGATGATCCACCTGGCTCGGTGCTGTTCGCCCGTGCCGGGCGACGCGATTATGGGCTTTATCACCCAGGGGCGCGGCGTATCGGTGCACCGCGACGACTGCTCGAACGCGGTGGCGCTCGCCTACCGGCTCGGTGAGCGGATCATCGACGTCGAATGGGACGGATCGGTCGGTGGCCAGTATCGCGCCGTCCTCGAGGTCCTGGCCTTCGATCGGTCACGGCTGCTGCTCGACGTCTCCAAGGTGGTCGCGGAGTACCACCTGAACATCATCTCGAGCAGTTCGACGACCTCGGGAGCGCGTATCGTGCGCATGGTCTTTGACGTGGAGCTGGCCGACCCCACGCATCTGTCGAGCCTGCTTAGCGCGCTCAAGGCGGTGGACGGTGTCTTTGACGCGTTTCGACAGCTGCCCGGTCAGAACAAGGGTTCATGAACGAGTCGACGCCGCCATTTCGTGCGCCGGTGGGCACCCACGACGTGCTCGCGCCGGCGTCGGCGCAGTGGGAGGGCGTGGTCGCCACGTTCGCGTCGCTGGCCCACCGCTACGGCTTTGGCCTGATCATCACGCCGATGTTCGAAGACGTGGGGGTCTTTAATCGGGGGATCGGCGAGTCGAGCGACGTGGTGAGCAAAGAGATGTACGTATTTAGCGACCGTGGCCAGCGCACGTTCGCGCTGCGACCCGAGGGCACGGCGTCGGTCGTGCGAGCCTTCGTGCAGCATCGGCCGCCGACACCGTGGAAGGCGTGGTACGTCACTCCGGCCTTTCGCTACGAGCGCCCCCAGGCCGGTCGCTATCGCCAGCACCACCAGCTGGGGGTCGAGGCGCTCGGCAGCGAGGACCCCGAACTCGACATCGAAGTGATCGCCCTCGCCTGGCGATTCTTCGAGGCGGTCGGCCTGCGACGGGTGCGTCTACTGATCAACTCCATGGGGCACGACGAGTGCCGGGGACGCTACGTCGAGTTGCTGGCGGCGCACCTGGCCCTACACGGCGCGCAGCTGTGCGATGAGCATCGCCGGGGATGGTCGACCAATCCCCTGCGGGTGCTCGACTGCAAGCGGCCGGCCTGCGTCGCGGTGACCGAAGCGGGACCCATGCTGCCCGACCACCTCTGTGAGGACTGTCGAAATCACTTCGCGCGCGTCGTCGCGGGCCTCGAAAGCATTGGCATCGAGGCGACGTTGACGCCGCGACTCGTTCGCGGCTTTGACTACTACACGCGCACGACCTTTGAGTTCGTCGCTGACGCCCTGGCGAGCGCGCAGAACGCCGTCGGTGGCGGCGGGCGCTACGATCGACTGGCCGAGCAGCTCGGGGGTCCGCCAACGGGCGGCATCGGCTTTGGCTGTGGCATCGAGCGACTGCTGTTGGTGCGCGACGCCGAAGGGGTCAGCGACGAACTTCTCAAGCGGACCCCGGACGTCTTCGTGGTCGACACCACCGGTTCGGGCGACTCGACCGTGCTGCTCGATGAACTACGCCGCGGCGGCGTCGCCGCGCAGCGCGCGTACGGTGGGCGCTCGATGAAGGCGCAGATGCGCGCGGCCGATCACTCGGGGGCTCGCTTTGCGCTGCTGATTGGACCGACTGAGCAGGCGGCGGGCCAGGTTACGATGAGGGACCTGCGCAGTGGCGAGTTTGCCCAAGCCCAGCCAACGGTCGAGCGGGGCGACGTGGTGGCCGTCGTGCGAGACCTACTGACGGAAAAGTGACGATGACGACTTCTAACTACGAGGCGACGAGCCTGCGAGACCTGCTGTGCGGGTCCATTGACGCATCGATGGTCGGCCGACGCGTGACGGTGTGCGCATGGGTGGCTAAGCACCGCGAGCACGGCGAACACCTGGCCTTCGTGGACCTGCGCGACCGATCCGGGCTCGTCCAGGCGGTGGTGCCCGGGTCGCTCGACGTGCGAAGCGAGTACGTGGTGCGCGTCACCGGCACGGTGGCTCGGCGGCCCGAGGGTACGGTCAACCCTCGACTCGCCACTGGGGAGATCGAGCTGACCGAGTGCGACGTCGAGGTGTTGGCGACCGCCGAGCCCCCGCCGTTTCAACTCGACGAGCGTGCCGACACCGACGAGCAGGTGCGGTTGCGCTTTCGGTACTTGGATCTGCGTCGCGAGGCGATGCAGGAGAACCTGCGACTTCGCGCACGAGTCAACCGCGCACTACGGGCCGCCATGGATGAGCAGGGATTCTGTGAGGTGGAGACGCCATTGCTGTGGGCACCTACGCCCGAGGGGGCCCGCGAGTTCGTCGTGCCGTCACGCCTGCACGCGGGTGAGTTCTACGTGCTGCCCCAGAGCCCCCAGATCGCCAAGCAGCTGCTCATGGTCGGGGGCTTTGATCGCTACTACCAGATCGCGCGATGCCTGCGTGACGAGGACCTGCGAGCCGATCGACAGTTCGAATTCACCCAGCTGGACTTAGAGGCGAGCTTCGTTACCCAAGAGGACATCATGGGCTTCGTGTCGCGCGCGGTGCTCGACGCCGCCGAGGAGGCCACGGGACATCGCCCCGAGTCGATCGAGACGATGACCTGGGCCGAGGCGCTCGACCGATACGGCACGGACAAGCCGGACCTCAGGTTTGCCATGACCCTGCAGGACCTGACGAGCGCCTTCGCAACGACCTCGGTGAAGGCCTTCGGAGCCTCCAGTGTCAAGGCGATCAGGGTGACCGGTGGTGGCGCGCTCACGCGCGGTCGGCTCGACCAGCTCACCGAGCAGGCCAAGTCGCTCGGCGCCAAGGGACTGGCCTGGTTCCGGGTGACCAGCGAGGGGTTGGAGTCACCCCTCGGCCGCTTTCTCAGTGTCGACGAGGCGGCGGCCATTGGCGCCGTGGACGACGCCGTGGTCGGCGATCTGATCCTGGTCGTGGCCGACGAGCACGACGTCGCGTGTCGGGTGCTGGGTTCGTTGCGGGTGACCCTCGGGGGACCCCCCGTGAGCGAGGGGCCGCACCGGTACCTGTGGGTGACCGAGTTCCCGATGTTCGAGGGGGTCGACGAGGAGGGCAATCTGCTCGCCGCGCACCACCCGTTCACGATGCCGCACGCCGATGACCTCGACTTGATTGAGACCGACCCGCTGCGGGTTCGCTCTCAGGCGTACGACCTCGTGCTCAATGGCTGGGAGCTGGGCAGCGGTTCGGTGCGTATTCACCGCGCCGACGTCCAGTCGCGCATCTTCGCGGCGTTGGGCATCACGCCCGACGAGGCGGCGAGCCGCTTCGGCTTCCTGCTCGGCGCGTTCCGATACGGCGCGCCACCGCACGCCGGCTTCGCCTTCGGTATTGATCGCCTGACCGCCATCTTCGCCGGCGAGGAGAACATTCGTGAGGTGATCGCGTACCCCAAGACGCAGTCGGGCGCGGACCTGATGACCGGCGCCCCCAAGGCGATTACCGAGCGTCAGCTGCGAGACCTTCACGTTCGCACGGTGCCAAAGGGAACCTGACGTCGCTCTTCGATGACGCCGCCGATCGGCGCCGCGCGGCGTCGGCGCCCCTGGCGGAACTCTTGCGCCCGCGCTCACTCGACGAGGTCGTCGGTCAGGACCACCTCGTGGGGGCCGGTGGCCCCCTGCGCGCGATGGTGGCGGCCGGACGCCTGACCTCCATGGTGCTCTGGGGGCCGGCTGGCACCGGTAAGACCACGATTGCCCGACTCGCCGCCCTGGGTGCCGGCTACGACGTGACGAGCCTGTCGGCGGTCACGAGCGGCGTTCGCGACGTGCGCGAGGCGCTCGACGGCGCTCGTCGTCGCCTCGGTGAGCTGGGTCGACCGACGGTCTTGTTCATCGACGAAGTGCACCGGTTTAATCGGTCGCAGCAGGACCTCCTGCTGCCGGCCACCGAGGTCGGCGACGTCGTGCTCATCGGCGCAACGACGGAGAACCCGTACTTCGAGGTGAACGCGGCGCTGCTGAGCCGCACCACGCTGTGGCGACTGCGTCGGCTGACGCCGTCGGCGTTGCGCGAACTCGCGCTGCGCGGGGCCGCGCTGCGGGCTCGCGAGGTAACGTCGTCGGCCCTGGACGTGCTGGTCGACGGCGCCGACGGTGACGCGCGAGCGGTGCTGACGACCCTGGACACCGCCATCGTGCTCGCCGGCGAGGAGCCCGTGGCCAGCGAGCACGTGGTGCGCGCGCGTGACGGCCGCGTGTATCACCAGTCGCGAGACACGCACTACGACCAGATCAGTGCCTTCATCAAGTCAATCCGCGGATCCGATCCCGACGCCGCACTCTACTGGTTGGTGACCTTGCTCGAGAGTGGCGAGAGCGCGCGCTTCATTGCGCGTCGGCTCGTCATCGCGGCGAGCGAGGACGTGGGCCTGGCCGACCCATCGGCGTTGTGGACGGCCGACGCTGCGGCCCGGTCCGTGGAGCTCGTCGGCCTGCCCGAGGCTCGGCTCACCCTGGCTCACGCGACGCTCGCCCTCGCGCTCGCGTCCAAGAGCAACAGCGTGACCCGGGCCCTGGGCGCAGTCACCGCCGCGGTTCGACAAGGCGGCGCCGAGGTGCCCGATCACCTGCGTGATGCGCACTACTCGGGGGCGACCACCGAAGGTTTCGGCGCGAACTACCGGTATCCCCACGACGATCCGCGCGGCTGGGTTGACCAGACCTACCTCCCGGACTCGCTCGTGGGCACGACGTTCTTCGACGCGTCCGAGCACGGCGCGGAGTCCGCGACCGTGCGCGCCTGGCGGGTTCGCACGGAGCGGGCGCCGAGCGACCCGCCAGTAGAGTGAGGGCCGTGGAAGCCGCCGAACTTCGATCAACCTTTCTGTCGTACTTCGCCGCTCGCGACCACTCGGTGGTGCCCTCGGCGAGCCTGATCCCGCACGACCCGTCGTTGCTGTTCACCATTGCGGGCATGGTGCCCTTCAAGCCGTACTTCTTGGAGGAGGAGGTCCCGGCGCATCGTCGCGCCGTGTCGATCCAAAAGTGCTTGCGGGTTCCCGACATCGAGATCATCGGCACCACCCAGCGCCACCTGACGTTCTTTGAGATGATGGGCAACTTCTCGTTCGGTGACTACTTCAAGGAGCGCGCCATTGAGTACGCGTGGGGCCTGATCACCGAGGGGTTCGGTTTTGATCCGGACCGACTCTGGGTCACCGTTCATCTGTCGGACGACGAGGCCGAAGCCATCTGGCGCGACGTGGTCGGGGTGGCGCCCGATCGGATCCAACGGCTCGACGAGGACAACTTCTGGGGGATGGGCGACAGTGGCCCGTGCGGCCCCTGTTCGGAGATCTTCTACGACAAGGGTCAAGCGTTCGGGGCCGACGGTGGCCCGGCCCACGGCGGCGAGGACCGCTTCGTCGAGTTCTGGAATCTGGTGTTCATGCAGTACGAACGAGGTCCGGGTGGATCGCTCACCGAGCTGCCGACCAAGAACATCGACACCGGCGCCGGCTTCGAGCGGGTCCTGTCGATCCTGAACGGCGTGGAGTCAGTCTTCGCGACGGACCTCTTCGCGCCATTGCTCGACGCGGCGTCTCGAGCGATCGATCGTCCCTACGGACGTGACGAGTCCGCCGACGTGGCGATCCGGCGCATCGCCGAGCACGGGCGCGCCATGACGATGCTGGTCGCCGACGGTGTGCTGCCGACCAACGAGGGTCGCGGCTACGTGCTGCGACGCCTCATCCGTCGCGCGATACTCGCGGCGCGCCGATCGGGCTCGTCGGCTCGTCTCGTCGAGACTCTGGTCGACGCGACCATCGAGAAGATGGGCACGGCGTACCCGGTGCTCGTGAAGGATCGCGACCTGATCGTGGAGATACTCGAACGCGAAGAGGCCGGCTTCGAGCGCACGCTGCGCGCCGGCATGACGCTCTTGGACGAGGCTCGCGGCCTCGTCGCCGCTCGCGGCGAGACGGTGATTCCCGGCGAGGTCGCGTTTCGACTGCACGATACGCACGGCTTCCCGATCGAGCTGACCGAGGAGGTGGCCAAAGAGACGGGGCTGACGGTGGACCACGAGGGCTTTGAGGCCGCCATGCGGGCCCAGCGTGAGCGAGCGCGCTCGGCGGCCAAGACCTTGCGGGTGGCCGACGACACGCAGTACCGCGAGATCCTTGAGCGCCACGGCGAGACCGAGTTCGTGGGACGCGATGTCTCGCGCTACAGCGTGGAGACCGAAGTGATCGCGGTGCTCGGTGGCGAGTCCTTCAGCGAACTGTTCCTCGAGGTCTCGCCGTTCTACGCCGAGTCGGGTGGTCAGGTCGGCGACGCGGGGACGGTGGTCACCGAGACCGGCCGCTTCGAGGTCGACGATACCCAAACCGTCGCGGGCGGGCTGATCGCGCACCGCGGGCGCCTGCACGGCGAGGTTCTGCCGGGACAGGTGGCGATCGCCACGATCGACCCGGCGCGTCGCGAGGCGACTCGGCGCAACCACACCGCGACCCACCTGCTTCACGCGGGGCTGCGCACGGTGCTCGGTGACCACGTGCGCCAGCAAGGCTCCTACGTCGCCGCGGACCGTCTGCGCTTCGACTTCTCCCACGGCGCCGGTCTGCGCGACGAGGAGATTGAGGCGGTCCTCACCATGGTCAACGGCGACGTCGTCGCCAATGAGGGCGTCGACACGATTCAGACCAGCAAGCCCGAGGCCGAGGCCATGGGTGCCGTGGCGTTCTTCGGCGACAAGTACGGCGATCGCGTGCGCGTGGTTCGCGCGGGTCCGCACAGCCTCGAGTTTTGCGGTGGTACCCACGTGGACCGACTCGGTGACATCGGCCAGATCCAGCTCGTCAGCGAGTCTTCCATCGGCGCCAACACGCGACGCCTCGAGGCGGTCAGTGGCCTGGGGGCCATGCGGCGCAGCCGCGAGCTCGACCGGGTTCTCGCCGCGGTCGCTGGTGCGCTCAAGACGTCGCGTGATGACGTGGTGCCGGCGTTGGATCGCGTGCTCGAGCGTCAGCGCGAGGTCGAGCGCGAGTTGGGCGCCCTGCGTCAGGCTCGATTAGCGGCGCTCGTGGAGCAACTGCACCGCGACGCCGATGGCGCCAACGTCATCGCGCGCGTCGACGACGTGGCGGGCGAGCAACTGCGCGCCGTCGCCCAGGAACTGCAGCGACGGGGCCGTCGACTGTGCGTGCTGGTCGGGGTCGCCGACGCCAAGGTGGCAATCGCGGTAGCCACCGACGAGTCGTTGGACGCGCGGGCGCTGGTCAAGGAGCTGGCGGCGCTGGTGGGCGGCGGCGGCGGCGGAACGAGTCGGCTCGCCCTGGCCGGTGGACGTGACACGCGCGCCATCGACCGGGTTCTCGCGTCGGCCGCCTCGCGGTAGACCCGTGGGTAGGATTCTCGGTCTGGATCCCGGCGCCAAGCGGTGCGGGCTCGCCATCAGCGACTCGTCGCGCACGATGGCCTTTCCTCGAGCGGCGCTGAGCGTGGGCGAGGACTTGGTGATGCTGATTGGCCAGATCATCGAGGAGGAGTCCGTCGACCTCATCGTGGTAGGTCGCCCGGTTGCGCTGTCGGGTCGAGAGACGGCGAGCACGGTGATGGCCGACGGCGTCTTTGCCAAGTTGCGTGAGTCGCTGCACCACGCGTCGATCATCCAATGGGATGAGCGACTGACGACTCGTGAGGCGACCCGTGCGTTACACGCGGCCGGTCACCGCAGCGCCGAACACCGCGATCGACTCGACAGCGCGTCGGCGGTCATCTTGCTGCAGCACTACTTGGACTTCCTTCGTGCCCCGTAGATTCTGGTGGTGGGCGATGGGTGGGGTCGCGGCCGTCGTGGTCGTGATCGCCACCTGGTTCGTGCTCCAGGTCTACCCGATTGGCGGGCCGGGCCGTTCGGTGAGCGTTACGGTGCACGCGGGCGATTCCATGTCGACCATCGCCGACGAACTGCACACCGCGGGCGTCATCGCGAGTCCCCTGGCCTTTCGACTCGACGCCGTCCTCTTCGGCGCGCCGACGGTCTACCCCGGCACCTACGTGTTTCGCCAGGCGTCGTCGTTTGCCGCGGTCAAGGGCGTGTTCGCGGCACCGGTCATCTCGGTGGTGCCGGGCCTGACGCTGCACGAAGTCGCACTCCAGGTGGCGAGCCGGGTGGGTGACTCCTTCGCCAACCGTTTCGTCATCGACGCTGAGCGAGCAGCGGCGAGGAGCCCCTACGCACCTCGCGGCTCGCTGGAGGGCTTGATCGGGGTTGGCCAGTATCGCCTGACCCCTCAGGTGACCCCGCGGGTCCTCGTTGAACAGATGGTGACGTCGTTCAACGCCCAAGCCGCGTCGGTGGGTCTGTCCTCGTCGACCACGCGCGCCGGGCTCTCGGCGTACCAGCTGGTGATTGCCGCGTCGATCGTCGAAAAGGAGGGCTACTACGCCCGTAACATGCCAAAAGTCGCCCGCGTGATCTTCAATCGGCTGGCGCGCGGTGGGCCGCTGCAGATGGACGCGACCATCCTGTACGCCCTCGGGATGGACGGGGGGGCGGTGACCCACGCGATGCTGCGCACGCGCTCGCCTTACAACACGTACCTGACCAACGGTCTGACGCCGACGCCGATCTGTACGGTGTCGACGACGGCGTTGCGGGCAGTCCTCAACGCGCCGCCGGGCCCGTGGCTGTACTTCACCGTCGTGGATCGCTCGGGCAACGAGGCGTTCTCGTCGACCTTCGCCCAGCAGTTGGCCAACGAACGCCTGGCCGCCTCGCGCGGGGTCAGCTGATGTGGCGTCTCGGGGTCGCCGGTTCGCCCGTGGCGCACTCGCTCTCGCCCCGGCTGCACGTGGCCGGCTTGGCGATGGCGGGGCTAGACGGCACGTCGGTCGCGATTGAGGTCGCCGCGACCGAGATGGCGAAGCTGCGCGAGCTGCTCGGGACCAACGTCGATGCGCTCTCACTCACCATGCCGCTCAAGTCCGCCGCGGTCGCGCTGTGCGACGACGTAGACGAGACGTCGCGGCGCATCGGCGCGGTCAACTCGGTGCTGGTTCGCGGGGGGCGGCTTTGGGGCGCCAATACCGACGGCGCTGGCTTCGTCGAGTCGCTGGCGTACCAGTTTGGCCTCGAGCTGAGCGGCGCGCGCGTACTGGTACTGGGGGCCGGCGGTGCGGCCCGCGCCATTGTTGACGCGCTCGCCGGGGCCGGTGTCGCGGGCGTGGAGGTTGAGGCGCGCCGCATGGCGCCGGTCGACTGGCTCGCGGCCCACTACGACGTCGTTCGGCGAGGGACGCGGGGCGATCGCCTCGAGCTGGTCGTGAACACGACGCCGGTCGAGGGGCGAATCGACAGCCTCGCGCGGGGGGCGAGTCCGGCAACGGTGGCGGTCGATATAACGTATGAACCACGAATGACTCAGTGGCGCTTTCAGTACGAACGAAACGGGTGTCGAACGACGAATGGCTTGGCCATGCTGGCCTTCCAGGCGGCTCGCCAGATGTCTTGGTGGTTCGACGTGCCCATTGACGGTGCCGCGCTTCTGGCGAGCATCTCGTGAGCGATACCCTGCTCGCCGCGTCCACGCGCGTGCGCAGTCGCGACACGATGGACCGGAGCCTCTTCGCCGGCCTCGTGGCGCTCGGCGTGATTGGCGTCGTGATGATCTACTCGGCGACTCGACAGGCGCTGGTGGACGCTGGGTACAACCCGCACTACTACCTCGAGCGTCAGGGCTTCTTCGTCGTGATCGGCATCATCGTGATGTACGTCATCTCGCGTTTCGACTACCGACGCTTTGAGATCCTCGCCACCCCGCTCTACGTGATCTCGCTGTTCGCCCTGGCGGGCGTGTTCGTCGCCGGTCAGAGCGCCCTGGGGGCCCAGCGGTGGTACAACCTCGGCTTCATCCAGTTCCAGCCCAGCGAGTTCACGGTGCTGACGATCATCCTGGCGATCGCCACCTACACCCAGCGGCGCGCCGACGGGCTGTCCATGTACGACGTCGTGCGAATTCTGGTGATGGGCGCAACGCCGCTGCTGCTGATCGTGCTCCAGCCCGACCTGGGCACGGCGATCATCATCGTGCTGGTCGTGGCGGCCATGATGGTGATCGCTGGCGTCCCGCCGCGCTTCATGAGCTTCCTGGTCGTGGTCGGTTCGGCGGGCGTCGCCGGTGCGCTCTACTTCGACCTGTTGCGCAAGTACCAGTTCGATCGATTCGTCTCGTTCTTGAACCAGAACTCGACCAACCCGGCGCTCGCGCCGCTGATTTACGAGGTCTCCAACGCCAAGAGTGCCATTGGATCGGGCGGGCTGCGCGGGGCGGGACTCTTTCGGGGGCTCCAGACCGTGCTGGGTTACGTCCCCGAGCAGCGAACGGACTTCATCTTCACCGCCATCGGCGAGCAGTTGGGCTTCATCGGTTCGCTCGCGATCGTCTTGCTGCTCGGCTTCGTGGCCCTGCGGATGTTTCGCATCGGTCGCACGGCGCGCGACACCATGGGTCGGGTGCTCGGCCTGGGCATTTTCATCTTCTTTGCCTTCAGCTGCTTTGAGAACATTGGGATGACCATGGGCATGATGCCGGTGACCGGAATTCCGCTGCCGCTGCTCAGTTACGGCGGTTCGGCGGTGCTGGTGTTCTACAGCGCCGGCGGTGTGGTGCTCGCGGTCTCGCGGCGACGCGGGGGGCTCTCGTGAGCGCACCCGAGCCCGACGAGGTCCAAGACGCCGCCACCGCGCTCGCGGGAAACGAGCCGGCGAACGAGCCGGCGAACGAGCGCGACGACTGGTTCTACCGCGTCGTCCACGTGGAGTCGGTGCTGTTCGACCTGGCCGATTCCGCGCCGCAGGTCCACCTCATGGAGGCCGAGACACCGTACCGGAGCCTCTCGATACCGGTCGCCTTGCCCGAGGCGATCGCGATGCACGCCGCGCTCTACAACCACGCCGGCCGGCGACCGGGCACCCACGAGCTCTTCGCGAGCGTGCTCGCGCGGCTCCAGTGTGACGTGATCGCCGCCAAAATCACTCGCTACGAAGGGGGCGTCTACTTCGGTGAACTCGATCTCATGACGCCGCGCGGACGCGAAATCGTCGATTGTCGCACCAGTGACGCACTGATCATGGCGTTGCGACAGGCGGTCGTGGCCCCGATACTGTGCCGTGACGACATCCTGGCGGCCGCTAACGGCGCGTGAGGTCCACGCGCCGAATCTCACCGCCGCGCAACTCGACGGAGTTCTCGTGAGAAATGCGCAGCAGCAGCGCGACGATGATGTAGTTCGCTACCAGCGAACTGCCGCCGTAGGCCATGAACGGCAGGGTGATGCCGGTGAAGGGCGTGATGCGTAGCACGCCCGCCATGATGAAGAAAGCCTGGAGACCAACGACCGCGGTCAGCGCGGTGGCGGCGAGGCGCACGTAGTCAGAATGCGCGCGCTGGGCAATGCGAAACCCTTCGCCGACGAACAGGGCGAACAGGCTCAGCACCACGATCACCCCGACGAAGCCGAGCTCTTCACCGATCGCGGCGAAGATCATGTCCGACGTCACGTCAGGGATGGTGCCGGACTGACCAAGGCCCAGTCCCGTGCCGGTCACACCGCCCGCGGCGAGGGAGAACCATCCATAGGCCAGCTGGTGGGAGAAGGCGAAATTGTGGGCCGACCAGGGGTCGATCCACAGGCTGATGCGGGCGTGGACTTGGGAGAAGAAGCGCACGGCGACGACGGCGCCGCCGACGAAGAGCGCAACGCCGAAGGCAACGTAGGTCTTGAGGCCCGTCGTGACCCAGAGCATCGCCATGAAGAGCGCGAAGAGCAGCATCGCGAAGCCCACGTCGTTCTCCGCGCCCAAAACGGCGATGGCGAAGCCCCAGGCGGCGAGTATGGGCAGCAGGGTCTTGGGCGGTACGATCAGGTGTCGGCCGAGACGCTGGGTCGGTGTCGAGAGCAGTTCGCGGTTGGCGGCGAAGTACGACGCGAAGAAGAACGCGAGGAGAATTTTCGCCACTTCGACCGGCTGGAAGGTGATCGGGCCGAGCCCGATCCACAGTCGGGCCCCGCCCACGTTGATGCCGAGACCGGGAACCAGCGGCAACAGCAGCAGGCCGATCGCGCCCGCGAGGGTCAAGTAGCGATAGCGGTCCAGGTCGCGAACGTGGCGAACGAGGGCCAGGGTGACGATCAACGCGATCGCGCTGACGAGGAACCAGAGCGACTGGTACGCGGCCTGCGTCGGGTCCCATCGGGCGATCTCGACGTAGCCGATGCCGTTGAGCAGCGTGGCGATCGGCAGTAGGACCTGGGAGGACTGGGGCGCGTAGTGCTTGATGGCGAGGTGCATCATCAGGGAGATCACGACGATGGCGATCAGGAAGAGCCAGAGTCGCGGGGGCAGGTGACCCACGGCGCCCAGCCACGCCAGCACGTAGAACGCGCTCACGATAATCCACGCGAGCGCGAGCAGGCCGAGCTCGGTCGAGCGCGACTGGCGCGCGACGCCTTCGACCGACGGTGCGGGCGACGCCAGAGCACGTGTATGCTTCGCCATCCTCTTAGAGTAGTCGTAGCGGTGCGAAATTTCGGAGCGGAGGGCCTTCGCGGTGACATTGGACGTGCAAGCCTTCGGCCCCGAGCGCTTCTCGAGTCGCGAGTTGTCACGCCTCGAGTTCGGCGCCCGACTGCTCGATCTCGCCCACGACGAGCGCCTACCGGTGCTCGAGCGCTGCAAGTTCGTCGCGATCTTCGCCGACATGGTTGATGAGTTCTTTCAGGTCCGGGTGGTCAGCCTGCAGGACAAGGTGGCGGCCGGCGTCCAGACGCCGTCGGTCGACGGGGTTCGGCCGCGCCAGCAGTTGGTGGCCATTCGCGAGCGCGTGCTCTCCCTGATCGAACGCCAGGACCGTATCGTGCTGGACGAGCTGATGCCCGACCTCGCGCGCGAGGGGATCTCGATCACGCGCTTTGAGGACCTTGACGTCGAGGAGCGCTCGCGACTGAACCGGTACTTCGAGCAGAACGTGTATCCGGTCCTGACGCCGCTCGCCGTGGATCCCGGTCACCCCTTCCCGATGATCTCGAACCTGTCACTCAACGTCGCGATCACGGTGCGCGACGACGACACGGGCGAGGAGCGCAGTGCTCGGGTGAAGGTGCCCAACTCCCTGCCGCGCTTCCTGCCCGCCGGTGCGGGCCGGTGGTGCTTGTTAGAAGAACTCATCGTGGCGAACCTCGGGCGCCTGTTTCCCGGCATGACGATTGGGCGGGCCGATCTGTTTCGGGTGACGCGCAACGCCGACCTCACCCTCGAAGAGGACGAGGCCGACGACCTGCTCGTCGCCCTCGAGGTGGAGCTGCGTCGACGACGATTCGGCGAGGCGTTGCGCGTGGAGATCCTGCGGGGCATGTCCGCGGAGTTCTTGGACCTGCTCGTGGATCAACTCGAGCTGACCCACGAGAGCGTCTACGTCAGCGACGCGCCGCTGGGGCTCCACGACCTCTGGGGGCTCTACGAGGTCGATCGCCCTGACCTCAAGGGCGAGGGCTGGTCGCCGCTGACCCCACCCCGGCTGCTGGCCGGTGACCACGTGGCCGACGTCTTCGCCGTCATCCGCGACGGCGACGTGTTGCTGCACCACCCCTACGAGTCCTTCAGCGACTCGGTCGAGATGTTCATCGCCCAGGCGGCCGATGATCCGAGGGTGGTGGCGATCAAGCAGACGCTCTATCGCACCTCGGGGGACTCGCCGGTGGTGGGCTCGCTGATTCGGGCCGCCGAGCGCGGCAAGCAGGTGGTGGCCCTGGTCGAGCTGAAGGCTCGGTTCGACGAGGCCGCGAACATTGAGTGGGCCAAGGCGCTCGAGGACGCGGGCGTCCACGTGGTCTACGGCGTGGTCGGGCTCAAGACGCACTCCAAGACGGCGCTCGTGGTGCGCAGCGAAGGGGATCGGACGGTGCGTTACGCGCACGTCGCGACGGGGAACTACAACTCCAAGACGGCGCGCAGCTACGAGGACTTTGGTCTGCTGACGGCCGATCCGGCGATCACGCACGACGTGGGCGAACTGTTCAACTTTCTGACCGGCTTCGCGCGTAACGCGGACTACCAGAAGATCATCGTCAGTCCGACGATGACGCGCTCGCGAATCATCGAGCTGATTAGCCGCCAACGCGATCGCGCGAGTGCCGGACGCATCGACTTCAAAGTGAACGGGCTCACCGATCCCGCGATCATCGACGCGCTGTACGAGGCGAGTGACGCGGGGGTGCCGATTCGCCTAGCGGTGCGTACGCTGTGCTGCTTGCGCCCCGGCGTCGCCGGCCTGTCCGCGACGATCTCGGTGCACAGCCTGGTGGGCGAGTTCCTCGAACACTCGCGGGTCCTGGTCTTCGGGCGACCCGGCGACGAAGACTTCTCGATCTACATGGGGTCGGCCGATCTGATGGAACGAAATCTCGATCGACGGGTCGAAGTGCTCGTGCCGATCGAGGACGGCGCCCTGCGCGAGGAGTTGCTGGAGGCCTTTGAGGTCACGTGGCGCGACGACGAGTTCACCTGGGTGCTCGGCACCGACCGCCGGTGGCGACGGGTCCAGCCGGTGGCCGAGTTTTCGGCCCAGGCCGAGTTCAAGCGTCGGGCGCTGGCTCGCTCCCGTTCGCTGTCCGCCCACTAGCGTTGCCGCGACGCCACTCGAGACTTGCGTAGGAGACGCCGCCGATGGGTATCGGGATCCAAAAGTTAATCAGCCGGTAGGCGATGACCGCGAGGATTGCCTGGCTGTGGGGCACGCCGAAGCCGACCAGGGTCGGGATGAGGACGCCCTCGATGACCCCGAGTCCGGCCGGGGTGAGCGGAATGGCCGCGAGGATGTTGGCGAGTCCGTAGGCGACGAGTAGGTCTATGGGCGAGATCACGTGGCCGAAGGACCAGATGAACACCCACAGGCACGCGGCGTCAAAGAGCCAGTTCAGCCCGGCCCACGTGAAGGCCCACCACAGGGTGCGGCGGTTGTTGATCAGGACGGTAATGCGATCGGCGACCTTGCCGATCAGCGCCGCCATGCGATCGGGATCGATGCGCGGCACCCGTCGAGCGAGGGACCGGATCCAGTTGTCGGCGTGGCGCTGGCCCCGCGTGATGAGCAAGATTGTCCCGAAGAAGGCCGCCATCAAGAAGACGCCCGCCAGGGCGGCGAAGCCGTAGGCGGGGTTAAAGCCGCGCAGGGGGATCGAGATGACCAGCGCGCACCAAAAGATGATGTTGAGCACGACCGCTGAGCCGGTGCCCTGGGTGGCCAGGCCGAAGGCGTTGGTCTCCTTGGGCACGCCGAGTTGATTGAAGATCCGGTACGACAGCGCGCCCGCGGGCGCGGTGCCGCCGGGCACGACGTGACTGATGGCGAGGCCGGCGAGATTCACTCGCAAGGTGTCAAAGCGCGGCGGCGAGTGCGGGTAGAGCACCGCGCGGGTCAGCTCGACGTACGCGTAGATAGCCGCGAGTTCGCAGACCACCGCCACCGCGACCAGGACGGGATTGATGGTCGCGAGTAGGTGTAGGGAGCGTCGAGCGGAGGCGAACTGGGGCAGCACGAGGTACTCGAGCACGAACACCAGCAAGCCCACGCTGACGATGATGCGAATCTCTCGGGGCACCGCGAAACGAGACTTCTTGGTGTCGGGCGCCATCGCCCCAGCCTTACACGTCCGCTCCGGTGGTGCTATTACCGCCTCGTAAATCGGCCTGACTAGGATTGCCCGGTGCCGACGCTCGTGGTACTGCCAACGTATAACGAGATTTTGAATATTGAGCCGATGCTGCGGGCCCTGCGACGCGTCGTGCCCGACGCGTCGATCCTTGTCGTAGACGACGCCAGTCCCGACGGAACGGCCGGTCGCGCCACCGAACTCGGGGCCGAGCTCGGCGCGATCGACGTGCTGCATCGTGCGACCAAGAGCGGGCTGGGTGGCGCCTATCGAGCGGGCTTCGCGTGGGGGATCGAGCGCGAGTTCAACTCGTTCGTCGAGATCGACTGCGACTTTTCCCACGACCCCGACGACCTGCCACGGCTGCTCGCCGCGTCGGCGCAGTACGACGTGGTCATCGGCTCGCGCTACGTACGCGGGGGCTCGATTCCGCGGTGGTCGCTGCCCCGGCGACTGTTGTCGCGCGGGGGCAACCAGTACGCGTCGGTGATGCTGGGTCTCAAGGTGCGCGACTCCACGGCGGGCTTTCGGGTCTACTCCGAGCGCGCCCTCGCGTTGATCGACTACCAGCGCGTCACCGCCGACGGCTACGGGTTCCAGATCGAAATGACCTACCGGGCTCGCCGAGGCGGCGCGACGATCACCGAGGTCCCCATCTCGTTCACCGATCGCACGCGCGGCGAGTCCAAGATGTCCACCGCGATCGTGGTGGAGGCGTTGTGGCTGGTCACCCGGTGGGCAATGCAGCGCCCGTTTGCGCGACTTGGCTCAGACTCGGTCCAACAGCAGCGACGAGAGAACACTCGCTAGCTTGTCACGCGTCTCTTCGCGTTCGGCGATGGGATCGGACTCGCTGACGATACCGGCGCCGGCCCAGGCCTCGAACGAGGTGTCGCGAACGATGACGCCTCGAATGCCGAGCCACCACTCACCGTCGCCGTCGAGGTCGACCCAGCCGACGGGTCCGGCGTAGTGACCGCGCGCGTGGGGCTCGAGCTGCTCGATCAAGCGTGCCGCCGGTTCGCGCGGTATGCCGCCCACCGCGGCCGTTGGGTGCAGGAGTCCCAGAATCTCGAGCGCGTCGGGTGCGTCGCCGTCGCCGCGGTGCACGCCAGTGATCCACGTGCCGAGGTGAGCGACGGTGCGCAGCGCCACGATCGACGGAAAGGCGTCGGCGCGCAGGTCCTCGTAGGCGTGGCTCAGTCGCTCGATGAGGTCGTGGACCAGCACACCGTGCTCGTGCAGGTTCTTGGTGCTGCCGAGCAGCCAGTTCTCGTAGTCGTCGGGCGCGACGTTGGGTGGCAGCGCGATGGTACCGGCGAGGGGGTGCAGTTGGATCGTGGCGCCGGTGCGCCGAGCGAGGAGTTCGGGACTGGCGCCGACGTAGCGGCGTCCGTCGGGCAGCGGCAGGCTGTAGATCGTGCACGAGGGCTCGCGGCTGCGAAGTCGCTGGGCCAGCGCCGCCGGGTCGATCGGCTCGGGAACCGTACCGGTCACCGCTCGAGCGAGCACGATCTTGTCGAGCTCCTTGCGGCGCAGCACTTCGACCGCGAGCGCGACGTTGTGCGCGTACTCTTCGGGCGTCGGCAGGTAGGTGAGCGAGCGGATGCTTTGGGGCTCCTGGGTGGGTAACGAGACCTCGTCGAGCAGTGGCTCCCAGGACGGCGAGTCGGATCGCGCGGTGACCCACGCCTCACCAGTGCGGGTCTGGGTGATCACGAAGCGCGCGATGGCCAGCGCGCTCGACTGGTGGCGCTCGAAGGGCAGGCTGGCGAAGGCGACCACGCCGCTGCCGCTCGGACCGGGATCGCCCGTCACGTCGAAGTCCTCGCGCAGAGCGAGTGACGTCGCGTCAAAACCAGGGCCGAGCGCCAACTCGGCCACCGGGCCGCCGAAGCCGCACCGAAGCACCTCGGGCGATTCGACGAGCCAGCCGCTGCGCGCGCTCAGGGCGCGCAGCACCTGTGGCGACTGCGGAGGAATCTGGCGGCGAAGGAACTTCACGCCGACCTCGTGGCGGTGAACTGCTGGCTCAGTCCTCCCATCACCAATCGGTGGTTGACCGCGACGAACCCGGCGTCACGTAGCAGGTCGGCGATTACGTCGCTCGGGGGCAGGTACGCCGTCGACTTGGGCAGGTAGTGATAGGCGTCGCGATCCGAGAAGAGGGAGCCCACGACGGGGACCACGCGGTGAAACCAGAGGCGAAAGCCCCGTCGTAACAGGGCGTTGCGCGGTTCGGCGACCTCGAGGAGCACCACTCGACCACCGGGCCGCACCACGCGGCCGATCTCGTGCAGGGTGGCCGCGAGATCCGAGAAGTTTCGCAGTGCGTAGCCGCAGGTGACACCGTCGAAGGAGCCGTCGGCGAAGGGCAGCGCCGCGCCGTCGGCCTGGACGCGCACCCGCACGCCCGCCCCGATTTCGAGCATGGCGAAGCTGAGGTCGGTGGCGACCGCACGCAGACCCCGTCGCTCGAGCTCGCGGGTGAAGTCGCCGGTTCCCGCGGCCAGGTCCAAGACGAGACTCGACGTCGGCAGACGCAGGTCGATCACGGCGCGCCGGCGCCACCGGGCATCCAAGCCGAGCGTCATGACGTGGTTGACCAGCTCGTAGCGAGGGGCGATCGCGTCGAACATCGCACGGACCTGACGGGTCTTCTCACTGCCGTAGGGCAGACGCGAGGGATCCACAGCTCAGCGGTAGTAGCGGTAGATGACCTGGGCCACGCACGCCGGTCTCGAGGCGTCGCGGACCTCGATGATGACGTCGATCGTCACGGTCGCGCCGCCTTCGAAGGGCTCGAAACTGGCGAGCGTCGCCCCGGCGCGGATCGCGGCGCCCACCGGAACCGGACTCGTGAAGCGAACCTTGTTGGTGCCGTAGTTGACGCCCATCGCGATCCCCTCCACCTGCAAGACGCCGTGCAAGAGCACTGGCAGCAGCGACAGCGTGAGATAGCCGTGGGCGATGGTGCCGCCGAAGGGTCCGCTGCGAGCCCGTTCGACGTCTTCGTGGATCCACTGGTGGTCGCCCGTGGCGGCGGCGAACAAGTTGACCTGTTCTTGGGTGATCTCCTGGTACTCGCTGTAGCCGAGATGCTGGCCGGTGAGCGCCGCGAGCTCATCGATCGTGCGTACTTGAGTCATAACCACCTCCGCGCAAAGCCTATCTCGGCGGGCCCGAATACTGAACGGTCGGCGCCTTCGTAGACTCGTGGCATGGAGTCCGGCACGCACCTCGAAGAGCATCGCCAGATCTCGGGTGGTTGGGTCCGCGCGGGGATCTTCGGCGTGAGCGATGGCTTGGTGACCAACGTCTCACTGATTCTTGGTTTCGCGGGCGCCAATCCCGGTCACGACGTCGTGCGCCTGGCTGGTCTCGCCGGACTCGTCGCCGGCGGCTTTTCCATGGCGACCGGTGAGTACCTCTCGATGCGGGCCCAAAAGGAGCTGCTCGAGTACGAGATCGAGATTGAGCGCCGGTCGATCGAATCAAGTCCCGCGGCCGAGCAGGCCGAACTGCGCGACCTCTTCGTGGCGCGCGGCATCGAGCAAGAACTCGCGGAGCGGCTGTCGATCGACCTCATGCGCGACCCCGATCTAGCGTTGCGCACGCACGCGCGCGAGGAGTTGGGCGTGGATCCGTCAGCGACCGGATCACCGTTCGCGGCGGCCCTGTCATCGCTGATCGCGTTCGCGGTCGGGGCCTTCGTCCCGTTGCTGCCGTGGCTGTGGTCGACCTCGGGCAATGAAGTGCCGTGGTCGATCCTCTTTGGCGCGCTCGGATCCGCGGCCGTGGGCGGATCGATCGGCTGGTTCACCAAGAAGGGTGTGGTGACCTGGGCGCTGCGTCAACTGGGACTCACCGCCATGGCGGCGATCGTCACGTTCGCGGTCGGACGCCTCGTTGGTGGCTAGTCGGGCCCGAATCGCACCAGTCGGTCCTCGCGTTCGAGCGCGAAGCCGATCGAGTGATAGAGACGTTGAGCGGCACGATTGGACTCGTCGACAAAGAGCACGGCGCTAGCGACGCCACGCCGGCGAATCAGGTCGAGCCCCTCGGTGACCATGCGACGCCCCAGTCCGCGACCGCGGAAGTCGGGATGCACCGAAATGACGTAAATCTCACCGAACCGGTCGGGATGCAGTTCGTGCACCTTGGTCCAACACGATGCGGCCAAGCGGTCTCCGGCGTCGAGCACGATGAAGCCCGTTGGGTCGAACCACGGTTCGGCGATGCGCTCGCGCAGTTCTCGCTCGGACCACGCCCCCTGCTCGGGATGGTCCGCGAAGGCCGCGTTGTTCTGCTCGAGCCAGCGGCCGATGTCACGCTGGGGATCAAACTCACGGGTTTGGAACCCCGAAGCGAACGCCGGTGTCGTTTGGATCGGTAGCGCGACGCGCAGCAGCTGGAGTGTTCGCACCACCCGTCCGCGGCCCTCGTGGCGGGCGTCGCGGATCCACCAGTCGACGATGCCGTGGCGAGCGAGGACCTCTTTCGCCAGGGGTTCGTCGGTGCCCCCGCCGCACATCTCGATCGACGCCGGCTCGCCGGCGTAGAGCAGGGCGTAGCCGCGCACGCGCTGGTCGACCACGCTGAGCCAGTGCTCACCGGGCCCACCGTGAATCACCGTGCGCCGACGGCCCTCGTCGATCGCCTCACGGCCGATCGCGATCTCGGTGCGGTTCAAGAGGTCGAGGACCTCGAGTCGTTGATCCGGCGTCAGATTAGGGGAGCAACGCCAGTCCGACATGGCGTCAGGCTACCGGGCGTGTTCAAGACATCGACCGCGTCGCGCGATTGAGGCGACGCAGCAGGGTGCCGATGGCGCGTTCGGCGGCGACCAGCTCGCCGTAGAGTTCGTTATCCAGTTCATTGCCGTCGCGCTCAACGAGTGCGGTGAGCCGAGCGCCGAGTTCCGAAAGGGTTGAGGTGATCGTATTGAGTTCACTCTGCAGTGTCATGAGTTCATTCCGGTCGGCGGGGATGGGTTCGCGCCTACTGTAGTGGTCGTGACCCAACGCACGACTGAGCCGGCGGGGGTCGTGTCGTGGTCGGCGGTCGACGTCGTTGGCCCCGAGGCTCGCACGTTTCTCCAGTCGCAACTGACCCAAGACCTGGGCGACGTCGAGGTGAGATCGGCGCGCTCGCTCCTGCTCGAACCCGACGGCACGGTCGTGACCGCGTGCTTCGTCTCGGTCCACGGCGATGCGTTCGAGCTCGTTGTTCCCAGCGAACTCGCCGAGATCGCGACCGCCCGACTGCGCCGATTTCGCCTGCGCGCGCGCTGCGACGTGAGCAGCCACGATCACGCTCGCGGCGAGTACCGCACCGAAGGCGAGCGGATTGGGGATCGGTGGCCCGGGGTGGCGGAGTTCGCGGCTCACCTGGGTCCGCACGCCTTCGGCCGTCGCGTACTCGACGCGACGGTCTCGTTCGCCAAGGGTTGTTTCACTGGCCAAGAGCTCGTGGCGCGCCTCGACGCGCGAGGGGCGAACGTGCCGTGGCGTCTCGTCCAGGCGCGCGGCGCGGCCGCGGACGCGCTCGACGAGTATCTGCGCTCGAGTGGGCCCAGCGGACCATCGGGCGTCACGTCGGTCGTGCCCGTCGAGGACGGCGTGCTCGCCCTCGGCTTTGTTCACCGGAGCCTCTTGTCGCACACGCCGCCCGAGGGGATCACGATCTCGGCGGCGTAGCGATGGATTAGCGTGCCCTCAGGAGGTCGTCGTGCGACTGCTGGTCGAAGGACTCTTCGTCAAGGTTTCGGGTGTAACGACGGAAGAGGACGCGTTGTTGTCGATCGGACTCGGGGCCAACGCCGTCGGCTTCGACTTCGCACCGACGCCGCGACGAGTCGAGGCCGAGGTCGTGCGCGACATCATCCACCGTTTGCCAGGGGGCACCATAACCGTCGGGACGTTTCGCAACGAGATGCCCCAACGTATCGTCGAGGTGGCCAATCGACTTGGCCTGCACGCGGTGCAGCTGGACGGGCGCATGACGCTGGACGAGGTGCGCTACGTGAGCGAGCGTGTCAATACGGTGATCCGCGCACTGGCTCCCTCGGACCTCGAGGTGGCGGACGCGGTGACGCCGTACGTGGACTACTTCTTGGTGCCTGAGGACGATGACCGGTTGGCGCTGGCGGACTCGCTCAAACTTTTCGGCGCCGACTCGCTCGCGCGACCGGTCATTGCCTCGGGAGGACTCAGTGCGGCCAACGTGGTCGACGTCGTCCAGAACTACCCGGTGTGGGGCGTGGACGCGAGATCGGACACCGAGTCAGAACCCGCCGCCAAGGACCCGGTGCGCTTGGCCGAGTTCATCGCCAATGCGCGATGGGCGCACGCCAACGCGTACGTGGGACGGCCGTCTCGCGATTGATCAGGCGCGGTAGCGCCGAAAGACGACGCTGCCGTTGTGGCCGCCGAAGCCAAAGGAATTCGAGAGCACGACGTCTACCTCCAGGGCCCGTGCCTTGGTGGTGACGACGTCGAGGCCGATCTCGGGGTCGACGTCCACCGTACCCGCAGTCGGCGGAATGACCTGTTCGAGCAGGGTCTTCACCGAGGCCACGCCCTCCAGTGCCCCCGCGGCGGCGAGGGAGTGGCCGAGGTGGCCCTTGATCGAGGTCACCGGCGGCGGATTAGTTCCAAAGACGTGGCGCACCGCGATCGCCTCGGCGAGGTCGTTCAGCGGCGTCGAGGTGCCGTGGGCATTGATGTGGGAGACCTCGGACGGGGCGACGTCGGCGTCGGCGAGGGCCAGTTCCATGCAGCGGATCGCACCGCGCCCCGTGGGGTCAGGGGCGGTGATGTGGTGGGCATCGGCGGTCGACGCGGCACCGATGACCTCGGCGAGGATGGTTGCGCCGCGCGCGTGCGCGTGCTCCCACTCTTCGAGCACGAGGATGCCGGCCCCCTCGCCCATGACGAACCCGTTTCGGTTCACGTCAAATGGTCGAGAGAATTCGTTGTTGCTCAACGCCGTCATGTTACGAAATCCCGCCTCGGCGATCGGCACGAGCACGGCTTCGGCCCCACCGACCACGACCACAGTCGAACGCCCCGAGGCGACCAGGCGTGCGCCGTTGCCGATGGCGTGGGTGCCGGCCGCGCAGGCCGTGGTCACGGTCTCACACGGACCGCCCAAGCCAAAGCGCATCGAGACGGCGGCGGTGGCGGCGTTGGGCATCATCATCGGAACCATGAAGGGCGACACCCGATCGGCGCCGCGGTCCGAGAGGACTCGGTACTGTTCGAGCACGGTCTGCAGTCCACCGATGCCGGTCGTAACGATGGAACCGGCGTCCTCGAGTGGGCCGTGCAGACCGCTCTGTCGCCACGCCTCGTCCGCCGCCATGAGCGCGTAGAGCGTGAAGGGATCAAAGCGACGCAACTCCTTTGCGCCACCCAGGTGCGACGCGTCAAAGTCGCCGATCCGCTTGGACGGCGGCGCCGTTGCCCGCAGTAACGCCCCCCACAGTTCATTGACGCCGACGCCGGCACAGGACAGGGCGCCCAGTCCGGTCACGGCGACGCGCCGACCGTGGATGGGCCCAGCGGGGGTGACGGCGACGAGCACTACAGCTTGGCGTAAATCAAGTCGAAGGCCTGACCGACCGTGGTGATGTCCTTCAGCTCGTCTTCGCCAACCTCGATGTCGAAGGTCTCTTCTAGGGCCATCACCAGTTCGACGAGGTCGAGGCTGTCGGCGCCGAGGTCATCGCTGAATGAGGCGTCGGGTGTGACCTTGGACGGGTCGACGGCCAACACCTCCACGGCGTTCTCGGTGAACTTCTTGAATGCTTCGTCGCGGTCCATGGCGGTCACCCCTTGTTTGGTATCGACGTATCGTACTAAATGCTCGCCGGACCTCGAGCGGTTAGATCCCCATCGCGAGCCCGCCGTCGACCGGGAGCACCACGCCGGTGATGTAGCGCGCGCGGTTACTGGCCAGGAACCCGACGGCGTCAGCGATATCGGTGGGTAGTCCCACCCGGCCGAGCGGTATCGAGGCGGTCAACTGCTCCGCCGTCGTGCCGAGGAGCCGAGTCATGTCGGTGTCGATGAAACCCGGTGCGACTACGTTGACGGTGACTCCGCGACTGGCGACCTCCTTGGCCAGCGACCGCGCCAGTCCCACCAGGCCGGCCTTGGCCGCCGCGTAGTTGGCCTGCCCGGGCACCCCGAGGAACGGACTGACCGAACCCATAAAGATGATCGAACCCGACCGGGCGCGCACCATCGAGGCCAGGACTGCCCTCGCGGTGAAAAAGGCGCCGTCGAGATTGGTGGCGAGCACCTCACGCCACTGCTCATCCGACATGCGAAGCGCGAGACCGTCGCGCGTGACGCCCGCGTTCACCACGGCGACGTCAACGGGACCAAAGCGCTCCACGCACGATTTGATGATCTCGCCGAGGGGCCCAGACTCGGCCACGTCGACGGCGACGCGCAGAGCCACGCCCTCGGGTGCGTCGCCCGAGCGTGAGAGAGCGACTACCTGGTCGCCGAGGGTGACGAAGTGTTCGGCGACGGCGCGGCCGATTCCTCGACTCGCCCCGGTAATGATGACGTGGCGCGTCACGGCAGCCTCGCGTTGGCGGGATCGGTCACGGCGGTCTGTAACTCGAAGTCACGTATGCGCTTGACGAGTCCACTGAGCACCGTGCCGGGCGGCATCTCGACCGACGTGGTCACGCTCGGCGGCAACGCGAGCGTGGCGTCGAGGAACTGCACGGGCTCGGTCAATTGGCGTGAGAGAACGCGGGACCACGATGCGCCAACGTGCGTCGCGGCGTCGACGTTAGCGATGACGGTGATGGGTGACTCGTGCCAGGTGACCTGGGCGAGCGCAGCGTCGAGATCGGCTTGGGCCGAGGCCATCAGTGGCGAGTGAAAGGCACCGCCAACGGGCAGCGGCGTGGCGCGGCGCCAACCGAGCTCGCGATGCCGTTCGAGCAGGTCGTCGAGGGCCGCGCGAGTGCCGCTGACGACCAACTGGCCGGTCCCGTTGACGTTGGCGGTCCACACGTCGGCCAGGTTGGCGGTCGCCTCGCGGGCACCGTCATCGCCGCCCATGAGCGCCACCATCGAGCCGTCGCGCTCGCGGGCCGCGCGCAGCATCGCGCGGCCGCGCGCAGCGATCAGCCTCGCCCCATCGTCCAGGCTCAAGACGCCCGCGGCGCTGAGCGCGCTGAACTCCCCGAGGCTATGACCGAGGTGGAAGGCGGGCGCCGGTCCGCTTTCGCGTAGCGCGGCGTAGCCGACGAGCGCCAAGGCGAAGGTCGCGAGCTGGGCGTTGTCGGTGCGCGTCACGTCGGGCTCCGCGGCGCTGAGCAGAACGGCAGCGACGTCCACGTCGGCCACGTCACTGACGCGATCGATCAAATCCCAGTGGGGCGAGTCGCGCCAAGCGACACCCGCGCCGCTGGTGATCGATCCCTGGCCGGGAAACAGACCAACGGCGTCAGCGCGCAACGCCGCACCGATCGCATCGAAGGGGTCAGAACGTGCCATCGTGCCCGGAGTGGGACTTGAACCCACACACCCTCTCGAGTAAAGGCTTTTGAGGCCTCCGCGTCTGCCGATTCCGCCATCCGGGCTTGCGGGGAACACGGTAGCAGCAACCGTAAGGTATCGGCGTGAGAGTTACGGTCTGGCGCTCGTCGACCACGTTGGCGTCGCCCGTGCGCGCAGCCGGGCAACGTCACGACTGGCGTGAGCATCTCTTCGCGTCAATCGAGCACGAGGGCGTCGAGGGCTACGGCGAAGTTTCCCCGCAGCCGACCATGATCAACGGCGACCCGTCGACCCAGTCGGTCATCGATGCGCTGCGCGCCGAGACGCTGGTGCGACTGGGCAGGACGCTGCGCGACACTGGCGAGCTGCCGCCGTGGTTCAAGGCGCATCGCCTCGCGGGCCCGCGAGCGGCCAGTAGGGTGGCGTGGTCGTTGCTCGAGATGGCCCTTTTGGACCGAACGTTGCGCGTCGGCCAGACGCGCCTCGATACGCTGTGGCCCGCGCGACGTCGACCGGCCACCATCGCGACGATCTCACTGGTGGACGACGAGCCGTGGTCCATACCGCCGTCGGCGGCGCGCGTGCGCGCGAAAGTCCGCCCGGGGTCCCTGCGGGCCGACCGCGTCGAGCGGCTCGCGTCACTGGGGCGCCCGGTGATCGTGGACTACAACTGTTCGGGCGGCTCGGTCGACGCGGTCGCACGCGAACTCGAATCACTGGGAGTCGCGGTGCCGGTCGTCGCCGTGGAACAACCCTTCGCGCCCGGCAATCTCATCTCGCACGTGCAACTCGCGGCGAGGCAACTCGCGCCGGTCAGCCTGGATGAGGGACTGCGCTCGCTGCTCGACTTGCGACTGATTGCGCGCTATGGCGCGGCCAGCATCGTCTGCGTGAAGCCGGCTCGCGTGGGGGGCTTGGCCGCGGCGCGAACGATCATTGACGCGGCGCACCGCGCGGGGATTCGTCCGTACGTGGGCGGATTCTTCGAATCGCCGCTGGCGCGCACCACGCTACGGGACCTGGCGGCGGCCTTCGTCGACGAGCCGAGCGACGTGGCGCCGGTGCGTACGCGAGCCAAGAGCGGACTCGAACACGCCGTCGACGGCATCGGGTATCGACCACGGCGAGGGGCGCTCGACGAGATCGTCTTGGAGGTCGAGTCGTGAGCCGTACACTGCTAGCAATGGGTACTCGACAGGTTCGTCGGCGTCTCGAGGATGTCCAGCGACGCCTGTCGGCGGCGAGGGAGAGTCAGCGAATTTTGGAGGAGCAGGTCATCGTGTGGACCGACGCGCTCGACGACGCGCGGATCCGCGCCCTGGTGTCCGAGACGCCACTGCAGACCCATGAGTATGACGATTTGTCGCGGCACGTGGCCGCGGCGACGGCGGAGTTAGCGCGCCGACGGCGCGAGGTCGAAGGCCTCGTGTCCGAGCGCGACGAACTGCTGCGGAACTGGACACCGAAGGACTGAGCATGGAAAAACGCGTTGTGATTGCCGACGACGAGTCGATCATTCGCCTCGACCTCAAGGAGATCCTCGAGGACGACGGCTACCTCGTCGTGGGAGAGGCCGCCCGCGGCGACGACGCACTGGCGCTCATCCAAGAGCACCAACCGGACCTCGCCCTGCTCGACGTCAAGATGCCGGGGCTGGACGGGATCGAGGTGGCGAGGGCGCTCAAGGACACACCCACCGTCGTCGTCCTGCTGACGGCGTTCAGTCAGCGTTCGCTCATCGAAAACGCGCGTGACGCGGGCGTTGCCGCGTATCTGGTCAAGCCGTTTCGCAGCAGTGAACTGCTGCCGAAACTCGCGGCGATACTGGATCCGGCGTCCCACGACGACCTGGTGACGGTCGACTCGCATCACGTTGACGACAAGATCGAAACCCGTGAGATCGTCCAGCGCGCCAAGGAGCAGCTGATGGCCGAACGCGGACTGGACGAGCCCGCCGCCTTCGAGATCATCCAGCAGTCGGCCATGCGCGGACGCACTCGCATGCGCGACGTCGCCCAACGGATCCTGCGCGGGGAGTTTGGTGGCTGAGACGCGCGACGACGCGCCGCTGGTTCTCCTGGACGGCATGTCGCTCGCCTTTCGGGCCTTCTTCGCCCTGTCGACCGAGCTTGCCACCTCCGACGGGGTGGTCACCAACGCGTTGCACGGCTTCGCCGCCATGCTGCATTCGCTCATCCGCTCGCAGCGTCCCCGGGCCCTCGCGGTGGCCTTCGACCTGCCCGGCGGCACGTTTCGCGACGCGATGAGCGAGGACTACAAAGGGGGACGCGCGCAAACACCGGCCGAACTCGAGCCCCAGTTCGACTTCATCCGCTCGCTGTGCGAGGTGTTGTCCATACCGGTGATCGGGGTCGCCGGCTACGAAGCCGATGACGTCCTAGCGACGCTCGCGACCCAGGCACGCGACGACCAACAACCCGTCATCATCGTGACCGGCGACCGGGACACGTTTCAACTCGTCGAGGATCCCTACGTGCGGGTGCTCTACAACCGCCGCGGGGTGTCGGACTACTCCCTCTACGACGAAGCCGGCATCGTGGAGCGCTGCGGGGTCGAGCCCGCGCGATACCCGTTGCTCGCCGCCTTGCGCGGCGACCCCTCGGACAATCTGCCCGGCGTTCCCGGGATCGGTGAGAAGACGGCGGCCCGGCTGCTCAGCCAATACCGGGATTTCGACGTGCTCTTTGAGCACCTGGACGAACTCACACCGAAGTTGCGCGAGAATCTGACCGCGTTCGAGGATCGGGCCCGCAACAACGAACGCGTGATGCTGCTGGTGCGTGACGTACCGCTGAGCGTTCGCGCTGAGGATTTGACGCTGGGCGGGTGGGATCGTCAGGCCGCGTTGACGTTCTTCGAGCGATTCGAAATGAACTCGATGCGCGGTCGCTTCGATCAGCTGATGACCGAGGGCTTGCTCGGAGTGTCGAGTGACGATGGCCGCACGCGCGAAGCGCCGCCGGCGATGACCTTGACCGAGGCCGAGGTCGCCACCGTCATGGGGGCCGCGGTGCTCACCGTCGCATTCGACGCCGAGCGCGTCGCGGTCGCCGATCGGGCGAATGCGCGCTGGAGCGTCGTGACTTGGGATGCGTTCTGGCAGCACTATCGCGCCCAGCCGATCGCGGGCCACGACGTCAAGGGCGTGCTGCGTCGGGCGGCGGAGCGGGGGATCCGTACTCCCGACGCGGTTGACGACGGCGCGATCATGGCGTTTCTCATCGACGCCACGAGCGGTCGCTACGGCCTGGACGACGTCGCCTCACGCTTCCTCGGGGTGTCGGGCCGACCGAGCGCCCCTACCCTCTTCACGAGCGCCTCCGATGAGCAACTTCGACACGACGTCGAGCTCGTGGGGCGCCTGCTGGACGTGCTGCGGGCCGAGATCACCCGTTGGGAACTCGGCTACGTGTACGAGGCCATTGAACTGCCGCTCATCGCGGTGCTCGCGCGTATGGAGGCGCGTGGCATCCAGGTTGACGTGGAGCTCCTGGGGTCCATCGCGCGCGAATTCGCCGAGGAAGCGGCCCGACTCGACCGAGCGATCCAGGAAGTCGCCGGACACCCGTTCAAGGTGAACTCCCAGCAGCAGCTTCAGACGGTGTTATTCGATGAGCTGAAACTCACGGCCGGTCGCAAGATCAAGTCCGGGTTTTCGACCGACGCGACGAGCCTGGAGTCGATCGTTGATGAACACCGCATCGTGCCACTGATCCTTCGGTACCGAGAGGTCGAGAAGTTGCGCAGCACGTACGGCGCGACCCTGATCGACACGGTCGCCGCCGACGGTCGAATTCACGCGACCTTCCAGCAGACGGTGGCGCGAACCGGTCGACTCTCCTCGGAGTCGCCGAACCTGCACAACATTCCCGTGCGCAGCGCCGAGGGACGACGACTGCGATACGCGTTCTTGCCATCGCCCGGCTGGCTTCTCGCGGTGGCGGACTACAACCAGATCGAACTGCGGATCCTCGCGCACCTATCCCAGGACGAGGGGCTGCTCGGCGCCTTCGCGGCCAACGTGGACGTGCACCGGGCAATCGCGAGTTCGGTGTTCGGTGTGCCGACGGAGGCGGTGAGCCACGAGCAGCGTGAACTGGCCAAGGCCGTCTCGTACGGTTTGGCCTACGGGATGGAGGCCTTCGGACTCAGCCAACGCATGGGTGTGACGGTGTCGGCGGCCCGCGAGGTCATGGACCGCTACTTCGCGAGTTTTCCGACGCTTCGCCAGTACATGGACAACACCGTGCACGAAATACGCGAACGGGGCTACTCACGCACCGAGCTGGGGCGCATCCGGCCCTTCCCGGACCTGGTGACGGCGACGGGTGCGCAACGACAGGCCGCCGAGCGTCAGGCGATGAACGCGGGTATCCAGGGCCTGGCCGCCGACGTCTTCAAGTCCGCGCTCGTCCGCCTGGATCACGCGCTCAGTGACCACCTGACGGCGCGCATTGTCCTGCAGGTGCACGACGAGGTCGTGGTTGAGGCGCCACCGAACGAGCGTGACGAGGTGAGCAGCGTGATCATTGACGCGCTGACCAACGCGGCGAGGTTGAGTGTGCCACTGGACATCTCGCTGCACTGGGGCGAGAGCTGGGCGGCGGCCAAGGGTTGATGGGGTGCTAGGCTGGCGCGTCGGGTTAACGCCGGTAGTCCGACCACTGTCGCCTAGTCAGACCCCGGCGTGGTCACCGATAAGGTAGTTCGCATGACGGAAGGCTCCAGCCTCCTCTCCCCCCAACCGATGGGCACCTTCGACGCGCAAGGAAGTTACGTTCCGCGAATCATCACCGAAGACGACCTGCTCGGCATGGATCTCACCTCGTTGGTCGGCAACAGTGTCTTGGAGTTCGAAGACGGCGACCTGGTCACCGGCACGGTCGTCAAGATTGACCACGACGAGGTACTGCTCGACATTGGCTTTAAGTCCGAAGGCGTGATTCCCGCGCGCGAACTGTCCATTCGCAATGACGCCGACCCGGCCGACATCGTCTCACTCGGTGAGCGCATCGAGTGCCTGGTGCTGCAAAAAGAGGACAAGGAGGGACGCCTGGTCCTCTCCAAGAAGCGCGCGCAGTACGAGAAGGCGTGGGCCACGATCGAAGAGTTGAAGAACCGCGACGAGGTGGTCAAGGGTGTGGTCATTGAGGTGGTCAAGGGTGGCCTCATCGTCGACATCGGGCTGCGCGGCTTCTTGCCGGCGTCGCTCGTCGAGCTCCGTCGCGTGCGCGAGCTGCAGCCCTACATCGGCAAGACCGTCGAAGCCAAGATCATCGAGTTGGACCGCAATCGCAACAACGTGGTGCTGTCGCGCCGGGCGTGGCTCGAAGAGACCCAGAAGGAACAGCGCGGCGACTTCCTCAACAATTTGAAGCCCGGTGAGCGCCGTCACGGTGTCGTCTCGTCGGTGGTCAACTTTGGCGCGTTCGTGGACCTGGGAGGCATGGATGGGCTCATCCACGTGTCGGAGCTGTCCTGGAAGCACATCGATCACCCGAGCCAGGTAGTGGCCGTGGGCGATGAGGTGGACGTCGAGGTGCTCGATGTGGACTTCTCCAAGGAGCGCATCTCGCTCTCGCTGAAGGCCACGCAGTCCGATCCGTGGCAGGTCTTTGCCGACGGCCACGCCGTGGACCAGCTGGTCTACGGTCGAGTGACCAAACTGGTGCCCTTCGGCGCATTCATCCAGGTGGGCGACGGCATCGAAGGTCTCGTCCACATATCGGAGATGGCCGCGCACCACGTGGAGTCACCGGACCAGGTGGTGACCGCCGGTGAAGAGTTGTGGGTCAAGATCATCGAGTTGGACACCGCACGGCGCCGCATCAGCCTGTCGATCAAGCAGGCGGCCGAGGGTGGTGAAGTGTCCGAGGAGTACCGCGAGGCATTCGGGTCCCACGCCTACGACAGCGAGGGCAACTACATCGGCGGCATCGAGTACGGCGAGTTCACGCCGGAGACCGAGGCTCAGGCGGCGTGGGCCGAGTACGCCACGTCGGTTGCCACGTCGGTTGCCACGTCGGGCGCCGAGGAGTCCGAGTCCGACGAGTCACCCGAGTCCGACGAGTCACCCGAGTCCGACGAGTCACCGGCGAGCGACGAGGCCCCGAGCCTCTAACCTAGAATTGGCGATGGGCTCGGACTGCTACCCAAGGTCGTGAGCGGGAAGTGGCAGGCCACGTGATGGCCTGGGGCGACCTCGCGCAACGCGGGCTCGTCGGAGGCGCAGAGGTCGGTGGCGAACGGGCAGCGCGTTCGGAAGCGACAGCCGCTTGGCGGGTCGAGGGGGCTCGGGGGTTCGCCCTGCAGTACCTCGCCGCGCACGGTGACGTCGGGGTCGGCCTCGAGCGCCGCGCCCAACAGAAACTTGGTGTACGGGTGCGCGGGCGCCTCGTAGAGCACGTCCGACGGGCCGATCTCGCAGATCTTGCCCAGGTACATGACCGCGACACGATCACTCACGTTCTTCACGACCGCGAGGTCGTGGGCGATGAAGAGCAGGGTCAGACCGTACTCGGCCTTCAGGTCCTCGAGGAGATTGAGGATCTGCGCCTGCACCGACACGTCCAGGGCTGAGACGACTTCGTCACAGATCAGCAGCTTGGGACGCATGGCCAGCGAGCGGGCGATCGAGATTCGCTGGCACTGCCCGCCGGAGAACTCGCGCGGGTAGCGCGCACCGTAGACGTCGGGGTCGATACCGACCTCGTTCAACAGGGTTCGCACGATGGTCTCGCGCGCCGAACCCGTCGCCGACTTCCACGCGTCGAGGGGCTCGGCGACGATGTCGCGGACCCGACGCCGGGGGTTGAGCGAACTGATGGGGTCCTGAAAGATCATCTGCATGCGCGTTCGCGCGTTGCGCAGGGCCCGGCCGCGCAGCCGGGTGATATCGACGCCGTCGAGCTCGATCGTGCCCGACGAGGGCGCGACGATCTTCATGAGGGCCTTGCCGGTAGTCGACTTGCCACAGCCCGACTCGCCGACCAAGCCGAGCGTTTCGCCCTCGGCGATCTCAAAACTGATGCCGGCCACCGCCGAGACGCTGTGCGCCCCGCTGCCGAAGGTGACGGTGAGATTACGCACCGATAGCAGCGGGCTCGCAGCGTCAGTCATCGTGGTGCCTCGTGAAGTTCGGTCGCCGCCAGGGGATGCCAGCAGGCGAAGACGTGACCGGGTTCCTCGGCGGGCTCGAGCGACGGACGCTCCTGGTGGCATCGCTCGCTCGCCGAGGAACACCGCGGCGCGAAGGCGCAGCCCGAGGTAAGCGTCGAGAGGTTGGGCGGACGGCCCGGAATGACCCGCAGTCGCGTGTGCGACGGATTCGAGACCTTCGGGGAGCTCTCGAGCAGGGCCCGGGTGTAGGGCATGCGGTGACGGAAAAAGACGTCTCGGGTGGCGCCCATCTCGACGATGCGTCCCGCGTACATAACGATGATGCGTGACGTGCGCGTCGCCACGACGCCGAGGTCGTGGGTGATCAAGATCACCGACATGTGCAGCTGCTCTTTTAGATCATCGAGCAGGTTCAGGATCTGGGCCTGGATCGTAACGTCGAGACCCGTGGTGGGTTCGTCGGCGATCAGGAGCTTGGGTGAACACGCGAGTGCCGTCGCGATGACCACGCGCTGGCGCATTCCCCCGGAGAGCTGGGTGGGGTAGGCCCGATAGCGATGCTCGGCCGACGGCATGCCGACCATGGCCAGCAACTCGATCGCGCGCGCGCGCGCGGCGCGCTTGTCCATGCCGAGGCGCACGCGAAGGGTCTCGTCGATTTGGCGGCCGATCCGCATCACGGGATTGAGCGAAGTCATCGGATCTTGGAAGACCATCGACACGTCGGTCGCCCAGCGTTCGCGCATCTCGCGTTCGGACGCGCCGACCACCTGGTGGCCATCGAGCAGGACCGAGCCTCGAACCTCGACGTTGGACCGTGGCTGGAGGCCCATGATGGTTCGCGCGAGAACCGTCTTGCCCGAACCCGACTCGCCGACGATGCCAACGGTTTCGTTGGTCGCCAGGTCGAAACTGACCCCGCCCACGGCGGCGACGAGACCGGCGGCGGTGCGAAAGGTGGTGTGCAGGTCGTCAACGACCAGCAGCTGGGTGCTCACAACTTCACCTCGGTGACGTCGAAGTAGGTCCGCAGCCGGTCGCCGATGAAGTTGAGACAGAGCAGGAAGAGACACAGCGCGAGCGAGGGGAACAACACCAGCCAGGGGTTCTGGGCCATGACGGTGCGCGACTCGTTGATCATGTTGCCCCACGACGGCGTCGGCGGATTGACCGACAGGCCGAGAAACGCGAGGACCCCCTCGAGGGTGACCACCGTGGCGACGCCGATGAGCAAGAAGGAGACGGCGATGGGGGCAATATTGGGGAGCAGCTCCTTCACGAGTATTCGGCGGTCGGTCGCGCCCTGCACCTTGGCCGCCGTCACGAAGTCGCGTGCCGCGACCGCCAGGGTGGCAGTGCGGATGACGCGGTACACGAGGGGCACCGAGGCCAGGCCGATTACCACGATGATCTTGAAGAGGCTACGCGGGGTCCAGAACGACAACACCGCGATGACCGCGATGATGGCGGGGAAGGCGAGAAAGACGTACATGAAGGCGGTCAGCAAGGAGTCGAGGCGACCCCGCCGAAAGGCCGCGAGCATGCCCAGGGGCAGGCCGATACCAAAGCCAATCACCATGGCTCCGATGCCGACCGTGATCGACACCCGCGATCCGTAGACGATACGCGACAAGATGTCGCGACCAAGGTCGTCGGTGCCGAGCCAGTGGTGCAGGGACGGACCGGCGTTGATGGCGTTGTAGTTCTGGTACAGCGGGTTGACCAGGGGCAGCACGTTGGCGAAGATTGCGCCGAGGACGTTGAGGGCGAGCCAGCCGACGCAGATCCAAAACAGCGCGCCCAGGCGTTTGGGCGCGAGCGCCTCGGGGTCGACCACGTCGTCGAGCACGCTACTCACGAGTGATCCTCGGATCGACAACGCTGATGATGAAGTCGAAGACGAAGTTGATCAAGACGACGCCCACCGAGACCACGAGCACGATTCCCTGAACGAGAAGGTAGTCACTGCTGGCGATGCCGGTGATGAGGGTGTAGCCGAGTCCGGGAATGCCGAGCAGATACTCAACGACGAAGCCGCCCGCCAGCAGGCCGCCAATGTTGACGCCGGCCGCCCCCAAGAGGGCCACCGACGAGGGGCGAAAGGCGTGGCGCCACATGATGCGCCGTTGGCGCAGACCCTTGGAGCGGGCCATCGTGATGAACTCCTCCTGCAGCGTCGCGATCAGGTCACTGCGCAGCACCCGGAAGTAGATAACGAAGCTGCCGACGGCCAGGGTGAAGGCCGGCAGCGCGAGACTCTCGAGGTTGACCACCCAATCGCTGCCGAGCGACACGTACGACGATGGTCCGGTGTTGGCGATGCCGAGCTTGATCGAGACGACCAGCACCAGCAGCACGATGATGATGAAGGACGGTATCGACAGCAGCGTGAAGCTGCCGGCGCTGAGAATCCGGTCGAGGACGCCATTGGGCTTGCGGGCCGAACGCATCGCGAGGGGTATCGCCGCGGCGAACGCGAGGATCTGGCTGAGCACGATCAGTTCGACGTCGATCGGCAGCGCCGTGCGAATCGTCGAGGCCACCGAGGTTTCTGAGATGAACGACGTGCCGAGGTTTCCGTGCAGGATGTTGCCCATCCACACGAAGTACTGCTCGATGATGGGCTTGTTGAGCCCGAGCTGGCGGTAGAGAATGGCCCGGTTGGCCGGACTGGCACCGGTGCCCAGAATCACGGTCGCCGGGTCCCCGGGCAGGAGATGAATGAGGTAGAAACTGCCGACCGAAATGACCCAGACGATGCCGATGAGCAGGGTGAGGCGTCGCAGTACGTAGCGCAGCACACTTCCCCCTTTCGGCTTGGTAGGAGACTAGCCAACGGGGATGCGCGGGCGGTGCCACGCCGGTTAAGGCGACGCCGGTGGCTAGCGTGGAACAGTGGAAATCATCGGCATCGCCGGCGGAATCGGCGCGGGCAAGAGCACGGTCTCGGCGTACCTCGCGTCACGCGGCTGGGCGGTCATCGACGCGGACGACGTCGCCCGCGCAGTGACTGAGCCGGGTACGCCGGCCTGGCGCGCGTTGCGCGACGCGTTCGGTGACGCCGTGCTCGACACCGACGGACGACTGGACCGAGCGTTTCTCGCCGAGATCGTCTTCCACGATCCGACGGCGTTGGCGCGACTCAACCGGATCACCCACGGGCGCATCGGCCGGGAGATCCACGATCGACTGAAGGCGATCAGCGGGCCTGCGGCGTTCATCGCGCTGCCGCTGTTTCGCGCGGAGCACCGGGTGGCGTTCGAGTTGACGCGAGTGTGGGCCGTGCTCGCGAGTCCCGAGGTCGCCGTGGGGCGACTGACGAGGCTGCGCGGCCTGACGGCGAGTGACGCCGTGGCCCGCCTCGGTTCCCAGATGACCAACGAGGAGCGTATCGCCCTCGTCGACGCGGTGATCTGGAACGAGGGTTCGATCGGCGAGCTCGAGGCTCGTGTGGACGAGTTACTCAGCGAGGCGGGTCTGTCGTGAACGAGTTTCTGGTCGAGTCGCCCTTTCGTCCGGCGGGTGACCAGCCGCAGGCGATTGAGTTGCTCGCGCGCGGCGTGCGAGACGGTCTGCGCTATCAGACACTCGAGGGCATCACCGGCAGCGGCAAGACGGCGACCATCGCCTGGCTCGTGGAGCGCGTGCAACGGCCCACGCTGATTCTAGAACCCAACAAGTCGCTCGCCGCGCAACTGGCGTCCGAGTTGCGTGACATGCTGCCGCGCAATCGGGTGGAGTTCTTCGTCTCGTACTACGACTACTACCAGCCCGAGGCGTATATTCCGCGCACCGACACCTTCATCGAGAAGGACAGCTCGATCAACGAGGAGATCGATCGCCTGCGTCACGCGGCGACGTCGTCGTTGCTGACGCACCGCGACACGATCGTGGTCGCGTCGGTGTCGTGCATCTACGGGCTGGGCAACCCGCTCGAATACCGCGATCGAATGTTGGCGCTGGCGCGAGGCGAGTCAGTCGAGCAGCGCCAGTTGTTGCGCCGACTCGTCGAGATGCAGTATCACCGCAACGAGACCGTGCTCGAACGCGGCACCTTTCGGATGAAGGGTGACACGCTGGAGATTCAACCGGCGTACAGCAACGAGGCAGTACGCGTCTCCTTCTTCTTCGACGAAATTGAGACGATCACCTTTTTCAACCCGCTCACCCAAGAGCTGCGGGGCACGGTCGATGACGTGACCCTGTTCGCGGCGACCCACTACGCCACCAGCTCTGAGACGTTGCATCGCGCGGCGCGCTCGATCGAGATCGAACTGCAGGGGCAGCTGGCCAGCTTTGAGCGAGCGGGCAAGCTGCTCGAGGCCCAGCGACTACGCTCGCGCACCGAGCACGACCTGGAGATGCTCGAGCAGACGGGCGTCTGTGCGGGTATCGAGAACTACTCCGCCCACCTCGACGGGCGCCGACCCGGCGAGCGCCCCTACACGCTGCTGGATTACTTCCCCGACGACTACCTCGTCGTGGTCGACGAGTCTCACGTGGCGATCCCCCAGGTGCGCGGTCAGTACGCCGGTGACCGCTCGCGCAAAGAGACGCTCGTCGAGCACGGGTTCCGTCTGCCCAGCGCCATGGACAACCGCCCGCTCAACTTCGACGAATTCATCGATCTGGTGCCCCAGATGGTCTTCGTGTCGGCGACGCCGGGCCCCTTTGAGTACGAGGTGAGCGACCAGATCGCCGAACAGGTGATCCGCCCGACGGGGCTCGTCGACCCGCTGGTTCACGTCGTTGCCACGCGTAATCAGATCGACGATCTGCGCACTCGGCTCGACGAGGTCATCGCTCGAGGTGAGCGAACCCTGGTCACGACCCTGACCAAGCGCATGGCGGAGGACCTCACCACGTTCTTGACCAAGGCGGGGTACCGCGTGCAGTACCTGCACAGCGACATCGACACGATTCAGCGGATCGAAATCCTTCGATCCCTGCGACTGGGTGAGTTTGACGTCTTGGTCGGCATCAACTTGCTGCGCGAGGGTCTGGACCTGCCCGAGGTGTCCCTCGTCGCGATCCTGGACGCGGACAAGGAGGGCTTCTTGCGTTCGCGCAGCGCCCTGATCCAAACCATTGGCCGGGCGGCGCGAAACGCCAACGGCACGGCCGTCTTGTACGCCGATCGCCTCACGGACTCCATGCGTGACGCGATCTCGCTCACCCAACGGCGCCGCGAACGCCAGGTTGCCTACAACCTCGAACACGGCATCGAGCCCCAGACGGTGACCAAGAACGTCGCGGACATACTGAATCGGCTGCGCAGCGACGCCGGACCGAGCCGCGAGCGGCCCGCGCCGATCGAGCGGCTCGGGGGATCGCTGCCCGACGACCTGTCGCGTGAGATCACCCGTGTCGAGAACGCGATGCTCGAGGCGGCGCGCGAGCTGCGTTTCGAAGAGGCGGCGGCGCTGCGCGATCTGCTGCACAGTCTGCAGCGACAGGGTCTGGACCCCTCGATGCTCGAGGGGCAGTGAGACCGCCGGCCGGTCGACGCGGCACACCCGATTGGTAGATTCACGACATGTCGCCGTCGATCCGCGTGCAGGGTGCGCGAGTACACAATTTGAAGAATCTGGCGGTCGAGATACCCCGCGATCGCCTGGTGGTCTTCACCGGCCTCTCGGGATCAGGGAAATCGTCGCTGGCCTTCGACACGATCTACGCCGAGGGCCAGCGCCGTTACGTGGAGAGTCTTTCGGCGTACGCGCGCCAGTTCCTGGGCCAGATGGACAAGCCCGACGTGGATTTCATCGAAGGCCTGTCGCCCTCGATCTCGATCGACCAAAAGACGGCTTCGCGCAATCCCCGTTCGACGGTTGGCACCATCACGGAGATCCACGACTACCTGCGCCTGCTTTTCGCGCGTATAGGTGTGCCGCACTGCCCGAACTGCGGGCGACCGGTCACTCGCCAGACCCCCCAGCAGATCGTCGACCTGATTCTGACGCGTACGGCCAATGAGCGATTCATGGTGCTCGCAACCGTGGTCGACGGACGAAAGGGCGAGTACAGCGCCCTGCTCGATGATCTGAGCGCGCAGGGCTTCTCGCGCGTGCGAATCGATGGCGCCATCGTGGAGCTCGAGCAGCGTCACGAGGTGAACCTCGCGCGTTACGAGCAGCATACGATCGACGTCGTCTTGGACCGCCTCAGCGTCAAGCCCGCGAATCGTCAGCGGTTGACCGAGTCGGTCGAGGCGGCGCTCGCGCTGACCATGGGGGTCGTCTCAGTTCACTTCACCGGCTCGGATGAGCTCGTGCGGTACTCGGAGAAGTTGGCCTGCGCGGACTGCGGCGTGAGTTTCAGCGAGCTCGCACCACGCGACTTCTCGTTCAACTCGCCCTACGGCGCCTGCGCGGTCTGTACGGGACTGGGTACACGGTTCGAAGTTGACCCCGAGCTGGTGGTCCCCGATCCCACGCGTAGTCTGGCCGACGGCGCACTCGCGCCGTGGGCCGGCCAGCGTTTCAAGTACTTCGAACGACTCATTGAAGGCATCGCGCAGTTGGGCGGCTTTGACGTTGCGACGCCGTGGAACAAACTACGGGCCAAGGACCGCAAGCTCATCCTCTACGGCGTTGACCAAAAGGCGGTGCCCGTACGATTCCGCAACCGCTACGGCCGCGTGCGGACTTACGAGACGACCTACAACGGCATCGTCGAATGGCTCGAGCGTAAGCGCAGCGAGGCCGACGGGGACTGGTCGCGCGAACAGGCCGAGCAGTTCATGCGCGAGGTCGAATGCACCGCGTGCCGCGGTCAGCGCCTCAAGCCCGAGGTGCTCGCCGTGCGGGTTGGTGCGCACAGCATCGCCGACGTGAGCTCGATGACCATTGACGAGGCGATCGCCTTCTTCGACGACCTGCGGCTCTCGGATCGCGACGAGGCGATCGCGCACCAGGTCGTCAAGGAGATCCGTCAGCGCCTGACGTTCCTGCTCGACGTCGGCCTGGACTACCTGACCCTCAGTCGAGCCTCGGCGACCTTGTCGGGTGGCGAGGCCCAGCGCATCCGTCTCGCGTCCCAGATCGGCAGCTACCTGGTCGGGGTGCTCTACGTCCTCGACGAGCCGTCGATCGGTCTCCACCAGCGCGACAACCAACGGCTCATCGCCACACTCGAGCGCCTGCGCGATCTGGGTAACTCAGTGATCGTCGTCGAGCACGACGAGGAAACGATCCGTGCCGCGGACTTCGTCGTCGATATCGGACCGGGGGCCGGGGAGTTCGGCGGTCAAGTCGTGCACGCCGGGAGTTACGCCGACTTGCTCGACAATGAGGCCTCGATCACCGGTCAGTACCTGTCGGGACGCCGATCGATAGCGGTACCGACCGATCGGCGACCAGGTGATGGTCATCGCCTGGTCGTCAAGGGCGCGCGGGCCAACAATCTTCGCGACGTCACCGTGGGCATCCCGCTCGGCACCTTCGTGGCCGTCACCGGCGTCTCGGGGTCGGGCAAGTCGACCCTGATCAACGCCATCGTGCTCAACGCGCTCGAGCGCGCGATCAACGGCGCCAAGACGACCGCGGCGGCCCATGACGCGCTGGTGGGCATCGAGTATCTGGACAAGGTAGTCGCGGTGAATCAGCAGCCCATCGGTCGAACGCCACGGTCGAATCCGGCCACCTACACGGGGGTCTTCGACAAGATTCGCAAGCTCTTCGCCGAGACATCCGAATCCAAGGTACGCGGCTATCTGCCGGGTCGATTCTCCTTCAACGTGAAGGGAGGGCGGTGCGAGACCTGCGCGGGCGACGGCACGATCAAGATCGAGATGCACTTTCTGCCCGACGTCTACGTCAACTGCGAAGCCTGCGACGGTGCTCGCTACAACCGCGAGACCCTGGAGATCCTCTATCGGGGTAAGTCGATCAGCGACGTGCTCAACATGCCGGTGGCCGAGGCTCGCTCGTTCTTCGAACGCCAGCCGTCGATCATGCGTCACATCGAGAGCCTCTTTGACGTCGGGCTCGGGTACGTTCGACTCGGTCAGCCGGCGCCGACGCTCTCGGGCGGCGAGGCCCAACGCGTGAAGTTGGCGGCCGAGCTCGCCCGTCGCCCGACCGGCCACACGTTCTACGTGTTGGACGAGCCGACGACCGGACTGCACTTCGATGACGTGCACCGGTTGCTCGAGGTGCTGCATCGTTTGGTTGACCAGGGCAATACGGTCGTGGTCATCGAGCACAACCTGGACGTCATCAAGACGGCCGACTGGATTATCGACCTCGGACCCGAGGGCGGCCGTCGGGGCGGGCTCGTCGTGGGCGAGGGCACCCCCGAAGACATCGCGGCGCTGGACAGCGCGACCGGCACGGTGCTGCGAGAGGTCCTCGCCGCTGCGGCGCAGTTGTGCTGAGCAAGCCGGGTTCGATTCCGCGCACCAGCGGCTGCTACCTCTTTCGCAACGAACGCGGCACGGTGATCTACGTCGGCAAGGCGCGGTCGCTCGCGCAGCGCCTGAGCAATTATTTCCAGCGACTCGGGGCCCTGGACCCCAAGACCCAGGCGCTGATGGTCGAGGCCGCGAGCGTCGAGTGGATCGTCACGCCGTCCGAGGTCGACGCCCTGATCCTCGAGAACGAGTTGATCAAGGAGAACCAGCCCCGCTACAACCTTCGCCTGAAGGATGACAAGTCGTACCCGTACGTCGCGCTCGACGTCCGTACGCCCTTTCCGGTGCCGTACGTGACGCGTGGCCAGCACGTTCGAGGGGTTCGCTACTTCGGCCCGGTCGCCGACGTGGGCGCGCTGCGCACCGCCATGGACGAGCTCCTGCAGGTCTACCCGCTGCGCACCTGCTCGCGACACAAGTTTGACTACCAGCAGCGGATCGCTCGGCCGTGTCTGCTGTTCGACATTGGTAAGTGCAGCGGGCCGTGCGTTGGCGCGATCGATCGCGAAGGGTACGCGTCGCTCGTCGCGTCCTGGGCGGCGTTCTTCGAGGGTAACGTCAAGCCCCTGCGCCGGGCGCTCGAGTCCCAGATGAGTGACGCGGCCCAGCGTCAGCACTACGAAGCAGCGGCCCGCCTGCGCGACGGCCTCGCCGCGCTAGCCCGCGCGGCGCAGGCCCAGACGGTGGTGCTCGACGATCACTCGAATCTGGACGTCATCGCGGTGCGCGTGAACGGCGCGCGGGCGGGCGTGGTGCGCTTTCGCGTCCGGCGTGGTCGGATCATCGGGCGCGAGGTGAAGTTCGTCGACCGCTCACTGGACGAATCGTCCGCCGAGGTGCTCGAGGCCGCGCTGCCCACGCTCTACGGCGAGGCCGCCGACGTTCCGCGCGAGGTCGTGGTGAGCGCGGGCGCGGCGTCGCCGCTGGCCACGGTGTTCCTCACGGGGCTTCGGGGCGCGCGGGTCGTCGTGTCGGTGGCCCAGCGCGGGCGACGAAAGCGCGTGATGGACCTCGCGCTGGCCGACGCGGACGCCGTCATGGCGCGAGACAGCCACCGACGCGAGCACGACTACAACGTTCGCTCCCGAGCGCTCCAGGAGATCGGTAGCGCCCTCGGACTAGCGCAGCCGCCCTTCCGGATCGAGTGCTTCGACATGAGCCATCTGCAGGGGACCAACTACGTCGGCTCGATGGTGGTCTTCGAAGACGCGCTCGCCAAGAAGGCCGACTACCGCCGTTTCCACGTACGTGAGACCCTTGGCAACGACGACGTGGGCGCGATGTTCGAGGTGGTTCGACGTCGTCTGAGCCACTGGCACGACGAGCTTGGTGGCGGCGCATTTCGCCGGCCCGATCTCATCATCGTCGACGGCGGTCTGGCCCAGCTGCACGCGGCGCAGCGCGCCGCCGCAGCGGCGGGCGTGGCCGACGTGGAGTTGGCGGCCTTGGCCAAGCGAGAGGAGTTGCTCTATCGTCCCGGCACGTCGACGCCCGTGGTGCTCGAGCGCGGGTCGGAGTCGCTGTACCTCGTTCAGCGCGTGCGCGACGAGGCGCACCGATTCGCGATCACCTTTCACCGCTCCAAACGGGGTCGCGCGATGGTCGCGTCGTCCCTCGAGGGTGTCGCGGGCCTGGGTGCGCGCCGACGAGAGCGGCTGATGGCCGAGTTCGGCACCCTGGAGGCCATTCGCGCCCTAGAGCTCGATGACCTGCTCGCGCGCTCGTGGCTGCCCCACGACGTGGCTCGAAACCTCTACGATCACTTACGTGCGCCGACGCCGCGGCGAGCGTCCAGGGAGATGACGGACGATGAGTGAGATTCTCTTGGTGACGGGCATGTCGGGGGCGGGTCGATCGACGGTGTCGGCGGCGCTCGAAGACCTCGGTTGGTTCGTCATCGACAACCTCCCCTTGGAGCTGGTGGTGCGCGTGGGCGAACTCGCGACCGCGGGCAAACTGGATTACTCGGGTGTGGCTTTCGTGGTCGGGCGCAGTGGTCGGGTCCAGCCCGACTCACTCTTGCAGATAGAAGCGGAGCTACGGCGTAAGTACGGCGGGGCCAAGATTTTGTTCCTCGACGCCCCCGACGACGTGTTAATCCACCGCTACGAGGGCAATCGCCGTCGCCACCCCTACCCGGGGACGACGCTGGCGAGCTCGATCGCGAACGAACGCGCGTCGCTGAAGTCAATCCGAGACGCCGCCGACCTGGTGATCGACACGGGCTCGATCAACACGAACCAGTTGCGTTCGCGCATCGTCGAGACCTTCGCCACCCTGGGTCACGACTCGCTGCGGGTGTCACTGGTCACCTTCGGCTACGCCAACGGCATTCCGCGCGACGTCGACCTGGTCTTTGACTGCCGTTTTCTACCGAATCCGCACTGGATCGACGACCTGCGACCGATGAGCGGACTGGACGAGCCCGTGTCGCGATACGTCTTGGAGCACGAGCCGGCCCAGCACTTCGTCGACGACGTGGTGAACATGCTGTCGTGGCAGATACCGGAATTCGCCAAGGAGGGTAAGTCGTACCTGTCGGTCGCGATCGGTTGCACCGGTGGGCGTCACCGCTCGGTCGCCATCGCCGAGGAGATTCGACGCCGGCTCAATATCACGAACTCGGTCTACCATCGCGACCTCGCCCGATGAGGGCGGTCGCGATCGGCGGTGGACACGGCACGGCCGTGTCACTGCGGGCGCTACGTCGACTCACGACCGAGGTGACCGGCGTGGTGTCGGTCGCCGACGACGGGGGATCGACGGGGCGCCTGCGCGCGATGCTCAACGTCGCGGCGGTCGGGGACCTTCGCAAGTGTCTGGGGGCCCTGGCGGACCCCGACAATCCGCTGACGCGCTCCTTCGAGCACCGCTTCACCCTCGGCGAGCTCGCCGGCCACGCCGTCGGCAACTTGCTGCTGGTGGGGCTGGTGGACGCCACGGGCGACCTCGAGGAGTCGGTGCTGGCGCTGGCCCAGGTGATGGGGGTGACGGGCTCGATTGTCCCCGCCAGTACCGAGGGCGTCGTCCTGTGCGCGACGACCGAAGAGGGCGATACCCGTGGTCAAAGCGCGATCGCGGGCTCGGCGACGATCCGTCGCATCCGCATCGATCCCAGTAACGCGGCGGCACCGATTCGCGCCGTGGAAGCCATCGAGCGCGCCGACGTCGTGGTGGTCGGCCCCGGGTCGCTGTACACAAGCGTTCTCGCCGCGGCGGTGGTTCCCGGCATCACCCAGGCGATCGCCGGCTCAAGCGCCCGTGTCGTCTACGTCGCGAACCTGCACCCGCAGATTCCCGAGACCAGCGGGTATCGCCTGCAGGACCACGTCGACGCACTGATTCGCCACGGGGTCGTTCCCGACGTGGTGTTGGTGGACCGGAACGGACCCTATCGAGGCGACCCGAGCACGCTCGCGACCCTCGTTGCCCCGTTGTCGAGGGCCAATGGGCTCGTACACGATGTGCAACACTTGTCTGACGCCATCAGTGCCGCGCTTGGCTAGTCCCCGGGGCGTCGGAGAAGGAGAGTGTCATGCCTATTCGTGTCGCGATCAACGGCTTTGGCCGAATCGGGCGAGGATTCTTGCGCGCGTCGCTCGCGAACCCCGAGATCGAGGTGGTGGCACTGAACGACCTCACCTCACCCGAGACCAACGCGCATCTGCTCAAGTACGACTCGACCCAGGGGCGCTTTGGCGAGATCGTGGCGGTGCGCGAAGGCGGCATGACGGTCGGGGATCGCTTCGTGCGGGTCCTCGCCGAGCGTGACCCCACGCAGCTGGCCTGGCGAGAACTCGCCATTGACGTGGTGATCGAGTCGACCGGCCGATTCACCACTCGCGAGGCCGCCGCGGTGCACCTGGCCGCCGGGGCCCGCAAGGTCATCATCTCGGCACCGGCGAGCGACGCCGACGCGACGTTCGTGATGGGCGTCAATGAAGCCAGCTACGACGCCGCGGTTCACCACGTCATCTCGAACGCCTCGTGCACCACCAACTGCTTCGTGCCAATGGTGAAGGTCCTCGATGACGCCGTCGGCGTGCGCAGTGGGCTCATGACCACGGTGCACGCGTACACCAACGATCAGAACCTCCTGGACGTCGCGCACAAGGATCTGCGCCGCGCGCGCGCGGCGGCGGTCAACATCGTTCCCTCCTCGACGGGGGCCGCTCGGGCCACCAGTTTGGTGCTCGCCGCGATGAAGGGTCGCCTCGACGGCACGTCATTACGCGTCCCGGTTCAAGACGGCAGCATCACCGATTTCACCGCGGTCGTGCGCGCCACGACCGTCGACGAGGTCAACGACGCGTTTCGGGTGGCGGCCAATGGCGCGTTGAAGGGGATCGTCGACTACAGCGACGACCACATCGTCTCCTCAGACATCGTGGGTTCGCCGGCCTCGTGCACGTTCGACTCGCTGATGACCATGGTCCAGCCCATCGATGACAAGACGAGCCTCGTCAAGGTCTTTGGCTGGTACGACAACGAGTGGGGCTACGCCAACCGTCTGGTCGATCTGACGGCGCTGGTCGGGCGGGCGTGAGCGAGTCGCTCCCCACGCCCGACGGCTGGGACGTTCGCGGTCGCCGGGTCCTGGTGCGCGTGGATTTCAATGTCCCGGTCGTCGAGATGGACGGTCGGCTCGAGGTCGGCGACGACTTTCGGATTCGAGCGGCCCTGCCGCTGTTCACCTCGTTATTGGAACGCGGCGCGTCGGTCGTGGCCTGCACGCACTTCGGTCGCCCCAAGGGTCGCGTGGACGAACGCTACGGTGTCGAGCCGATACGACGCCGTCTCGACGCGCTCTGTCCGGGCGTCGAGTTGCTGGAGAACCTGCGCTTTGATCCGGGCGAGGAGTTGAACGATCCAGCCTTTGGCGCCTCGCTCGTCGACGGCGTTGACTTCTACGTCAACGAGGCATTCGGCGCTTCGCACCGGGCGCACGCGTCGATCATGGTGCCCCCGACCCTCGTACCGAGCGCCGCGGGACCGAATCTTCGTCGCGAGGTCGCCTTTCTGCTCGACCTGCTCGACGCCCCCGATCGGCCCTTCGTCGCCATCGTGGGTGGCGCGAAGGTGGCGGACAAGCTCGGTTTTGTCAAGGTGCTTGCGGCGAAGGCCGACGTGGTGTTGGTCGGCGGTGGCATGGCCTACACCTTCGAGGCCGCCCAGGGGCGAGGCATCGGCTCTTCACTGTTCGACGCGTCCTACCTCGAGGAGTGCGCAACGCTGCTGGCGACGGGCAAGGTTCGCATCCCCGTGGACACGAGGGGACTGGCCGACGGCGTCCCAGTTGGTCGAGGCGGCGGCGCGGACTCGGCGGTCGACTTCGGCGCGGAGGTGCCCGACGGCTGCGAGGGCTTCGACATCGGACCCCAGTCGGTGGCCCAGTTCACTGAGGTGATCGCGAATGCTCACACGATCCTGTGGAACGGCCCCGTCGGAATGTTCGAGGATCCCCGCTTCCGTGACGGCACCGCGGCAATCGCCCAGGCGGTAGCGACGTCGCCGGCGCTCTCGGTGGTCGGTGGGGGCGACTCGGTCGCCGCGCTCCAAGAGTTCGGGCTGGAGTCGCGGGTGAGCTTTGTTTCGACCGGCGGTGGCGCATCGCTCGAGCTCGTCGAGTTCGGCGACCTGCCCGGTCTGCGAGCCCTGCGAACGGGGATGAGCCGGTGACGCGCGGCCTGGTCGTTGGTAACTGGAAGATGAACCTCGATCACGTCGAGGCGGTTCATCTCACCCAACAACTCGTGAGCGTGCTGGCCAGTCGCCCCGCCCAGCACGTCGACGTCACGGTAGCGCCACCGTTCGTCGATCTGCGCAGCGTTGCCTCAGTGGTCGAAGCGGAGCGTTCGCTCATTAGTGTCGCCGCCCAGCACGTCAACGACCACGAGAGTGGCGCGTTCACCGGTGAGGTGAGCGTGACGATGTTGCGCCGGCTCGGGGTGGCCACGGTGCTCGTTGGCCACTCGGAGCGTCGGTCCCTTTTTCACATGGACGATCAGTTGGTGGCGAGCACGTTGCGCGCGGTTCGCCGAGGTGGTCTGGACGCCATTTTGTGCGTGGGGGAGAGTCTCGCGACGCGCGAGGCGCGAGACGAGCGATCGTTCGTTCGAGCGCAGATCGCCGCGGCGCTGGGTGCCCTCGAGGGCCACGACGGGGTGACCGTGGCGTACGAACCGGTCTGGGCGATCGGCACCGGTCAGAGCGCGACGACGACGCAGGTGGCCGAGATGGTCGACGAGATCCGTGACGAGGCCGCCCGCTGCGGCTACGCCGCCGCGCGCGTGCTCTACGGCGGATCGGTCACTGCGGACAATGCCGCGCAGATCGCCACTGAAGGGCGAGTGGACGGCTTCTTGGTTGGCGGCGCGAGTCTGAAGGCCGAGTCCTTTGCCGCCATCGTGAGCGCGTGCAATGACTGCTACGCTGAGAGGCGCTAAGCGGAGGTTTCGGTGTTCACCTGGTCATTCGTAGTTGTTGAAGCGCTGTCGGCGGTGGCGCTGATTTTCCTCGTGCTGCTCCATTCGGGCCGTGGCGGAGGGATATCGGACCTGATGGGTGGCAGCCTGGGCGCTGCGGCTTCGGGATCGACGGTGGTTGAAAAGAACCTCGACCGCATCACGGTGGCGGTGGCCCTGATCTTCACGTTCGCGACCCTGACCCTCGACCTGCGCTTGCAGTAACGACGTGTTGGCGAACGGTTCGCGCAGGCGCGCCGTCGGGTCGGTCGTGATCGGCGCGGTACTGGCGCTGATCGCAAGTTCGATGGCGTGGGCCAGTCCGTCGACCTATGCGAGCGCCGCCGGAGGCGCGACGCAGACCCTGACGGTGTCCCTGCCGGGACCCTTCAACGGTTGTTCGTACCTCGACGCGGGCGCCACGCCGACGTCCAACGCGATCTTGGACCTGGTTCGCCCCTCGGCCTTCCTCACCGCGGTCGATGGTTCGCTCGTCGGTGCGCAGGGGCCCATCGCGTCAGCCGAGTTGACGTCGCTCACGCCCGAAACCGTCGTCTACACGATCAGTCCAAAGGAGTTCTGGAGCAACGGCCAGCCCTTCGACGGCCGTGACCTGGTCGCGTGGTGGCTGCGGGCCCGCGGGTTGGCGAGCGTGGTGAGCGACGGCTACCGGTCGATCAAGTCGATGACGCTGAGCAACCACGCCCTGACCGTCACGGCGGTCTTCGCCAAGCCCTACGCCGACTGGAACCTCCTGTTTCGCGACGTGGAGAGTCGCACGAGTTTGAGCGGCTGTGCGATCGCCAATCTGATGCGTCGTCCGTCGCTCGGACCGTATCGCGTGGTCAGCGCCACCCCTCAGACCATCGTCTTGGCCCTCAATCCCTCGTGGCCGACCGACGTCACGCGCTTTGGTCGCGTCGTACTGCGCGCCGACGCAACCTTGCCGAGCAACGCTAGCGCGCCCTTCGCGTCGTACTCCTTGACCGTGGACCGGTCCCAGGTCGAGAGCCTGAGCGCTCACCCGGCCGTCTTGAGTCACATCGGTAGCGCGAGTGCGATCGAAGAGCTCGTGTTCAACTCGCAGCGGCCGTTGACCAGAGCGTTGGCGCTGCGCGAGGCGCTCAGCTGGTCGCTCAATCGCCAGGCGATGATCACCTCGCTGTGGGGACTCGTGACGTTCTCGCCCTCGGTGGCGGCCTCGGCGCTGTACGCCCAGGGCGAACTCAACTATCCCGGCTCGTCGGGTCAAGTGCCGAGCGAGTCGTCGACCACCACCACGGTTCCGCCGACGTCATCGACTACCACCAACCTCGCGGACTGCTTGATCTGTGCGATACGGGTCCTGCAGCGAGCCGGTTACGTGAAGACGGCGCTAGGTTGGGTGACCCCGAACGGCCAGCCCGTGGCGATTCGTCTGGTCACGGGACCCAGCGCGCTGGATCGCGCTACGGCGATGCTGATTGTGCGACAGTGGGCACAGTTCGGTGTCTCGACCTACGTCGTGAGCGCCAAGAGCGAAACACTGGCCGCCACGACCTTGTCCTACAACAACGCCGACGTCGCCCTCTTCCTGCGCCCGACGATAGGTGTGGCGTCCTACAGCGCGCGTTCGTGGACCGGTCCACCGTTCGTGGACTCCTACCCGAGTGGGCTGCGTTTGTCATCGCTCGACAAATTATTCAACACGGCGATGAACACCTTCAATCCCGTCACCGCTGGCGCGGTGTGGAAGAGTTTTGATCAGACGTTGCTCACTTCGTTCTGGTTGCGGCCACTGTTCACGCCGCCGTCGCTGATCGAGTGGACGCCGGTCTTGCAGGGCGTTCTCGCGAGCGAATCGATTCCTGGATTCATCGATGAGGTGCCGACGTGGAGCAAAGTCGCCGTTGTCGTGCCGCCAACTTCATAAGACGCCACTGGTATCGGTTAAACTGAGGCGCTGCGTCGGAGTGGCGGAATAGGCAGACGCGCCAGCTTGAGGGGCTGGTGCCCTTTGGGGCGTGCGGGTTCAAGTCCCGCCTCCGACACCACAGGTTTGCGACCGGGTTCGAAAAGTTCCTCAGCGGTTCAAGGTTGGTTCCAGGTCTTTTGCAATCGCGGACAGAGGATGAAATGCCTCACATTGAGATAAAGCACGTCGATTGATGAGTCTTTCGACGGCAGTTTGCGCAACGCGTCGACCATACGAATCCCTCGCCGTCCCCGCTGTCGAGAACGGTGGCGCGGACCAACAGCGAATGACAGAAAGCGCCGTATTGCGCTACAGGTCGTTGCCGGCGTAAGAGAGGTTGAAGCTCTTGTTCACGAGGGGAAAGTCCGGCACGATGGTGTCGACGAGCGCTATCGCGACCGCGGGCCAGTTGAGGAACGAGGGGTCAACGATCTTGAGCCGCGCCACGCGCCCGTCGACGAGTTCGACCCGGTGGATTACCGGTCCGCGCCACCCCTCGACGATTCCGAGCCCGACGCCCGATCCGCTCATGACCGCGAGGTGTCCGCCGCCGCTCGAGGTAAACGATCGCAGAATGGCAAGGCTGCTCGTCACCTCGTCGCGGCGCACCATGTAGCGCGCGAGCACGTCACCGCTGGACCGCAGGACCATCGGAGCGAGCGTGACACCATCAACCGGGTGGTCGCCTCGCGCGTCGAGGTCGACGCCCGAGGCGCGTCCGACTACGCCGACCACGCCGAGATCGCGCGCGGCGTCGAGTGACAAAACCCCGGTGCCGGTGAATCGGTCGAGCACGATGGACTGAGCGAGCGTCATCGACGTGATCTCATCGACGCGCGCTCCGATCTCGTCGAGTTCGCGTGGCGTTGGTAGGTCGAGTAATCGCGCGTCGCCCGGGGTGACGACCCCGCGCAGCAGCCGGTGTCCGCTCACGCGCTCGTTTAGGCGTAGCAATCGCTCGCGCAGCGTGAGGGCCCTCGCGTTGGCGAGGCCGAAGCCGACATCGTTCGCGAGCGCGCCGAGGTCCCCCACGTGGTTGTAGAGCCGCTCGAGCTCGAGTGCGACGGCGCGGCGGGCCTCGACACCGGGGGCGACGACGAGCTCAAGCGCGTCTTCGATTGCGCGTGCGTAGGCGAGTCCGTGCGCGACGGCGCTGTCGCCCGAGACGCGCTCCGCGATCGCCATGACGTCTTCGACGGTCTTACCCTCGACGAGGCGCTCGATGCCCTTATGGGTGAACCAGAGCCGCGCCTTCATCTTGAGGATCGTCTCGCCGACGACTGAGAAGCGGAAGTGACCCGGCTCGATCAGTCCGGCGTGGACCGGCCCGACGGGGATCTCGTAGACGCCCGGTCCCTCGACCGCGATGAAGGGAAAGCCGCCCTCGTCGGGGTGCAGTGTCGGGGCCGGTCCCGCGCCCGCCGCCATCGGGTGGTACCCCTCGGGCCAGTGGGCGTGACGAATGAGCGGGCGACGCTGGGGATGGCCCTCAGGCTCGATCCCGTAGAGGTCAAAGAGCTCGCGCTCAAAGCGGCTGGCCGGGAACGAGAGTGCGGCGAGCGAGACGCTGCGGCGCGTCGCGGGGTTGAGCGCGACGTGCAGTTCGACGGGTTGTTCTCGCGGGGCGAGGAAGGTGTAGACGACGCGTAGACCGCGCTCGTCGTCCTGGCCCGCGACGAGGGCCAGGCGGAACTGCGCGGCGAAGAGACCCCTCGCCTCGTCGACGAGCTCGCTCGTACGAATCGCGCGGGTCTCGCTTCTCACGCGACGATTCCCGCGGCGAGGCTGAGAAGGTGGGCGAGTGGCCAGGCGACGAGTCCGAACCAGACCGCCGCGCCGAGCGCGACGCCGAGCGGCGCGACGAGCGATACCGGGCTGCGGGTTGATTGCTCGCTCGGGCCGAGCAGCATCGTTCGCCCGTGGGCGAGGATCGCGGCAAGGATGATGGCGAGGACGCCGAGCACGACGGCAGCCACCCACCACAGGCCGGCGCCGGCCTCGGCGCGTAGCATGGTGAGCTCGCTCACGAAGATCGAGAACGGCGGCAGGCCGAGCAGGCCGGCGAGTCCGATGGCGAGGATCGCCCCGAGCGCGGGGCGACGCGCGAGCAAGCCGCCCAGGCGGGCGATTCGGGTCGTGCCCTCGAGGCGCAGGACCTCGCCGGCGTCGAGGAACAGCACGCCCTTTACGAGACCGTGGCCGAGGATGTGCAACAACACCCCCGAGAGTGCGAGCGGTCCGCCGACGCCGGCGGCGACTGTCATGATCCCCATGTGTTCCATGCTCGAGTACGCGAGGAGTCGCTTGAGGTCTCGTTGGGCGAGGAGCATGACGGCGGCGACGACGAGCGTGGCGATACCGATGGCAAGGAGCAGGACCCGAGGAAAGGTCGGGCCGAGCGTGCTGACGGCGATCACCCGCAGGCGCAGAATCGCCGAGAGCGCGACGCTGAGTAGCACCCCGGACATCAACGCCGACACCGGCGCGGGTGCCTGGCCGTGAGCGTCGGGCAGCCAGCTGAAGAGCGGCACCAGGCCGGCCTTGGTGCCGTAGCCGAAGACGATCAAGGTGAAGGCGAGGCGCACGACCGGCGCGTTGAGCAGCGCCGCGTGGGCGGCGAGGGACGTGAAGTCGAGCGGGTTCGCGACGTGGGCGTGAACGCCGGCGAGGTAGAGCACGGTGGTGCCGAGGAACGCGACGGCGATGCCGACCGAGCAGATGATGATGTACTTCCAGGACGCCTCGAGGGCGGCCGGAGTGCGGTGGTGGCCGACGAGGAAGGTCGTCACGACCGTGGTGGCCTCGATCGCGACCCAGAGCACGCCGAGGTTGTTCGCGACCACGGCGAGCACCATGGCGGCGATAAAGCCCTGGACAAGGGTCGAATAGAGCGCGGCGTGGCGAAGCGTCGAATGGCCCGCTTGGACCTCGTTGGAGAGATAGCTGACGCTTCGCACCGTGGCGAGCAGGGAGACCGCTCCGATGACGATCACGAGGAAGGCCGCGAGCGCGTCAACGCGCAGCACGCCCGAACCAATCGGTCCCGAGTGCTCGACGCGAACCGCGAGCCCCACGCCGAGGACGAGCACGACCAGAGCCGAAGTCGCGCCGAGCCAGGCGACGGCCGGTCGCCACGGGCTGAGCATCGCGACGAGTCCCGCTACGAGAGGAGCGAGGAAGAGCCAGTACACCATCAGTCGTGCAGGCTCCTCAGTTGGTCGAGGTCGCTGAAGCCCGCCGCGCTCAGCCGAGCGAGTAACACCCGCAGCACGACGACCCCGAAGAGCACGTCGAGTGTCGAGCCGAACTCGACAATGACCGGCACGCCGCTCGTGACGAGAAAGGCGACGAGGGCGATACCGTTGTCCACCAGCAGTAGTCCGACGACCTGGCTCATCGCGCGCCGCCGCGCCACCATGGCGAAGAAGCCGATCAGCACGGTCGCGAGGCCGAGCGGCACGAGTCGGCCCGTCGGCCCGCCGACGAGCGCGACGATCGGTCGGGCCGCGACGAAGGCGCCGAGCGTGAGCAGTCCCGCGACGACGAGCGACGCGGGGACGTTGACGAGGGGGTCGGACTCGCGGGCCCCGGGGTTCGCCGCGACGACTCGGGCGAGCAGTCCCGGAACGACCGCGGCCTTTACGAGAAGGACGAGCCCCGCGACGGCGAGCAAGCCCCGGTCGTGCTCGTGGATGCCGAGCAGCGCGGCGGTCGCGGCGAGTGCCACGCCTTGGACCGAGAGGGCGGCCACGATCGAGCGCAGCCGGTGGCGCCAGAGCACGACCACGGCCCCGACGGTGACGACAACGGCGGCGCTTGCGAGCGAGTTGGCGAAGGCGCTCACCGCATCACCGCCCCGGTGACGACCCCGAGCACGGCGAGGATGAAGCCCCCGGCGAGCAGTTCGGGCAAACGGAAGAGGCGCAACTTCGCGGTCGTGACCTCGAAGATCGCGACGACGATCCCAACAACGACGACCTTCAAGGTCAGCGCGACGAGGCCGACGACGAGGGCGAGCGGGTGGGCGGTCGCGGCGATGCCGACCGGCGCGACCAGGTTCACGAACAGTCCTAGCCAGATCGCGAGGCGCATCGATTCGCCCAGGGTCACCGCCGCGAGGTCCGGACCGCTGTATTCGAGGATGAGCGCCTCGTAGATCATCGTCAGCTCGAGGTGCGTCGAGGGGTTGTCCACCGGCAGCCGGCCACTCTCGGCGAGGATGACGACGATGAAAGAGCAGAGCGCGAGCAGGTGGCTCGGTCCGAGCAACGTCGAGGCGTGGCGCGACCCGTTGGCGACGATCGCGATGAGGTTCGTCGAGTGCAGCGGCATCGAGAGCGCGAGCACGGCAACCAGCAGCGCCGGCTCGACGAGGGCACCGATAGTGAGCGCCCGACTCGCCCCCATACCCCCGAAGGCGGTGGCTGTGTCAAGCGCGGCGAGCGCGAGGGCGACCGATCCGACGAGAAGGACGAAGATCACCGCGATGAAGTCCGTCGAGCTGGCGAGCGGCGGGGCGAGGGTGACGAGTGGCGCGAGCACGGCAACGGTGGCCGCGGTCGCGACCAGCACGAGGGGGGCCACGGCGAAGATCCAGCTGGACTCGCTGGGTCGCGTGCGCTGCTTGCGGGCGAGCTTAGCGATGTCGCGCCAGGGTTGACTGACCGGGGGGCCGACGCGACCCTCGAGGCGACTTCGCACGACGCGCATCAGGCCGAGCAACAGCGGCCCGCCGAGGACGACGAGCGCGAGTTGGACGGCGCCGACGAGCAGCGACGCGAGGTTCACGAGACCACCACCAGTGCGATCACGAGCACGACGAAGCCGTAGGCGAGGTAGCGGTGCACCGAGCCGTTGGCGAGTCCGCGCGCCCGTACCCCGAGCACCGCCGCGAGAGCGAGCACCGGTCGATAGAGGCGTCGCTCGACGATGTCGTCGTTGGCGCTCGCATAGGCGACGCGTTCGACGTAGTAGCGGCTCTCGAGCACGTGGCTGACGTCGAGGTCGTGCTGGGGGGCGAGAACGTCGTCAAAGACCCGCTGGAGCGGCTCGGCGAAGGACGTCGCCGTGTACTGCATGCGCGCGCTGGTGACGGCCCGGCCCGACCCCCACGGCTCGAAGACCCGCAGCTTCGCACCCGTCCGCGGTCCGCCCGCGCGGCGTAGTCCCGCGACGACCAGCGCGGCGGCGACCGCGCCGAGGGCGAGAGCGAGCGGGTCGACCGCGCTGCGCAGCGCCTGGAGGTGAAAGCCCGACAGCGTCGCTGTGAGTCCCGATCGGTTGGGCGCGACGGCGTCGCTCGCGCGAGAGATCGCGGTGATCGCGAGGCCTGGCGCGACGCCGAGGGCGACGCACGCGGCCGCCGTGATCGCGGGAGCGATGCGCATCGAGACGGGCACCTCGCGTGCGTGCTCGGCCGACTCGCTTCGCGCGCGGCCAAGGAAGCCGACGCCGACGGCCTTCACGAATGCGACAATGGTGAGCCCGCCCGTAAGGGCGAGCGCGGCCACGAAGACCGCGGTCGCGACCGTCGTCACGGGGTCGGCACCCGAGAGGCCGTGCACGAGGCTCTGGACGACGAGCCACTCGGCGCCAAAGCCGTTGAGTGGCGGTAGCGCCGCGACCGCGAGTGCGCCGACCACGATGACCGCGGTCGTTACGGGCATGGTGCGCGCGAGGCCGCCCAGGCGATCGAGGTCGCGTTCGTCGGTCGCGTACTGCACCGAGCCCGCCCCGAGGAAGAGGGTGGACTTGTAGAGGGCGTGGGCCGTCACGAGAACGAGCGTCGCGATGAGGGCCAGGCTCGAGGCGGCCGCATTATGCGCGGCGAAGAGTCCCGAGGCCGACAGGCCGATCACGACGAGTCCCATGTTGTCGCTCGTCGAGTAGGCGAGGAGCCGTTTGAGGTCGGTGCTTGTCGCGGCGTACAGCGAGCCGTAGAGGGCAGAGATCACGCCGAAGAAGCCCGCGACGAGCCACCACCAGGTTGCGCCGACCCCGAGCAGGGTTCGCGCGAGGACGATCCCGTAGATCCCGAGGTTCACCATCGCCCCCGAGAGCAGGGCCGAGGCGGGTGCGGGAGCCTCGGCGTGGGCGCGCGGTAACCAGACGTGGGCGGGCACGAGCCCGGCCTTCGAGCCAAAGCCGACGAGAAGCACGAGAAAGACCGCCCCGCGGGTGGCCGCTGGCAGGTGGGAAGCGCTCGCTGCGATGGCGGAAAAACTCGGGTTCGCGGCGTGACCACCGAGCACGACGAGTCCAAGCGTGATCAGCGCCGCGCCGCCCTGGGTCATCGCCCCGTACCACCACGCGGCCTGGCGTGTCTCGTCTCGTTTCGCGTGGTCGTGGGCGACGAGCACGAGCGAGCTGAGCGCCATCACCTCCCAGAGCACGAGGAAGGTCACGATGTCCCCGGCCGCTGGGACGAGTAGCAAGCTGGTCACGAAGAGAGCGAAGGCACTCGACAAGCTAACCGAACTCATGGCGTGGCGCCGGTAGCCGACCCAGTGGATAGTCGCGGCGATCGCCACGACGGCAGTCGTGAGCGTGAACAGCGCCCCGAGGGGCGTCAGGTCGATGCGCACCCCGGTGAAGGGCACCAGACTCGACGTGTGGCCCACGATCGCGTGGTTCGTCGCGAGCACGCGAATCGCCGTGGCGCCGCCGACGATCTCGACGAGCCCGAGCAGACCCGCGACGAGTTTGACGCGCACCGCGCGCGGCACGAGGGCGGTGAGCGTCGCGAGCACCCCGAGGCCCGCGACGAGTGCGAGAACGATCACCGGTTCGTAAAGCGCCGCAGCGCGCTGACGATCTCGTCGGGGTGGGGCGGACAGCCGGGTATCTCGAGGTCGACCGGCACCACGTCGGCGACCGCGCCGGCGACGGCGTAGCCACCGGAAAACACGCCACAGTCGCGCGCGCAGTCACCGAGCGCGATCACGAGGCGTGGCTCGGGCATCGCGAGGTAGGTCCGCTCGAGCGGCGAGGCCATGTTGTGGGTCACAGGTCCGGTCACGAGCAGTGCGTCGGCGTGGCGCGGCGAGGCGACGAGGCGGGCGCCGATCCGCTCGGCGTCATAGACCGGGCCAAAGACCGAGCCGATTTCGATCTCACAGCCGTTACAGCTGCCCGCGTCGACGTGACGGAGTTGCAGCGAGTGGCGAAGGTTCACCGCAGCTGCGACCGGGGCAGGAACCGGGGCGAGTCGTTCGCTTGCGCGCCGTCGTTTCGTCCAGCTACCAAGAAGAGAGAGAATCATCCACTGTCCCGTTACGCTGCGCAGGCCTCAAGCCGTCGCGACAGAGCGATGGTAGCACTGCGGGTCAATTGCGCTGAATCTCAACGGTCTCATGGAGAGCAACTCGTGCTTCGCACGATACTTAAAATTCAGTGACTGATTCGGTCCAGGTATTGCGCAGGCTCTTCGTCTTTGATCCGTCGGGCCGCGTGAGCCCGAGATTGCTCGGCGTAGTCAACTTCGACCTCGCTCGGCGTGTGGTCATTCAGTTCACCGTGTAGTCGCTCGGTGTTGGACCAATCTGACCAACGCGCACGTAGCGATCCGACGCGGTCTTCTAGCGCTCGCCCGACTAGCTCGAGGAGGTCGACTATGACGTGGGCCGGTCGAATCGCGCAGCTGCGCGAGTTGAACGCGTTGGCCGCTGCTATCGCTGGTCGAGGTCCCACCACAACCGTCGTCGCGGGCGAACCGGGCATCGAAGGCGCGGCTGACTGCTGAAGTGGCACGAACAAGGGGGCGGCCCTGCTTGCAAATCCAGTGCTACCAGAACGCGAGTGGCATCGCCTTTGGATCAACGGCTGGTCGGCCCGGTTTGTTGAGCCACGTCGCGCGTGTTGGCGACCGCGTCGTGATCCGAACTCGCGCCACGTTTGGGTTCGCCGTGGTCACTGACGCAGTGCCGAGATCGGTCCTTGGCGCGCCACGCACGGTGGGCCGGTGACGATGCCGGTGACGAGCCGGCTGGGCAACGTGGCTGGTCGAGCGCGGCCACGCAACCCGACGTGGGCGCTCGACGATGGTGTCGCGTGTCGCATCGGACCCGCCACGAATAGGCACTGCCCGACTGAAGGTTCACCGCTATGCTGCGCTTAGTTGCCGGCGCCGACGTCGGCGCGACGACTGATCGCTGCACCAGGATCGAAGTGTGTTCAGGTGTCGTTGCCCGTCACCTGGATGGGGGAGGGCGTGCATGCGCACCCGCGTCGAAGGGTATGACCCGAGCGAGGTCGCGGTGGCCCGGACGCGCCAACGCCATGGGTTGATCGCACAACGCTGGCGCGTGGGCTTACTCGCTACGGCCGCGATGATCGTGTTTGGGACACCGGCCATCGCGAGTTCGGCGGGGCTCGCGCCGCTTGGGCAGACCACCTTCGCACCCGCGGCCACGTCGTGGTTGAACGCGTCGACGGGATTCGTTCTCGGTGAGAATGCGTGCGTAGTGCGCCTCTCGAACTGCACGTCAATTCTTTACACACGCGATGGCGGCCGTACGTTCACGAGCGCGCCGGGACCCCCCGTACCCTTGGCTCCGCGTGACCCGGCCTCGACCGAGGCGGTGAGCCGCCTGTTGTTCGTCAGTCCCCGCGTCGGCTACGCCTGGGGGCCGGGCATCTGGATGACGACCGACGGCGCACGACACTGGACCTTGATAGGCCCCACTCATGTCGTCGCCGTCCTCGCCGGCGCCGGAATGGTTGACGTCCTCGCGCAGTCCTGCGCCGCTAGCGCTGCGACGTGCGCGTCGCCCGGACTCACGGTCTGGCGCGCCCCGATCGGCGTCGCTAGCTTGTCCCTCACCACCCGGCTGGTCGGCGCTGGACAGTGGCTAGCCGCCGAGCAGGGCAACGTCGGCGTCATTGCGCTAGTCAGTGTGCCCACGGTAGGTCCCAGCCAGCTCTGGCGCAGCCTCGACGGCGGCGCCACCTGGTCGGTCGGCCGCCAGCCCTGTGACCCACGTGCAGCGATGGCGCCCGGGGCGGTCGCCGTCACGCAAGGTGGCATCCTTGTTGAGTGCGGCGGGTCGCCGGGCTCGGGCCAGCAAGCGAAAGTGCTCTTCGCCTCAGCGGACGGGGGAACAACGTTCGTCGACGTCGGCACCGCACCACTCAATGGCGGACTCGAGCAAGTTGCCGCCTACGGGCTCGACACGGTCGCCCTCACGGCGAGTTCGGGCGCTGACGAGATCGATGTCTCGCTTGACGGTGGACTCCACTACACCACCACCACGATCGCGGGTGGGGGAGCATCGCTGACGAGCCTCGCCTGGACCGGGCCCACAAGTGCGGTCGTCGTGGAGGGCGGTCCGGGGGTGGCCGGTCCCGATCGCCTGCTCGTGACCCTCGATGCCGGCGTGCACTGGAGAACACTGCCGCTGCGTGCAACGCCGGCACCGCCGATCTCGGCTAATACCGTCTGGGCCGGGTCGGTGCGCACCCAAGCTTCCGCCGCGGCCGCGTGCCTTGAGCGATCAACCAGCGCCGCGTCGATGTCGTGCCTGCGGGGCTATCTGCTCAGCCACGGTGCCCCGATGGGGGCCGTGACCTTCGTGATGTACTTTCACGCCTACCTGGTTGGCTGGCGCCCGGGCGCCATCCGCGTTGGCGACGAGCTCTCGCTCGTGCCCATGGACTGCGGGTGCGAGCAGATGGTGCTGTTCACGCCAGCGAGCGGCGTCACGACGCCGGTCCCGCACCCCGGCGGGCCCCGATGGACGGCGCTCGCGCGGTTCTATCCCCTTCCCGGCGGTGGTTCCGGCCTCGCGTTGGCCGGCCTGAGTGGGTGGGTTGAATCCGGTTCGCCGTCGCCAAACGCGGTAACGCTGCAGTATCCGCTGGTGAATCGCTGCTCGAGTTGCGCCGTGCCCTATCGCTTGCGCGTGACGGTGCATCTTGACGCTTCGGGTACCCCCGGTCCCGCCGTCGATCTAGGGCCGTGTCTGGTTTCTGGTGCCGCTCATCCACCTGACCGCAACGTGACGCGCTGTCCACCCGTCGAGGCGTGGCTCGCCTAGTTGCGCAGTGGTCATGACGAAAGGAGATTCCCCGTGTCACCGGTCAATCGAGTACGCAGGTCCGTAAACGCCACCACAGCGCTCTTGAGCGTCGTCGCGATTGGTCCTCGCTTCAGTGACGCCATGCTCGTCGGTGGGCTTCACCCGCGCACGACGTCGACCTCCTGTCGAGTCGCGATCGTGCGGGTGTGGGAGGACCTGTTGCACGATGGCGCACCGTGGCGTCACGATCTCTTCGCCGTTCAACCACTCGAGTCGGGAGGTGGCGCAACCACGGCGCTACGCGCCGCCGGCACCATCGCTGAGGCGCGGGGTCTGGTACCCGCGTGCAACGTTCTCACCGTCGCCTACGTGGCGCGCTCACTCGCGCTCGTCACTCTCTTCGGTGGGCCGGGGGCACTCGCACACCTGCGCACGCAGTGGGCGACCATGTCCACCGCCCAGCGCACGACCTTCGAACAGCACCTCTTCTATGGCGAACCGAGCTCGCTCGCGCAGTCACTGGGCAAGATCACCGTGATCGCGCGCGGTCCCACCAGCGAAAGGGTGCGCGTCACGATCATCGAGCACCTCGCCGGGTCGACGACCACGTCGAGCGCGACGGTTTCGGTCGTGCGCGTGGCTCAGCGCTGGTACGTCTCATCGTTCTCGAGTCTTGGGATGCGAGTCGGGTAGCCAAGCTCGGCGCGGCAACGTCGGCCGTTCTCGCGTTGGACGAAACGGGTCGTGCACGCGAGTACCCTGGGGCGTCGTCGGCCCGAGCGAAGTCGCGGTAGCACGAGCCATTGTCCGAGAGAGGTCGAAACCCGCGAGGGTCGGACCAAGCACGGGTATCGACCACTAAAATCGCTGCTCGCAGGGTGTTCGTAGACACTACGTCGGACCGGCGCCGACGGAGTTGCTGGCGCCGTCCCTGCGGCCTAGTATGAGCCCGGGCGACCATGTCGCACCCCCCACGAGGTGGTCACCGTGAGAGCGGAGTCGTGGTGCCGCCCACCCGGTCCACCGCGACGCGCGGGGGGGTCGACGTGGGACGAAATCTCTCTCTGACTAGAAACTGGTTCGCACGACTCCTCGTCGTAACCGCACTACTCGTCGTGGGCGCACCGACGCTGGCCGACGCAGCGGGAGGGCACGCGCGCAAGGCGTCGCACACCAACAATGCGTGCACGCCCTTGCGCGTCAACGTGTTGAACACACCCGCTGGAGCCCATGCCGCGGTCGTCCTACGTGGGCCCGGCGGCACCGCGCAAGCGTTTCCGGCCTCGGGTACCACGTGCCTGGCGACGCCCGGTACCTACTGGCTCGTGGCGCGGTCCGTGAATTTTACGATTGAAGGAGGGCGTCAGTGGCGGGCTTACCCGTCGGGACCCCGGGGGGCGGTCGCCGTCGCGGCGCGCCGCTTGGTTATTCCACTGACGCCGCGGGCGCAGCCCTTCGTTGCAACCATTGACTATTTCGATCAGGCACCCGTGAGCACCTTGGTGCTCGCGCCCTCACAGGTCATCGTCCCCACGGGACGCTTCTTGCCCGCCTTTGGCGCGGTCGCACTCCACCAGTCGACGGCCGTGACATCGTTGCGTACGGGTGACATTGTCGTTGCGCCCGCGGCGCTCGGACTGCCACACGGGCTAATGGGCACCATCGTCTCGATGCAGTCTGTTAACGGTTCTGTGTCGCTGATCACGCAGGCGACAACGCCATTTCGCGCGTTCTCCCGCGGTCAAATTCGCATGCGCGCGGTGCGAGCCACTGCCCAGTTGGCGTCACTGGGGGGACTCAGCGCCGCCGCGCGCGTACGTTCACCCCACGACCTCGCTTTCGGCTGCGGCTCGACGTTCAGCGTCACCGGCTCCGCGTCGTTCCAGCCAACTGTCTCGATGAACCTCGGGTGGTCGTGGGGCCCGTGGTACGCACCGTGGCAGGTTGAGATCACGGGCAGTTTCTCCTTGTCACCGGGGGTGAGTGGTCAATTGACGGTGTCCGATACCACCGGCGTCTCGTGCCACGTCGGCGAGAGTCTGCCGCCGGTGACGATCGGTGTCGTGTGCACCGAAGTCGGATGCTTCACGTTCAATTTGGTGGTGACCGCGTCAGTGGACGGTGCCATCGATCAAGCCTTCACCCAGAGTTTCAGTGAAAGCCTCGTCGGCGCGATTGGCGCATCGTTTTCCTTTGGCTATAACGCCAATGGATTCCAGTCGTCCAATACATTGCAGCTCACCGGTTCCTCGAGCGACAACGCCGTGTGGCAGGGATCGATTGGCGTAGGGATTGGTCCGGCGCTCCAGGTCCTCTACGGCATCCCCGACGTGGGTGGCGTTGGACCACAGGTCGGGGTACAGGACACGGCCACCCTGCAGGGGAACGGGACCGGCTGGAGTCTCCAGGGTGGTGTCCAGGCCTCGGTCGGCTTTGACCTGTCGGCACTCGGCTTCTCGTACTCAAACTCCATCAACGTGCCGATATCGACCTTCACGCTGGCCAGTGGCAATTGGCCGCTTCAGCCCAGCCCCCCGAGCAACGTGACGGCCACACCGGACCCGAGCACGCCGTCGACCGCCGTCGACGTCGCCTGGGTGGCGCCGTCGTGGCCCAGCACCTGCGGCATCAGCGGCTACACCGTAAGCGTCGGCTCCGCTAGCACGTCCGTTGGCGCCAACGCGTCGGCGGCCACCGTCAACGGACTCACCGGCGGTACTGCCTACACCGTGACCGTCGTGGCGACGACTGGTTCGTGCGGCACGAGTCAAGCGACGACCACGATCACGACGCCTCTTTCGCCACCGTCGGCGCCCACGTTGACCGCGGTCGCCACCCCGTCGGGCAGTGGCCAGCCCACTGGTGAGGCAACCTTCGCCGCCCCCCCGCCGTGTACGGGGTGCGCCGCGGTTACTGGTTATCAGGTCGTCTGGTCAGGTGACGGGACGTCAGCGACGGTCGATGCTGCCGGGTCACCCGCCACGTTCGCCCTTCCGGCGTGGGGGGTTCCTTACCAAGTCACGGTAGCCGCCACGAGCACCGAGGGGACTGGTCCCGCCTCAAACGCCTTCACGATAACCCCGGTCGGAGATCCGAGTTCTCCGAGCAACGTCTCGGTGGGCGTCGGGCTCTTGACGTCGACGGCCTACACCGGGCCCGCCGCGACGCTGACGTGGACCGTGCCGGACTCCAATGGGGGGCTACCGCTGACCAAATTCGCGGTCGTGTGGACTGATGGTGAGTTCACCCAGTCGGTCACTGCGGGAACTGAAGCGACCATTCACCTACCGACCTGGGGCTCCACGTACGACTTCTGCGTCATCGCGTACAACACGCTCGGCGCCGGTCCCGAATCACCGTGCGTCTCGGCGACCGCGGTAGCGCCCCCGAGTGTGCCGACACAACTCCACCTGAGTGCCGCGAGCGCGAATGTCGTTTCGCTGACTTGGCTCGCTCCTGCGGACAACGGGTCGGCCATCTCGGCGTACTTGGTTCAGTGGGGCTCGGCGGGAACCTGGGATAACACCGTCGTTACCACGACCTCGGCCACGGTGACGCTCAACGCACCGGGAACGTACTTCTTCACGGTGCTCGCTCGCAATGGCGCGGGCGACGGGCCCACGAGCGCAGCGGTCTGCGCCAGTTCGGGCAACACAGCTCCCTGTCCGCCGATCATCACCGCGGTGTCCGGTGGCGGCCTCCAGCAGGGTCCCTCGGTCTCCTGGACGCCGTCCACGCAGTTAGGTGGTTTAGCCATCGTTTCCTATCGCGTCAATTGGACGGGTCCGTCCGTGGGGAGCATCACCGTTGGTGGCAACGCGACCTCGGCGACTCTGCCCCTCACGGCGTCTGGCACCTACACCGTGGTCGTGTTCGCCGCGAATGCCACCGGTACGAGCGTCGCCTCCGAACCCGCCACGCTGACGGTAATCCCGTACCACCCGCCACCGCCATAAGTGGCTGGCCGTCTCGGTCGGGGCTAGGGACTCGCGTTCGACTCGTGCGAGCGGCGGGCGCGGCGTCAGGAGTGTTTCTCGGCGAGAGAGGTGACAGACTCCCAAGCCGATCACTCTGAACCGAGCGCGAGGCGAATGACGAGGTTCGTACTCGCGTCGAGTCGTCAGCACCAATGCTCATCGCCATCGGAAGCTCGTCATTGCGCGGTGAGTTGCAGCGGTCGTGCACCGCGATGGGAATGGTTGAGACGCGGTGTTGGAACGAGGTCGTACAGCAATCGAGCGGCCGCGGCCAGAACGACGCGGCGCCGTTAAGTCGCTCGCTTCATCTGGTCATTGCCAGTCGGGATTGATGCGGACTCGCCGGTGTGACGAACGATCGCGCTCGCGCCGGACGTTCCCAACTGGTGATGAAGGGTTGGCGTTGTCAGATGAACGCTGGGGCGAGATCGCACCTTGAATGCGAAATCCTGTAGGTGCCAATCAAGGCGGCGTTATCGGGTGAGGGTCCTTGTTTCAATGGTGAATTGCCCGTGATGACTGGTCACGACGTCGGTCGATTGGGAAATCGAGGATGCCGGTACGATGGGCAGGTGAGGAATACCTCCTTGCGCTGCGAGACGCCAAGTTTGGGCGGACAATCACGCCGATTGTCACCTGTTCGGGCACGACGCCTCTTGAACGATGGGCGTACGACATGCGGATCTTGCCCCTTGCGGTGAACGGTCTCTCCTTGGACGAGTTAGCGCGTCGCCACGACGCGCCGACCGTGTCGAGGACTGGTGTCGAGGGAGGCGCACGGGGCCACGTTCTTGTCGCTTCGGTGTGGGGGCTTGGCCCACAACCTTCGAGTACGCCTCGTTGGGGTGATGGACGATGACCAATCGATCACCGGTATTTGGAATCCTCAGCACGGCGCCACCGACGCCGTGCGGCATCGCTACCTTTACGACGGCGCTAGGTTCATCCCTGCTCCAGCGAGGTATTGGCGTCAATCTTGTTCGAATACTCGATCGCTCCGAACTCGGAACAACGGCCCCCCTTCGTGTAACTAGCGAGCTGCTGGCGAGTGACCCATCGTCAATGTCGCGTTCGGTCGACGCGCTCAATCGATGCGACGTGGCGGTGATTCAGCACGAATACGGTCTGTACGGCGGTCGTGACGGTTCTGACGTCCTGCACATACTGCGTCACCTGCGCGTACCCACGATTGCGATTCTGCATACGGTGCTGCCTTCACCAACCCCCAACCAGTGGCGGGTACTCAATGAGGTGATCGCGCGCGCCGATGCCGTCGTCGTGATGACCAGTGCCGCGGCCAAGTTACTGCGCCAAGTCAACGTAGTCGGCAACACGCCCATTGACGTGATTCCTCACGGCGCGGCAACACCGTCGGCTTCGTTGGCGCGTACGTCGGCCGCGTCAGTGCAGTTCTTGACCTGGGGGTTAATCGGGCCAGGTAAGGGTATTGAATGGGCGATCGACGCGCTGCCGAAGCTGCGAGACCTGGTTCCGCCACCGCAGTACGTGATTTCGGGTCGAACGCACCCGAAGGTGCTCGCCGCCGCGGGCGAGGCGTACCGCACGATGCTCGAAGGTCGAGTCGTCGCCAATGGCGTACGCGACCTCGTGCGTTTTGACAACACCTATCGCGACCTCGAAGCGCTGGGTGCGCTCATCGCGGCCGCGGACGTCGTCATCCTGCCGTACGACACGTCGGACCAGGCCACGTCGGGTGTTCTCGTCGACGCGGTGGCGGCTGGTAAGCCCGTGATTGCCACATCGTTTCCCCACTCGCGTGAGTTGCTGGCCGGTGGCGCCGGAATCATTGTGCCGCACCGGGATCCCGCGGCGCTGGCCGAGGCGATGCGACGAGTTGCCACTGACTCGTCGGTCACGTCGCGGATGATCCTGCAGGCCCGGCGCATCGCCCCCTCGTTGAGCTGGGACTCGGTGGCCGACCAGTACATCGAAGTCGCCCATCGGTATCTCGCCTTCGCCGGAGTTGGTGCGTGAGCGACGCGCCGGTACCGAATTTCAACCACCTGCTGGCGCTGAGTGGTCCCTACGGTACCTACGAACACGCCAGCGGCACCGTCGCGCGCGTCGAGGGCGGCTACTGCACCGATGACGTGGCTCGGGTGCTCCTGGTCACTGTGCGCGAGCAACGCGTCACGCCGGCGTTGGCGGAGCTGACTCGTTCCTCGCTCAATTTCTTGTCGCTGGCCCAAAGTCCCGACGGCCGCTTCCGTAACCGCCGCCTCGCCACCGGACAGTGGCGAGGGCCAGCGACGGCGGACGACTGTTGGGGTCGCGCCGTCTGGGCGCTCGGTTCGGCGCTGGCGCGCGGCTCTGAGGTACAGAACTCGTTGACGCTGGCGCTCTTCGATCGCTCGGTGACGGTGCGCTCTCGTTGGCCACGCTCGATGGCGTGGGCGACCCTCGGCGCCATCGAAGTACTGCGAGTGAACGCTGCGCACCGTGGCGCTCGAGCGCTGGTGGAGGCGAGTGTGCCGATTCTGAGTCGCCCGGAGTACGGCGATGAGTGGTGTTGGCCAGAGCGCCGTCTCAGCTACGCCAATGCGGTCCTCGCTGAGGCGTTACTGGCCGTCGGTGCCCAACTCGAGGACGTCGATCTCGTGGCGGCGGGACTTCGTCGCCTGCGCTGGCTGTTGGCCATGGAGACGCGCGACGGCCATCTTTCGGTAACCCCGGTTGGCGGTCGTGGACAGCGCGACAGCGCCGGGCGCTTCGATCAACAGCCCATCGAGGTCGCCGCGATTGCCGACGCGTGCGTGCGCGCCTTTGAGCTCACGGCTGACGTATCGTGGATCTCTGGAATCGACCGAGCAGTCAACTGGTTTCTCGGTGACAATGACGGGGGCGTGTTGATGTACGACGCGGAATCGGGTGGTGGTTACGACGGACTGACGTCCTCGGGGCCAAATCTGAATCAGGGAGCGGAGTCCACGATCGCGTTGCTGACCACGTTGCAGCACGGTCGTCGGTTTGCCTTGAGCCATTCGTGAGCGACATGGGCTTGGCGACACGCGGTGCGTGGCGCCTGAAATCGGACGCGTCGCGTGTCGTCTCGAGGCTGTTCATACCTGGACAGGAGTTGGTTGGCGGTAGCGAATCGCGAGCGTCTGGCGCCGTCGAGCGCATCTTGGCGTTGAGCGAAGTTGAGGTCGAACACGGAATGGACGATCTCATTCGACGTTTTGATCGACGCCACCACAACTTGACTGGTGTCTTTGAGACCAACGCGCAACGCGTGAGCGACTACGTCACCGCACCGATTTCCGAGCGACGAAACCAATTGCTCGGTGCGGCGTTTACCCACGAGTACGCCATTGAAGGGGCGGCGATCTGTAATCCGAGCATCGTCGCTGCTCCGGATCAGACCGGCGCACGGTCGGGCGAGCTTCGAGTGATTCTCAGCTATCGGGCCATCGGTGAGGGTCACCGATCGTCAATTGTCTTTCGGTCCGGGACCGTTGGGGCCTCAGGTGAACTGGCGCTCGACGCGGCGCAGCCGTTTCCCGTGGCGCCACCGGCGTCAACGACCACATTGAATCGTGAGCTCCTGCACTCGATGCTCTGCGATCGCGGCGTCGACGGCGAGACCGCCGCCTCCGTGCTCGACTCGTTAGCCGATGACTTCGAACCGGCGGCTTTATCCCTGGCCACGGACCGGTTACGAACCCAGAGTGACACACGCGTGAACGCGACCGAAGTGGCCGCGGTACTGGATCTGTTGGCCGCCAGTTTCTATCGAGTGGCCTTTGACCCCGAGATCGACCTCTCGCGTCGGGTGCTGTGGCCATCGGCGCCCAACGAAGCAGTGGGCATGGAAGACGCACGCTTTGTGCACTTCAGTGACGGCGACACGAGTACGTACCTCGCGTCCTACACCGCGTTCGACGGCCGCGCGGTCTCTCAACAGCTCTTGCAGACCAATGACTTCGTTCACTTCACCTCCTCACCCTTGGCGGGTGCGGGCGCACGGAACAAGGGCTTGGCCTTCTTTCCGCGAAAGGTCAACGGACAGTACCTCGCGCTATCGCGATTCGATCGCGAGACGAACGCTATCGCGCAGTCGGCCAATGGCTTGCACTGGGAGCCGGTGGTGACCGCGCAACGACCGCTCGGGACTTGGGAGATACTCCAGCTGGGCAATTGCGGCTCGCCCATCGAGTTGACGGCGGGTTGGCTCGTGATCATCCACGGCGTCGGTCCCATGCGAACCTACGGCATCGGCGCGCTACTGCTCGACCTCGACGATCCAACCAAAGTCATCGGCCAACTGCCGAGGCCACTCTTGATACCCGCGGACGACGAACAAGATGGCTACGTGCCCAATGTCGTGTACTCGTGTGGCTCAATCGTGCACGACGACACGCTCTATCTGCCCTACGGCATTGCCGATCAGTCGATCGGCTACGCAACGTTCGAGATCGATGAGTTGCTCGGTGCCTTCGAGCCAACGTCGCGACGATCAGCGTAAGCTCCCGGGCTACGCCACCCCACGAGGCGACCAGATCGGCCCCGCGGAGAGTATTTGTGTAAGAGCGCTCTCAGATAACGGCTTTACCGTACGCCACACCGTGGGCCATGCAGCGAGGAGTGGTTGCGAACGCGTCGTGACGGAATTTTCGTCGTCTCGCCGCCACTATTGGCAAAAGCGGTGTGGTATACATTGGCCATCATCGTTGACTTCGACCGGGAGTATGACGTGATTTAAGGGGGACGTATGCCGGCTACTTATAACGACGCGAAGTTGATCGTGGCGTTGATGCGATGGGGCACCGAAATGGGCTTCGATGACGCGTTACAAGAAATTTTCTCCGACTCCTTTAACAGTGAGGATGGTTCGGCCGAGAGCGCGGCGGCGCGCAAGGTACTCAACTTCGGCGAGACGGCCGGGAGTTTCGTCAAGCACGGCGTTCTCGACCCCAGCCTGCTGACCGACCTGTTGGGATTTGGTGCGATGTGGCGCAAGGTCAGCGCGCGGGCGCTGTTTATGCGGGTCCAGATGGGCGAGCCCCGCTTGTACGAGCACTTCGAAGCGTTAGCAGCGAAGTCGACGAGTTGATTTTCGCCTCGGCGCGATGAACCTGGGACGAGACGCACCACCGGGCACGGGCCGTGGGCGACTGACGTTGCCAGTCAACACCTGGCCACGAGCGCGCCACGACCAGTTCACGGGCGCCTCACGAGGCGCCAGTCGACGAACGTGGCGGGCTCGCCAGTACGGGGGATGAAGCGGTGAGTCTCATCCGCAGCGAGTTGCGATCATCCAAGGTCGCGATGTCCCACGTCTTCGCCAACGTCACTCTTCGGCGCATCTTCTACGCCTTTGCGGGCTCGCTCATCGGCGATGGGGTCTTCGCTCTCAGTGCGGTCGTCTTCGTGTACCGCTCCGGTGGACCAACGGCGGTTGGTGAAGTGGCGGTCGCTCGGTACGTCGCGATCGCGCTCGTGGCACCATTCACCTCCACCTTCGCTGACGAGTACAACCGCAAGCTGGTGATGGTGGTCTCCGACGTGGTCCGTCTGGCCCTGGTGGTGGTGGCCGCGTCGCTGGTCGGCTTCCACGTCTCCAAGTGGTACGTCTATTTGCTCATCGTCCTGGTCGGGATGGCGGGCACGGCGTTTCGTCCGGCGCAGGCGTCGATCCTCCCCATGCTGGCGCGAAGTGACGATGAAGTGGCGGGGGCGAACGTCGTGTCGAGCACCATCGAGAGTGTTGGCTTCTTCGCGGGCCCAGCGTTAGCGGGTTTCTTGTTGGCCTTTACGAACGTGAGCACGGCCTTCGCCTTCGACGCGGCGACGTTCGTGTGGTCCGCCCTGCTGGTGCTGTCGGTTCACCCGCCCGCGAGCGACGAGCATGACGAAGGGTACGCTGCGCCCAACGCGCAGCACTCGGAGGCAGCGGCCATCCACGCCGAGAGTTTTCTCACCCGAGCGATCCACGGGTTTCGGATCATTCGCGCCGACCGTAACATTTTGACCCTGGTGGTGCTCTACGTGCTCCAGTGCATCGTCGCTGGGGCATCGGCGGTCTTCACCGTCGCCATCGCGCTACGACTGTTGCACATTGGCAGTTCCGGGTTGGGCCTCATGGAGTCACTGCTCGGCATCGGTGGGCTGGTGGGCGGTGTCGTGGCACTGATGCTGATGGAACGCGCTCACCTGGCGACTGACTTCGCGCTCGGCGTGATCGTCTGGGCGGCACCGCTGCTCATCATTGCGGTTGCCCCCAACCTCGCAGCGGCCCTCGTGTCCATGTGGCTGATCGGTCTCGCGAACTCGGTCGTTGACGTCAACGCGATCACGGTACTGCAGCACATTGTGCCCAACGAGCGACTGGGGCGTGTGTTGGGGGCACTGGAGGCGAGCGAAGTCGCGGGCATGGCCCTGGGCTCCTTGGCGATGACGGTGTTGATCCACTGGACGGGACTGCGCGACGGCCTCGCCCTCATCGGCATCGTGATCACCGCCGCCGTCTTGCCGGGTTTACCCACCATGCGTCGGATAGATCGCGACTACTTCGCCAACGGCGTGGTCCATCGACCCGCGAGCTCAAGCGGACCTCGTCACCTGCATCACCTTCGCTGGCGCCACACACGATAAGTGCCGAGGCTACGCGCATCGTGCCCAGCGACGCGCGAGGTCGACCTTCCAACACAGACCGGGCCATGTTCACCGAGCGAGTCGGGCGGCGCTCCTGGGGCGCCAGTTGGCGTCGCTAATGCACCGCGTAACAGCCGGTGGGCGGTGTGGGGGTGCCGACGTTGCCCACTGACGCGACACCGCCGCGCGGTGTGACCACGACGTTGGCGCCATTCCAGCCAATGGCGTAGGCGCCGTTCCCCGTTGGCCACGACTGCAGGAAGGGACCCCCGCCGAGCGTGGCGGTCGCCCACGCGGTGCCCGAGGGCGGGTTAGTTGCCGACACCGCGCGGTAGTCGCTGATCGCCGTCTCGACCGAGGTGAAATCGGCTCGACAGGCGGTGACTACCGCCAGTCGCAGCACGCTCGACAGTGTTTGACCAGTGGTCGGCGTCGCCGAGGGTGTAGTCGAGGTGCCGGTGAGCACCGCAACGGTGGCCGACGGTGACACGAGGAAGTTCACCGCGACGTACGCGAGGATTCCGAGGATGATGAGTGACACCAGCATGCCGACCAACGAGACGCCGGCGCTGTCAACCTCGGCGTAACGCCAGCCAGGCCCCGGTGCGTCTCCGCTGCCGCGCTCGCTCGCCTCGCACGTCACCGAGGCACCATGCTTCATCGCGCACCGACTAGTGGCCGGCCGTCGGCGCTGCGAGGAACGTGTTGAGCGGGCAGGCATTCGTCGTTCTCCTGGTCGATTCGCCACGACGGATCGACGTCGTGGCCGTGATCGAGCCGTCGTTCCGCGCAGCCACCCAGGAGTTCAAGTGGTGGGCGAAACGTGACGCTTGGGGTGAGCGGGGTCAGGCCAGTAACCGTCGCGGGTTGCGGTCGTAGGAAAGCGACCAGTGACGCGACGGTGACCAGGGCGACGATTCCCGCGATCAACCCGCGTAAGAAGAACGGCGTCATGGGGGCAACTCTACGGCGCCCGGTGGCCGCGCGGGGGACGAGGTGCCTCGTGCGACGACAGTCGAATGGCGCGCGTGGGCTACCTCGAGTGAAGAACCCGAGCCGACCCCAGGGAGCCGACCCCTTCTTGGTGCCAAGAGCGTTTAGCGCCGTTGATTCGCTGCGGGACGGGGGCGGTAAATCGACACGACAACTTGTGACACCGGGGCGAGCCTGAAGCCGGCAGCGTCGGCGGGCGTACGCGGTCCTTCACTACCATGGAGTCGAGGAGGGCCGTGCCCGATCTACTATTCACTGCTTTCAGCAATCGGTCCGACGCCGTGGTCCTCGCTGATGATGTCGGACGTCACCTGCGCGCGAGTGCGATCTCGTCAGAGTTGTTTCTGCTCGACGACGCGACGGCCCCCAATGTTTCGGCCGACACCCTGGTGGTCAGCCTCGGTGGCGATGGTACGTTTCTCAAGTCCGCTCGATTGGCCCACGAATTGGGTGCCCGGATCATGGCCGTCAATCTCGGTCGCCTTGGGTTTCTCTTGAACGTGCCATCGGCGGAGTTGATTCAAGACATCAAGCAGGCGCTCGCCGACCCGCGCGTGGTCGAACGCCTCGCCCTGCAGATCACGATGCCGCGACCGGCGTCGGCGCAGTTCGCGCTCAACGAGGTGGTGGTGGAGCGAGCCCACGCCGGCCACATGGTGCGCGTACGTAGCTACGTGGACGACGACGAGTACCTGACCTACTCGGCCGACGGGGTCATGGTCGCCACGCCGACCGGCAGTACGGGGTACAACTTCTCGGCCGGCGGTCCGGTGATCGACACGACGCTAGCGGTCATGGTCCTCACCCCGATCGCCCCGCACTTCACGATCGACCGGTCGATCGTGGTCGCCGGCGACAAGGTGATACGACTTACCGCCGTGACCAAATCCGCTGAAGTCGTCGCCGATGGACGAACGATCGGCTCGATCGAGCCGGGCGAGTCGGTGAGCGTATCGCGCAGCGCCAACCCGGTGCGCGTCGTAGAGACGCGTCGCTTCGAGCTGGGCTTTCGTCTGCGCGAAAGCCTTCGCGAAGGTCATGCCTGACGCCGAACTCGTGGAGCTCTACGCCAGCGGACTGGGCATCATTGACGACGCCGTCGTCGAATTCGGACCGGGGCTCAACGTCATCACCGGCGAGACGGGCGCCGGTAAGACCCTCTTGCTGGGGGCACTGAACCTTTGTGTCGGCCTGGAGTACGCCGTCGAGCGACACGCCGCCGACGAGCGTCTGCGGGTGGCCGCCATCTTCCGCGACCGTGACGGCGCCGAAATCGTCTTGTCGCGAGAGCGCGGTGCGAGCGGGCGACTGCGCAGCGTCATCAACGGCGCAACGACCAGTGCCGAGGGACTGCGGGCGATCGCCGAACCCCTCATTGTTATTCACGGCCAACAAGACTCCCTGACGCTGCGCCAACGCGGCGACGTCTTGGGGCTCATCGATACGTACGGATCCGTTGACACCGTGGACCTTCGTGACACTCGACGCCGACTAACCGAGGCCCGCGAGCTTCGCGACTCCTTCGGGGGAGACCCGAGCGCGCGCGAGCGAGAATCGGCCTTTCTCGACTACCAGATCGCCGAGCTCGAGTCGGCGCGTCTCACCTCGGCGAGCGAGCTGGACGACGCACTCGCCACGCTGCAGCACTGGACGGCGATCCGCGACGGCCGAGACGCCATCGTGACGGCGGTCGAGTTGCTCGACGGTGATCACGATGGAGCGATTCTTACTCAGTTCGCGCGAACACTGGCGATGCTTCCCGGTTCTGATGGCGTGGCGGAGGTCCTCGAGGCGCTGCGCGGCGCCCTCATGAGTGCGCGTTCGTCGGTGAGCGAACTGCGAGCGTACGTCGACGGCGACGTCGTTGATGAGGCGACCTTCGAATCTCTCGAGCGACGAGTCACCCTGCTCCAGGGCATCGCGCGCAAGTACGGCGCAACCTTGGCCTCGGCGCTCACGACCTGGGAACGCCTTCGATTCGACCGCGAGCAGTTGCGTGCGGCGAACGAGCGTCTTATCGCAATTGACGAGGAAATACGTGAGTACGAGCGTGCGGCGGCGATCCTGGCCCGTCGAGCGCGCCAGGATCGAGGCTTCGCGGCTGCCCAGCTGACCAATGCTGTGCAGGGCCAGTTGTCACGCGTGGCGTTGCCCGGGTCGTCGATTCGCTTCAGCGTCGACGGCGACGATGGCTCGCTCGCCGAGCTCTGGTTCACTCCGAATGTCGGCCGTCCCGAAGGTCCCGTTCAATCATTGGCCAGTGGCGGGGAGCTGAGCCGCCTGCTCTTGGCTATCGCCCTGGTCACGGTCAGCGACGGTGTCGTCACGGTCTTCGACGAGGTCGATGCCGGCATCGGAGGCGAGGTCGCGCAACAGATCGGGACGTGTCTGGCCCAACTCGCACGCGATCGCCAGGTGTTGATTGTGACCCATCTCGCGTCGGTTGCCGCCAAGGCCGACCAACATTTCGTGATTGAAAAGGACGTGGTGGGGGGTCGAACGGTCACGACCGTCCGCGAGGTGCGCGGCGACGACCGGGTGAACGAAATCGCCCGGATGCTGACCGGCGAGCACCGAACCACCGAGGCCCGAGCGCTGGCGACCAGACTGCTCGATCCACACGGGTAAGTCACTGGACGACGATCCACTAGGCGCTACACTGGGGGTCCGTGGACAAGTCGGTGTGGAAATGACAAAGTTCGTTTTCGTCACCGGCGGGGTCTCTAGTTCGCTCGGCAAGGGCCTGACGGCGTCGTCGTTGGGTCGCCTACTCAAGTCTCGTGGCCTGAAGGTCACCATGTGCAAGTTGGATCCGTACCTTAACGTTGACCCGGGCACGATGAATCCGGGCGAGCACGGCGAGGTGTTCGTCACCGACGACGGGGGCGAGACCGACCTGGACCTCGGACACTACGAACGATTCATTGACGAAGCCCTGACGCGCGTTTCCAACACGACGACGGGTTCGGTCTATTCCAACGTGATCGCCAAGGAGCGTCGCGGAGACTATCTCGGCAAGACGGTCCAGGTGATTCCCCACATCACCGACGAGATCAAAGAGCGCATTCGACGCGTCGGCGCGATGGGCGCGGACGTGGTCATCGTGGAGATCGGTGGAACGGTGGGCGACATCGAAATCGTCCCGTTCATCGAGTCGATACGCCAATATCGTCGAGACGCGGGCCGCGGGAACGTCTGCTATGTGCACCTGACCCTGGTGCCGTACCTCGCGCCGTCGGGTGAGCAAAAGACCAAGCCCACCCAGCATTCGGTCACCGAACTGCGAAGCCGCGGCATCCAGCCGGACGTCATCGTCTGTCGTAGCGACCAGCCAATCTCCGATGGCCTCAAGCGCAAGATCTCCCTGCTGTGCGACGTGCCGATCCAGGCCGTCATTTCGGCGGTGGACGAAGCGAGTATCTACGACATTCCGGGAACGCTGCACCGCGAGGGCCTCGACACCATCGTGTGCGAAACGCTGGGCATCGACCTCGAGCAGCACCCAATCAACCTCGACCCGTGGAACACGGTCGTTCATCGGGTGCACAACACCACCAAGACCTTGCGTATCGGCGTCGTCGGAAAGTACGTCACCATGCCCGACGCGTACCTCTCAGTGGGCGAGTCCATTCGCCACGCGGGCTTCGCGGTCGGGGCGACTACTCGAATCGAGTGGCTCGAGGCCGAGCGCGTCCCGACCGATATCGACGCTGACCGGTTGCGACAGCTCGACGGCATCATCGTCCCCGGTGGTTTCGGCGAGCGCGGCATCGAAGGAATGATCGCCACGGCACGCATTGCCCGCGAACAGCAGATCCCGTATCTCGGCATCTGTTTGGGGATGCAGGTCATGGTCGTTGAGTACGCGCGTCACGTGATGGGACTTAGTGACGCCCATTCGACGGAGTTTTCGTTGACCACCTCTGCGCCAGTGATTGCCCTCATGGCCGAGCAAGTCGACGTGACAGACCTGGGTGGCACGATGCGCCTCGGGGCCTGCCCGGCGATGCTCGAAGAGGGGTCCATCGTCCAGCAGCTGTACGGCGTCGGCGTCGTGTCCGAACGCCACCGTCATCGATACGAGTTCAATGGTCGCTATCGCGATCAGTTCGAAGCGTCGGGCATGCGCTGCTCGGGCGTGTCGCCCGACGGGCGGTTGGTCGAATTCGTCGAGGTCGGTGACCACCCGTTCTTCATCGGCACCCAGGCGCACCCGGAGTTCAAGTCACGACCAGACCGACCGCACCCGCTCTTTCTTGGCCTCATCACCGCCGCGGCGACGAGGGCCGAGGGTCGCGAACCCCACATCATTGACCCAACGTCGGTCGACGTCGCTTCGTGAGCGACGAGTTTCGCATTACCGCGGTCGCCCCACTGCTCACGTCGTCGGTCTTCACGGTTGAGCGGCGCACCGTGGAACACGACGATCACTCGTACCACCGTGACGTCGTATCGCACCCCGGCGCGGTCGCCATCCTCGCGATCGACGAGCGTGGTCGCATCGGGGTCATCGGTCAGTATCGGGCGGCCTTTGACCGCTACAACCTCGAGATTCCCGCGGGAACGCTCGATGTCCCCGGTGAGGCGCCGCTCGAGGCGGCCAAGCGCGAGCTCGCCGAAGAGATCGGCTGTGACGCGCAACACTGGCGGGCGTTGGGGACCTTCATGGTCTCGCCGGGCTGGACGAACCAACTGATGCACATCTATGAAGCGACCGGTCTCTCGTCGCGCGATCGCGCCCCCGCGGGACCCGAGGAGTCCGCGGCCGAGGTGCACTGGTACGAACCCGACGAGCTGCGCGCCATCATGACCGAGGCGGCGATGGTGGATTCGACCATGACTATCGCGCTCCATCTCGTGTTCGGACGCTTCTTTGACCAGTCGTGACGAACTCGCCGACGAGTACTTCGTCTGGCTAACGGTCGAGAAGGGCAGGGGCCGCGCGACGATCGAGGCCTACCGACGCGACCTTCGGGGCTTTTTCACGTGGCTCGATGATCGAGGGACGTCATTCAACGACCTGCACGGCGACGACGTTGACGCCTACCTCGGGGACCTGTTCGACCGGGGCCGCGCACCCACGACCGTCGCGCGCGCCCTGGCGTCGCTGCGCGGGTGGTTCGGCTTTCTCATGGACGAAGGACACCTGGAGGTTGATCCCACGCGCCACGTTCGTCCCACGCACCGGGGGCGCCATCTGCCACGACCGCTGGACGAGGCCGAAACAGTCCGCCTCCTCGACTCGATTCCCGCCGTAACAGCGCTCGACCGACGCGATCGAGCGCTACTGGAACTGCTCTACGGCACCGGATGCCGGGTGTCCGAAGCGGTCGGCGTTCGCCTCGAGGACCTCGACTTCGACGAGGAGCTGATCAAGGTGACTGGCAAGGGGGACAAGCAGCGACTCGTGCCGATGGGTGGCGCACTGCACCGAGCCCTGCGCGCCTACCTGGGACCCCAGGGGCGTTCGTCGCTGCTGGCCGTTCCCAGCACCGCGTTGCTGCTCAACGCTCGCGGTAGGCCACTTTCTCGCCAGGGCGTCGACGGGATCATCGCGAAGCGGGCGCTCAACGTGGGCATCGAGCGCAATCGCATCAGCGCCCACGTCTTTCGACATAGTTGCGCTACGCACATGCTCGCGCACGGCGCGGACATTAGAGTTGTCCAAGAGCTGTTGGGTCACGCATCGATTGCCACCACGCAGCTCTACACCGCGGTGTCGGTGTCGTCGTTGCAACGCGCCTACCAAGGGGCGCACCCACGGGCACAAGGCTAGGAGAGAAGATGTCGAGTTACGTCTACTTTTTTCTCGCCATCGTGCCGTCGATCGTGCTGCACGAAGTGAGCCACGGCTACGTCGCGTACCACTTCGGCGATCCGACCGCGAAGGAGAACCATCGACTGACGCTGAATCCCCTGCGACACGTCGACCCCTTCGGAACGGTGCTGCTCCCCGCGCTCTTGATCTTCAGCCACCTGCCCGCCTTCGGCTACGCCAAGCCGGTACCGGTCAATATTGGTCGACTGCGCAACCCTCGCCGACAATCGCTCTACGTCTCACTGGCCGGTCCCGCGGTCAACGTCGTGCTGTCCGGCGTCGGCTGGGTGATCAGTGAGGTGGCGATTCATCTGAACACCTTCTGGCTTTTACAGTTCGGCGTCTCGCTGGGACTGGTGAATCTGACCTTGGCGGTCTTCAATATGCTGCCTATCCCACCCTTGGATGGTTCGGCGATCATCGAACGCTTCGTGCCGCGCCACCGACTGCCCGACTACTACCGCTTTCGCATGAAGGCGCTGCCAATCGTCATGGTGCTCATCATCGCTGACTCACTGTTTTTTCACGTGGGCACCAGTGCCTTGGCGTCGCTGCAGAACTGGTGGCTACGCCTGCTGTTTTAGGCGGTGAGCGTCGCCGGCGAGCTCAAGCGCAGCCCCATCGCCGCGCTCGCGCGCGCGTAGGTGTCCTGGGCGATGAGGTTGGCCTTACGGGCGCCGTCGCGCACCACGTCGTCGATGACGTGCGGGTCGCCCTGCAGGGCTCGGTAGCGCTCGGCGATGGGCGAGAGCCGAGCGATAATCAAGTCGGCGAGGTCTCGTTTCAGGTCGCCGTAGCGCGAGTAGCGCGCGGCGATTTCCTCGGGCCGCTCATCGCTGAAGCCGGCGAAGAGCTCGAGCAGGTTGGCGAGTCCGGGCTTGGTCTCCCAGTCGAAGCGAACGTCGCCGTCGGTGTCGGTGACGGCTTTTTTCACCTTGCGCGCAATCGCGTCGGGACTGTCTAACACGTACAGCGTGCCGAGTGGACTGTCGATGGATTTGGACATCTTGCGGGTGGGCTCCTGAAGATCCATGACCCGTGCGGCCGTTGGCGGTCGCGTGCCAACCGGCACCGTGAACACTGACCCGAAACGGTTGTTGAAGCGTTCGGCGATGGTGCGCGCAAGTTCTAAGTGCTGACGCTGGTCGTCGCCAACGGGAACCTCATCGGTCTGGTACAGCAAGATGTCGGCCGCCATGAGGACCGGATAGGTCAGCAGCCCAACTCGATAGCCCTGATGGCGGCCGGCCTTCTCCTTGAACTGGGTCATTCGTGTCAACTCGCCGTGGGTGGCGACGCACTCGAGAAGCCAGCCCAACTGGGCGTGATAGGAGACCTGACTCTGGACGAACAACGTGCAGACCTCGGGATCCAGACCGGCCGCCAAGAGCCCGATCAGCAGGTCGTCGACGTTTCGTCGTAAGTCGGCCGGTTCCACTTGCAACGTCAGTGCGTGCAGATCGGCAACGCAGTAGAGCGACTCGGAAGACTGTCGGTCCACCCACTGCTTGATGGCTCCGAGGTAGTTGCCGACGTGCAGCGCTCCCGATGGTTGAATCGCCGAGAATACTCGCATTGCTCGAGTCTAGGACGTCGGTGGGTTCAACCCTCCGGTAGTCTGTCGCCGTGACCTTCGTCGTGACGACGCCGTCGTTCGATGGCCCCATCGAACTTTTGCTCCAGCTCGTGAGTCGCCATGACGTTGACGTGCTCGACGTGCCACTCAGCACGATCGTCGATCAGTTCGTCGCGACGTTGCGCGACTCGTCGGTGGACCTGGACGTCGACCAACTCTCGGAATTTCTGCTCGTCGCGGCCATCTTGCTTGAGATGAAGAGTCAGCGCCTGTTGCCCGGTCGTGACGACACGGAGCCCGATGAGGAGTTCGTGGGGTGGGAAGAGCGCGACGTCCTGCTGGCTCGGCTCTTGGAGCTGCGCACCTACGCCGCGATCGCCGACGGCTTTGTGACGTTGATGGAGCGCGCCGGTCGGGCGTTCGCGCGCCTGCGCGGGATTGACGACGGCTTTGTCGTGCAACCACCCGACCTGTTGGCGGGCGTGACGCCCACGACCTTGGCCATGGCCTACCTGCGAGGTATCGAGGATAAGCCGGTACTCGCCGTTCGCCTGCACCACGTCACCGTGGACGCCGTGAGCGTCGCCGAGACCGTCGCGTCACTGGCCCAGCGACTGCCCGACCTAGGTCGACTGTCCTTTCGCTCGCTCACCGAGGGTCTCGAAACACGAATCGAGATCATCGTCCACTTTCTTGCCTTGCTCGAACTGTGCAAGCTGGGCCACGTGACGCTCGGTCAGGGCCACACCTTCGGCGACGTCGACATCGTGTGGGTAGTCCAACCTCGACAACTGGCGATGGAGAAGGTGGAGGCCTATGAGGGCTGAACACTCGTTGGCGCAGATTCTCGAGGCGATGCTCACCGTCGCGCTCGAGCCGATCTCGGCCGAGGAACTGGCCGACGTGGCCGATCGCGACGTGGCCGAGGTTCGCGCGACGCTCGGCGAGCTGCGCGAGGAGTTCGCGCGCGAACGGCGCGGCTTTTCCGTGACCGAACTGGCCAGTGGCTGGGTCATGCAGTCCTCGCCCGACGTAGCCGATTGGGTGACGCGCTTCGCCAATCGTGACGTCTCGCACCGCCTGAGCTCGGCCGCACTCGAGACGCTCGCCATCATCGCCTATCGCCAGCCCATCTCGCGAGCGCAAATTACCGCCCTACGCGGGGTCAACGTCGACGGGGTTACGAGGCTCTTAGAACAGCGCGGCTACATCGAGGAACGGGGCCGAGCCGCTGGACCGGGTCAGTCGATCCTCTACGGAACCACCGAGCTCTTCCTCGATCGCCTGGGACTGGCCCGCATCGACGAGCTCGCCCCGATCGAATCCTTCATGGCGCCGCTCGCGGTCGCCGACGAGATCCACGAGCGTTTGCGCAGTGACGTGGCCACCTGGTCGGGGGCCTAGTTGGAAGGCGAGCGGCTCCAGAAGGCGCTCGCGCGCGCCGGTTACGGATCCCGGCGGGCCTGCGAGCAGCTGATCAGCGAGCGACGCGTCACGATTGACGGCCGCGTGGCCGAGCTCGGCAATCGGGTCGACGTGGCCACGAGCATCATCTGCGTCGACGGCGCACTCGCCTCCACCACCCAGCACACCGTGTATTTCTTACTGAACAAGCCCGACGGTGTGGTCACGACGGCGTCGGACCCCCAGGGTCGCACGACCGTGTTGGACATCGTCGAGTCGCCCGTGCGCATCTTCCCCGTTGGCCGTCTCGATATGAGCACCGAAGGTCTGCTGGTGCTTACCAACGACGGGCGACTGGCCCACCTACTCACCCACCCGAGTTCGCACGTGGCCAAGGAGTACCTCGTTCGCGTCGAGGGTGACCCGTCACCGAGCGCCATTCGTCGGCTCCGCGATGGCGTGGAGCTCGACGACGGGTTCACGAGTCCCGCCCAGGTGAGCCGGGTGAGCGAAGGCCTCTTGCGCATCGTGATCCACGAAGGACGCAATCGCCAGGTTCGCCGAATGTGCGCGGCCGTCGGCCACGAGGTCACCCGGCTCGTGCGCACCCGCATTGGCCCCCTGCACGACGCCACGCTCGCGCCCGGCGCCTACCGTCAGCTGTCGATCGCCGAAGTTCGCCGTCTGCTCGAGGCCGTCGGCCTGACCGACGAGATGGCCTCTACGATGCCTGCATGACTTCGCCGATGATTCGCGCACTGCGCGGTGCCACCACGTGTTCGGTCGACACCCCCGAGGCGATCGCCGACGCCACCCAAGAACTCTTGACCTCGATGATGGCGCGCAACGAGTTGGCCCACCACGATGTGGTGAGCGTGATCTTGACCACGACCCCCGATCTCACGTCCTCGTTCCCGGCGACCGCGGCCCGCGCCGTTGGTTTCGGTGACATTCCGCTGCTCTGCGCGAGCGAGATCAACGTTCCCGGTTCGATGCCCAAGTGCATTCGCGTGCTGCTGCACGCCTACGTCAACGTTGCGCGCGACGACATCCACCACGTCTACCTGCGCGACGCGCGAACCCTGCGTGATGACCTCCCCGAATAGCCGCCACGCCCACGTCGTTGGCCTGGGTCTCATTGGGGCCTCGGTCGCTCGGGCGATCGCGGCCAGTGACTGGTCGGTGACCGGCAGCGACCAGGACCGCGACACCGTGCGCCGCGCGACCGAACTCGAGGTGATCAGCGACGAGACGATGCACGCCGACACGAGCCTGGTGGTCGTGGCCACGCCCGCCGGAGCGGTCGCGCGCGTTGCGCGCGACGTGTTGAGCCAGCTCGAGGACCCGGACCTGATAGTCACCGACGTCGCGGGGGTCAAATCGAGCGTGATCGCGGGTGTCGACGATTCACGTTTCATCGGTGGACACCCCATGGCGGGCTCTGAACAACGCGGCATCGAGGCGTCGCGGGCCGATCTCTTCCGGGGCTGTACGTGGGTGCTCACACCGACGCGGGCTACCGAGGCCGCGCACTACAGCCGACTGCACGGCATTCTTCGCGAGCTCGGGGCGACCGTCGTGGCGGTGAGCCCCGACGACCACGACCGGCTGGTGGCGCTGGCCAGTCACGTGCCGCACCTGCTCGCCGGGGCGCTGATGAACGAAGCGGCCCTCGCGGCCCAAGAGGACGCGGTGCTGCTGCAGCTGGCGGCAGGCGGCTTTCGAGACATGACCAGGATCGCCGCCGGGGATCCCTCGATCTGGCCCGACGTCCTCTTTGAAAACCGTAGCGCGGTGATGCAAACCCTGCGCTCGCTCGAGGATCGCCTCGCGACGCTGCGTCGGGCCCTGGGCGAGGATCGCCGCGACCTCATCAGCGTCGATCTGCAGTCGGCGTCACTGGCCCGCCGCCAGTTGCCCGGTCGTGCCCTGAGCGCACACCGCCTCGCCTACCTACGCGTCGGCGTTACCGACCAACCCGGCGTGCTGGCGGCCGTAACCGTGGCCGCTTCTGATCGCGCCATCAACATCTTCGACATCGAGATCGCGCACGGGATCGAGGGTCGGGGGGGCACGCTGCTGCTCGCCGTCGACGCCCAACAGGCCGAGCAATTCCTCGACGTACTGGGCACCATGGGCTTCTCCGTTACGCTCGATCGTTGATGACGACCACCACCGTTGCGCCGGTGCCACGACTTCGTGGGGTGGTGCGCGTGCCGGGCGACAAGAGTGCGTCGCACCGCGCGCTGCTCGCTGGCGCGCTCGCGGATGGACCGAGTCGCGTCGTTGGCCTCTCACCGGGCGCGGACGTGCGGGCGACGAGGTCCATCGTGGCGCAGTTGGGGGCCATCTGTCGCGATGATGGCGATGACCTCGTGGTCACGGGTCCCTCGGGCGGGCTGCGCCCGGCGCCGCGCGAGCTCGAGTGCGCGAACTCGGGAACCACGATGCGCCTGGTCGCCGGTGTGCTCAGCGCCATCGACGGACAACACGTCTTGGTGGGTGACGCCTCGCTGTCGTTGCGCCCCATGGACCGCGTGGCGGTGCCGCTGCGCTCGATGGGGGCAACGGTCGAGGGCCACGGCCCGCGGATCACGGCACCACTGCGCATCGTCGGTGGCGCCTTACGCGGCGTGACCTACGAGGTGCCCGTGGCTAGCGCACAGGTGAAGTCGGCGATCCTCTTGGCTGGCCTCGTCGCGAACGGCGTCACCGTCGTGCACGAGCCGCTGCGCACTCGTAGCACGACCGAGGACATGCTGGCCCGAGCGGGCGTCGCCATCGAGTCCGTGGACGTGGGCGACGGCCGACGTGTCACGCTGCACCCTGGTCGGCCCCGGCCGGTCGACTGGTCCATACCGGGGGATCCCTCCCAAGCGGCCTTCTTCGCGGTGCTGGGTCTGATTCACCGCGACGCCGAGATCGAGGTGGCGTCCATCGACGTCGCACCCGAGCGGATCGGCTTTGTGCACGTCCTGCGTCGCATGGGCGCGGAGCTCACGCTGACCCCGGACGTCGACGGCGCCTCGCTGCGCGCCGTGCGCTCGAAGCTTCGAGCAACGTCGATCTCGTCCCACGAGATTCCGTCGGTCGATGAGGTACCCGCACTGACCGTGGCCGCGGCCGCGGCCGAGGGCGTCACCGCGTTTCGAGCGATGGGCGAACTACGCGTCAAGGAGTCGGATCGTTTGGCGGGCGCCGTGGCACTCGCGGGCGCGCTCGGCGCACGGGCGTGGTCCGATGGCGACGACTTCTTCGTCGAGGGCCTGGGCGACGCCGGCCAGTTCGCGAGTTTCACGCACGCCGCGACCCTCGACCACCGTATGGTGATGGCGGCCGCGATCGCCGGTGTCGCGGGTCACGGCTGCCTGATTGAGGGCAGTGACACGGTGGCCACCAGCTTTCCGGGGTTTTTCGATGAATTGGCTCGCCTGACGTGAGCACCGACGTGGTGGCCATTGACGGTCCGGCGGGTTCTGGCAAGTCGACCGTCGCCCGAGCGCTCGCGACCGCGCTCAACTGGTCGTTTCTCGACACCGGGGCGATGTATCGCGCGGTGACGACCGAAGTGCTCGCGTGCGGTGTGTCGCCCGACGACGTCGACGGCGTCGCCGCGATCGCCAGTGCCGCGGTGATCGCCACCGAGCCAGTGGTGCGTATCAACGGCCGCGACGTTGACCAGGAGATACGGGGTGCGCCGGTCAACCAAGCCGTCTCGGCGGTGGCGGCCAATCCCGCCGTGCGCGCCGCGATGGTCTCGCGCCAACGGGCGTGGGTGGCCGCCCAGACGCGCGGCACCGTCGTCGAGGGGCGCGACATTGGCACCGTTGTCTTCCCGAACGCCTCGCTGAAGGTGTTTTTGACCGCGTCGTTGAGCGAACGTGCGCGACGGCGCGGGGACGAGGGCGCGACGTCGGTCTCGCGGCGTGACGACGCCGATCGTGCTCGAGCCGTCTCGCCGCTGCGTCGGGCCAGCGACGCGATCGTCATCGACACCACCGGCCGTAGCATCGATGAAGTCGTAAAGGAGATCGTGACGTGCCTGAAGACGCCGAACTGATTCTCAATCCCGATAAGACGCCGCTCTACCGCTTCGCGGCGACGCTGCTCGCAGTGCTGTCGTGGCTGCTGTTTCGCCCGCGGGTGCGCGGTGCGTCGAACATCCCCACGTCCGGACCGGTGCTGATCGCCCCGATTCACCGCTCCAACGTGGACTTCGTCTTCACGCTGTTCATCTCGCCGCGCAAGGTCTTCTTCATGGCCAAGCAGGAGCTCTTTGGCGTGCCGCTGCTCGGCACGATCCTGCGCCACGTGGGGGCCTTTCCCGTCACGCGCGGCACGGCCGATCGCGAATCGTTACACCTGGCCGAAGAGGTCCTGCGGCGGGGCCAGGCGCTGATTCTCTTTCCCGAGGGAACCCGGCGCGATGGCCGTCGCGTGGACGCGCTGCGCGACGGCGCCATGTTTGTTGCCGCTCGCACTGGCGCCTACGTCGTGCCGGTGGGCATTGCGGGTAGTGACCGCGCCATGCCGGCCGGCGCCAAGCTGCCGCGCTTCGCCCGCGTTCGGGTAGTGGTCGGTTCGCCGATTGAGCCGCCCGCAAGTGCGGGACGCATCCCGCGCTCCCAGATCTCGGCCAAAACCGAAGAACTACGCGCCGGTCTCGAGTCGGCGTACCACGAAGCGCTGGCCTGGCCCTAGCGCTCGCGCCACCAGGTGGCAAAGACCACGCGGGTGTAGCGCAGACCAAAGAGCCAGTTGGAACCCTTCTTGGTGGTGCCCGACTGACGAGGGTGCCACACCGTCGCTACCTCAGCGGGCCGCCAGCCCCGCTTCAGGCAGGTGATGAGCAATTCGGCCGTCTGGTACTGGTCCTGGCGCAGCCGGTCGATCACGTCGGCGAGCATCGTCACGCGAAGTGCGCGATAGCCGGTCGAGGTATCCGTCAAGTTCGCACCCGTCATTCGGTTCATGATGAATGAGAAGAACCGAACGCCGGTCTTGCGGAAGCGGTCCGTGGTCTCATCGACGCCCAGTCGACGCGACGCCACGACGAAGTCCGCCTCGTCGGCGAGCAGCGGCCCGAGCACGTCTGCCATTTCGGCGGGGTCATTCTGACCATCGGCGTCGAGGGTGACCAGGTAATCGACCCCCCGCTCGACGCAGTAGCGATACGTGACCTGCAGCGCCACGCCGTGCCCGAGATTGACGGGAAACTCGATGACCTTCACGCCGGGGTAGGAGCGGGCGATCGTCGCGGTCTTGTCGTCACCGCCGTCGACCACCACCAAGGTCGTGTACGCGCGGCCATCGATAGTTGCGGGCATTTGATCGAGGACTGAGCCGATATTGCCTTCTTCTTCGTAGGCACAGATCGATGCGACGATGGGTTCGGGCGACGAGCCCGGATACTCACGTTCAAACTCGCTCAACGCCTGATCGATGGCGTAGGTCCGCAACTTCGATAGTCGCCGCGTTTCGAGGTCGTGCTTGGCCATCTCTTCTCTCTCCTCGGGGCCACTCCGTCCCTCCGTTCGATGCGACGTGCGTGACGAGCGGCGTGACCGGCGCCCTGAAATACTACTCCGGACGTTACGAGAGCACCGCCCTCAACGTCGCCGTGTGCTGGTCAGCAGGACTTGTGCGGCGGTGAAGGCCCGGTCGACCTCGCCGTCGAATCCCGACGTCGTGGGGGTCAGGGTGATCAGATCGACCAAGGCGACGAGGGTCCGCAAGATCTCGCGCAGCTCCGGTGGCGGTGGGAAGTACTCGTCCTCCACGGTTTCGGCGTGGACTTCAACGCCGTCGCGCGGATCAAGCACGTCGAGCACGTCATTGACGATCGACTCGGGAGCCGACGCCCCGGCGGTGACCGCCACGGTGCCGGTGAGGTCATCGGGCAGGTCGTGGGCTCCGTTGATGCGCAGTACCCGTTCACAGCCCGCCGCCCGCGCGACCTCAGTCAAGGCGACGGTATTGGAAGAGTTGGCCGACCCGATGACGATGACAGCGTCCGCCCGGCCGGCGATGGCGCGCAACGCCGCTTGGCGGTTCGTCGTCGCGAAGCAGAGGTCGCTTCGGTTCGGCATCCAGATGTCGGGAAACCGCTGGGCGGCGTCGTCGCGGATGTCGTGCCACTCGTCGAGGCTGAGCGTCGTCTGGCTGAGCAGGGCCAGTGGGCCCTGGATCGCGCCCAGCGCGTCGAGATCTTCGACGGTCTGCACGAGGTGCACCGACGCCGGCGCCACGGCCATGGTGCCCACCGCCTCCTCGTGACCCTCGTGGCCGACGTAGAGCACGGTGTAGCCCTTGCGCGCGCGGACCTTGAGTTCGTGATGAACCTTGGTGACCAGCGGGCACACGGCGTCCACGACCGTCGCGCCCGAGCGCCGGGCCGCCTCAATGACCGACGGCGCCGAGCCGTGCGCGCTCAGCATCACGGGTGCGCCGGGGGGAACCTCGGCGACGTCGTCAACGAAGGTGACCCCGAGGGAGCGGAAGTGATCGACGACGAACTGGTTGTGAACGATCTCGTGGTAGCAGTAGACCGGCGGGGCGAAGACCCGCGTCATCCAATCGAGGGCCTTGATCGCCTTTTCCACACCGGCGCAGAATCCCCGAGGCGCGGCCAAGACGACGCGATCAACGGACACGGCGCCAGCCTAGTGAGACGGGGCCAACGAGACCCCCTCAGCCGGCTGGGCCGCTGAGGGCACCAGTAGGCTGGACCGGTGTCTAGGGTCCGCATCGCCTCGATTTCTCCCGATTCGCCGGCGGCGGCGAGTGGCCTCGCGGTGGGCGACGAACTTATCACCATCAATGGCCGCGTCGCGACCGACATCATCGAGTATCAGCAACTCATCGACGGCCCATGGGTGTCACTGCTCGTCCAGCGCGAAGGCGAGAGCCTGCAACGTAAGTTCGACGTGGCCAAGCAGCCCGGTCAACCGCTCGGCCTGTCGATCGATTCCGCGGTGTTCGACCGGATCCGCACCTGTGACAATCACTGCTCCTTCTGCTTCATCTATCAGTTGCCTAAGGGTATGCGTCGATCGCTGTACGTCAAGGACGACGACTTTCGCCTCTCCTTCCTGTACGGCAACTACACCACGTTGACGAGATTCACCGAGTTCGATCTGGAACGCGTGGTCGACGAAGGGCTCTCACCGCTCTACGTGTCGGTGCACACGACCGATCCCGAGCTACGTGCCTCGATGCTGCGCAACCCGCGCGGTGCCACGAGCCTGCGCTGGCTGCGCGAACTCTTAAGGGCCAACATCGTCGTCCACGTGCAGGTCGTGGTCTGTCCGGGCGTCAACGACGGCGCGCACCTCGAGCGGACCATGCAGGACATCGTGACCCAGTACCCCGAGACGGCGTCGGTGGCCCTGGTGCCGGTGGGCGTCAGCGACTTCTCGGTCGAGGCGACCATGCGGGCTCACCGTGGCCCCGAGGCCCGTCACGTCATCGATCTCGTCGATCAGTATCGCGAACTCGCGCGCGAGACGCTGGGTCGAGCGATGTTCTACGCGAGCGACGAGTTCTACCTCGTGGCCGGCGTATTGCCTCCGCCTAAGGAGTTCTACGACAGCCTCGACGAGGCCGAAAACGGTATCGGCATGGTCGCGGCCTTTCGATCGAGCTTCGAGACGCGCACGACGATGGCGACACTGGGCAGCGGCTTCTTTCAGTCCGTGGACGGCGCACCCGCGTGGGGCTACCGCGCGCCGCGGGGCATCTCAAGCGCACCGGGGGACGGTGGTCCGGTCACGGTGTTAACTGGCGAATACGCGGCGCCGCTCTTGCGTGCGCTGTTGGACGAGTACGGATTTCGCCACGTCGACGTCGTGGCCGTAGAGAATCGCTACTTCGGTGGCAATATTAAGGTTACCGGCCTACTCACCGGCCACGACTTGGCCCGCGTCTTGGACGCGCTGCCCACTCGCGCGACGTACCTCCTGGCCGACGTGTGCCTGTCCGAGGGACGATTCCTCGACGGTCTCACCCTGAGTGATCTACCGCGGGCGGTGACCGTGGTGCCCACGACGGGGCGCGATTTGCGCGAGACACTCGATCGCGTGAGCCGCATCGAACTGGTGACGTCGTGAGCCGACCACAGGTCGTGATCGTCGGTCGTCCCAACGTCGGAAAGAGCTCCCTGGTGAACCGGCTCGCCGGACGACGGGTGGCCGTGGTCGAAGAGCACCGCGGCGTGACACGCGACCGTAAGACGTTTTCGGTGGAGTGGCGAGGCGTGGAGTTCGACCTCGTCGACACCGGGGGCTGGCTCGAGCGCGGCAGCTCGCTGGAGGCCAAGGTTTCCGGGCAGGCCGACCGCGCCCTCGCGACCGCGGACCACGTACTGCTGGTGGTCGACGTCCGAACGGGACTCGTCGACGAGGATCGTCACGCGGCTCGATGGGCCCTGCGCAGTGGGCGACCCGTCACCCTGGTGGTCAATAAGGTCGACGACGAGGCGCACGAAGCGACCGGCTGGGAGTTCCTCGGCCTCGGGGCGGGAGATCCGCACTTCGTCAGTGCCGTGCACGGACGTGGCGCCGGCGAACTGCTTGACCACGTCGTCGACGCACTGGTCACCGAGGAACCCGACGTCGAGGTCACCGCGCAAGACGAACTGCGCGTCGCAATCGTGGGGCGACCCAACGTTGGCAAGTCGACGCTCTTCAATCGATTGATTGGCGAGGAACGTTCCGTTGTCCACGACCTGCCCGGCACGACGCGCGACGCCATCGACACCGTCGTTGACACCGACCAGGGCCGGATCCGCTTTATTGACACGGCCGGCATGCGCCGACGCGCCAAGACCGAAGCTGGTCTGGAGACCTACGCCGTGTTGCGTAGCCTGGACGCGCTCGATCGCGCCGACATCGCCGTGCTGGTCATCGACGCCACACTGGGCGCCACCGGACAGGACCAGCGACTGGCCGAGCGCATTGCCGCCGCGGGCTGTCCGGCCATCGTGGTGCTGAACAAGTGGGAACTTATTGGCACCGACGAACGTCCGCCGATCCTGGCGACGGTCGGTGAGAAGCTCGCATTTCTCGGTGACGCACCCGTGATCAAGACAACGGCCACCTCGGGCAAGGGTGTACATCAACTCCTACCCGCTCTGCAGGACGCCGCGGCGGACTACGTCAAGCGCGTGCCGACGGGGGCGCTGAACCGTGCCATCCGTGACCTGCAGATCAAGCAACCCGCTCCGACGGGCAAGATTCGCTACGCCGTCCAGGGGGCGATCGAACCGCCGACCTTCACGCTGTTCGTGGCCGGTCGGCTGCCCCCAACGTATTTGCGCTACGTCGAACGCGCGCTGCGCGAGCGCTTCGATCTGGGCTCGACGCCGCTGCGAGTTCGCGTTCGCGTCGACTGATGGCCAAGTGGTGCGACGTGTGCGATCGCCCCGTCGATGGCGACGTGTGCGAGATGTGTGGCAACTCCGTGCAAGAGCCCGAGCGCGAACCCGTGCCACTGCGCTGGCGGTTCTTCGTGGTCGCCACGGCGATCTATCTGATCTGGCGGCTGTATCAGTTAATTTCGTGGCTAGCCCATTAGGGTCAGTGGCCCGTCCTAGGAGGTTCTCATGCCCGTTTACGCGCTCGGCGATCGTACGCCCCAGATCCATCCCGAGGCCTTCGTCCATCCCGAGGCCGTGGTCATTGGCGACGTGCGCATCGGCGCCGATTCGACGGTATGGCCGAGCGCGGTGTTACGCGGTGACTACGGCACGATCATCGTCGGCGAACGTACCTCGATCCAGGACGGCGCCGTGGTGCACGCGGTGGCCGAGTACCCGACCGTCATCGGCTCGGACTGCGTGGTGGGCCACCTCGCGCACTTGGAGGGTTGCGTTGTCGAGGATGGCGCGTTGATCGGCAGTGGGTCCATCGTCTTACACCGAGCCCGGGTCCACAGCGGGGCGACCGTCGCCGCGGGGGCTGTCGTGCGCAACGGGACCGACGTGCCCGAGCGGGCCCTGGCCGTCGGGGTGCCCGCCACGATCAAACCGGAGGCGAGCGACGTGTCCTCCATCGCCGACGGCGTCGCGATCTACGTCGCCAACGGGCGCCGCTACCGCGACGAATTGCGCGAACTCTAACTGTTGCTGACCGCGACGAGACGCTCGAGGGCGTGGCCCGCGCGACCACTTGCGACGCTCGCCATCGCCATCTCGAACCCATCGCGCAAGGTTGTCACGCGCTCGGCGGCCATGAGCGCCAGCGCGGCGTTCGCGCACGCGACGTCGGTGACCGGGCCCGGCTCGCCATCGAGAAACCGACGCACGACGCCGACGTTGTGTTGGACGTCACCACCGCGAATCGACGCGACGCTGTGGCGCCGGGCGAGCAGGTCACCGGCGTCAATGCGCTCGACGCGCACGCCATCACTCGTGATGACGTACATCGTCGAGGGTGTCGCCAGGGAGAGCTCGTCGAGACCATCGTCCGCGTTGACGAGCAGAGCCCTGGTCATCCCGCGGGCGCTGAGCACTTCGGCCATCGCCTCGAGGTGGCCGGCGTACGCGACCCCGATGAGCGCTCGCTGCACCAGCGCCGGGTTCGCCAGTGGTCCGAGCACGTTGAAGACGGTTCGAAACGCCAGTGCTCGTCGAATGGGCGTGAGGTAGCCAAGGGCGTGGTGATAGCGCGGCGCGAAAAGAAAACCGATTTGCGCATCGTCGATGCAGGCCCGCACCAGCTCCGGGGGGGTGTCCAGGCGAACGCCGAGCGCCTCGAGGACGTCGGCCGAGCCCACCGACGAGGACGCCGCGCGGTTGCCGTGCTTGGCGACGGGCACCCCACATCCGGCGACCGCCAACGCCGCCATCGTCGAAATGTTGACGGTGTGAAGCTGATCACCACCGGTACCAACGATGTCGATGGCGTCCACGTCGAGCGTGAAGGTGTTGGCCGCGGCCACCATGGCGTCCACGAAACCCGTCATCTCCGCGGGGGTTTCCCCCTTCGCGGTCAAGGCGGTGAGAAAACTCGCGATGAGGACGCCTTCGATGTGTCCGGCGAGGATCGCCCCCAGCGCGTCGCGGGCCTGGTCGCGCGCGAGGTCGGCGCCGCGAACGAGTGGTCCGAGTACCTCGGCGGTGAACCGCGGGGCGTCCATGGGATTTTCCTCGGCCTCTGACATAGCGCCACGATACTCGTCGGTGCTCGCGCGTTCGCCCGGTAACATTCGTCGATGGCGTCGACGTACCTTGACGAGATCGTCTCGTGGCACCGCGCGCGGGCCCGTGATGACCGTCGCGATTGGCGCCGGCGCATTGACGAAGCGCCCTATCGGGGCCCCTCGTTCGCCCAAGCCCTGCGTCGACCGACCGTGCAGGTCATCGCCGAGGTCAAACGTCGCTCGCCGTCCAAGGGAAACATCGGTCCCGACCTCGACCCATCGGCACTGGCGCGTTCGTACCAGGCTGGGGGAGCGGCCGCGATCTCGGTGTTAACCGACACCGCATTCTTCGCTGGTTCGACTGACGACCTTCGCGCGGTACACGGCGCGTCGCCGCTTCCCCTCTTGCGCAAGGACTTCACGGTTGCCGAAAATGACGTCCTCGACGCTCGCGATATGGGTGCGGCCGCCGTGCTGCTCATCGTGTCGGTGCTCAGTGACGACGAGCTCCTCGGATTTCTCGAGGTCGCGAGGCTTTGCCGCCTCGACGCCCTGGTCGAGGTGCACGATGAGTACGAGGCGCGACGCGCCATTGCGTGCGGTGCTCACGTGATTGGCGTCAATCAGCGCGACCTGCACACCTTTGCGGTGGACCCCACTCGAGCGGGGCGCGTTGGCGCCACGATTCCCAGTTCGCACGTGGCGGTGGCCGAATCGGGTCTGAGCACCCGCGAGGACGTCGAGCGCGCAGCGAGCGATGGTTTTGATGCCGTGTTGATCGGTGAGGCGCTCGTGCGCCACGCTCACCCCCAAGTTCTGCTCGGCGAGCTCGCGAGCGTTGAGAGTCGTTCACGTGGCTGACGTTCGACGACCGTCATTCATCAAGATCTGCGGCGTCACCTCGATCGACGACGCGATCCTGGTTCGCGACGCTGGCGCCGACGCGTTCGGGCTTATCGTGGCGCCCTCGAGTCGTCGGGTGACGACCTCGCTCGCGCGGTCGATCGCGGGAGCGCTTCGGACCAGCATCCTCTGTGTCCTGGTGACGCGCGAGCTCAGCGAGATCGAGATCCTGCGGGCCGTTGACGAGGTGGCGCCCGACGGCGTCCAACTCCACGACCCGGTGTCGCCCTCGCTGCTGAGCGAGCTCGGTGAGCGCGACGCCTTCATCATTCGCGCCTTAGCGACGTCGTCACCCGAGTTCGACGCCTTCGATGACCGCCTCGTGAACGCGGTGCTCGTTGATGGGCCCGATCCCGGTCGTGGTGTTGTCCACGCGTGGGACCAAGTCGAGCGCCGGACGTGGAGCCGCCCGCTCATCGCGGCGGGCGGATTAACCTCAATCAACGTGGCGCACGTGATCGAGCACTCCTGGGTGTGGGGCGTGGACGTGGCCACGGGCGTCGAACGCGAACCCGGTGTGAAGGACCCCGCGGCGGTGAGGTCCTTCGTTACCCGCGCGCGCGAGGCCTTCGAGGGGCGTTCGTGACCCAACGCCCGATCTACATGGGTCCGCCCGACGACGGGGGACACTTCGGCTCCTTCGGTGGGCGCTTCGTTCCCGAAGCCCTCATGCCGGCCTGTCTCGAGCTCGACGACGCCTTTCGCGACGCGTGGCGCGATCCGGCGTTCGTGAGTGAGTATCGCGAGACCTTGCACGAATTTGGTGGCCGGCCGACGCCGATCACCTACCTCGGCCGTCTCTCGCAGCACCTCGGCATCGAGATCTACGCCAAGCGCGAAGACCTCGCCCACACGGGCAGCCACAAGATCAACAACGTTGTCGGCCAGGCCCTGCTGACCAAGCGAATGGGCAAGCGTCGAGTCATCGCCGAGACTGGCGCCGGTCAGCACGGCGTCGCGACCGCCACGGCGGCCGCACGTCTCGGCCTGGACTGCACGGTCTACATGGGCGAGGTCGACACGGTTCGCCAAGCGCTCAACGTCTTTCGTATGGAGCTGCTCGGTGCGACGGTCGTTCCGGTGACGTCGGGCAGCCGCACCCTCAAGGACGCGGTGAACGAGGCCCTGCGCGAGTGGGTGACGTGCGTCGACGACACGCACTACTGCATTGGTTCGGTGATGGGTCCGCACCCGTTTCCGTGGATGGTTCGCGAATTTCAAAGCATTATCGGCACCGAGGCCGCACAGCAGCTGCGCGAACGAGGCGTCGGGACACCCGATTTCGTCGTGGCGTGCGTTGGGGGAGGTTCCAACGCAGCGGGCGTCTTCGCCGGTTTCGCCAACTCCGACGCGGCGTTGGTTGGTGTAGAGGCCGCCGGCGGTTCCGCGGTCGGCCTGGGTTCGCCCGGCGTGCTGCACGGCATGCGCTCGCTTCTGTTGCAAGACGACAGTGGGCAGATCGAGGAGGCCTCGTCGATCTCGGCGGGACTGGACTACCCCGGCATCGGCCCCGAGCACGCCCACCTGGCCGAGCTCGGCCGAGCTCGTTACGTACGAGCCGGCGACGACGTCGTCATTGCGGCGTTGCAACTGCTCAGCGAACTCGAAGGCATCATCCCGGCGCTCGAGTCGGCCCACGCGGTCGCGTGGCTCTGCGCCGTTGCCGGCACCGAGGTACCACTCGGCTCAACGGTATTGCTCAACTTGTCGGGGCGCGGCGACAAGGACGTCGCGCAGGTGCGAAGCATCCTTCGCGGTGAGTCGTGACCAGTCTCGATCGTCGACTGCGTGAACTGCGCGGTTCGCGGCGCGCACTGGTGCCGTACTTCGTGGGCGGCTTGACCAAGGATTGGAGCCAGTACGTCCACGGCGCCATCCTCGCCGGCGCCGACGCCGTCGAGGTCGGCGTCCCGTTCTCTGACCCGATGATGGATGGTCCGGTGATTCAAGAAGGCGCGTTGCGAGCGTTGCGCGCAGGGGCGACGCTCGAGTCCATCTGCCACGAAGTGGCATCGTCAGCCTTTGACGCGCCGATCGTGATCATGACCTACTACAACGTGCTGCACCACTTCGGCCTGGCGCGCGCGGCTGAGCTACTCGCGACCAGTGGGATCTCGGGCGTCATTGTCCCCGACCTCGCCTTGGAAGAGTCCGACGCGTGGCGCGACGTCGCCACGCCGCTGGACGTGGCGACCGTCTTGATGGTGGCGCCGTCGACGCCACTTGCACGTGTTCGTCGTATCGGCGCGGCGTCCCAGGGATTCGTTTATGCCGCGGCTCGCATGGCGGTCACCGGTCGAGCGAGTGACGTCGGCGACGCCGAACGCGTGGTCAGCGCCATTCGCTCGACGACCGACCTCGCGACCTACGTGGGTATCGGAATCACGACGCCCGAGCAAGCGCGCGACGCGGCCCAATTCAGTGACGGCGTCATTGTCGGCTCGGCCATCGTGCAACAAATTCTCAACGGTGCCGATACGACCGCCATCGAGGCACAGATTGCGTCGTTTCGCCGCGCGCTCGACTGATCGGGCAAAGACGTACAAATTTCCGGCCCGTGTGACTTAAGTCCCTAGAGAATGGCGATGACCAGGCTAGATGAACGTGAAATAGTTCACATTCTTCGCCGCGGCAAAACCACGTGAGTTCAGTCGACTGGTGTTTAATCGAAGATGAGCCGTCAAACGTTACGGTTCGTTGTGAAACCATATTGGGGGTAAATCCATGGCAGACGAACACAAGGTAGCTGATCCGGGTCCGTTGGGTCTCGCGGCGTTCGCGATGACGACCTTCTGTCTGAGCAGCGCAAACGCCAATTTGTGGCACGGCGCGGGCGCAACGGCAGCGGTGTCGCTCGCGTTGGTCTACGGCGGATTCGCTCAGTTGCTTGCTGGTATGTGGGAGTTTATGCGCAAGAACACCTTCGGGGCGCTCGCCTTCACGTCGTACGGAGCGTTCTGGCTTGGGGTCTACGCCTTCATCAACTTCCAAAAGGGTACGGGAGCTTCACTCGGTGTCTATTTGCTGGGTTGGACCATCTTCACGGCGTACATGCTGATCGCGTCGTCCAAGACCAACACGGTACTGTTCCTGGTCTTCTTGGTGCTGACCGCGACCTTCGTCTTCCTCACGATTGGTAACTGGGGAGCGGGGCACTCGAGCATGGTCAAAGTCGGTGGATGGCTCGGCCTGCTCACCGCGGTGCTCGCCTGGTACGCCTCGGCGGCCGGCGTCATTAATGACACCTTTAAGAAAGTCGTGTTGCCACTAGGTCCGCGCGGCTAAGGTACGAGTCACTGGTGGCTTGCCACCGGACCCAACCGCCAACAGCGCCCGGCCACTTCGGTTCGGGCGCTGTTGGCATTTTACGGAGCCGAGGATTACTCTCGCTACAGAGTGCCCAAGTCTCCACTACGAACGAACTCTATGAACACTGTGATAACGACTCCCTGGGGGAACTATGACTGAAGCAAAGTTGGAAGCGTGGCTCGACGAGAAGCGGGCCTTCGCCCCGAGCGCGGCGTTCGTCGCGACGGCCAACGCGAAACCGTCGCTCTACGACGAGGCCAACGCTGACCCCGTGGCCTGGTGGCGCAAGCAGGCTGAGCGCCTGACGTGGGAAAAGGAGCCGACTTCGACCCTCGAGTGGGATCTTCCCTTCGCCAAGTGGTACGGCGACGGCACCTTGAACGCGAGCGTGAACTGCGTCGACCGTCACGTGGCGGCCGGCAACGGTGACAAGGTCGCGTACCACTGGGTCGCCGACATCGAGGGGGAGTCGCGCACGATCACCTACGCGCAGCTGCTCAAGATGGTCTGCCAAACCACCAACGCGTTGGTCGAGCTGGGCGTGAAGAAGGGCGACCGCGTCGCCATCTACATGCCCATGATCCCCGAAGCCGTCGTCGCCATGCTGGCCATCGCGCGCCTCGGCGCGATCCACTCGGTCGTCTTCGCCGGATTCTCCGCGGACGCGCTGTCCAGTCGCATCCTCGACTCCGACTGCCAGTACGTCATCACCGCCGACGGCGCGTTCCGCCGCGGTGCGCCGAGCCCGCTCAAGCCGGCCGTCGACGAAGCCCTGCAGAGTTGCCCCAACGTGAAGGCGGTGCTCGTCGTGCGCCGAACCGGTGGCGACGTCCATTGGGTCGAGGGGCGCGACCACTGGTGGCACGAGGAGGTCGAACGCCAGAGCGAGTCGCACACGCCCGAATTTTTCCCGGCCGAGCAGACGCTGCTCATCATGTACACCTCGGGAACCACGGCGAAGCCCAAGGGCATCTTCCACACGACGGGTGGCTACCTCACCCAGTGCGCGACCACCTACCACTACATCTTCGACGTCAAGCCCAGCAGCGACGTGCTGTGGACGGCCGCTGACATTGGGTGGATCACCGGTCACAGCTACATCGTCTACGGTCCGCTGGTCAACGGCGTCACCCAGATTATGTACGAAGGTCTGCCGGACTCGGGGGGCCGGGACCGCTGGTGGCGCATCGTTGAAGAGTTCAAGGCCACGGTTCTCTACACGGCGCCGACCACCATCCGCACGCTGATGAAGTGGGGTGACGAACTGCCCAAGGGTCGTGACCTCAGCAGCCTGCGCCTGCTCGGCACGGTCGGTGAGCCGATCAACCCCGAGGCGTGGATGTGGTACCGCGAGCACGTCGGCGGCAATCGGTGCCCGATCGTCGATACGTGGTGGCAGACCGAAACCGGCTCAATCATGATCACCCCGCTACCGGGTATCACCACAACGAAGCCCGGCGCCGCGATGACGCCGTTCCCCGGCATCAGCGCCGACGTCGTGGACAATGAGGGCAACTCGGTCGGTAACGGCGAGGGTGGCTACCTCGTGATCACGGCCCCGTGGCCGGCGATGACGCGGGGCATCTACGGGGACCCCGAGCGCTTCAAAGCCACGTACTGGGAGCGCTTTCCTGGCAAGTACTTCGCTGGTGACGGCGCCAAGCGCGACGAGGACGGCGATCTGTGGCTGCTCGGTCGCATCGACGACGTCATGAACATCTCGGGCCACCGACTCTCGACGACTGAGGTGGAGCACGCGCTCGTGGGCCACCCCTCGGTCGCCGAGGCCGCCGTCGTGGGAGCGTCGGACGATACGACCGGTCAGGCCATCGTTGCCTTCGTCACGCTCAAGCTGTCGGCCGAGGACGCCACCAAGGACCAGTCCGGGGTCATCGAGGAGCTTCGCCAACACGTGGCCAAGGTCATCAGTCCGATCGCCAAACCTCGTCAGATCATCTTGACGCCGGACCTGCCCAAGACCCGATCGGGCAAGATCATGCGTCGTCTACTTCGCGACGTCGCGGAGAACCGATCCCTCGGGGACGTGACGACGCTCACGGACCCCACGGTCGTCAACATGATCGCCGGCCTGATGCAGACGGAGAACTCGAGCGAGGAGTAGCCCCTAGCGCACCAATCCGCGATGCGCTTGCGGATTGGTGCGCTAGGAGTCGAATCCGATCCCGAAGAGATCCATCATCTTTAGCCACAGGTTGCGCTGGCCGTTGTGGCGATCGGCGCGCTTGAGCGCCGCTTGGGTCAGGCGGATGAAGAGCCACTTGAAGGGCTCGGGCGGAAAAGGGAGCGGCTTTTTGCGCACCATGCTCAGGCGGGTACGCTCGGTGTCCAACCCGTCCAACAGGTCCAGCATGACCGCCGCGCCAAATCGAGTGGAACCGACGCCGAGACCGGTGTAGCCGAGCACGTAGGCGACCTTGGCGTCCATCGCGGTGCCCCAGAACGGTGAGAAACGCGTACACGTGTCAATGGCGCCACCCCACGCGTGCGTGAACTTGATGTCCACCAGCTGGGGGAACGTCTCGAGGAAGTGGCTCGCGAGCGTCGCGTAGGTTTCGGCGTTGAACTCGTACTCGCGGCGCACCTTGCCGCGAAAGTTGTAGATGGCGTCGTAGCCACCCCACACGATCGACCGGTCGTTGGTCAGTCGGTAGTAGTGGAACTGGTTTCCGGCGTCCGCCACGCCCTCGCGGCCAGACCACCCGATGCTCGCCATCTGCTCGTCGCTCAGCGGCTCGGTGACGAGCTGGTAGTCGTATACGGGCACCACGTACTTGCGCACGCTGCGCAAAAGCGACGGGAACACGTTGGTTGCCAGGGCGACGTGGGACGCCGTCACGGCGCCGTAGGGCGTGTGCACGCGCACGGCGTCGTCGACGTCTTCGAGCCACTCGACCTTGGAGTTCTCGTAGATGGCCACCCCCAGTGACAAGCAGGCCCGCTCGAGTCCCCACACCAGGCGCGCGGGGTCGACGAGCGCCGTGCCGTCGGGATCGAAAATGCCACCGTGGTAACTCGGTGAGTTGACGCGCGCGCGCACCTCGTCGCGCGAGAGCACGAGTACGTGGTCACCCATCTCGTTGCGCAGTCGCGCCTCTTCGATCATGTCGTCCATCTGCCACGGCGCCAGGGCGACGCGCAACTCACCGGTGCGTTCGAAGTCACACTCGATGCCGTAGCGGCCGATGGTCGCTTCGATCTCGTCCAGGTTCTCGCGGCCGAGGCGCTCGATCACGGGCATCTCGTGGGCGAACCGACGCACGCCGTTGTTGAACCCGTGGGTGAGTGAGGCCGAGCAGAACCCCCCGTTTCGCCCCGAGGCACCAGCGCCGGTCTCGTACTGCTCGACGAGCACGACTTGACGCTGGGGATCACGTTCTTTGGCGAGCAGCGCCGTCCACAGTCCGGTGTAACCAGCGCCCACGACGCAGAGGTCGGTGCCAACCTCGCCGATCAGCGCCGAGTGGGACGCCGGCTCGAGGGGATCTGAATCGAGCCACCACAGTTCGGGCTGAACGTCGGCGAGGTGACGAAGAACGGAGGGACTCTTCTTGTCCATGACGTGCCCAACCAGTGGTTGGAATCACCCTCTCTGTGCACTTCCTCTTTCACCCAGTCTCCGGGCGAACGCCAGTGTCCAAACCAGCCTCTCGGGGCCAGTCTACCGACCGTAATTCCAGCGGGGCGACACCAAACTAGGCCCGCACCGTACGGGCCCGGTCAAACTGCTGGGGCCAGCCAATTACCTCACCCAAGTCCTCGGCAGCGTTGAGGGCCCAGCGCGGATTGCGTAGGTAGGCGCGAGCCATCATCACCACATCGGCGTGACCGTCGCGGATGATCGCGTCGGCCTGGACCGGTTCGGTGATCAGCCCGACCGCGCTGGTCGCGATTTGCGCCTCGCGCCGAATGCGTTGCGCGAAGGGGACCTGGTAGCCCGGCGCGAGGGGAATCACCGCTCCCGCAACGTTGCCACCAGAAGAGACATCGACCAGATCAACGCCGTGGCCGCGCAGCGTGGTCGCCAGGTCTACCGAGGATTCCAGGTCCCACCCGTTCGCCGTCCAGTCCGTCGCCGACAGGCGCACGAAGAGTGGCGTGTTGGTGAGCCGTTCACGAACGGCGTCGACCACCTCGACGAGAAACCGAATCCGGTTCTCAAAGCGACCACCGAAGTGGTCATCGCGGTGATTCGACAGCGGTGAGAGAAACTGGTGCAGTAGGTAGCCGTGCGCCGAGTGAATCTCCACCGCATCGAAGCCGGCGGCCACCGCTCGCTGGGACGCGTCGGCGAACGCGAGGACCGTTGCCTGGATCTCCTCGACGGTCATCGCGCGTGGCGTCGGGTAGCCGGTGAAGGGTTCGGCGCTGGGCGCCACGGTTTGCCAGCCACCTTCGCTCGGTCCCGCCACGAGGTGGTCATCCCACGGCGCGAGCGTGGACCCCTTGCGTCCCGCGTGGGACAATTGAACGCCGATGGACGCCCCCTGTTCGTGGGCGAACGTGGTCACCTCGCGCCACGCCGCGACCTGTTCGTCGTTCCACAGGCCCGGACAGTTGACCGAGATGCGTCCCTGGGCAACCACACCAGTGGCCTCGGCCATGATCAGCCCCGCGCCCCCGGTAGCGAAGGCACCGAGGTGAACTCGATGCCACGCCCCGACCACACCGTCGGTCGCCGAGTATTGACACATGGGGCTGACCCACGCACGATTCTTAACGCTGAGACCCCGCAGGGTCAGGGGGGAGAACAGATCGGACACGACACTTCCTCGACTACCGGGACCGGTCCAATCTACCAATCACGATTTGGGGGTCATGCACGGCGGCCCAACACCGGCGTGACGTCTCGGTGACTCGACGCGTCGCGATCTCTTGGACCCTGCGTAACGTCGGGCTCGGGGTGCAGCACTCGACGCTCGCGAACACCGGCGCGTCATGGCCATCGCGGCAACGGTGGCGACCCATCGCACGTTAGTATCCCAGTACACTGGTTCGAGCCAAACTCGCAAATGGAGAGACCGTGAGAATTGCCAACGTGGCCGGCCGTGCCGTCATCGTCCTCGATCACGGCTTCATCGACGTGCACGAGTCGTCAAAGGGGCGATTTCCGTCACAGGCGGCCCCGCTGTTGGCTCGCCTCGCGGAGCTACACGACTGGCTCGAGCGTGACCAGCCCGCAACCACCTCGTCCCTGGGCCCACACGACGTTGCGCAACTCACCCAGCTCGGTCCCGTCGTTGACGCGCCGAGTCAGGTCTTCGCCGTCGGTCTTAACTATCGAACCCACGCCGCCGAGATGGGCCTGACGCCGCCCGGTCAGCCGATGATCTTTACGAAGTTCGCTTCCAGCCTGGCCGGGGCGAGGGCGACGTTTGCGCTTCCGTCGGCGCACGTGGACTGGGAGGCCGAGCTCGTGGTGGTCATCGGACGCGGGGGCCGCGACATTGCGCCGACCGAAGCGCTCGATGCGGTGGCGGGATACTGCGTCGGACAGGACCTGAGCGATCGAGATCTCCAAATGGCGGGTTCGCCACCCCAGTTCAGTCTCGGCAAGTCCCATCGCAACTTTGCGCCGGTGGGGCCCTGGATCACGACGGTGGACGAGGTCGGCGATCCCCAAGACCTTCGCATCCAGTGCACCGTGAACGGCACAATGTTCCAGGACTCAAGCACCCAGGACATGGTGTTCAGCGTGCGAGAGATCATTGCCTACCTCTCGCGGGTGTGCGAACTGCGCCCCGGCGACCTCATCTTCACCGGCACCCCGCACGGCGTCGGCCAGGGCCTGCACCCACCAGCCTTCCTGCACTCGGGTGATGAGGTAGTCACGACCATTGGTGGGCTGGGTACGTTGCGCAATCGCGCCGAGTGACCGAGTCGTTAGCTCACGTTGGAGGCGCAACGTGATTCTTGGTCGGGCTGGGGAGATTTGAACTCCCGATCTCTCGGCCCCCAGCCGAGCGCTCTAGACCAAACTAAGCCACAGCCCGTGAGCGAACCATCCTAGTCGTCGCGTCGCCCTACGACGGTGGACGGTGCGCGCCGTGCGGCTGATCGGGATTGGTCAGCCACGCGCGCGCCTCGCAGAAGAACGCGACCGACTCCCCGGTCGCCTTGGCGTGAATCGCCTCGAGGATTCGCTTGTCGAGGGCGTCTAACAATTCGTCACGGGCCACCGTTGCTCCTATCCTCCCGCCATCGCCGTCACCACGTCAACGGCACAACCGTCAGGTATCTCGGTCGACTCCCAGTGTCGTCGATGGACGATCGCGCCGTCAATCGCGACCGCGACGCCGCGCCCGTCCAGGGCCAGATCGTCCAACAGCCCGCGCACGGTGCCCCCGCGCCACTCGCGTTGGTCCCCGTTGATGGTGATCACCGGCGGTCCAGCGCTTCGAGCGCGTCCAACGCCGCGAGCGGCGCCACCGTGACGCCGTGGCGATAGTGTCCCGACGTCCACGTCCAGCCGGCGCCGGGAATCTCGGCCACAAAGGGTCGAAGGTCCGCTGTCGCCGGTCGCAGGCCATTGCGAACCTCGAGGAACGTCGCCGCTTCCAGTTCGGGCACGATGTCCAGCCCGTCGCGCAGCAGGCGCTGGAGCTCGCCAACCTCGACGAGCGGCTCCGCCTTCTCCTCCGCGGTAGCGCCGAGGACGCAGTAGCCCCCGGGTCGGCTCACCATGTAGAACGCCCGTCCCCGCAAGAAAGCGCGCACCGTCGGCGCGTCGTGGCGGTCGATGCCCCGTGCACGCACGGTGACACCGCGTACCGGGCGAACGTGCGCCGATGACGGCTCACGCAGTCCCGGGGGCAGTCCCGCCGCCCCCGTCGCCACGATTCCCCAATCGGCCTCGGTCACCCCGGACGCACTGCGCACCGGCACGCCATTGGTTCGCGCGAGGACCTCGGTCACTCGTTCCTCAATCAGGCGCACCGAGAGGCACTGGTTGGCCTCGAGCAACTGGGCGACCGCGGCGTCCGGGTCGAGCCACGCGTCTTCGCTCATGAAGAGGCCCTCACGCAGTCGGGTCGTGATGCCGCGAAACATCTCGGGCTCCTCGTCGCGCGTGACCGTGCGCAGCGGTGCGCCAAAGTGTTCGGCGACACCACGAAACTGCTCAATGAGCCGGCGATCGCCGCCGTCCCAGCCGACGATTAACGTACCCGTCTGGGTGATCGAGAGTTCGTGACCGGTCAGTTCGGCGAGTTCGTGCGCTACGGCGCGCCAGGCGCTGAGTGCCCCTTGCTGGTACCGGTAGTTCTCCTCGTCGCCGGGCGCGATCTCGCCGCTCGGCGCGAGCATGCCGGCGGCGGCGTGGGTCGCGCCCATCGCGGGCGCCGGATCAAGGATCGTCACCCGGTAGCCGCGTCGGGCCAGTCGAAACGCGGTGGTGAGACCAATGATGCCCGCGCCCACGATGATGACCGAACGATCGCTAGAACTCACGCGTCTAGCGTACGTCGCGAGCGTTGGCTGGCGATTCGGTATAGTGGCGTCGGGTCAGCGTTGCCCCGTGCCCGTGACGCTATGACCAGAACCCTCTACGACCCCGCCTTCGAACACGACGCCTGCGGCGTCGGTGTGGTGGCTGACCTCACGAGAGAGCGCACGCATCGCACGATCGCCGACGCGCTGGTGATTCTCGAGAATCTCGAGCACCGCGGTGCGACCGGTGCAGACGTTGACTCCGGCGACGGCGCCGGCGTCTTGATTCAGTTGCCTGACGAGGCCGTGCGCCAATGGTTCGGTCAGGTTCCCCCGCTGGGCGAGTACGGCGTCGCCCACTGGATGATCGACCGCTGCGTCACCGCGCAATTCGCGCGTACCGCCGAACGAACGGCGGAGCGCCTCGGCCTGCAAAGTCTCGGCTGGCGCGACGTTCCCGTCGACTCGAGCATTCTGGGACCAACGTCGGCCTCGAGCGAGCCGCGCTTCGTCATGCAGCTCATCGCGAAGCGAACCACGGGTCCCGTACTTGATCTGGAGAACGCGCTCTTCTGCCTGCGCCGGCTCGTCGAACACGAGACGGGTGCGTACGCCGCGTCGTGTTCGTCGACCGTGCTCGTCTATAAGGGCATGCTGAGCAACCCCCAGCTGCGCCGATACTTCGCCGACCTCAGTGATCCCGTGCTCGCCTCGGCCGTCGCTGTGGTTCACAGTCGCTTCTCCACCAATACGTTGCCGCGCTGGGAGCTCGCCCAACCGTTTCGATTCATCGCCCACAACGGCGAGATCAACACCATCCGAGGCAACCGGAACTGGATAACGGCCCGCGAGACGACCCTGCACGCCGAGACACTGCCGGTGCCCCTGGGCGAGCTCACGCCGATCATCACCGAGTCGATGAGCGATTCGGCCAGCTTCGACGAGGTGGTCGAACTGCTCGTTCGCGCCGGACGATCGCTGCCGCACGCCATTCTCATGATGGTTCCCGAGGCCTGGGAGCGCTCGACGACGATGGACCCCGAGCGCCGAGACTTCTACCGCTATCACGCCGCGCTCATGGAGCCGTGGGATGGACCGGCCTCGATCACGTTCTGTGACGGCCGCGTGGTCGGCGCCGTACTGGATCGCAACGGACTTCGACCGGCACGCTACTGGGTGACCAACGACGACCGGGTGATCTTCGCGAGCGAGGTGGGCGTCCTTGAGATTGATCCCGCTTCGGTCATCGCCAAGGGTCGCCTCCAGCCCGGCAAGGTCTTTCTCGTCGACTTAGAACAGGGTCGAATCATCCACGACGACGAAGTCAAGGGTGAACTCGCGCGACGCGCGCCGTACGGCCGGTGGCTGCACGATGCCCAGGTCACCCTGGAAGACCTCGACCAGCGCCCGATGCTGTTGCCGAGCTACGCGTCGGTGCGCCAGCGCCAGCGCGCCTTTGGCTACAGCGACGAAGACCTGCGACTCATCGTTCGTCATATGGCCCAGGTGGGTGAGGAACCGATCGGCTCGATGGGGTCCGACAGCGCGCTGCCGGTGCTTTCGGCTAAGCCGCGCTCGCTGTTCGACTACTTCAGCCAGCTCTTCGCCCAGGTGACCAACCCGCCACTCGACGCGATCCGTGAAGAGCTCGTCACCTCGACGCGCGTCTCGCTCGGCGGCGAAGAGAACCTGCTGAGCGAGAGCCCATCGCACTGTCACCAGATTGTCCTGCCCTCGCCGGTGCTGAGCATCGAGGACCTGGCCAAGTTGCGCTACGTGAACGAAAGCGCGCAGGTGAGCGGCTTCACGCCAGTGGCCCTCGACGGCCTCTTTGACGTCGAGGGACTCGGTGATCCCAGCGAACGATTGGCCAGCGCGATCGATCGCCTCACCGACGAGACGGTCGAACGGGTTCGCGCGGGGACGAACATCGTCATTCTCTCGGACCGAAACACCAGCGCCACCCAGGCGGCGATACCTAGCCTCCTGCTCGTTTCGGCCGTGCACCACCGTCTGGTCGCCGAGCACCTACGCACGCGCGCGGCGCTCATCGTGGAGGCGGGTGACGTGCGCGAAGTCCATCACGTCGCCCTGCTCATCGGATTCGGAGCCTCGGCGGTATGCCCGTACCTCGCCTACGAGTCGATCGACGCGCTCGTTGATCAGGGCGAGATCGATCAGCGAACCGCGTACGACGCACGGTACCAGTACGCCAAGGCCCTGACCAAGGGCCTGGTGAAGGTGATGTCCAAAATGGGCGTCTCCACCGTGGCGAGCTACGTGGGCTCCCAGCTGTTCGAGGCGCTCGGACTCGACGACGATTTGCTGGGCCGCTACTTTCCAGGTTTTGGGTCCCGGATCGGGGGCGCCGGACTGGCGCGCATCGCCCGCGATCTGCTCGCCTGGCACACCGCCGCTTACGGCGCCGGCGTACCGGCCCCGCTGCCCAACGTCGGGGAGTATCAGTGGCGTCGCGATGGCGAACTGCACCTTTTCAATCCCCACACTGTTCAGAAGTTGCAGCACGCGACGCGAGAGGGCCGCTACGACATCTTCAAGCAGTACAGCGCACTGGTCGACGACCAGTCGCGGGCCCCGTTGACCCTGCGGGCCATGTTCGACCTGATTCCGGCGCCTGAGCCGACGCCCCTCGATCAGGTCGAAAGCGTGTCGTCCATCGTGCGGCGATTCTCGACGGGGGCGATGTCCTACGGCTCCATTAGCCAAGAGGCGCACGTCACGCTCGCGATCGCGATGAACCGCCTGGGGGCGAAATCCAACACGGGCGAGGGCGGTGAGGATGCCGACCGCTTCGACACGAGTGACCCTTTACACAATCGCCGCTCGGCGATCAAGCAGGTGGCCTCGGGTCGCTTCGGCGTCACCAGTCGATACCTGGTGAACGCCGATGACGTCCAGATCAAGATGGCCCAGGGAGCCAAACCCGGAGAAGGCGGTCAGCTGCCCGGGACCAAGGTCTACCCCTGGATCGCCGCCACGCGACACTCCACACCCGGCGTCGGCCTGATCTCGCCACCGCCGCACCACGACATCTACTCGATCGAGGACCTGGCGCAGCTCATCTACGACCTGAAGAGCGCGAACGCTACGGCGCGCATCCACGTCAAGCTGGTCAGCGAACAGGGAGTGGGCACCATCGCCGCCGGTGTCGCCAAGGCCCACGCCGACGTCATACTGATCTCGGGTCACGACGGCGGCACCGGCGCCGCGCCCCTCACGTCGCTCAAGCACGCTGGCACACCCTGGGAGTTGGGGCTCAGTGAAGCGCACCACACGTTGGCCGCCAACGGGCTGCGCAGCCGAGTGGTGCTCCAGGTTGACGGCCAGTTGAAGACTGGCCGCGACGTGATTATCGCGGCCATGCTCGGCGCGGAGGAGTTTGGCTTTGCGACCGCGCCCCTCGTGGTCTCGGGATGCGTCATGATGCGCGTCTGTCACCTGGACACGTGCCCGGTCGGCATCGCCACACAGAACCCCGCGCTGCGCGAACGCTTCAGCGGTCGACCCGAGTTCGTCCAGAACTTCTTCGAATTCGTGGCCACCGAGGTTCGCGAGTACCTCAGCTCCATGGGTCTTCGCACACTGGATGAACTGGTCGGTGATCCGTCGCACCTCAGCGTCGACGTCGAGGTCGCGAGTCGCCACGGCGTCGACCTGAGCTCGTTGCTTAATGCCGTGCCCGCCGAGCAACGACGCCAGCGCCGCGCTCAGGACCACGGACTGGCCGAAGCGCTGGACTGGCGCTTCCTGGAGGACGCACTCGCCGCTATCGAGGCAGGTGACTCCTTCGAGTACCGCGGTCGAATCAACAACGTGCACCGGGCGGTGGGCACGTTGACCGGCAGCGCGATCACGCGCCGCCTAGGCGAACAGACACTCGTCGACAACACCGTGACGCTCAGGCTCGAGGGCTCGGCGGGCCAGAGCCTCGGCGCCTTTATCCCAAAGGGGTTAACGATTCGACTACGCGGGGACTGCAACGACTACGTGGGCAAGGGTCTCTCGGGTGGCCGCGTGGTCGTCGTGCCACCCGATGAGTCGACTTTCGAGCGAGACCGCAACATCATCGCCGGTAACGTCATCGGCTACGGGGCGACCGGCGGCGAGCTGTTCTTGAGTGGTGTGGTGGGGGAGCGATGTGCCGTTCGTAACTCGGGCGCGACCATCGTCGTCGAGGGAACCGGCGACCACGCGTGCGAGTACATGACCGGTGGCGTCGTCGTGATCCTGGGCTCGGTCGGCCGCAACGTCGCCGCCGGCATGTCCGGCGGTACCCTCTATCTCTACGATCCCGACCAGCGGGTCCACGACGTGCTGAGCGCTGGCGTCTACGAAGTTGATCCGCTCGAATTTGACGACGATACGCTTCTGCGAACGCTGCTCGATCGATACGTCGATGAAACCCAGTCACCACTCGCCGAGGCGATCCTGGGCGACTGGCGAAGGACGCGGATGCACTTCGTTCGCGTAGAGACTTCCGAGTACCAGCGGGCACGAGACGAGTTACGCAATGGCTAAGCCCACTGGTTTTCTTGAACACCCGCGTCGTGAACCCGAGCACCGGCCGGTCGCGGTTCGACTGCGCGACTGGCGCGAGGTGTACGAGCCCCAAGGCGACCGCCAGATTGCCCAACAGGCCTCGCGTTGTATGGACTGTGGAATTCCGTTCTGCACGCAGGGTTGCCCCCTGGGCAATCGGATTCCGGTATTCAATGACTCGACGTATCGCGAGCGCTGGGATCTCGCCGCGACCCAGTTGTTCGCAACCAACAACTTCCCCGAATTCACGGGGCGACTGTGTCCCGCTCCGTGCGAATCCGCCTGCGTCTTGTCGCTCAACAACGCGCCGGTGACCATCGAACGCGTCGAATACGAGGTCGCCGAGCACGCCTTCGCGCTCGGACTGCCCGTGCAGGTCGTTCCGGCCGAGGAGAGCGGCTGGCGCGTCGCCATCGTCGGATCGGGCCCCGCCGGCCTCGCCGCGGCCGCTCAGCTGCGCAGCGTCGGCCACCGCGTCACCGTGTTCGAGCGCGCCGACGACGTCGGTGGCCTGTTGCGCTACGGCATTCCGGCCTTCAAATTGGAAAAGGCGGTGTTGGAACGCCGACTGAGCGTGATGCGCGACGCCGGCGTGGACTTTCGTTGCGGCGTGGCCATTGGACCCGACGCCACGTCGCTCGAGGACCTCCGGCGTGACTACGACGCGGTCCTACTCGCGGTGGGAGCGACCGTGGCGCGTCAGCTCGCGGTACCCGGAGGTGACCGCGACGGCGTCGTGCTGGCGATGACGTATCTGGAAGACGCGAATCGAGCCGTCGCCGGGGCGAGACCACCAGTCATCGACGCGCACGGCCGACACGTGTTGATTCTCGGTGGGGGGGACACGGGTTCGGACTGCCTGGGCACCGCACACCGCCAGGGCGCCGCGTCAGTCACCCAAATCGAAATCCTCGAGCGTCCCCCGAATGAACGCCCCGCTGATCAGCCGTGGCCAACGATGGCCCGGGTTTACAAGACCTCCACGTCGCACGAAGAGGGCGGCGCACGCGTGTTCGCGACCCAAACCGAGGAGTTCATCGGTCCCGACCGGGTATCGGCGGCCGTGCTTCGTCACCTGGACACTGGTGACGTGGAGAGGGTGCCGGCCGACCTCGTGCTGATCGCCGCCGGCTTCACCGGACCTGATCTCGCCGGACTCGGCCTCGCCGAGCCCCAATTCATGACCGATCGCTCGACACTGCTCGTGGACCCCACCTGGCGAGTCTCGGCCTTCACGGACCCGCCGGTCTTCGCCTGTGGCGACGCCGTGCGCGGGCAGAGTCTGATCGTGTGGGCGATCGCTGAGGGTCGTAGCGCCGCGGCGGCCGTTGACGCGTGCCTACGGGGCACCACCACGCTCGCGGCGCCGGTTACGCCCTACAGCGCCACCTGGTGACGTCGCACGGGCGAACTTTGTAGCATCGTTCTAAGGAGAACGGAGCGGCCATGCAAAGCACGATGCAGGATTCACCACTGCTTATTAGCGGCATCATCCGACACGGCGAGTGGGTCTACGCGAACAAAGTTATCTATACCGTTGAGCCCGACGGCGTGCGCGAGGCCAGCTTCAAGAGCATCGCCCTTCGAGCCGAACGCTTGGCCGCGGCGTTGGGGCGCTTGGGCGTCGGTGAATCAACGCGGGTCGGCACCTTCATGTGGAATAACCAGGTGCACATGGAGGCCTACCTAGCCGTTCCCGCCATGGGGGCCGTGCTGCACACGCTCAATATTCGACTCTTTCCCGAACAACTCGCCTACATCATCAATCACGCCCAGGATGAGGTGATCATTGTCGACCACACCCTGGTGCCGCTGCTAGCGAAGATTCGCCACGAGATCCCCACGGTGCGCCACTTCATCGTGAACGGGCTCGACGAGTCAGGTGCGCTCGGCGAAACGATCGACTACGAGGCATTCATCGGCGCCGAGGAGCCTGGTTACGCCTGGCCCGAGCTCGACGAGCGCTCGGCGGCGATCATGTGCTATACGTCGGGGACCACGGGCAATCCCAAGGGGGTCGTCTACTCTCACCGATCGACCTGGCTCCACTCTCTGGCCTCGACGACGGCAAACTCCATCGGCCTATGCGAGAAGGATCGGTGCTTGCTCATCGTGCCGATGTTTCACGTCAATGCGTGGGGCGCCGTCTACACCGCCTTCTTCGCCGGCACGGAACTGATAATGCCCCAGATGTTCCTCCAGGGCGAGCCGATCGTCAAGATGATCCGCGACCTTCGCCCCACTATCTCACTCGGCGTGCCGACGGTGTGGAATGACGTCCTACGAGCGGCCGAAAATGACGCCGACGCTGACTTCTCTTCGATGCGCGGCATTCTCGCCGGTGGCGCCGCCGTTCCGCGTTCGATGATCGAGACCTTTCGCGAGCGCTGGGGACGCAACATGGTCCAGGGCTGGGGTATGACCGAGACCAGCCCCCTGGCCGCCGTCTCGATCCCACCCGCGGGTACCCCGCCCGAGAAGGAGATCGACTACCGCGTCAAGGCCGGTCGGGTCGTCGCGGGAATCGATCTGCGCATCACCGACGACGACGGCTCGGTCCTGCCCCGCGACGGCCACACGGTCGGGGAGTTCGAGATTCGAGGACCCTGGGTCACCGGCTCGTACTTCGGCGTTGACGCGCCCGAGCGGTTCCACGACGGCTGGTTACGCACCGGGGACATCGGCACCCTCGACGACGAGGGTTTCATGGTCGTGACCGACCGGACCAAGGACGTTATCAAGTCTGGTGGCGAATGGATCAGCTCGGTCGAATTGGAAGGCGCCGTCATGGGCCACCCGTCGGTCTTCGAAGCAGCGGTGATCGCGGTACCAGACGACAAGTGGCAGGAGCGTCCGCTGTGCTGCGTCGTGCTGCGGCCCGGTGCCTCGGCGACGGCCACCGAGCTACGCGCCTTTCTCGCCGACCGAGTCGTCAAGTGGTGGCTACCCGAGTACTGGACCTTCATCGAGTCGATCCCTAAGACCAGCGTGGGCAAGTTCGATAAGAAGGTGCTGCGCGCCGAGTTCGCCGACGGCAAGTTCGACGTTCAAACGGTCCTCGGGTGAGCGACTTTATCGACTTCGCCGATGAGATCGCCGCGCTCGAACAGCGGGTGAGCGACGCCGTCTTCGACGCCGTGCGCGCCCAACTTCGAGATGGCGCCAACGACGATGCGCGAGACGCCGAGCGCCGTCTCGCGCGCGTGCGGCGAAGCCTGCAGAAGGCCGAGGCCATCTTGCGCGAGACATCCACGTAAGGAGCATCGCATTATCGAGTAACCGATAGGTCATAGAAAGACCATCTCGTTGCCGGAACGCTTGGCACAGTTTCGTGTGAGTGCCGATTCGCTTGAGGCCGACGTCGCCGTGAACTGTGGCCTCGATCATCGTGTCGAGAACGAGGTTGGCGAGCGCGCGGACTTGACAGTTCTTCGCACCGATTCGACCGGATTGAGATCGTAACCGAGGGCCGGACATCGACCGGCGCTTCGAGTTCTCGCGGTAATGGCCGCGCACCGGCGTCTGTGCGCGCTGCCCAGGTCCTCACCGAGGTGAGAAGGCTAAAACCATTCTCGTCTTGGAAGCTGTTTCAGCATGGCGAATCGCGAGGTCCCCGAGATGGCTACTCCCTCGTTAGATCTCGAGATTGTTGACGGCGTCGATCAGCCTGCGCAACGCCACGTAGCGCCGCCCGTCGAAGTCAAAGGCGATCGATGACCCGTCACCGCTCGACTCGGCACCGCCGGCCAGTTCGGGCACGCGCGCGCGAAGGACCACGAGGTCTTCGGGCGTCACCGCGCGCCGAAGGTCTAGCTTGCCACGTCCGTTCGAGTGCTCGAACGCCACGTAGTTGCGGTAGAACCGCTCAAGCTCGTCTTCGACGTCGTCCAGCGAGTGACAGATGCGCACCAGGTGGGCGGCATCGGCCTCCACGTAGTTGGCGTCAATGACCGACTCTTGAATGAAGCGCCACCACGACTCCCAGTACGTACCGTCGGGCACGTCAACCAGCGCGACCGGTGCCGGACCGCCCTTGCCCGTGTGGAGCAAGGTGAGAATCTCGAAAACCTCGTCGAGCGTTCCCAGGCCGCCGGGAAAAAACGCGAAGGCGAGTGACTCCTTGGTGAGCGCCACTTTGCGAGTGAAGAAGTACTTCATCTCCACCAGCCGGCTCTCGGCGTCAACGTACCGGTTCGAACTCTGTTCGAAGGGCAACTCGATGTTGACGCCGAGGGTCTCGCTGAGTCCAGCTCCCTCCGCGGCGGCCTGCATGATGCCCGGTCCCGCGCCGGACACGGTCATCCAGCCGCGTCGCGCCATTCGCGCGCTCAGTTCGCGCGCCAACTCGTAGTGCGGCGACGATCGCGGCGTGCGCGCCGATCCAAACACCGTCAGCTTGGGTCGCTGGCGCCAGGGTGAAAAGACGCGGGCCGCGTCCAGCAGTTCTCGCATGGCCGTCGACGCGACGCGGAGGTCACCCACGTCGTGACTCGATTGCACGAGTGCGAGCACGTCGCCCAGGAGTCCACGAACGAGTTCCAGCTCTTCGGACTCAGGCTGCGCCGCGAGACCGCTGTCGCGCAGGAATGCTTCAACGGCCTGGTCGCTCACAGCGCCTGGTACAGCGTGCTGCGCTGGACGAGTGGTCGACCCAATGGCGACACGAGCGCTCGCAGGTGTTCGACGTCTAGTTCTTGGCCGTGGACGGCGCCGGCGGCGCGCGAGATGTTCTCGTCCATCAACGTCCCACCGAGGTCGTTGGCGCCAGCGTTGAGTACTCGTCGGACCCCGTCGACGCCCATCTTCACCCAGCTGACTTGTACGTTGTCAATCACGGTGGCGTAGTGCAGCCGCCCGACTGCGTGGATCAGCACGGCTTCGCGAAAGGTCGGCCCGCGCCGCGACCGGCCCCGCAGGAACAAGGGCGTCGCCATGTGCACGTAGGGGAGCGGTACGAACTCGGTGAAGCCGCCCGTCTCCAGCTGCAGGTCCCGAGTGACCAGGAGGTGCGTTGCCCAACTGGCCGCTCCCTCGATCGCCCCGAACATGATGGTGACGTTCGAGTGCAGTCCGACGTGATGGGCCGCTCGGTGGACGTCCAGCCACTGCTGGGTTGTCAACTTGTCGGGGCAGAGGATCGCACGATCCTCGTCAACGAGAATCTCGGCCGCGGTGCCGGGCAAGGTCTTAAGTCCGGCGTCGCGCAGCCCCGACAGGTACGTCGCCAGGTCCTGGTTGGATCGTCGGGCACCCTCAAACACCTCAAGCGCGCTGAACGCGTGAATGTGCATGGTTGGCGAGGCGTCGCGCACCGCGCGCACCACGTCGAGGTAGTACTCACCATCGAAATTAGGATGAATACCGCCCTGGAGGCAGACTTCGGTCGCCCCCCGTTCTTCGGCCTCGCGCACTCGTTGAGCGATCTCATCGAGACCGAGCAGGTACGGATCGCCACGAAGGTTCAGTGACAGCGGACCTTTCGAAAAGGCGCAGAATCGGCACTTGAACGTGCACACGTTGGTGTAGTTGATGTTTCGGTTCACGACGTACGTAATGTCGTTACCGACCAATTGACGGCGGACGTCGTCGGCGAGTTCGACGACCGCATTGAAATCACCCCCGCGCGCTTCGAGCAACGTCACCAGCTCCGCGTGCGTGAACGCGTAGCCGGGTTCGTAGCGCGCGACGATCTCGGCGACGGCGCTGGTGCGCACGCGAGACACGGGCGCCTCCGGCGGTGGGGTCTCAGCGCCCGACGCCCACGCGTCATCGCGAGCGAGCCCCGTCGCGTCGGCGCTGGCTAACACCGCCGGGCGAACGTGTTCGTGCACGAACGTCTCGTGGCGGGCGACGAAGCTGGGATAGATCGTGAGACGCGGCACCAAGTGAAGGCCCCGAGCCTCGGTCTCGCGTCGCAGCACGCCGATCGCCGGCCACGCCCGCTCCGGGTTTACGTGGTCAAGGGTCACGGGCGAGATCCCGCCAAAGTCGTCGATCCCGTAGTCCAGCAGCTGCGCGGGATCCTCGCTGAGGTTCGGTGGCGCCTGCAGGTGTATCGCGTCGGGCAACAGTAGCCGGGCCGCAGCGATCGTCCAGCGGAACTCCTCTGGACTCGCCGGCGGCTCGTGGGCCATTGCCGTGCGTGCCTTGGGCAAAAAGTTCTGAATGATGACTTCTTGGACGTGTCCGTAGGTCTCGTGCGACGCCGCGATCGCAGCCAGGGCCTCGACCCGATCAAGCCGCGATTCGCCGATGCCGACCAGCAGGCCCGTCGTGAACGGGATTCGAAGTTCGCCCGCCGCCTCGAGCGTCGCGAGGCGGCGCTCGGCGGTCTTGTCGGGCGACAACCGATGGGCCGTGAGTGTGGCCAGTGACTCGAGCATCATCCCTTGGGACGCCGCGCCCGCTCGTAACTGCTCGAGCTCGTGGGTGTACAGCGCACCGGCGTTGATGTGCGGCAGCAGGCCAGTAGCGTCCAGGACCATCTGCGCGGCCGTGGCCACGTAGTCCACCGTTGATCGGTACCCCCGAGCGGCCAGCCATCGCGCCGCTTCGTCGTAGCGCAGTTCGGGTCGTTCACCCAGCGTAAAGAGAGCTTCGGTGCACCCCGCGGCGCGACCGAGTTCGGCGATCGCCATGACCTCGTCTAATGACAGATACGGTGCCGTGACGTTGGCGGGCGCTTGGGCAAAGGTGCAGTAGCCGCAACGGTCTCGACACAACTTGGTCAGGGGAATAAAGACCTTGGGTGAGTAGGTCACAACGAAGCCGTGTGACGCGCGCGCGCGCGCGTAGGCCAGCGGGGCCAACGTCGCCGCAGTCGCTGTCACCAGGTCGGACGCAAGAGCCGACGTTAGATCTGACGTCACCGCGCCCCTCGAGAGCTTCGTCATGGCAGCATCCTACTGGCGCGTGCACGCGCACGTTCGCCACCGCGATCCCGCTGACCTTGATGCGTCGAGGCGCGACGGGCCAGCGCCGCCCACGGCCGACGCGAGCCGCGATGAGTCGCGGTTGCGCTCATCGGGTCCATCGCCCAAGGTTGCGGGCGCTAGCGTCCTCAGCGTTGGCGCGCCAAGCGATCGACGACGCGCTCTTCGACATTGGCGGCCTCAATGTTGAAGTAGTTAAAGACGTAGGCACCCGGTGCGGAGAGTCCGAACGCATCAATGCCAATGGCCTCGTCAACGTATCGAGTCCACCCCAGTGTTGCACCGGCCTCGACAGCGATGGAGGGGATCGATCGACGCAAGATCTCCTCACGGTATTCGACCGGCTGTTCATCGAAGCAAGCCCAGCAGGGCATCGCGACCACGCGCGTTGGAACGCCCCGTGACGCCAGGCGCTCACTGGCCTCTAAGCAGACAGCCACCTCGGACCCCGTGCCCACGAGCGTGCAACGAGCGTCGTCGTGATCGCGCAGAACGTAGCCACCGCGAGACGCGCCCTCGCGCGACGCTCGTCGTTCGGTGTCGCCGAGCACCGCGATGTCCTGGCGCGACAAGATCAATGCGGTGGTGGGTGGCTCGGGGTCACGCAGATACGACTCGACCAGGTCCAGGGTCTCGTTGGCGTCCGAGGGGCGAACCACGTGAAGCCGCGGCATGGCGCGCAGCGCCATCAAGTGTTCGATCGGCTGATGGGTCGGGCCGTCCTCGCCGACCCCGACGGAGTCGTGCGTGAAGACGAAGAGGGCGTGGACGTGACTCAACGCCGCCAACCGGATGGCCGGCCGTTCGTAGTCACTAAAGACGAAGAAGGTTGAGCCCACGGGTCGCATCGCGCCGTGGGCGGCCTGTCCGACCAGCGTGGCACCCATCGCAAACTCGCGAACGCCGAAGTGGATTTGACGCCCCGCAGGATTAGCGGGACCCTGCGGTGGTCCCGCGAGTACCACGCCCGTGTTGTCAGTCAGATCCGCCGATCCGGCGGTAAGCCCGGGCGTGTGCGGCGCCCACACGTCCATCGCCCGCTGCAGGGCCTTGCGCGTCGCGACGGCTCCGCCGGCGTCGTAGTAGTCAGCTCGGGCGGGTCCGACGAGGGCGCCTCCGGTGTCGAACTGTTCGCGTAAACGTGCACCACGTTCCCCGGCGGCAACCATCGCGGCCTCCCAACGGGTGCGCTGGCTGCGCCGCTCGGCCAGTGCGTCAACCATTGACGGCGGGAGATCGGGATCGAGCGCGAATGGCTCGTTGGGCACGCCAAGGACGGCCTTGGTCTCGCTAATTACCGACGCGGCGAACGGAGATCCGTGCGCTTCGCGTCGATCCATCATGGCGGCGGCCGGGTAGCCAATGTGTGAGCGCACGATCACGAGCGTTGGCATGGCGCGTTCAGCGATCGCCTCACGTCCGGCTCGTTCGAGGAGGTTGAGGTCATTAGCGTGCTCACCAACCTCGATCACCTGCCACCCGTACGCGCGAAAGCGCGCCGCGGTGTCGTCTCGCATGGCCAACTCCGTGGGCCCGTCGATGGTGATGTGGTTGTCGTCATAAAACACCGTTAGTCGATCGAGTCCCAGCGCTCCGGCGAGCGACGCCGCCTCGTGACTAATTCCCTCTTCTAGGCAACCGTCGCCCGCGATCACCCACGTGCGGTGATCGACGAGGTCTTCGCCGTAGTCGCTGCGCAGTATCCGCTCCGCGATGGCCATGCCAACACCGTTGGCCACGCCTTGGCCGAGTGGCCCAGTCGTCACCTCGACGGTGGGGGTCACACCACGTTCGGGGTGGCCAGGCGTGCGTGAGTGGGGCCGCCGGAACCCGCGAAGATCATCGCCGTCGAGTTCGTAGCCGAAGCAGTGGGCGAGTCCGTACTGCAGCATCGACGCGTGGCCACAGCTCAAGATGAAGCGGTCGCGGTCGATCCACTGCGCATCGGTGGGATCGTGGCGCAGCAGTCGAGCGAACAACGTCACGCCGAGCGGAGCGAGCGCCATCGCGGTACCGCTGTGACCAGAGTTCGCTTGAGCCGGGCCATCCATGGCCAGCGCCATGATCTCACGAATAGCTCGCCCCTCTAACTCGGTGGCCCCAGGAAACAGTTGGTCGCTCATGGCATGAACAGTACTGAAGTTTTCCTTGATGGCTGGGCTCCCGGTAACCTGGCGACGATGCTGCAGATACCCCCGAACTGTGACCTGACGCTTGGTCTCAGTCGGATTGACGATGAACCTGGCTCGAGCGTATGGCGGGTGCGCGTCGACGAGCGATTCCTCAATCCGGCGGGCACCGTGCAGGGTGGATTCCTCGCCGCCGTTGCCGATTCCGCAATGGGTGCGGCGGCCGTCCTCGCCGCGGGCGACCGACGAGTGTGGGTCGCCAACGTCGAGATGAAGATCTCGTTGCTTCGAGCCGTGCGACCGGGCGCGGTGCTGACCTGTCGAGCCCGCGTTGTCAAGGCGGGCCAAGCAGTCACGTTCGTCGAAGCCGAGATCGCCGATGGTGACGGAACCTTGGTCGCGACAACGAGTTCCACCTACCTCGTGCGCGACCGGACTGAGTAGGCTGGGCGCGTGAAGCTTCCGTCGTGGCGAAACTTCGTGCGGGGCGCGTCGCTGCGACGCGACGTGGACGAGGTCAAACAGCTCGTCGTGCGTTACCTCAAAGAGGAGACGATCCAGCCGCTCAAGGACGTGGCGCGCTTCGCGGCCTTCGGCGCCCTTGGCAGCGTATTTGTCGGCTTCGGTGCCGTGATGCTTCTCACGGGACTCTTGCGATTTCTTCAGCAGTTCCGAGTCCTCGACGGTACTCTGTCGTGGCTGCCGTACTTGATCGTGGCGGTCGTCGCGATCGGCGTCCTGGCGCTGACAGCGTGGCGAATTGTGAACGATTCGTCCGTGCGCCGACGCTTGAAGGGTCGATCGTGAGCGACACCGCGACCCGACGTGAACTCGAGCGCTGCGTGCGCAAGGTCGTGCCGGTGACCTCGCTCATCCACGTTGACGACCCCGCTGACGCCGCCCTGACGGGTGTCGGCGGCCTGCTCGTCGGCTACGTCTGGGGCTTTGTGCGAGGGCGCCGCACCCGCAAGCGATCGCGGCGCGGCCGACGCTAGTGCGACGACTCGTTCAGTTGGCCGCGATGGTATCGGGGAGCCGCGCCATCGCCCGACGATCGCCCAAGTGGGGGGCCGTCGCCGGTGGACTGGTCTTGCTGCGTCTGCTCGACGGTGCCGCACGTGCGGCCGGTCGTCGCGCCTCGCGTCGTTCAACGTGAACGCCTCGCTCGGCGAGGGGGAGCGCGTGATGCTGATCGACGCCAAAGATCGCCGCTACCTCATAACGCTGCGCGTCGACGCCGCCTTTCACACCCACGCAGGAATCGTCCAGCACAACGACGTCATCGGCGCCGACGAAGGATCGCTCATCCGCAGCAATACCGATCGCAACTTCCTCGTCCTGCGCCCCACGCTCGCCGACGTCGTACTGAAGATGCCTCGCGGTGCGCAGGTCATCTACCCCAAGGACCTCGGTGCAATTCTCCTCCAGGCCGACGTCGCACCCGGTCTCAAGGTGCTCGAAGCGGGCGTGGGTTCGGGCGCGCTCTCCATGACCCTGCTGCGCGCCGGCGCCATCATTACGGCCTACGAGATTCGTGAAGACTTCGCCCAACACGCGCGACAGAACGTGCGTGACCTGCTCGGTCCCGACGTTGCGTACGAGGTCCACATTCGCGACGTGACCCTCGGTATCGACGGCGACGATTTCGACCGCGTCCTGCTGGACATGCCCGAGCCGTGGGCGGTGGTCGAGCACGCGGCCCACGCCCTGCGTCCCGGCGGAATCTTGCTCGCCTATCTACCCACCATCAATCAGACACAGTTGCTGCGCGAGGCGTTGAATCGCTATTCATTCGGCCTAGCCGAAACCGAGGAGATCCTTCGGCGCACGTGGCACATAGATGGCCGATCGGTTCGCCCGGACCATCGGATGGTGGCACACACGGGCTTCCTCACGTCGGCGCGACGTCTCGTACGCCGCGCCCCGACCGAAGTCGACGCTAGCCCTGCTCAATGAAGATGCACTCGCCGGGGCACTCTTCGGACGCCTCGACCACCGCGTCTTCCAACTCCACCGGTACGACCGCCACGCCAGCGGCCCCGCCCGGCGAACTCTTGACGTCGTCGCCCTCTTTGACGTAGGCCAAGCCGTCGTCGAGCAGCGTGAACACGGCCGGACAGATCTCTTCACACAGACCGTCGCCCGTGCACAAATCCTGGTCGATCCACACCTTCATTCCTGCGTCCTCCCGGGCTGGTCCAGTCACGACATGCTAGCGGCACCGTCGCGGTTCACTGACCCGGCGTGCGCCGCATCAGAAGTCTAGGGTGACGGTATGGCCCCGATGGAACCCGTCGATCCCAGTGAACCTACCGAAGCGTTCACGTCGTGGCCGGCGCCGTCGCGCGCGTCACGCGAGTCCGACTACGCCAGCCGCCGGATCGAACAGCTCGAGGAACAACTCCTCGAGTCGCGCGGCCAGCTGGCCCAGGCGCGCTCGAACAACGAAAAATTGAGCATCACCATCCAGCAGACTCGCGACCAAATCACGGCCCTGCGCGACGAAGTAGACAAACTCACCCAGCCGCCCGCCGTCTACGGCACCTTCGTGAATTTCAATGACGACGGAACGGTTGACATCTTCGCCTCCGGGCGAAAGATGCGTGTGGCCCTTCACCCCGCGATCGATCCTCACCAGGTCGCCCGGGGCGACGAGGTCGTACTCAACGAGTCCTTTACGGTGATCGGCGTGCGCGATGCCGATGGCCAGGGCGAAGTGGTGACGGTCAAAGAGGTCCTCGACGAACGACGAGTGCTCATTTACGGACACGCCGACGAAGAACGCGTCGTCGAGCTCGCCGAGGCCCTGTCCGACGTGCGACTGCGTAGCGGCGACGCCCTACTGCTCGATCATCGCTCCAACTTGTTGGTCGAGAAGTTGGTCCGCCAAGAGGCTGAGGAGCTCGTCCTCGAAGAAGTGCCCGATATCACCTACGCCGACGTGGGTGGCCTGGACTCACAGATCGAGCAGATTACCGACGCCGTCGAGTTGCCGTACCTGCACCGCGCGTTGTTCGCGGACTACGACCTGCCCGCCCCCAAGGGCATCTTGCTCTACGGACCGCCGGGGTGCGGCAAGACCCTCATTGCGAAGGCGGTGGCCAATTCACTCTCGGCCAAAGTGGGCGAACTGCGGGGCAATCGCAACGTGCGGTCCTACTTCTTGAACATCAAGGGACCAGAACTCTTGAACAAGTACGTTGGCGAAACCGAGCGCCAGATCCGTCTGGTCTTTCAGCGCGCGCGCGAAAAGGCTGACGAGGGTGTTCCGGTCATCGTCTTTTTCGACGAGATGGACTCCCTGTTCCGCACCCGCGGCACCGGTATCAGTTCGGACATGGAGTCCACGATCGTGCCGCAACTCCTCGCCGAGATCGACGGCGTGGAGTCGCTGCGCGACGTCATCGTGATCGGTGCCACCAACCGCGAGGATCTCATCGACCCGGCCATTCTGAGGCCCGGACGACTCGACGTCAAGATCAAGATTGAGCGACCCGACGCCGACGCGGCGGCTCAGATCTACCAGCGCTACATCCATTCATCACTCCCGATCGACGAGACCGAGATCACCGAATTGGGCGGCGGCGATCGCGACAAGGCGATCCGGGCCATGATCGAAGAGACCGTGTCGGCCATGTACCGCGTTGACGGCGACAATCGGTTCCTTGAGGTCACGTACCAGGGCGGTGACAAAGAGGTGCTGTACTTCAAGGACTTCGCCTCGGGCGCCATGATTGAGAACATCGTGCGCCGGGCGAAGAAGTTGGCCGTCAAACGCGAGATCGCCGGCACCGGTCGCGGTCTTCGAGTTAGCGACCTACTCGAATCGATTCGCCAGGAGTACCGCGAGAACGAGGATCTGCCCAACACCACGAACCCGGACGATTGGGCGAGGATCTCGGGCAAGAAGGGGGAGCGGATCGTCTTCATCCGCACGCTGATCAATCGCGACGAGGCTGACGCGAAGGGCGGACGTTCGATCCAACACGTCGGCACTGGCCAGTACCTCTGACCCCATGGCGATCGCCAAGGTGCTCGGCATCGAAACGGAGTTCGGCATTGTCGGCGGGCCCGATCCCGACCCGATCACGGCGTCGAGCATCATCGTCAACGCCTACGCTCAGCAGGGACGCACGCGGATCAATTGGGACTTCGAGGGCGAAACCCCCGACCTGGACGCGCGCGGCCTGACCGGACTGACCGCCTTCGCCCCGGTCATCGAGACCCACCTGGCGAACACGGTGTTGGCCAACGGCGCACGCCTCTACGTCGATCACGCGCATCCCGAATACTCGTCGCCCGAATGTCGCACGCCGCTCGAAGCAACGCGTTTTGACGCCGCCGGTGAGGAAGTGCTGCGCCGGTCCCTGAACGCGGCTAACGCGTCACTGGCGCCCACCGACGCCATAGCCCTGTTCAAGAACAATTCGGATGGCAAGGGGAACTCCTACGGTTGCCACGAGAACTATTTGGTTCGACGCGACCTGCCCTTCACCGACATCGTTCGCGCGATGGTTCCGCACTTCGTGTCGCGTCAGATCATCGTCGGCGCCGGCAAGGTCGGTGCCGAAACCGAGGCCGCCGCGGCGGCCCATCCAGACTTCCAGATCAGCCAGCGGGCCGAGTTCTTCGAAGAGGTCGTTGGTCTCGAAACCACCCTGAAACGTCCCATCATCAACACCCGTGACGAGCCCCACGGCGACGCGGAGCGCTTTCGCCGACTGCACGTGATCATTGGCGATGCGAACATGAGCCAGTACGCCACGTTCGTAAAACTGGGCGCGACCGCCCTCGCGCTGGCCGTTCTCGAAGACGAAGGTGCCGCCACATTCCCGCCGCGTCCGCGTGACCCCGTTAACGCCGTACGACTCTTCGCCCTTGACCCGACGCTGCGGGTCACCGTCGAGTGCGAAGACGGCCGTCGCCTGAGCGCGTGGGACCTGCAGGAGCAACTTTGGACGCTCGTTGGCGCTTACGTCGAACGTGGTGGTGGCGACGCGGTCGCCGGACGTGACGAGGTTGCGCTGATTCTTGCTCAGTGGCGCGAGCTACTCGACGGGGTTCGTGACGACCCCGCGAGCGTCGCGGATCGTGTCGACTGGATCGCCAAGCAGCGCATTATTCGCGGTTACCAGGAGCGCTACGATCTCACGGCGACGGACGCTCGTCTTCGCGCGATTGACTTGCAGTACCACGACCTACGGCCCGAGCGCTCCCTCGCCAGCCGGGTTGGACTACGCCAACTCTTTGGGTCATCGGACATCGCCGATGCCGTCGCCAGCCCGCCGCCCACCACCCGAGCCTTCTTTCGGGGCCAGTGCGTCATGCGTTACCCGGATCAAATTGCCGCGGCCAACTGGGATTCGATCGTCTTTGACCTGGGCGACGGCCCGTTGCAGCGCGTACCCATGCCCGACCCGCTGCGCGGTACCGCGGCGCTGACCGCGCACCTCTTTGAATCGAATTCAACGGCCATAGCCCTACTGGCGGCGTTGGACGGGTAGAACTGAAGGCATGAGTGAACAAGAACGTATCCAAAAGCAACGAGTCTCTCGCGCGTCGGACGCGATCGCGGACGTCTCGGTGGACACCACCAAGGGTGAACAATTGAAAGCGGATCTCGACGAGTTGCTCGACGAGATCGACGAGGTCCTCGAGCAGAACGCCGAGGAGTTCGTGCGCAATTACGTCCAGAAGGGCGGCGAGTAGATGGGACTGCCGTTGTTCAGTGCCAGCGAGGATCCGGGTCCGTCGTTCGCCAGGTTCGCCGAGCGGGCCGGACTGATCGATGGCGCGATCGGGTCCGCCTCGTCGACCCACGCCACGACCGTGGTCGCGGTGCGCTACGTCGGGGGCGTGGTCATGGTGGCTGACCGCCAGGCGACGAGCAACGTCATCGCCAGTCGCGACGTTCGCAAAATCGAGGCCGCCGATCACAACACCGCGATTGCCATCTCCGGCAGTGCGGCTCGCGGCATGGAGTTCATCCGCCTAGCCCAACTCTCGTTCGAACACTACGAGAAGATGACCGACTCGGCGCTGAGCCTGAAGGGAAAGGCGAACTACCTGTCCCCGCTGATCCAACGCAACAACCTCGGCACGCCGCTCACCGTGATTCCGCTATTGGCGGGGTGGGACCCCAGTCACCAGGACGGCCGAATATTCGAATACGACGGCGCCGGCGGCTGCTACGAGCGACGTGACTTCGCAACCATCGGCTCGGGAACGCCCTTCGCGGAGAGCGCACTGCGTCTCGGGTTCCGCACCGATCTGGACCGCGACGCGGCGCTCGATCTCGGTGCCCTGGCGGTCTACGAGGCGGGCGACAACGACCCGAGCACCGGTGGACCCGATTTCGTTCGCAACATCTTTCCCATGATGGTCACCCTGGACCCGCTCGGATTCACCGAACTGGGCGACGACGACGTTCGTCGACGCTTCGAGGCCATCAACGAGCGCCGCACCTTGAGTCAGGGCGTGGCCGGGGGAACGCTGCGATGAGCAACTTCTTCTACGTATCGCCCGAACAGCTGATCAAGGATCGCGCCGAGTTCGCCCAGAAGGGCATCGCCCGCGGTCGCTCGATCGTGGCCGCCATCTACGACGTCGGCGTTCTGATGGTTGCGGAGAACACCTCGGCGTCACTCAACAAGATCTCCGAGATCTACGATCGCATCGCCTTCGCCGGCGTGGGTCGCTACAACGAGTTCGATCGGCTCCGTGAGGCTGGTATTCGGTGGGCCGACGGCACCGGGTTTACCTATTCGCGCGAGGATGTCGACGCGCGCGCCCTGGCCAACTACTACGCCCAGCACGTGGGCGACATGTTCACCGAAGGACAAAAGCCGCTCGAAGTAGAAATACTGGTCGCCCAGCTGGGTAGCGCTCTGCGTCCGACCAAGCTCTACCGAATCGCCTACGAAGGCACCATTTCTGATGAGGCGCGCTTCGCCGTGCTCGGTGGCGATGCGGAGACGATCAAGGGTCGTTTCGTCGCCACCCAGGCGGACCTCGAACCGCTGGCGGTGACCCTGCACCACGCGGTGTCCGCGCTGTCGGGCCCCGAACGCCAGATCGACGTGGCGGATCTCGAGGTCTGCGTCCTCGAAGATCGTGGCACTCGACGGGCCTTCAGTCGTCTGAGCGACCAGCACGTCGCGGAGCTGCTCGAAACGTGAGCCACTGATGCTTCGTCGGATATTTGGCGTGGAAACCGAGTTCGGGATAACGTTTTCCTTGCGCGGTCAACGTCGCCTCAGCCCCGATGAGGTGTCGCGTTTCCTGTTTCGCAAGGTGGTCGCGTGGGGACGGTCGAGCAACGTCTTTCTCGAGAACGGCAGTCGTCTCTACCTCGACGTCGGCAGCCACCCCGAATACGCCACCGCCGAGTGCGACTCACTCGACGACCTCGTTGCCCAGGACAAGGCGGGTGAAGCGATCCTGCGCGAACTGGTTAGCTACGCCCAGCAACAACTCAACGAGGAGGGGATTCGTGGCGACATCTACCTCTTCAAGAACAACACCGATTCGTCGGGCAACTCCTACGGCTGTCACGAAAACTACTGCATCGAGCGAATCGACGACCTCTCACGGCTCGAGCAAGTCTTCATTCCCTACTTGATCAGCCGCCAGATCTTTGCTGGGGCGGGCAAGGTGGTCACCTCACCCAAGGGCACCGCCTATTCGATGAGTCAGCGCGCCGAGCACATCTGGGAGTCGATCTCGTCGGCGACCACGCGCAGCCGGCCGATTATCAACACCCGCGATGAGCCCCACGCTGATCCGGAACGATACCGTCGTCTCCACGTCATCGTTGGTGACTCGAACATGAGCGAGTTCGCAACGTTCCTCAAGGTGGGCACCGCGTCGGTCGTGCTCGCCATGATCGAGGACCGCACCACCGTGCTGCGCGATTACAACCTCGCCTCGCCGATCAACGCGCTGCGCGACATCGCCTACGATCTCTGGAGCAAGGAACCAATCAAGTTGACGTCGGGTCGCGACATGACCGCGCTCGAGATCCAAGACGACCTGTGCGAGCGCGCCGAGCACTTCGCACAGAATCGCAGCCTGCCCGACGACCAGCGCCTCGCCGTGCGACTGTGGCGTGAGGCCATCGAAGACTTCCGTAGTGACCCGATGTCACTCGCCGACCGCGTGGACTGGATCGCCAAGTTACAGATCATCGAGCGCGAGCGCGAGCGACACGGTATCGCCCTGAGCGATCCACGGATCGCGCTGATCGACCTGCTGTACCACGACACGGACTTGGACCGTGGTCTGTTCTATCGACGCCAGCAGCGAAACCACTTCCGACGCGTGGTCGATGACGACGCCATCTCCAAGGCGGCGGTGGAGCCACCGTCGACGACGCGCGCTCGCATGCGCGGCACGTTCATCCGCGTCGCCAAGGAGTGGCGACGCGACTACACCGTCGACTGGGTGCACTTAAAGCTCAACGACGAGATGCAGCGCACGGTACTGCTGAAGGATCCCTTCAAGAGCACTGACGAGCGCTTTCAAAAGCTCTTGACTTCCCTAGAGCGACGAGAGCGCTGAGGGCGAGCCGACTAACCTGGCTACGTGCCAGACGACCCCGTTGAACCCGCGTCGACCCAACCCGCCCTGAGCGTGGATCCCATCGCGGCCGTGGTTGACAATGTCGCTCGACCACGACCACGTCGCGCCGCGCTGATCGAGTGGGTCATCATCCTCGTGGTGGCCGTCGGCGTGTCGCTGCTAATGCGTGCCTACGTCGTCCAGCAGTTCTACATCCCGACGGGTTCGATGGAGCCAACGCTACCGATCGGTGACCGCGTTCTCGTCTCGAAACTCTCGGTCACCTTCGGCACGATTCATCGGGGCGACATCGTCGTCTTTCACGCTCCCAAGGCGGCGTTGCAAAGCTGCTCCGACGCGGTGCCCATCTTCATCAAGCGCGTCATTGGCCTGCCCGGTGACCATCTCACGTCGCGAGGCAATACCATCTACGTCAACGGCAAGCCGCTCGACCAGACCTGGACCCACAGCGAGCCGCTCGGCACACCGATCGGTAACGTCACCGTTCCGGCGAACTCCTACTTTGTGATGGGTGACAACCAGAATTATTCCTGTGACAGTCGAACGTGGGGAACGGTCCCGCGCTCGAGCATGATCGGCAAGGCATTCTTCCGCCTGTGGCCACTGTCGCACTTCGGCTTCCTCTAAACGGCGCGCACTGACGCCCCTACAATGGGGGAGTGTTGAGTCTGAGCCCCATCAAGATCATGGTCATCGTGGCCGTGATTCTCCTCCTGCTGGGACCGGACAAACTGCCCGAAGTCGCCCACAAGTTAGGTTCGAGCTGGCGAGCCCTCAAACGAATCCAGGAACGTGTCGAAGAAGAGGTTCGTGACGTCATTCCCGACCTGCCCAGTGCCAGTGACCTCGCGCGCGTCGTGCGCAGCCCGGTCAACCTCTTGAACGAGCTCGCCAATCGCGCCGAAGCCCGAGATTCCGGACTGACCCCCACCGATCTCACCCCCACCGACGTCACCGAGCCCAACGAGGTTCCGTTGTCGAACGCGCCACGCGCGTACACCAACGGGCCACCGGCTGACGCGCCAGGCCCCGTCGACCCGTCACTCAACTAGCCCGTCATGTCACGATTCCGCAAAGCCGAGTCGGGGATGACGCTGGCCGAGCACCTCGCGGAGGCGCGTCGACGTTTTCTGCTCTCGTCGGGGTCGATCATCGTGCTCGGCATCGTCGCCTTCGTGCTGTACACGCCGATCCTGCACGTGCTCCAGGAGCCCTACTGCCGCGCCGCGCCCGACCACTGCAAGTTCCTGGTCACGAACCCGCTCGACGGGTTGACGCTGCGTATCAAGATCGCCTTCTTTGGGGGGCTGGTCTTCGCATCCCCGATCGTCTTCTGGCACGTCTGGCGCTTCATAACGCCCGGCCTCAAGGCGACCGAGCGACGCTACGCGGTGCCCTTCGTCAGCGCGTCCTTCGTCTTCTTCGCCGCCGGGGTGACCGTGGCGTACTACAGCTTCCAGCACGCCATCCAGTTTCTCCAGTCGATCGGTGGCCAAACCCTGGTGTCGGAGTACAATCCGAACCAGTATCTCGGACTGTTTCTCCTGATGATGTTCATCTTCGGTGTCACCTTCGAGTTTCCGGTGGTCTTGGTCGCGCTCGAGTTAGCCCGGATCGTCTCGCCCCGTCAACTACTGCGGTCCTGGCGTTACGCGTTGATCGCCATCACGATCGCGGCGGCGGTCTTCACCCCGAGCGGTGATCCACTGTCGATGCTCGCGCTCGCCGTGCCCCTGACCGCCTTCTACTTCCTAGCCATTGGAGTCGGTAAGTTGTTGCACCGGTGAGCCGTAACTACCGCGACGACTTCATCAACGGCCTCGGCTTCGGTCTCGACGACTTTCAGCGCGCCGCCCTCGACGCGGTCGACCGCCGCGTGAATGTCCTGGTCAGCGCCCCGACCGGATCGGGCAAGACCCTTATCGCCACCTACGCCATCGGCCAAGAGCTCGAACGTCACCAACGCGCCTTTTACACGACCCCGCTCAAGGCGCTGTCCAATCAGAAGTACCACGAACTCGCCGACCGCTTCGGCAGCGACCGCGTTGGTCTCTTGACCGGTGACACGTCGATCAATCACGGCGCCGACATCATCGTCATGACCACCGAGGTCTTGCGCAACATGTTGCTCACCGACTCTCGCCAGCTGCGAGCGCTCGGCATTGTCGTTCTCGACGAGGTGCACTACCTGCAAGACCCGTATCGGGGTGGGGTCTGGGAGGAAGTGCTCATCCTCACGCCAGCCCCGGTCCAGTTCGTGGCGTTGTCGGCCACCGTCGGCAACGCGCCGTTCGTGGGGGAGTGGCTCACCTCGATTCGCGGCACCACCGAGGTCGTGGTCGAGTCCGATCGACCCATCTCGCTTCGCAACCACGTCTCGGTCGTGCGTCGGGGTCAGAGCACCGCCGAACTGTTTGACCTCCTCGGTGATCACCAGCTATCCGACGACGCCCGCCGCGTCGACAATCTCGTGAAGGCGTCTCGACGTTTCCGCCACGGACCCAAGTGGCACGGTGCGAACGCCGCGCCACCACCACCGTTTCGCGGCCCCCGGCGAAGCGAGCTGTTACGTTCACTCGACGATGCCGATCTCCTCCCGGTCATCGTGTTCATCTTTTCTCGCGCGGCCTGTGACGACGCGGTCGCCCAGTGCCGCCGTGACGGCCTTCGTTTCACGACTGCCGAGCAGCGCGCCGAGATCGAGGGCATCGCCCACCTACGCCTGTCGCGATTCGCCGACGACGAGCTGCTCGCCCTCGAGTACGCCGACTTTCTCGACAGCCTGCTCCGAGGGCTGGCGGCCCACCACGCCGGCATGGTCCCGGCCTTTCGCGAGATCGTCGAAGCGTGTTTTGAGCGCAACCTGCTAGGCGTCGTCTTCGCCACCGAGACCCTCGCTCTGGGGATCAATATGCCCGCGCGAACGGTCGCTCTGGAGCGATTCGCCAAGTACTCCGACGCCGGTCGAGCCGTGCTCACCAGTGCCGAGTTTGCCCAGATGACCGGACGCGCCGGACGTCGCGGACTAGATGACGAGGGTCACGCGGTCATCTGCTTCACGAGCGAGGTCGCGCTGCGCGACGTCGCACGAATCGCCGTCGCGCCACCAGCGGACCTCCACTCGTCATTTCGACCGACCTACAACTTCACGGCGAACCTCATCGAACGCTTCGACCCCGCCACGGCCGTCTCAGTCGTCGAACGTTCCTTCGCTCAGTTCGAGAGTGCCAGCCGACCGGCGACATCGCGTCGGCCACTCAGTGACCTGATGCTCGCGCGACACCGGGTACTCGAGGCGTTGGGCTACGCCGTGGACTGGCGGCTCACCGACGATGGCCAGCTGTTGCGTTCGCTGTACCACGAGAGCGATCTGCTGGTGGCCGAGGCACTGCGCGAAGGCCTCCTCGATGACCTCGACTCGGCCTCGCTCGCCGGACTCGTCTCATGCTTCGTGTTCGAGCGCAAACGCCCGCGCCAGACGCCCCACGCGGCCAAGTCCGTCACCACCAAGAAGCGGCGAACGATTCCGGATCGAGTGGGTCGAGATCGCCGAATCTCGCTCGACGAACGATTGCGCGCGCTGCACGGACGCGTCGCCGCGGTGCGCGAGGTCGAGACGCGCAACCAACTGCCGCACGGTCGTGATCCCGACGGCGCCTTCGCCAACGTCATCACCGCCTGGGCCAGGGGAGCCGCGCTCGGTACGGTGCTTGACCTCGCCGACGTCGAGGTCGGCCAGACCTCGCCCGGCGACTTCGTTCGCACCGCCAAACAGGTGGCGGACCTCTGTGAGCAACTCGCGCGACTCGACGCTCTCGGGTCCGTCGCGAAGCGAGCCGCCGAGGCCCGCGACGCAATCGTTCGCAGCGTGGTCGCCAGCGCCACGACGGTCCACCCACTGCGCCGGCCCGAGCCCTAACCTCTATCTGTCATGCACGCTTACGTCGCGGAAGAGTTCACCGACGCCGAGCGTACGGTGCTACGCCGATACTTCACGAACCTCGATGGACCGGTGTTCGCTCTGGTCAACTTGCCTGAGGTCGTGAAGGGGGCGCTGTTCGCCCGCTATTCGCGCGCTACCAAGAGCCTGCGGCGGCTCTTTCTGGACGAATTCGTCGAGGACCTCGACTTGACCGGGGACGCGACCGTCGACGCCACGGTCGGCGTCGGTCGAGCCGATGAGCTCTACCATCGGATCTTCTTCGAGTACGGCGACGACTCGGTGGCCCAGTTAGGAGGGGTGCACCTCGCCTGTGAACAGGCCAGCAATCTGCTCACCAAGGTGTTGGAGCGCGGCCGCCTGATGAGCTACCTCGAGCAGTCAACCCGGTACCTCGGCTACGACCGCCGTCTAGCCAACGGGCACTACCGGTTCTACCGTGACCACGACCTGCTCGAGTCTCGCTACGGCGCACGCTACGTCGGCGAGATGGACCGCATGTTCGACACCTACGCGAGCCTGCTGCGCCAGATGACCGAATGGCTCACGATTCGCTTTCCCAAAACCCCCCAGGACACCGATTTTGTCTACCGCCAGGCGATCCGCGCCAAGGCGCTCGACGCCGTGCGGGGCCTCTTACCGGCCAGTGCACTCTCCAACCTCGGCGTCTACGGCTCGGGCCAGGCCTTCGAGTCCCTCCTGCTGCGTATGCGGGCTCACCCGCTTCCCGAGGTGAACCACTACGCCTCGCTCATGCAGCACGAGTTGGAGAAGGTGATCCCCTCGTTCCTGAAGCGTCTCGACGTCGCCGAGCGCGGTGGCCGCTGGGTCACGTACCTCGCCGAAACCCGTCGGCGGACCACCGACCTACTGGCCGAGTGGACCGGGGACCTGCCGGCGAGCACCGAAGCGCCAGCGGTTCGCCTCGTCACCTTCGATCCCGAAGGCGAACGTCGGGTCCTCGAAGCCATTGTCTTCGAGCGTTCTCGAGCGTCATCGGCCGACGCGGAGCGAATCGTCGCCGAGCTGGACTCGAGCCAGCGGGCCCGATTGATGGCTACCTACGTCGGTGATCGGTCCAACCGCCGCCATCGTCCGGGTCGGGCCTTTGAGCACACCACCTACCAGTTCGAGCTGACCACCGACTACGGCGCATTCCGCGACCTGCAGCGTCACCGCCTCGCGTCGACCGAGTGGCAGCCCTTGACCGTCGATCTCGGCTACGACGTTCCCGACGTCGTAGCCGAGGCCGGTCTTGAGCAGCGTTACGTCGAGTCACTCGATCACTCCGCGGCGCTCTACCACGAGCTGGCGACGCCCTTTCCGGTGCAGAGTCAGTACGCCGTTGCCCTAGCCTTCAAAATCCGCTACCGCATAGCGATGAACGCGCGCGAGGCCATGCACGTGATCGAACTGCGTTCGAGCCCTCAGGGTCATCCCAGCTACCGACGCGTCGCCCACGACATCGCGCGGCTCATTCGAGACGACGCGCACCATCACCTGATCGCTGATGCTATACAGTTTGTAGATTTTTCGGACACTGATCTCGAGCGCCTCGAGGCCGAGCGTCGAGCCGAGCGGACGCGCCTCCAGCGCAACCAGTGAGGACTTTAGTAACTCCTTTCACACCGGTCCCGCACGAAAGTGCGAAAAGGCTCTACACTGCCAGCGCTACTGAGAGGGATTGAGATGGTGCGCGAAAGCGATAACGACGAGGTTTTCGACGAAGATGAGATCGCTGAGGGCTTCGATGAGGAAATCGTCGGCGCCGAGGACCTCGATGTCGAGGACCTCGATGTGGACGTCATCGAAGACGAGCTCGACGTCGAAGACGACGCGGAGGACGTCGTGGCGGACGCGGATCTCGATGATGATGACGCCGGCGACGCCGTGGCCGTTGTCGTCGACGACGACGACGAGGTCGACGACAGCGACGTAGAGCTCGCCCTCGACGAGGTGTTGGCCGAGACGATCCTGCGCACGAGCGTCCCCGAGGATGACGATGACGGCGCGAGCGACCCCGAGCTCGCCGTCGAGGCCGCCGAGGCGATCTTGCCCAAGCAGGACGACGAGTTTCGTTGTGCGTCGTGTCGGCTGCTGAAGAAGGTCAGTCAGCTGGCTGATCCGGCGCAGATGCTCTGTCGTGACTGCGTCTGACAACCGAGCGACGAACCCCGCGCGATGGACGCCGCAGCGCCTTAGCCACGTCACCGAGGCCCTGGAGGACCTCTGGGGCGTCGCGACCGGCACCGTGAGACAACGTCGAGGTGGCACTCGGTACCTCGACGACCTGTTCGGAACGGATCTCCCCGATGCGGCGCTCGCCAAGTTCGTCACCAACGGCGCGCTCTGGGCCCTCGGTGACGTCGACGCGTTCACGGTCATTCGCGACCACGTCATTGTCGCGCTCTACGTACGCGTCGAACGTCGACGTTTGGGTCTGGGCCGCGCACTGGTGCACGTCGCCCGCGCTGAAGCCGCCCACGATGCGCTAGTGCTACCCGGCGACCGAGCAATGAAGTCGCTGTTCGAATCGATTGGCTGGAAGGCGCGGCTACTTACGCTGGGCGACGCGTAACGGGTCGTCGGGCCGGCCGAGCCAGTGGTGGGGGAGGCGGAACCTTCATGCCGAGCAGCTTGGCGAGTTCCGGAATGGCTCCGGCGCTCTTCACCGCGAGCGCGCGGCACTCCTCGCTGTCGGGTATCGCGACCGGCTTCACGTTGCGACGAATCGACGTCTCGGCGGCCAGTGTGACGATCTCGCACCATCGCGCGGGATTGAGATCAGCCGTCAGCGAGGCCGAGACCATCGCGACCACCCGGGTGGCCATCTCGGCGCTCACCCGCGTCGACATGTCCGGGGGGCGCGCCACCAACGCCAGTGCGTCAACGGGATTGGCGGCACTAACGGCGGCCTCGAGCCGTTCGTTCCACTGGTTACGCAACGCCTCGAGCCGAGCACTCAGAGCGGCCTGGAGCTCTTTGAGCTGGGCACGCGCCTCCTCGTCCAGCGAGACGGTCTTGGCCGACGTCACCACGGCGCGCAGGTCGCGCAGTCGCAACTCGCGTCCCGCCGATACCGCGCCCGCAGCACGGTCCTTCCACATCGCCAGGTTGGTCCGCCCTAGCAGCTCGTCGGCAATACGGTCAATCGTGACCGGGTCCACCGTGGGGCGTCCCTGGGCGGTGGCGTTCTTGTTCTGTTCCGCGACGGCGGCGCGAACGGCCGGCATACCGCCACGCAGCAGTTGCTCAGCAACTGGTAACTGCTCGGGTGAGAGTGTCGCCAGCAGCGCGTTGCGGTGCGTGGTCGTGACCGGCGGGCCAACGGGGCGAGGCGGTCGAGGCGATCGTGCGCCGCTGGAACGGGCAGGGCGGTCGCTGCGCTCGGTGTGCGCGGGACGATCACCGCGTACGGGACGGTCGCTGCGCTCGGGGCGATCACCGCGCGCTGGGCGATCACCGCGTGCTGGGCGATCACCGCGATCGGGGCGGTCGCTGCGCTCGGGGCGGTCGCTTGGCGTCACACCGTCGCGCGGGGGCCGTGACGAGGGTCGACGCGTGCCGTCACGTCGCGCACCATCGCGGCCGCCTCGAGGGCCCGGGCGAGCACCGTCGCGCTCGCTGTCGGGTCGAGACCCGCGGCCCTTGGTGGCGTAGGTGACCACAACGTCGGGCACGGGCTTGGCACTCGGCAGCAATTCCAAACGCTCACGACGGGGATCGACGGGCGAGGCCGTTTTTGGCGGCAGCACGGATACGACCTCGAGTCCCTCCATGTACTGCTCAATGTCAGCGCGGTAGAGGCCGCCGACCTTGGCGCCACCGGGAACCAAACTGGCCTGTAGGACACCTTTGGGCAGCTTTGCGCCCGCGGCGCGCCACGTAGCGACCTCGCCCTGCAAACTGGTGATTTCGATCTCGATGCGACGAGGCATAGGGCACCAATCTACTCGTTTTCCTCATGACGAATATTTCAGTGGCCCTTAGTTCGTTATTACGGTTCGGTGCCTAGCATGGCGACGTGAGCGACTTGCCCCCCACACCCGATGAGACACCGCGCGAGCCCCTCGCGCGCCAATTTGACTACCTCGCCTCGTGGACGACACCACCACCGACGATCGACACTGCGGCTGAGGCCGAGCCAGACACCGCGCCAACCTCAGGGGACGTCGCTTCGGACGTCGTCGACCACGAATACGCCGCGGCCGCATCGGTGCCGATGCGCACGCCGTCCAAGTCGCCCTGGACCTCGCGTCTGTCACTGTTGCTCGTCGCCGCGCTGGTCGGGGGACTCGCGGGCCACTTCGGCGCGTCGACGAGTTCAACGTCACCCGGCGTCACCATCAACGCCGTGGCGGCCAATCCCGCTGGCGCCATCTTGCCGAGCGGACTCAGCATTCCCACCCTGGTCCAGCGCGTGCTGCCCTCGGTCGTCTCGATTGACGTGAAGGGTCCGGGCATTGAGGACCAGGGCACGGGCATGATCATCTCGGCCAACGGCCTCGTGGTCACCAACAACCACGTCATTGCCGCGGCTGACCCGAATGGGACGATCACGGTGACGCGCTCGGGCTCCACCACGGCCCTGCCGGCGACCCTGATCGGTACCAACCCGATTGACGACGTTGCGCTCATCAAAATCAATGGCGCGTCCGGTCTACCCCCGGTCACGTTTGGCAACTCCAACGCCCTCGTCGTAGGCGACTCGGTCGTGGCCATTGGCAACGCGCTCGGCTTGGCCGCGGGCACGCCGACGGTCACCCAGGGTATTGTGTCGGCGCTCGGGCGCACGGTCACCGCGGGATCCTCGACAACCTCCGAGACCCTCAGCAACATGATTCAGACCGACGCGGCCATCAATCCCGGCAATTCGGGTGGTCCGTTGCTCGATGCCCAAGGCGACGTAATCGGCATGAACACCGCCGTCGCGGGCACGCTGCCCGACGGTACCAACGCCCAGAACATTGGCTTCGCGATTCCCGTTTCAACCATCGAATCGCTGCTCAAGTCGCTGATGGCGGGTCAGAGTGTCGTCTCGCACGGCGCGTTCATCGGGGTAGAGGTGATGTCGATGACGCCCGCCCTGCAGCTCCAGTACGGCTTTAGCGTCTCGAGCGGCGCGGTGGTGATGAGCGTCATTGCCAACACCGGTGCCTCACGGGCGGGCGTTCGCCAGGGCGACGTCATCGTCTCGCTCAACGGCATGACCATTCAGAACACCCAAGATCTGACGAGCGTGCTTTCTGGACTGCGACCGGGTGACGTCGCCAAGCTGGGCATCGTTCGAGGTACCAAGCACATCACTATCTCGGTGACTCTCGGGACCCAGCACGCCTAGGCCAACGTCGCAATGCCCCCGTCGACCGGGACGATCGCACCGGTGATGTAGCTGGCGGCGGGGGAGGCGAGAAAGATCGCGGCGCCGGCCATGTCCGAGGGGCGACCCAACCGCTTCATCGGTGCGCCTTCGGTGATCTGATCGCCGAAGGCGGCAATGGTGGCGCGCATCATCTTGGTCTCAAAGGGCCCCGGGGCAATCGCGTTGACCGTGACCAGGGGAGCGAGCGCCCGCGCGAGGTGGCGCGTGAGCTGGTGTACGGCGGCCTTTGAGGCGGAGTACGCGTAGGTCTCCAGCGACGGCACGCGCAGACCGTCAATCGAACCGATGTTGATCACGCGCGAGGGGTCCGCCAACGAGGCCGAGGACTCCAGCAACGCCCGTGAGAATCGCGTCAGGTGAAACAGCCCCTGCACGTTCAGAGCGAACACCCGTTCGAAAGCCGCTGCGTCGTAGTCAGCCATGGGGGCACCCCACGTGGCTCCAGCGTTGTTGACCAACACGTCCAGACGACCTTCGGTGCGCGCGACGTCGTCGGCTAAGCGGCGACACTCGGCCTCGTTGGCGAGGTCGGCCGGCACCGCCCGACACGGTCCGATCGCGGCGAGTTCAGATGCGAGGGCTTCGCACGCCTCAGCCTTTCTCGACGAGATGATGACCGACGCGCCAGCTTCAACGAAGCCGCGGGCGATCATCTCGCCGATGCCACGGCTGCCGCCGCTGACCAGGACTACCTTGTTCGTGACGTCAAAGAGTGCGCTCATGGCCGCAGTTTAGGGTCCCGCGCGGGGCCCCTTGGTCCGCCGAGACCATCGAGTAGCCACCGCGTGGCCACCCGATTCTCGTTACCGCGCCGATCGACGTCGCCGACGTCGCGGTGGGATCAGTACCCGACGCGAATATTGGTCACCGAGACCGCCGAGACCGGCGACGAGGTGTCGGTGGCGTACTGCGCGCGAATCGTCCAGGTACCCGACGCCGTGAAGTTAAAGGCGCAGGCCACTCGACTCTTCTCAATGCTCTGGAACCGGCACACCAGGTTTGTCACGTTGGCGTCGGACGGCGCGATCGCCACCATACGGACGATTCCACGTGTGGCCTCGGGCAGTACGTCAACCATGATGTTGAACACGCCACTGGACACGGCCGGTGGACTGGAGTTGTCACTGAAGTCAAAGGAGAGGACGATCTTGGACGAGCCTGCGTCGGCCGCGGCGGGCGCCACCGCCAGTCCGATCGTCGAGGCCACCATCAACAACGCAACGAGCACTCGACGCATGGAACCGAGTATACCAGTCCTCCCCCTCAGAACCGCCGATAATGTACGTTATGTAAGGTTAGCTAATTGGGTGCCGACCGACCCTGCACCAACCCTGGTGAGAGCGGTCCCCTAGTAGCCTCTCAGGTCAGATGCCGGCGCACGTCACCCTAGAGCCCAAGCGGTTCGCCCTCGCCATTGGCGCCGTCGTCGTCGGCGGCGGCGTCGGGACGCTGCTTCGTGACCTTGCTTTGAAACTGCAGCCGATCGCGCCCGTGAGCGGAGCGACTTGGGTCACCCAAGTCCCCTGGATCCTGCTCGCCATCAACGCGACGGGGGTGTACGCGGCCACTCGGCTCTTGCGCACCGTGCTGCGCGCGCACGACCCCAATGACCCCTGGCGGCTGCTTTTGATCACGGGACTGCTCGGCGGTTTCACGTCGTACTCGAGTCTGGTGGCGGCATGGGCCGCCATCTGGCACCACTCGGTCGTCGCCGGCCTGGGCGTGGCCGTTGGGTCCCTGGGCACCGGTGTGCTCGCGGCGTGGCTCGGCCTGCGGCGGAACCGGTGACGCTCCTGCTGATCAGCATCGCCGGAGCCCTCGGCGCGACCCTGCGGTTCCTCATGGAGTACGCCGTACGCCGTCATCACCCAACCCAACGGCCCTGGGCGACCGTGGCCGCGAACGCCCTCGGATCACTCGTAGCCGGCTACGTCGTCTACCGTCTCACCTCGGTCGCCGATACGTCGCTCCACCAGATTCTGCTCACCGGCTTCTGTGGGGGACTGACGACCTTCTCGTCGGCCTTCGCCATTCCGGCGTTGCTGCAACGCGAGCACCACTGGGCCTACGCGGCCGCCATTGTGGTGACCACGCCGCTCACCTGCGTTGTCGCCTTCGTCGTGGGGATGTCACTGAGCCACTGACGGCCGTTGAGCAAACGGCCCGTCACCGCGAGATGGTGAGACGAACCTACAAGTCGTAACGCAACTCGTAGCGGTGGATCCCGTCATCGATGTCGAGATGCAAGGTGCCTACGATGCCGGCGAAGTCGCCACCGCCCGAACCCGGGACGACCTCGTAGTGCAGGACTGACGCACCGGCGTGCATCGACCCCAACTGCATCATGGCGAAGGTGCCGTGGCGCCCCGCGAGTTCACCACGAACCACCTCAATCGCCACGTAGCCGGCTTCACCAGCGTGGGGGTCGCCGCTGGACAACATCACGCCCGACCCCGTGCCATGCAGATCACCGTGGAAAGTCTTGGACAACTCGAATCGGTTGATTTGGTCGTCGCACTCGCCGGGTCCCGCGCGCATCACGACGTCGAAGGTTCCCGAGGCGCTTTGTGTCATCGCACCAGTTAATACGTCCGGTGACGCGACGACACGTCGCCATCCGGGCAACCATCGTGGCCCGGCACACCATCGTCGAACGTCGGTGACTGACCCGGTCCGCGTGTCGGCATCAGAACTGGCGCTCGCAGCGAGCCCGGTAGCACCCCAGGCGCCCGCTATCGGCTCGCGAGGTGTTCGCGGGCGCGCTCAACGAGCCAGACGAAGGTGGGATCAGGTTTCAAAAGCAGTTCGGGGTGCCACTGGACACCAATCACCAGGCCGTCGGAGGTCTCGAAACCTTCGACAACACCGTCGTCGGCGCGCGCGGTGACCGTGAGTCCCTCCCCCACCCGTTCGATGACCTGGTGGTGCAGTGAGTTCACGGTAATCGACGCACCGACGAGGCCGCGCAGAAGCGATCCCTCCGAGACCGAAATCCCGTGAGTCCTCGTGCGTCCATCGACGTTCCACTGCGGATGACCCACGCCGTCGCTGAGTTCGACGTGTTGGCGCAGCGTGCCGCCTTGGGCCACGTTCACCACCTGGAATCCGCGACAGATGGCCAGCACCGGTATACCACGCGAGCGTGCCGCCTCGAGCAGCGCGAACTCCCACTCGTCGCGGTCACGTTCGAGCTCGCCCAAATCCTCCGAGGGATCATCACCGTAGTGCGCGGGATCGATGTCGGCCCCACCGCTCAGGATCAAGCCGTCGAGGTGTCGGGCTACACCCACGACGTCGGCGTCGCGGGTGAGCTCGAACGGCAGTCCGCCGGCGGCCGTGACCGACACCGGATAGTCGCTGAAGTGCAGGTCGAACTGCAGCGCGGACATCGCAACTGGCACAAAGGACCCTAGTCGGGTCGCCGGCCAGCGACGGCCCGTCAGGCCAATGAGTGGCGCCTCCATTACTTCATCGTATCGAGACGGGTGCTGTGCTGTAATGACACCATCGTTCGCCGGCGAACGAGGTACTGGGGGGATCATGGTCGAACTCGCGGACATCTCGTCGCACGACACGTTCGAACGTGGCGTGCCACACGACACCTTCGCCTGGCTACGTAACCACGACCCCGTCCACTGGACCCAAGAACACGACGGTGGACGCGGCTTCTGGAGCGTGACGACCTACGATGACGTCCTCGCCGTAAGCCGCAATCCCGAAGTCTTCTCGAGTCGCTTCGGTATCCGACTCGAAGACATGGACCCCGAAGAGACTGAGGCCCGGCGCACGTTGATGGAGATGGACGCGCCCGACCACACGCGACTTCGCCGACTCGTGAGTCGACCCTTCGCGCCTAAATCGGTGGCGGCCTACGAAGCGACCGTGCGTGAGCTCGCCGGTCAGGCCCTCGACGCCGTGGGCGACGGTGACGAGTTCGACTTCGTCACGAGCGTGGCTCGCGAACTACCCATGCGCATGCTCGGCCGGCTGCTCGGCCTGCCCGGTGAGGACCTGGACTGGCTCGTCCAACGTGGTGACGCGCTCATTGGCAATACCGACCCCGACTTCACCGACTACGTCGTTGACCGGGTCGACACGTCCGCGTATCGGCTCCTCCCCTTTCGCAGCCCCGTCGCGCTCGAGCTGTTCGAATACGCAGCGATCGCCCTCGAGCAGCGTCGTGTCGAACCCACCGACGACCTGCTGACCAATCTGCTGCAGTCGACCTACGACGGGGACACCCTCGACGAGCTGGCGCTCAAGAACTTCTTCACCCTCATGGTCGCCGCGGGCAACGACACAACCCGGTACTCGATCACCGCCGGTTTGCTGGCCCTGATCGAACGGCCCGCACTCTACGAGCGGATCGGGTCGATGCAAGTAGCTGAGCGCAAGGCACTGGTCGAAGAGATGCTGCGCTGGTCGAGCGTGACGATGCACTTCCGGCGAACCGCCACCGAGGACACGGCCCTCCACGGCCGGCGGCTGCGCGCGGGCGACAAGGTCGTGATGTGGTACCCGTCGGCCAACTTCGACGAGACCCATTTCGACTCGCCCCAGGACTTTCGCGTCGATCGACCGGCCAACGATCACGTGAGCTTCGGCCTGCACAGCCCCCACCTCTGTCTCGGCGCCCACCTCGCGCGTCTCGAGATGCGGGTGATCTTCGAAGAGATGGTCGCCCGGTGGCAACGCGTCGAAGCGGCGGGAGCACCCCAACGACTCCGCTCGAACTTCATCAGCGGCATCAAGCACCTGCCGATTGGCGTCACCCGGCGCTAGTACCGCTAGAGGAACGGTAGGTATTCGCGAAGCTCCCAGTCCGTCGTGGCGGCGAGGTAGCGCTCCCACTCGGCCCGCTTCACGCTCACGTGCTGGGCCACGAGGTCCGCCCCCACCGCCTCGACGAGCTCCCCGTCGGCCTCGAGGGCGTCCAGCGCCGCGGCGAGCGTGGCGGGTACGCCCCTGGTCGCATCGATCGTATCGAGCCCGTTGCCGCGCTCGGCACCGCCGGGATCAAGATCGTGGCGAACCCCGAGCAGTGACGCTTGGAGGACCGCGGCGATCGCGGTGTGCACCACCGCAGCGCCATCGCTCAACCGATGCTCGAGTCGTGCCCCCGGCCCCCGCTCGCCCGGCACACGAATGGTCGCGCCGCGATGGTCGTAGCCCCAGTTCGCCCAGTACCCCGACAGCGACGCGGGACGCAGGCGCTTGTAGGCGTTGACCGTGGGAGCACACAGTCCCGCGAGCGCCTCGTGATGCTCGAGCAGTCCACCGATTGACGCTTTGGCCAGGGCGGAGAGTCCGTCGGGCTGGGCGGCGTCATTGATGACGTTGGCCCCGGTCACGTCGGAGAATGAGAAGTTGATGTGCAGTCCCGAACCACCACGATCCGAAAGTGGTTTACCCATGAACGTCACGAGCAGCCCGAGACGGTGCGCGACCTCGCGCGCGAGGACCTTGAAGAGAAACCCGTCGTCGGCGGCGCGCATCGCGTCGCCGTAACGCAGCGTGAACTCGAACTGGGGCGAGTCGTACTCGGAGTTGACCGACTCGATCGGAATCTGCGCTTCGTCGCAGGCCCGCCAAATCTGGTCGACCAGACCGTGGGGATCGACGCTCGGACCAGTGCCGTACACGAAGGCGCCGGGCGTATCAAGCGGTCGCCAGCCGCCTTGGCCATCGGGCTCGAAGACGAAGGCCTCGAACTCCATACCAACCTGGGGTTCGAAGCCGAGCGCCCGCCACTCGGTGATGGCCTTGCGCAACGCGCTACGCGGCGCCACCGACACGGGCAACCCGTGGCGCACAACGTCGGCGACGACCACCCTGGTGCGCGGCTCCCAGCTCGGCCGCAGGTCGGTCATCTCGTAGATCGCCTCGAAATCCGGAAGCCCCTCGTCCCAGTGGCTACCCACCGTTCGTGGCGTCATCCCCCGGTCGTAGCCAAGCGACCACGTGCCCGTGCAGTGGCGCGCGCCACGCTCGGCGAGCGAGGCCGGCACGTACTTGCCCCGGGCCAACCCCAAGTGATCCGGCCACAGCACCCGGACTCGATCGAACGCCTCCGTCACGGTCCCCCCTCAACGGAGGTGAACGTAGCACGCGCCGACGTCGCCGGTTTGTAGAGTGTGGCCATTACTGAGAAACGCGGGGGGCCTGTGGAGCATCGGCGAATTTGGCTCGACGGCGCGGTAGTTGACGTCACCCGCGACGGCGAGGACCTCGTCAGCCCCGACGGGCGGCGCGTTGACGCATCGCGTGCCGTCCACCTGGCCCCGGTGAGCCCATCGAAGATTCTGTGCTGTCACCTCAATCACGTCTCGCGCGTGCGCGAGTTTGGCCTATCGCTACCCCCGGCACCCACGTGGTTCATGAAACCCGTGTCAGCGCTGAACAGCCACGGCGGGGCCGTCGTGCGGCCATCGAACTGCCACTACCTGAACTACGAGGGCGAAGTCGCTATCGTCATTGGTCGCACCGCCCGAGCAGTGACGCCCGAGGACGCGGGCGAGTACATCGCGGGCTACACCATCGCCAATGACTTCGGGCTGCACGACTTTCGCGACACCGACGCCGGCTCGATGCTGCGCGTCAAGGGCGCCGACACCCTCTGCCCCGTCGGCCCGGGCGTGGTGACCGACTGGGACTTTCGCCACAAGTCCATTCGCACAACCGTGAATGGTGAACTACGTCAGGACGGCTCAACCGACGAGATGGCCTGGGACATGCACTACCTCGTCGCCGACCTGACGCGGCTGATCACGCTCGTACCCGGGGACATCGTGTTGACGGGAACGCCGGCGAACTCACGACCCGTCGAGCCGGGCGACGTCGTCACGGTGCAAGTCGAGGGACTGGGTGCGCTGAGCAATCACGTAGTCAGCGCTGACGCGGTCAGCGACGAGGTGGGCGCCCAGCCGACGGCTACCGAGGAGGTGCTGTCCACCGCGCTCGGTGGCGACTGGCCGTCGCGGTCGGTTCGTCGACCGCGAGCCACCGAGCGAGGCGAGCTTCCCTACCCGCGCGTGCGCCCGCGCTACGAGTCGTGAACACCCGCGTCGACGTGGCCGGGGTCGCAGTGGCGACCGGTCACTTCATCGACGGCACCCGACGAGGGTCACCCACCACCTTCGAGGACCGCACGCCGCTCAACTGGGACCTGCTCGCCGAGGTTTCGCGCGGCGACGCCGGTGACGCGCGCGACGCCGTGCGCGCCGCTCGCAACGCCAGTGCGACCTGGGCCGCGCTGGGGCCCGACGTTCGCCGCGATTACCTGCACCGAATCGCCGATCTGATCGACGAGCGCAACCACGACCTAGCCGTGGTCGAGTGTCTCGATACCGGCATGCTCGAGGCGAGCCTGCGCGAACGGGTGATTGGTCGCGCCGCGCGCAACTTTCGCGCCTACGCCGATCTGGCGCGCGACTACCAACCGCGACGCTGGTCGTCGCACGGTACCACCAACACCGTCCTTCGCATGCCCGCCGGTCCCACGGTGGTGATAACGCCGTGGAACGCGCCGTTCATGCTCGCCACCTGGAAGGTCGCACCGGCACTCGCAGCGGGCAACACCGTCGTCTTGAAGCCCGCCGAATGGTCGCCACTGAGCGCCTCGCTACTCGCCGATATCGTCTTCGACGCCGGCCTACCTCCCGGCGTCTTCAACGTCGTCCAGGGACTTGGCGACGAGGTCGGCGCGGCGCTGGTCGCCGATCCGCTCGTGCGTCGCATCTCGTTCACCGGTTCACCCGAGACCGGTCGGCGGATCGGCGTGGCCGCCGCCGCCAACTTGGTACCCTTCACCGCGGAGCTCGGCGGCAAGGGACCCTTTCTCGTGTTCGCGGACGCCGATCTCGACGCGGCCGCCCGCCAAGCGGCCGTCATGTACGACGACGCGGGTCAGGTGTGCCTCGCGGGCACGCGACTCCTGGTGGATGCGCGCGTACGCGACGAGTTCGTCGCGCGATTCGAAGCGGCGCTAGCGCACCACGTCCTCGGCGACAGCCGGGCCGCGACCACGACCATTGCCCCGCTCATCCACCCCGATCACCTCGCTCGGGTCGAAGGGTTCGTCGAGCGCGCTCGACGCGCTGGTGATCGAATCGTCTTTGGGGGACGGCGCTGGCGCACCGACGGGCTCTGGTACGAGCCAACGTTGATCGAGCCCCACGCGGGAGACGCCGAGATCGTCCAGCGCGAGGTCTTCGGACCCGTGCTGACCCTGCAGACCTTCGTCGACGAGGACCAGGCCGTGTCCTTGGCCAACGCGACCGACTACGGCCTGTCCGCGATCGTGTTCACCCGTAGCCGTGAGCGAGCCGATCGTGTTGCCGGCGCCATCCGAGCGGGCACCATCTGGACGAACTGCTTTCTCGTGCGCGACCTGACGGCGCCCTTTGGGGGTGCCGGCATCAGCGGCATTGGCCGCGAGGGCGGCGATTACGCCTTGGACTTTTACAGTGACCTGACGACCTACCAGGTAAAGGACGGTACAACCAATGGGTGAGATCGTCGGCGCCGCGCTCCTCGCCCACGTACCGACCATCGTGCTGCCCGACCGGGAGCGACGTGCGCTCAACGGGGGTGTCGAGAGCACGCTCTATACCGGCCTGGGTGACCTGCGCCGCGAGGTCTTCGACGTCCTTCGCCCCGATCTGGTGATCGTGCTGGACAGCCACTGGTTCACGACCGTCGAGTTCGTCATCACCGCCCACGAACGTCGGCGCGGTTTCTTTACCTCCGACGAGTTGCCGCGCGGCATGTCGAGCGTGCCCTATGACGTAGCGGGCGACCCCGAGTTCGCTGCGTGCGTCGGCGAGATCGCCGAGCGTACGCACCAGTGTTGGATTACCCCGATCGCGAACGATCACCTGCCGATCACCTACGCCACGACCAACTTTTTGCCTTTTCTCCAGGGCGACGAGTCGTGGGTGTCAGTCAGCGTCTGTCAGACGGGCGAACCGGCTGACTTCGCCACGGTCGGCGCCGTCATCGCTGCGGCGGTCACGGCGTGCGACCGGCGCGCCGTGCTCATCGCGTCGGGTGCACTGAGCCACACGTTTCATCCATTGCGCCGCTTACGCGACCACGAAGCGGCCGGCGAGGAGCACATCTTCTCCGCACGCGCACGCGACCTCGACCATCGGGTGATTGCCCAGCTAGAGACCGGCGACCACGCGAGCGTCCTCGCTGGTCTCGACGAGTTTCTCACCGTACGCCCCGAGGGCCGCTTTGCCCACTACCAGATGATGGTCGGCGCGTTGGGCGGCGAGCGGTGCAACGCCCCGGCGAGGCGTTACTCGAACTACGAAAACGCGATCGGTACGGGCCAGGTGCACCTGTGGTTCGACCGGCCGATCCATGGCTGGACGGGGACCGGGCGATGAGCCTGCACGGACTACCCTTCCCGCGCACCGGCTCGGGACAAGCGTCCCTGCTACCGCCGACCCCCTGGCACTACTCGGGCGACCTGCTGATCGTTGAGTACCGTACCGATCCCGGCGCCATCGCGGCCCTGCTGCCCGATGACGTCACGTTGGTCGAAGAGGACGATGACCCCGGCGCGGTCGCCTTCATCTGGGCGGACTGGCAGAGTTGCGCCGACGACGGTCGCGAGCTGCTCGATCCGGTACGGGCACAGTATCGAGAGGCCTTCGTCGTCGTGCGCTGTCGCTATCGGGGTCAGACCTACAGCCGCTGCCTGTTCATCTGGGTCGACAAGGACTTCGCCCTCGTGCGCGGACACCTCCAGGGATACCCCAAGAAGCTCGGGTCCATCCACCAGACGCGCCCGGTCAGCGTTGGGCGAGCCGGGCCCCGCTTAGCGGCGGGCGGACGCTTCGCGATGACCCTGGCCGCTTCGGACCGCCGGCTCGCCGAGGCGACCATCACCCTGCGCGGACCCAGTGACACCGCGGGCTTCGTGAACCAGCACCCCATGCTGCACCATCGATGGTTCCCGCGAATTGAACTCGACGGACGCGACAGCCTGGCCGAGGTCGTGACCATGAGCGGACGCGACGTGGAACTAGGTCCGGCCTTCGTCGGCGACGCCACGCTCGACCTATACGACGCGCCGACCGAGGAACTGCGTTCCATCGCGCCACGCCAGATCATCGCCGGCTACTTTCGCAGCGTGGGCACGACCTTCGCCGGTGGCATCACGCTCGAGGGCTGAGGAGGTCATCGGTCGGCCCCAGCGGTCGTCGTTAGCGCGACGCCGCGTCCTCGGTGGCGATCAGCGTCCTCGCGGCTCGAGCCTCGTCGACCCGCGAGACGGGCGTGTGCTCGGGCGCCGCGTGCAGCGACGCCGGGTCGTTGCTGGCGCGCTCGACGATCGACTCCAGCGCACTGGCGAGCGCCTCGAGGGTCTGGGGACTCTCGGTCTCGGTCGGTTCGAACATCAGCGCCTCGTCGACGATCAGTGGGAAGTACACCGTTGGGGCGTGAAAACCCTCATCCATGAGGGCCTTGGCTACGTCGAGCGCCCTTACCCCGTAGGTGCTCTTCAGCGCCGTCGCGCTCAAGACACATTCGTGCATACACGGTCGGTCGTAGGCCGCGGGCAAAATGGCCGCGAGCCGGCGGCGCAGCCAATTCGCGTTGAGCACCGCGTGCTGGGCGACCCGCGCCAGGCCATCGGCGCCGTGCACCTCGATGTAAGCCAGCGCTCGAGCCAACACGAGCGCGTTGCCGTGCCAACCGTGCACCCGACCGATCGAGCGCACGGGGCTCACCCACTCGTAGTGGTCCTCGACCCGGGTCGCCTTGGGTCCGGGCAAAAAGTCGGCCAGTCGTGACGACACCGCCACCGGCCCGGCCCCCGGTCCCCCTCCACCGTGCGGTGTGGCGAAGGTCTTATGCAGGTTCATGTGGACGATGTCGAAACCCATGTCACCGGGGCGAACGACACCGACGATCGCGTTGAGATTCGCGCCGTCGTAGTACAGCAGACCGCCCACGTCGTGCACGGCGGCGGCGATCTCGGTGATCTGCTCTTCGAAGAGGCCCACCGTATTGGGATTGGTCAGCATGATGCCCGCGACGTCGGGTCCGAGTGCCGCGCGCAATGCGTCCAGGTCCACGAGCCCTCGTTCGTTCGAGGCCACGGTCGTGACCTCGTAGCCGCCAAGGGTCACCGACGCCGGGTTCGTGCCGTGCGCCGAGTCGGGAATAATCACGCGCGTGCGCACCTCACCGCGCGCCTCGTGGTACGCGCGCATCAAGAGCAGACCGGTCAACTCGCCGGCCGCGCCCGCCGCGGGCTGCAGCGTCGCGGCCGCCATGCCCGTGAGCGCACAGAGCCGCTGCTCGAGCGTCGCGAGCAACGCCAACCAGCCCTGGCTCAGCGACGCCGGGGCGCCCGGGTGCACGCTCGACAGGCCCGGGTCCGCCGCGATCGCGTCGCAGAACTTCGGGTTGTACTTCATCGTGCATGAGCCCAGCGGATAGGCGCCCAGATCGACCGAGAACTGGCGGTGGGTCAGTCGAGTGACGTGGCCCACCAGGTCGCGCTCGGCCAGGTCCGCGGTGATGACCGGCTCCGGGTTCAGGTGGTGCGCGGGCACCATCGTGTCGAGCGCGCGCGGCTCGATACCGGTCGTGCGGAACTGGGCGGCTGAGCGACCCCGCACGGAGAGCTCGAACATCGTCGGCTCGACCTCGTGGCCCATGAGCGGGATCGACGCGGCCCGGCCCCCGGGTTGGGCCTTCGCCATTAGCGCACCGCCTTTCGCATCGACTCGACGTACTGGTCCAGTTCTTCGCTCGTACGCCGTTCGGTCACCGCGACGAGCAGTACCCGCGACGCGTCGCCATCGATCGACCCATCGGCTCCCCCGGTCAGTGATGACACGGCGAGCCCCGCGAGCACGCCGTCGTTGGCCATGGCGGCGATGACCTCGTCGGCCGGGCGAGCCAGTCGGATCGCGAACTCGCGCAGGAACGGCGCTCGAGTGAGTGGCTCGACGCCCGCGACGTCACCGAGGGCTTCGAAGAGCGCGTGGGCCCCGGTCGCGCTCGCGATTCCCACCTGGCGAAGACCGTCGGTTCCCAGCCACCCCAGTTGAATCGCCGCGGTGATCGCCATCAGCGTCTGGTTCGTGCAGACGTTCGACGTCGCCTTCTCTCGGCGTATGTCCTGCTCACGAGCGCGCAGGGTCGTCACGAACGCGCGGCGCCCATTCGTGTCAACGGTTTCGCCGACGATCCGACCGGGCAGGCGACGCACGTGCTCGCGAGCCACGGCGAAGAGCCCCAGGTACGGCCCGCCGAACGAGAGCGCCGTGCCGAACGCCTGACCTTCGCCGACAAAGACGTCGGCCCCCCACTGGCCCGCCGTGCGCAGGACGCCGGCGGCCACTGGATCGCCGGCCACGACGAAGAGCGCCCCGAGGTCCTTGGCGTGCCGCGCGGCCACGTCCATCTCCTCGATCACGCCCAAGTAGTTCGGATACGCGACGACTACTGCGGCCGCCTGATCCACGTCCACCGTCGACCAATCCGAAACCCCGTCCACCAGCGGCACCTCGACCACCCGGTGTCCCGTGCCACGCGCGAAGGTGCGCACGACCGATCGCCAATGGGGGTGCACCCCCGACGAAATCACCATCGTCGAGCGGCCGGTCGCCGCGGCGGCGAGGTTGAGGCCCTCGACGAGCGCGGTCGCGCCGTCGTAGAGCGAAGCGTTGGCGATCGGCAGACCGCTGAGGCGCGAGACCAAAGTCTGATATTCGAAGAGTGCCTGAAGCACACCCTGGGCCACTTCGGGCTGGTAGGGCGTATACGCCGTGACGAACTCCGAACGTGAGGCGAGCGACCGCACCACCGCCGGTACCTCGTGGTCGTAGGCGCCACCACCGGCGAAACAGACCAGCGAGCCGCCAGTCGCCCGGTTGGCCCGGCCGTAGCGCGCGAAGTCCTGGGCCACGTCGGGTTCGCTACGACCCGTGGGCAGCTCGTTGCCGGCCGCCAAGCGCACGGCGGGCGCGATGTGCATGAAGAGCTCGTCGAGCGACGTCAGCCCGAGAAACGCCAGCATGGACGCCACTTCCTCGGGGGTATGGGCGAGGTAGTCGGCCACGTTACGACGCCTTTCTTACGAAGGGAAGTGCGACCACGCGCGCCGCGACGTCGCGACCACGCAGCTGGATGTTGACCGCGGTTTCGGGCTCGAGCACTCGGTTCAACAGGCCCATGCCGATGCCGCGCTCAAGCACCGGCGAGAAATTGCCCGAGGACAGCGCTCCGACGGCGACGTCGTCGGCGACGACCATCGCGCCGTCACGAAGTGGCTGGCGACCTTCGGCGATCACGCCCGTCACGTGTCGGCGCGGTCCGCGCTCACGCTCTGCGACCACCGCGGCGCGTCCTCGAAACTCGGCCTTGTCCCACCCGAGTACCCAGCCCAGTCCCGCCTCCAACGTGGTCGACGAACGCGTCAGCTCGTGCCCGTAGAGCGGCAGCGCGGCCTCGAGGCGCAGGGTATCGCGCGCGCCCAGGCCGGCGGGCGTGACGCCGGCGGCGATCAATTCGAGCAGCAGTTCGCGCGCCGCGGCGTTGGGCACGCTCAGTTCCACGCCCGCCTCGCCGGTGTACCCGGTACCGGCCACGCGTACCTCAACCCCCCGAAAGTCAACGCGTTCGACGCGGAATCGGCCCACCGCGGCGAAGCGAGGATCGACCAGACCAACTTTCGCGCGCGCCTGTGGGCCCTGGACCGCGAGTACGCAGCGCTCGTTCGTCACGTCTTGACCGGGCAGCGCGTCGGTGACCCCGGCGGTGTTAGAGGCGTTGGGCATGACGTCGAACTCGTTCTCGCCGACCCACCACACGATGATGTCGTCCACGACGAAGCCGCCGTCGTCGAGCAGGTGGGTGTACTGGGCGCGCCCGGGTCCGATCTTTCGCAGGTCGTTGGTGAGCGTCGCCTGGATCGCGTCGTACATACCGGGGCCGTCGCAGCGAACCGTACCGAGGTGGCTCACGTCAAAGACGACGGCGTCACGCCGACACGTCAAGTGCTCTTGAACCGTACCCGTGGCGTAGTGCAGGGGCATCGCCCAGCCGCCGAAGGGAACGATCCTCGCCCCGAGTTCGACGTGCGTGTCGTACAAAAAGGGACGGCGATCGGTCACGAGTGCAACTCTACGCCGAGATTCCCGAGCGTCCCAAGCTCGTGGCGTTGCATCAGGCTCACAAAATCTCGTTGATAGACCACCGCGATGGCCAGCTCGGGGTACAGGGCTCGAAAGGCCCGCACCTTTTGGTTCTTCTTGGTGACTAGTCGTTGCTCGGACACCGTCAGCTCGATAAAGAGACGCAGGTCCGGCAGGTAGAAGTCGGGACGAAAGCCCTTGGTCGGGCGGCCACGATCGTCCCAGGCCAACGCGAACTCGACCGGCTCGTAGCGCCACTCGAAGCCGTAGAGGGACAGCATGCTCGCGAACAGCCGCTCGCTGGGGTGCGCGAACGTGTCGCTCGGCGCTGCCATGGCACACGGATGGCGGCGCCAAACGTCGCCACCGTACGGTTTCGGGGTCACGCCGAGCGGGTCTCCCTCTCCGACGTCGGGTGCTGCGCGTGATTGATCGACGTGGAGAGTTCGGCTACTACCCCACCCAGCGGCACGATGTTAAAGACGCCCTGCCCGCCGCGCAAGAGGTCCACCAGATCACCGTCGCTGTGCGCCAACACCGAGCCGCTTTCCGAGAGCACCAGACTAGAAGACGCAAGATCGGCCCCGAGTGAGCCGCGCAAGCATTCGACGGCCTGGCGGGCCTTGGCGAGCGCGACCCCCGCGTCGAGCAGCGACTTGATCACCTTGACCTCAAGGACGTCGGCGTAACTGTAGGCCCGCTTGGACCCACTGCCCGTCGCGGGCGTGATCGACGGTTGCACCAAACCCGTTCGGGACCAGTAGTCGAGTTGGCGATAGGTGACCCCCGTGACGCGACACACCATTGGCCCGCTGAAACCCATCCTCTGTGCCATCGTCATCGTCCCTCCCGACCGAGGCGCCCCGAGTGGGGACTACACGATTGTAGTTTCACTCAGCCCACGAAGAGGTCCGGGCGGCCCAAATTCGTCGTGGACGCCTCGGCGAGCAGCCGCGGCGGGATCCGACCGGCCAAAAACGCCGCTCGACCGGCGGCCACGGCGTCGCGGATTGCCCCGGCCATCAGCACCGGATCCAGGGCCCGATTGATCGCACTCGCCGCCAGCACGCCGTCGCACCCCAACTCCATCGCCAACGCCGCGTCCGACGCGGTACCCACGCCGGCGTCGAGCAGTACCGGCACGCTCAAGCGCTCGGCGAGCAAGGCGATCGCGTGGGGATTTCGTATGCCGAGGCCCGAGCCGATCGGTGAGCCCAGCGGCATGACCGCCACGCAGCCGATCTGCTCGAGGCGCAACGCCACGATCAGGTCATCAGAGGTATAGGCCCAGACCTCGAAGCCACGAGCGACGAGGGTCTCGGCCGCGCGCAAGGTCTCCACGGCATCGGGTAGCAGGGTCACGTCGTCGCCGATGACCTCTAGCTTGACGACGTTGGTCTCAAAGGCCTCACGGGCCAGCTCGGCCAAGCGGATCGCCTCCTCGGCGCTGTAGCAACCGGCCGTGTTGGGCAGCAGCGTGACGTTGAGGTCGCCCAAGAGTTCGTAGAGCGATCCCTTTACCGCCGGGTCAACCCGTCGCAGCGCCACGGTGGCAATCGACGCGCCCGACTTCACGAGCGACGCCTCCAGCAACTCCATCGACCGGAAGCCGCCGGTGCCAACGACCAGGCGCGACGGGCTAGCTAGCGATCCGACTTCGAAGTTCTCGCCCACCGATCCATCGTACCCAGCCCGACAAGACGCTCACTAGGGTTGAGGGGTGGAACCTATCTGCGCACTGACCATTGCGGGGTCGGATTCCGGCGGCGGGGCGGGCATCCAGGCCGATCTACGCACCTTCAGCGCCTTCTCGGTGCACGCGACGTGCGCCATCACCGCGGTCACGGCACAGAACACCGTCGGCGTCAGTGCCGTGGTCAACCTCGAGCCCGGCGCCGTGGTCGCTCAGATCGACGCCGTCCTCGACGATTTCGACGTGCGAGCGGTCAAGACCGGCATGCTCGCCCAGGCGTCAACCGTCGTCGCGGTCGCCGAGCTCGCCCGAGCGGGTCGCTTCGCCACACTGGTGGTCGACCCCGTTCTCGTCTCCTCGAGCGGCCACGCACTGCTCGACGTCGGTGGTGTTGAAGCGTACCGCGATGTCCTGTTGCCCCACGCCGATCTGGTCACGCCCAACCTTCCCGAGGCGGCCGTGCTGACTGGGATCAGCGTGCACGACATCAAGACCCACGACGACATGCTCGAACTGGCGCGCCGGCTGCTTGACCTCGGACCACGCTCGGTGCTCGTCAAGGGGGGCCACTTCGCCGCGTCGACCGTCACCGAACGAGAGGCCCCTGATCTGCTCCTGGGGGCCGACGGTCTCTTCGTCTTTAACGCGCCGCGCGTCACGACGACCAACGATCACGGGACGGGCTGCTCGCTGGCCGCCGCCATTACCGCTGGACTGGCGTACGGTCGAGCGATGCCCGACGCCGTACGCGACGCGAAGTCCTTTGTGCTCGCCGCCCTCACCAGCGCCGCGTCATGGCGTCTCGGTCGTGGACGGGGCCCCATCGATCACTTCGGATGGAACGAGTGAACGACGCCGCCAAGCCACCACTGACCACCACCACGAGCATCTTGCCGGCCGCCATTGTGGTCGGCATCGCGGTCAGCACGCTGTTGATCTTTCTCCTTATCAATCTCGCCGCCAACCCGACCGTGACCACACCGACGACGTTGCCGATCGTGGTGGGCGGTCTCGCCACCGCCAAGTCCAACGGACCCGTGGCTGGCTGCCAACAGCCCGGGACGCCACCGGGCAACATCAGTGGCGCCCTGTTCGTCCCGGTCACTACGACACCGACGGGCGCCACGGTCCACGCCAACGGTGGCGCCGGTGACTACGACTGCTACCGGGACCTGGTCACGAGCACAACGGCGGGTTCCCTACTCGGTTACTACCGCACGCACCTCGAAGCGTTGGGCTGGAATCTCTTCTCTTCGGGGACCGCCTCGGGGCAGCCACAATTGCTCTTTCAGAAAGCGGGTTCCGACACGTTCTACTGGGTGGTCGGGATCACGGTCGTGCGTTCAACCAATCGCGTCGTGCACTGGTCCTACCGCATCTACCAGAACTCCTCCACCCTCTAGTGGTCCACCATCTTCGACGTGAGGCACCCGACAGGCCCACGACCACGCCGCCAGGTTGACCGGGTAGATCACGTAGCCCACCCGAGTCGCCGAGGCCGCGAGAATCGCGACAACGAAGGCCACGCTCAGCCAGCCCAAGAGCTGCGACAACGTCAGCGGCCACCGCCGACGCAGCAGTCGCCACGAGTAGTAACCCAGTATCGTCAGGGTGAGCGGTGCCAACAGGTGGCCCGCCGGGGGCCACCACGTGGTTAGGAGATGACCCGGCAGGGGCGAGGCCGCCGGCGACTGCACGCCCGTTAGGCCCAGTGGGAACGCGAAGACGTTGGTCATAAAGGCCCACGGCGCCTTCACCACGAACGGCGCAATGGTGGCGACCACGATGACGCTGACCACGCTCGCCACGCTTCGCCACGTCGAGCGACCCTTACCGTCTCGACTGACCAGCAGCGCGCCGACGGCGACCGGCCAAGCGGTGAGCTTCATCGCCGCGGCGAGACCCAGGCTCACCCCCGTGAGGTACCGAGAACGACGTTGGAGCCCGACCACCGCGAGCAGCAACAGCGCCAGAATAGGCATGTCGTCGCCGCCGGTCGCCAGAAATAGCGCACCCGTCGGCAGGGCGACCAGAATCTGGGCGACGCGCAGTTTCTTCGCTCGCGTCGCGCGCATCAAACCGAGCGCCAGTCCGGTCACCGCCATGGTCATCAGCGACATCACGATGCGCGCATCAGTCAGCCCCAGTCCCTGATGCGTTTCGGCTGACGGCAGGCCAAAGACACCCATCAGCGGAAAGTACGGGAAGAACGACTCGTAAGCGGGCAGACCGGGCACCGCATTCACGAGCCGACCGTCGTGCAGGTACGCGCGGTATGGATCCTGCAGCTTGGCCAGGTAGCCGCCCGAACGCTCGATCACCCCGACCTCGGGCTGGGCGAAGCCAACCCCGTGATCGAGTTGACGCCACCGCGCCTCGAGGCCGAGGGGAACGGCCACGGCGCCAATGATCACGAGCAGCAGCAGGGCCAGGCGCACCACGGTCGGCCGCATCCACCTGCGCCGACCAGCCAGCACGGCCACGACGCCGAGCACGCCGTAGGGAGCCGCGGCGAGATAGCCCCAGTGCCACTGCGCCGCCTGACTCGAGGTCGCGGCCAGCGCGAGCGCGAAGATTGACGACATGCCGTAGAGCCAGCCATCGCGAGTCAGTTCAGGCAGCGCGGCCCACCACGAGACGAGGCGAGTGCGCACGGTCACGTGACGTGCCAACACGAACCCGAGTCTACCGAGGCTCCCGGCGTCATCCCTGACTCACCGGACGTCGGCGTACCGGCTGGAGGGTCCTCGGCGGGACGGGCCCCTCGAGAAACCGACGAATCAAGGCGCTAGCTTCGCGAGGGTACTCCTTGAGCACCGCGTGCGACGCACCGGCGACGACGGCGAGTTGGGCTTCGGGAATGGCGCGAAACAGCTCGATCGAGTGCTCCAGACGCGTCGTGTCGTCATCACCGCTCACGAGCAGGGTCGGGGTCACGAGCCCCTCGAGGTCGTGGGTCGAGATATCGGGTTCACTCTCGAAGAGTCGTTGTGCCTTCTCGGCGACGACGCGAGCGTGCTCGATCCCGTCGGGTGATCGAGAGGCGTAGTCCGCCGCCCAGGCGTTAAAGTCCGGCCCCTCGAGCGCGATGGGCTCCGTGGCCACCAGACCGGCCGGATTGGCGTTAGCGCCCACGGCCACCAGCCGGCGAACGAGGTCCGGTCGGCGCAGCGCGACCAGCAGCCCCACGATGGCACCATCGCTGTGGCCCACGACGTGTGCGCCACGACCGAGCCACTCGAGAAACGCGATCGTCTCCTCGGCCATGTCGTCGTAGTGGAATGGCTCGCCGGTGTCGGCCGTGCGGCCGTGCCCTCGCCGATCGAACGCCGACACGCGGTACGCGCCTACGAGCCGTCGTCCGATGCTTCGCCGCAGGCTCGCGCTGCTGCTCAGGCCACCGTGCAGCAGCACCACGTCATCGCCGTGTGAGCGACCGACGCTGACCCACGTCGGGTGGCCATTGAGCAGCACCGTTGTCACGGACCAAGCGTAGGGCTGACGCCGTAACCTGGGCACGTGCAAGCCTTCATGATCACCGCCCACGACGACGACGTCACACTTGGCATTCGCGAACACGTCCCCGTCCCCGCGCACGCCGACGACGTACTCGTCACCATCGAGTACAGCGGCGTCAACTACAAAGATGCCTTGGTTGCCGCGGCCCGAAGCCGAGTGCGCCGCGTCGATTCGCTCGTCGGCGGTGTAGACGCGGCCGGCGTCGTCGCGACCTCCACCAACGTCGACCTGCCCGTTGGCACACGGGTCGCCGTGCACGGTGGCGACCTCGGGGTGGCCCGTGACGGTGGCTTTGCCGGCGCGCTCTACGCACCGTCGCGCTACGTGACGCCCCTACCCGATGGCCTGTCGACGCGCGACGCCATGATCATCGGCACCGCGGGCGTGTCGGCGATGGCGAGCATTCTCGCCCTCGAGGACCACGGTCTGGACCATGAGGGCGAGGTCTTGGTGACCGGCGCCACCGGTGGCGTCGGTTCCCTCGCCGTCACCTTGCTCGCCGCGCGCGGCTATCGGGTCACGGCGTCGACGGGATCCCTCGAGCAGTCCGCGTGGCTCAGCGAGCGAGGCGCCGCCCGCGTGATCGGACGCGACGACATCGCCGACCGGGGCGAGCGAGTCCTGGGTTCGCCACGCTGGGCGGGGGCCGTGGACTGCGTCGGTGGCGCGACCCTGGCCCAGGTGCTGCGGAGCCTTCGCTACGGCGCTGCGGTAGCCGCGAGCGGCCTGGTCGCGAGTGCCGATCTGGTGACGACGGTGTACCCGTTCATCACCCGCGGCGTCGCCCTGCTCGGCATCGATGTTGTCGAGGCGCCCGCCGCGACGCGCCATCGAGTATGGCGCGCGCTCGGCCAGACCGCGACGGAAGAACTGCTCGAACCGCTGGTTGACTCAGTCATCGGTCTGCGCGACCTCGCCCCGGCGCTCGAACGGCTGCGCCAGGGCACCACCCGCGGTCGGATCCTCGTGGACCCGGGCGCGGGCTAGCGGGTCACTAGCTATTCGTCCGCGACGATGGAACCAATGCGATCGCCAATGCTCGGGTCGCGGTTCACCAGCGTCGCCGCGTAGATAACGGCAAGTACCACCACACCGAGCGCCATGTACGGATACCAGTTGTACGGCGTCAGCTGAGCGGGCTTGGCCAGGTAGTAGTACGGCACCAGGATGGTGATCAGCCCCAGGATCGCCAGCACGCCGTGGCGAAAGGCGTTGAAGAGATCCGGGTGGTGCTTCTTGTAGTAGAAGCGCAGTGCCAGGTTGCTGAGCCCGTACACCAGCAGCACCAGGATCGTGCCGAAGGTCGAGGACTCGGCGAAGAATATGACTGTGAGTCCTGCGGCCTCACGCTCGATCGCGACCTCAACGCCGCGATCGACCTGGCTCGGTGGACCAGTCAAGCCACCACCGCGGGGACACGCTCGGTGGCTGGACGTGGAGGCGAGGTAAGACCGGGTCGTCCTAACATCGACGAACCGACGCACCCCTATGAAGCGTCAACCGAAACGCCGACCCTCGTCAGCGCGTAGCAGAAACCACGGTCGAGTACTTGGTCGATGAGGGTAGTGGGGCTATTTGCCTTCCTCCTTCACCCACACAGTTTGCCGTGGGGGCACCCTCCTACCCGTCGCGTGCGCACCGTTGCGCACTGGTGTTAATCAACGCCCCCCCGAACGTAGTAGATGTCAAGCGCTTCGCTCGCCATTCGAGCGCCACATTCTAAAAGTACTTTCGGCGCCCCGCGAACCGTACCGGCGGTCGGCGGCACACCCACTCAGTAAAAGGGACTGACGCGCAAGAGTCCCCCGTCGCACGGCGCAATGGGGTACGCGAGCGTGATCGACAGCGCTGGCCCGCTCGCCGACGTCGCCACGCTCACCACCGCGGCGTTGGGGCACGAGGTCTCCGCGCCGCTCAACACGTCGCTGTAGGCCAACGAGAAGGTCGTCGAGGATCCCTTGACCAGCGTGAGCAGCTTGGGCGGCTGATTGGCGGCACCGGCGATGAAGCCGGCCGGGTTGCCCGCGGTCGGCACGTCGACCGTCTGTTCGGGCAGCACGGTCCCGCTGGCACTGCGCAGTCCCAGTACCGGCCATCCGTCTAACGTGCACGTGCCCGCAGTGGTCTTGACCAGGGTCGCCGTCGTCGAAATCGTGCCCGCGGCCCCTTGAGCCAGATTGAACGTTCCCGCGAAGTCACTGCCCTGGCACGCCGCGGGGCCGGCGATGGTCGTCGTGGTCGACGGCGCCGGTGTCGTGGTCGTGGTCGTGGTCGAGGTCGTCGTGGTCGCCGGGGGTGCGTGGTGTCGACTGAGCGTGACGATCACGACGAAGGCGAAAAACAGCCCCAGTGAGATCAGCGCTCGCCTCACTCGTTGAAGTCTTCGGGCCGCACCGTGTTGAGAAACTCCCGCAGTTCGGCGACGAGGTCAGCTTCGGTCTCGTCGCTTTCGATGACCTCCACGCCGTCTTCCACGTGCATGACCCGTCCCGCACTCGCCATGAGTGCGTCAGCCACCAGGATGGGTGCCCCCACGCGCAACGCGAGCGCAACGGCGTCGCTCGGTCGGGCACTCACGGTGACCTCGCGACCATCGCGGGTCAGGCGCAGATTCGCGAAGAACGTGTTGTCGTCGAGGTCGGTGATTTCGACCGCGAACACGCGAGCGTCCAGCGCCCCAATCACGTGCCCCATGAGGTCGTGGGACATCGGACGCGGCGTCGCCACGTGTTGGAGGGCGTACGCAATCGCCGTCGCTTCGGGCGCCCCAATGAAGATTGGCAAGACGCGATCGCCGCCGACCTCTTCGAGCAGCAGCAGTGGTGTGGCCGACCCGACGTCGACGCGAACCGCTCGCAGGACCACCTCGATCACGCATCTAGCCTAGACCGCACCGCGTCGGCCGGCACGTCGCTACTGGTCCAGGTAGTCGTTCACGAATCGCTCGTAGAGCAAAGCCCGTAACGTCGCCGCCTCGGACACGACTGACCTGGTCAATTCGAGAGCGCGCTGGGCATCGACGTCCGAACCGGGCTGACGAAGTGGGGCGGTCCACTCTTCGAGGATGCCGATCTCGCGCTCGACCACCCGACGCAGCGCGGCCAGACGTCGCGAGTCCATGCCGCGCGCTAACAGATCGCCCGCCGCGCGGGCGATCTGGACGTCACCGGTGGTAAAGACCGTTTCACCCGAGGCGCTACGCGGACTGAGCAAGCCCACGGCCACGAACTCGTTGACGTGGACCGGCGACAACTTGACCGCCAGCAGAAACTCAGCGGTCGTGAGCGTTGCCGACGGCTCGTCCGCGTCCAGTTCACTCACGTCGCGCAATGGTCGTACCGTCGCCGCTGGTTCGCTGCGCACGACGGCTCGTACCGACGATACCGTGGCCTCTCGCGCCGCGTGGCGGTTGGCGCGCGTCGGCGGATCGTCGTCGAGCAGACCCTGCTCAATGAGACGAAGCCGCACAACGCGCAGGGGAACAAACTCCTCCTGCGCGAGACGAATCGCCTCGCGCAAGCACGCGACGTCGCGATCGCCGTAGAGGCGATAACCCTTACGACTGCGCGCTGGGCGCACGAGCCCCTTGTCCTCGTAGTAGCGAATCTTCGAGAGCTCCACGTCAGGAAAGTCCTGGCGCAGCACGGCGTGGACCTCGCCAATGCGCATCGTTGGCGCGCTCGGCGTCATCGTGTCGCCGCCCAGAACACCAACTTGAACTTTCCAATCTGCACCTCGTCCGCCGAGTGCAGCGTCGACTCCTGGACGCGCGCACCATTGACGTAGGTGCCGTTGAGGGAGTTCAGGTCGCGCAGGGTGATTCGCCCGCTCGCGGTCCGCGTGATGATCGCGTGATGACGTGAGACCGAGACGTCGTCGAGCAACAGGTCGCTGTTCTCGTGACGACCCACGGCGGTGACTTCCTTGTCGAGTTCGTACCGGCTGCCCGCGGTCAAACCCGACGCCACCACGAGCACGTCGGTGTGGGTGCCTTCGGGACCCTCGCTCGCTCCGGGGTGCAAGACGTCGGGCACGCTGACGACGGGGATCGCGATGGTCTCGGGTGACGTTGACGCGTGCTGCGGCGCACCGCAGGCCCAGCAGTAGTTTGCGTTGGCGTTCAAGATTTCGCCGCACCGACGACAGTTCACGCGTGCCACCCTACCCAAGTTTCGCCGACGACGTCGGGGCTAATTTGAGGTCAGCGCGCGGTAGGCGTCGGCGTCGAGCAATGCGTCCAACGACTCATCGGTGACGCCCGAAAAACCGCAGAACCAGCCGTCGCCGTAGGGGTCGCTGTTTATGGTCTCGGGAGCGCTGCGCAGTGACTCGTTCACTTCGGACACCGTCCCGGACACGGGAGCGTAGATCTCCGACACTGACTTGGTCGACTCCACCTCACCGATGACGTCACCGGCGCTGACCTTCGTTCCGACCACTGGCAGGTCCACGAACACGACATCGCCCAGTGCGTCTTGGGCGTAGTCCGTGATGCCGACGCGCACCGCCGCGTCCGTGCGACGAGCCCATTCGTGGTCCCGTGAATATCGCAAGTCTTCGGGTGTCTTCATGAAAAGAAATCTACTCCACGGCCCGCCCGGCGCGTCCGGCTCGCAGCGCGCTTCGGGCCGGGCCAACGTAACCCAACAGCACCAGCCACGAAAGCACCAGACCCGCGACACCGATTCCCCAGCACGCGCCGCGGGCCCAGTGCTGCCAGGTCGCTAACGCCGCGTGATGATCGTTGCTCGTTAGCAAAAACAGCGGGTACGTCGTCATAAGTGCGAACGTCGATACCTTGCCCCACCAGAGGACGTCGATGCGTGCGGCACCCATCACGGCCAGTGCGAGCGTGACGCCCGAGACCACCACCTCGCGAATGAGCGTCGCGAGCGCAAACCACCACGGAACCCCGGCGGCCGCCGCCACCGCGACGAGCGCGGTCATCACGAGAATCCGGTCGGCGACCGGGTCTAACACCTTGCCGACGCTCGAAACCTGATTGAATCGGCGAGCCACGTAGCCATCAAGCCAGTCCGTCGCCCCGAGTGCCCCGAGTAGCCACGCCGCCAGCGCCCGGTGGCCAGTGTCGAAGAGCAGCCACAAGAAGACTGGCAACGCGGCCAACCGCGCCAGCGTTATCGCGTTCGGCCAGGTGCGCCAGCGCCGCGCGACCGCAATGTCACCCACGGCCACGGTTCAAGCGATGGTGATGGCGTCGTCCAAGAAGACGTCCTGGACCGCGTGCACCAGGGCAGCGCCGTCGTCGATCGGCCGCTGGAACGCCTTACGACCCAGGATCAGACCCTGACCACCGGCCCGCTTGTTGATCACCGCGGTTCGCACCGCCGAGGCCAGATCGTTGTCTCCCTTGGACTCGCCACCCGAGTTGATCAGACCGATCCGTCCCGCGTAGCAGTTCACCACCTGCCATCGAGTGAGGTCGATGGGATTTGAGGTCGTGAGCTCGCTGTAAACGCGCGGATCGGTCTTGCCAAACTTGAGCGCGTTGTAGCCGCCGTTGTTCTCCGGCTGCTTTTGCTTAATGATGTCCGCCTCGATGGTGACCCCCAGGTGGTTCGCTTGGCCCGTCAAGTCGGCACTCACGTGATAGTCAGCCTCGGGGGTTTTGAAGGCCGGATTGCGCAGGTACGTCCACAGCACCGTGAAGAGGCCGAGCTGGTGGGCCTCTGCGAAGGCCGCGGATACTTCACGCAACTGGCGACCCGACTCGGGAGAACCGAAGTAAATCGTCGCACCGACGCCGACGGCACCGAGGTCGGCCGCCTGGCGCACGCTGGCGAAGGGAATCTGATCGTAGACGGTGGGATAGTTGAGCAGGTCATTGTGGTTGATCTTCACGATGAAGGGAATACGGTGCACGTAGCGGCGAGACACCGAGCCGAGCGTACCCAGCGTTGACGCGATCGCGTTGCAGTCGGCGGCGATGGCGAGATCACAGAGCCGGGCCGGATCGAAGTACGTCGGATTGGGCGCAAAACTCGCCGCAGCCGAATGCTCAATACCCTGGTCCACAGGAAGAATTGAAAGATAGCCGGTGCCGCCCAAGCGCCCGTGTCGGTACAGCGTGCCCAGATTTCGCAGCACGGTCGGCGACCGATCGCTCGCCGCGAGCACGTCACCGACGAACGTGGGACTCGGTTGGGTGAGCAATTCCTTGGGAAATGCGGTCGATTCATGGTCCAGCAGTGTTGACGCTTCATCCCCTAAAAGTGCGGCAATGTCCATACCGCCACCCTACAAGGTCCACCACTTTTGCGGCGAAGTCGACGCGGCCGGCGTAATGAGCGAGACTGCCCTCATGGATTCCTCGTACCGGGCTTCACTGGTTCGACGGGTACGCACGGTGCACGCCCTGTACCTCGAAGCAGTCGACTCGATGACACTCGCTCACGTCAACCACGTTGCTCGCGAGGGCGTGCTGCCCATCGCCTTCTCGCTCGTTCACCAGATTCTCATCGAAGACACCAGTCGCGCGCTCGCCGGGGGTTCCTCTCAAGTGTTCAATGACCAGTGGGCCAAGCGCATTGGCTTGGGCGTGCCAACTGACGGCAAGGAGGAGACGGTCGCGGTCATGATGCACCAGCGCATCGGCGAGTACGACGCGTTTCGAGAACTCCAATCTGCGGTCTTCTCGCAAACCGAGGCCTACCTCGCGTCGCTCGAGCCCGATCGCTTCGATGACCTTCTGGTAACGCCGCCGTATCCGTCACGGCTCGCGAATACCTTTTCGGCTCGCCTCGGCGGTGACGTTGGCATCACGCGAGCGGACGCCCTCGAAAGCTGGATTTATCAGCACGCGCTTCGCCACCTCGGCGAAATCGAGCACGCTCGTTCACTCGTGGGACTGGGGGGCCTAACCTCGTAGCGCGGTTGACGGTTAGTCCACGCGTTTTTTCGAGACGGGCGTGGTGCGACGACGCCGTGTTTTGCGCGGCGCATCAAGCCCCAGTTCCAACAGTCGCGCTTGCGCGTCGTAGGCGTCAGGCTCGGCGAGCACGACACGCGCGAAGAGCTCGCGTGCGGATCCCGCGTCGCCTGCGCGATCGAAAATGTCCGCCAAGGCGTACCACAGACGCACGTGCCGGTACGAGGGGTTGCGCAACTGCTTGGTGCCACCGGCGCGTACCAACAAGTCAATCGCCTGGTGAAACTGACGCTGATCGGCCAGTGCACCAGCCATCACGATGCGACCCTCAGTGAGCACGTCGGCGGTGGGCTCGCTCTCGGTCAGTTCTTCAAACGTCCGTTCGACGGCACGGTATCGACGGTGTGCTCGGTCACAGTCCATAACCAACGGCAAGTGCTCAGGGCTTCCCGTCAAGGTGAAGTGCGCGCGAAGGTGGATTTTGGCCATGTTCCAGCGTTCGCCTCGATACGCCGCCAGCCCAGTCAGTTCACGAACCGCCGCCACACCCGGCGTAAGGTCGGCTACCGTTCGACCGAGTCGCAGTGCCTCTTCGTAGCGTTTTCGGTCATAGGCCTCAGCCGCCTTGGCCAACGTCGCGACGGTCTTCTCACGCATGTAGGCGCTACCGATGAACGCCTTGCGAACGTTGGCCGCCACGTCGCTCGGCAAGACGAACGCCGCGCGCGCTGCGACCGGTGCGCTTGACGTTTCCGCGCGCGGCCGTTCATCTTCGATCCACGCTGGAGGCGGTTCGGGACGCTCCCGGTTCCCTCGAGCGTCATCGAGCGATCGACCCGTGCTCGAGATGTTTACCGCACCCTTGCGTGCGACGCCACCCCACCCACGAGATCGCCCTAGCGCACCAATGCGCTGGCGTTCCTCGACCTCGGGATCAACGGGACGCGCGCGCGTTCGACTCGCGGTGTCGTGTGACGTTGCCCAACGCGACGTGCCAGAGTCGCCGGCGACGGTCTCTCGTCGCGTGTTCGGCCGCGCACCACGAACAGGTCGTTCGTAGGTGCTTTCGCCACGGGCTTCCGACCGCGGACGCGGCGGCTGGCCGGTCCCACGGGGCCCGTCGGGACGAGCGTCGCGGCGAGGCGGACGAGCCGATGGGTTCGCACCACGAACAGGTCGTTCGTAGGTGCTTTCGCCACGGGCTCCCGACCGCGGACGCGGCGGCTGGCCGGTCCCACGGGGCCCGTCGGGACGAGCGTCGCGGCGAGGCGGACGAGCCGATGGGTTCGCACCACGAACAGGTCGTTCGTAGGTGCTTTCGCCACGGGCTCC
>JAJZBX010000032.1 GCA_021846325.1 Actinomycetes bacterium | reverse complement strand
CGGCATCGGGCTCGCCACGGCCCGCCGGTTCGCGGCGGAGGGCGCCAAGGTGGTCGTGGCCGACGTCGCCGACGAGGCCGGCACCGCGCTCGCCGATGAAATCGGTGGTACTTATATCCACGTCGACGTCGCCGACGAAGCCAGCGTTCAAGCCATGTTCGCCCGAGTCGTCGAGGTCTACGGCGGGGTAGACGTGCTCTTCAACAACGCGGGAATATCACCCCCGGAAGACGACTCAATTCTGAGCACCGGGCTCGACGCGTGGCGCCGGGTCCAGGACGTGAATCTGACGTCGGTGTACCTCTGCTGCAAGTACGGCATCCCGTTGCTGCTCGAGCGCGGCGGGGGATCGATTGTCAACACCGCGTCGTTCGTTGCGGTCGTTGGTTCGGCGACCTCACAGGTCTCGTACACCGCATCCAAGGGAGGCGTATTGGCGATGAGTCGCGAGCTCGGTGTGCAGTTCGCCCGCCAAGGTATACGCGTAAACGCCCTCTGCCCGGGCCCGGTCAATACGCCGTTGCTGCAAGAGCTCTTCGCCAAGGACCCCGAGCGTGCAGCGCGCCGACTCGTGCACGTCCCGATGGGCCGTTTTGCCGAGCCCGAGGAGATTGCCAGTGCAGTGCTTTTCCTCGCGAGTGATGACGCTTCCTTCGTGACGTCATCCACGTTCTTGGTTGACGGCGGCATCGACGCCGCGTACGTCACCCCGTTGTAACGCCGATGCTGGCCGGCGAAAAGTACTCGCTCAGATACTTCTCGCCCTCATCGGCAAAGACGGTAACCACGATTGCGTTCGATTCGAGTTCGGCACGAACGCGCCGGGCGACGACGAGGTTCGCGCCGGAACCTGGAGCGACGAGGATGCCCAGCTCGCGCGCCAGGCGGCGTATCTTTGAGATCGCATCGTCACTGCTCACCGCGATTATCTGGTCGACCAGATCCGCGTGGCGCCGGTAGATCGGCGGCACGAAGCCGTCCGAGATGCCTTCGATACGGTGCAGGGCGACGTCACGCACACGATGGTGCTCGACTCGCTCTGCTCGAGGTCACACCATCGAGCTGCCAACGATAAGTTTCGCCTGATGGGAAGATTCCACCAGCACAAACCCGAGGCGAGCCCTTATCGAAGGGTCATAAGTAGGTGAATGGTCAAGTTCGCCGAAGAATCACCTACGTCGATTGAGTACGTCCCTGGTGCGGTGACAAAGGCGTTATTCCTGAAGGTCTCAAAGCCAGAACGGGGAATCGTCAGCGTCACAACCTTCGAGGCACCTGGGCCCAAGAGGACACGACCGAAGGCGCGCAATTGTTCGGGCGGCTCTCCGGTGGTGCTCGGGTACTTCAGGTACACCTGCACGACGTCGGCGCCCATTCGTCTCCCCGTGTTACGAACGCGCAACTTGATGATCGCCCCTCCTGCATTCGAAGTGAGCGATGCTCCCGAAAGTTTGAACGTGGTGTAATCGAGACCGAATCCGAAAGGGAACAGTGGCCGTACGTGATTGGATTGGAACCAACGATACCCGAGGTCACGAATGGACCCGAAGTTGACCGTCAGCCGGACTCCGGGAAAACGTCGCGCGTTGACGGTTGGCTGCGCGGTGATACTCGAGGGGAAAGTGATGGGGAGTCGACCCGAAGGATCGACGGCACCGGTGAGAACCGCGGCTATGGATCGCCCATCTTGTTCCCCGGGATACCAACCCTCGATAACGGCCGCCACCTTGCTTAACCACGGCATGAGAACGGCGCCGCCGGTATTAAGAACGACGATGGTGTGCGGATTCGCCGCCGCCACTGCGCCGATCAAGGCATTGGTGTCGCCGGCGAGTTGCAAGTTGGGGCTGTCAACGCCCTCCGAGTTGAGATTGCCCGCGAAGACAATGGCGACCTTGGCTTTTCGCGCCGCAGCTACTGCACGGCTGATCTGTGGGGTGACGTAATAGATTCCAAACCGAGGTGCGGGATGTCCGCGCTCCTGGAACCATCGTGCGCCAAAGTGGTAGGTCCTACCCTTAGTCATGGACACCATCGCGGTCAGGTCCGACGGGGCGTGAAGGCCGCTGGATGAGTTGAGCGCTCGACCGTTGAAGTACATCCACATATCGCCTGCCTGTTCCATGGAGATTTCAAAGTCCCCCGTGGCGCGAGCTCGAACGTTGAATCCCCAGCCAGTCCACCCGTCACCATTGCCCGGGGTCGTCGCCGTTGCAATCAACGGCGTGACGTTGGGTGATAGCTCGACGGCGATGTCGGCCTTGCCCGGCGGACTCGTCGACTTGATTGGCGGGAGTAACCGGAGCGGTCTGCCGCGTAATCCGTCGACACTGGCAAGTTCATCGAGGTCGAGAGTCGCGAGCCCTCCGGGTTGGTACGTGATACGAACTTGCTTACCAAACACTGTACGAAGCGCGGACAGTGGAGTGACGACGAATGGCGCGTGAACGTACGAACTGCCGCCGCCCGTGACTTGGGGGAACTGTCCCGCGTCGGTGCCAATGATAGCAATCAAAGTGTCGTTCTTGGAAAGCGGAAGAATGGCGTGAGCGTTCTTCAAAAGAACGATGCTGCTTTCGGCCGCTCGAAGTGCCACACCGGCGTGCGCGGGCGTCGTCACGACTGCAGCGAGCGAGCCACGAAGCGGATGCGCAATCACTCCGTCCGCGAACATCATGGTGAGAACAGATCGCACTGCTCGATTGAGATCACGACGCGGGATCTCACCGGTCGCGACCATACGCATGATGACCCTCGCCGATGCTGGCTTCACCAGTGCGATGCCCGCGCGAAATGCCTTGGCGACGTTTCGAACGGCTTCAAGGTCAGAGCGTACGAAGCCGGTGAATCCCCACGATTTCAGCATCTGGTAGAGGTACGGGTCAGAACACGTATTGACGCCGTTGAGTGAGCCGTACGAACACATCAGCGACGCGACGTGAGCTTGTTGGACGGCGGCCTTAAACGGCGCATTGTAAAGTTCGGCGAGCGCGCGTGATGAAACCACCTGGTTCAGTCGCAACCTTGCGGTCTCTTGGGTGTAGGCGGAAAAGTGTTTGGCGTCTGCCATCACACCGGTCGACTGGATCCCTTCGATGCTCGCCACGCCCATGGCGCTCGTGAGAAACGGGTCCTCGCCGTATGCTTCAAATATTCGTCCACTCTCGGGTACTCTCGCCAAATTGAGTTCAGGGCCCTGCACGACTTGTATTCCCTTGGCTCGGGCTTCGGTTCCCACTACTTGCCCGACGGACCTCGCGAGCGACGGATTGAACGAAGCGGCGATTCCAATCGCCGCAGGCAACTGAGTAACGCCGGTTAACCCGTTCGCGAGACCATTCGGACCATCACTCAAAGTGAGCGCTGGAATACAGAGCGACGCCACACCACTGTTACTGTTCTCGAGTGGCGGGTACGTCGCGAGTATTACAAACTTCACCTCTTGTAGAAGTGTCATTCTTAGCAACACTTCATTGGCGAGTGACAAAGGGCTCGCCAGGTGGTGTAGCGACTGTTGCACCCATGGGCAATTCGATGACCACGCGTTGGTGGGGTACACGGTGTGCGTCCGCGCGATCAAGGGCTTCGGTTTCGTAGCACCGTAAGAACCCGTCGGCGACATCAGGGCAATCGCGACAACAAGAGTACAGATCGCCACGAGCATCGCGAACCGGCGGATGTTGGTGAAGAAGTTGCGTCGATAAAGTTGTCTCACATCGATGGAAGTAACTCGAATTAGTGACTGATGCCGGATGAGTATCCGTCGACTGAACAACGTCGCGATTGAGAATTGGGGGTCGAACACGAGGAGACCTTAGGCCCATTGATGACCCCACGAATGCAGAAATGTCATACGTGAGAGGACTCTCATCGTCACCTCATGGTTACGTCATGGACGACGTTGATACTTGTGACATGAACATTTTCATGAGGTCATTCGACCATCGTCATTCACTAGTCGGTGAACAATGAGTTCCCGCAGCGCCCGTTGGGTCACGTCTCTCGCCGCGACCGGTGCTCTCATTGGAGGTGCCGTGACCATTGAGCGATTGCCCGCCATCATGGTCCCCGTGTCTAACGCCACTTCTACGAACGTTTCCTTCGTCACCCAACAACAACAGTTGGTAAACGAGGCCGCCCTGCTCCAACGCCAAATGTCGCTGGAGACCGCGCAACTCGCGTCCGAGTCTGCGCAACTCCGGGGGCGCGTGACTCTGCTTCAGTCGGCTGCGAGCATTCAACCGAAGGCAGCAACCGCGACCTCTTACTCCGGACGAGCCGCCTCGTCGCCGATTCCCAAGACCCACGCCACCACTGGCGCAAGTTCCAACAAGAGCGACAATGATGACAACGGAGGCGACAATAGTGACTCAAATTGAAGTTTTCGATACGAGCGAGACCGCGACACGATCCCCCCACAAGACCTTCGCCGTTCCGGCGGAGTTTGTGCTCCTCGACGCCGAGCGCAGGAAGTCTGCCGTGCGCCGTCGACACCACGGAGTGTTGCACCGAGCGACGACGCGACGACGCATAGCGTCTGCGGTCGCAGTGGGTGCGCTGGTCGTTGTCGGCGCGAGTGTCGCCGACGCCGCCATTCAACGAACCGTCATGCACTCGGCATCGATTTCGACGAGTGCTAGCGCGAGTTCGACCGCGCAGTCACTCGTAACGGCCAGCGCCAAGTTTGCGCAATTGAACGCGCAACTGAATGCCGATAGTCGCGCGCTAACGCAACTCGAGAACGCAACGAGAGCAACACTGGTGGCACTTTCAGTTAGTGGGGCGGCCGTACCATCGGTCCGCGGCGCGGCCGCGAGCGCTTCAACGTCGCCCGCGCTAGCCCTGCCAACGTTCGCCTCGTCGGCGCCTGCGGTTGCGGCCCCCGTGACTCACGCAACGACCGGAGCATCCAGTGGCGGTTGACCACGATGCCGGAGCGATTGATCATATTGATGTCGAGTCGGACGAACTACTTGGTAGTTCGCGAGCGATGACGAGTCAAATCCACGTTCGCGTGCCACTCTCGGAACCCTCAGCGTCGAGTGCACACGTCGTAGACATCGATGCACTCGAGCGCGCCGTGCACGACGCACTCTCGATTTTTCACGACGTCGAGCGGATCTGTACGCGGTTCGATCCGGCTAGCCCGCTGAGTCTCGTCAATGCCAAACCGACCCAGTGGCACGTCGTGCCCGAGATCCTCTTTGAAGCGGTAGCCGAAGCTCACGCGGCGTACGATCGCACGGGCGGGCGATTTGATCCGCGAGTGTTGAAGAACTTGCTGGCCCTGGGTTACGAGCGGTCGCTGCCATTCGAAGTGGCCAACGTTGTGACAACTCCGGATGCGCGACTCCCTCGAGGATGGTCCGCTTCGCCCTGGGGGTTTCGCAAGGATCGGGAGATCCACTCGATTCACTTGGATGGAACCCCTATTGATCTCGGCGGAATCGGGAAAGGGCTCGCTGTCAGGTGGGCCAGCGACAGACTCGCGCGCGACAGTGACCACTACCTGGTTGAAGCGGGCGGCGACTGTTATTGCGCTGGTCGGTCGCCCGACGGTGAGGCGTGGCGAGTCGGCATTGAAGATCCTCACGGCGGCAACGATCCAGTGGCGGTGCTGGCGGTGAGCGATCGCAGCGTTGCGACGTCTTCGACGAGGCTTCGTCACTGGTGTTCTGGGGCAACTCCCGTTCACCATCTGATAGACCCTCGAACTGGTCAACCTGGAGGGGATGGACTGAGCGCGGTCACGGTCATCGACGATGACCCCGCGCGAGCCGAGGTGTGGAGCAAGGTACTCTTCCTCGAAGGAGCGCTCGGCATCGATCTCGCAGCGCGCGACCATGGTATCGACGCGTTCTGGATTGGCGACGACCATTCCTTCTCTCACAGCGACACCATCGTCGCCTCGTTACTGTGGACCGCCTCGTGATATTCGAGACCGCCGAACGGCGACGAAACATTGTCGCCACTAGTCTGACCTCGATCACGGTCGTAGGCGTGTCGCTACTGGTCGGTTCACTCGCCGCACGACTAGTCGGGCCCTCCCTGCACGGTCGCTACTTCTTGTGGGTGACCGCGCGAGCTCTCGGCCTGGCGAGCTACCTGTCTCTGACCGCCCTCGTGCTCCTTGGCATCTGGCTGCGCCACCCGTGGCGGTTCCGCTACCCACTCGGGCACGCCGAGACTCGACTCCGCGTTCACGCGGCGCTGGCGGTAGCGACACTCGTGCTCGTCCTCGGTCACCTCGTGAGCCTCGCTGCCGATACGTACGCCGGCGTCGGGTGGCGGGGGGCTCTGATACCCGGCGCGTCGCATTACCGCACGATTCCCGTCGCACTCGGGGTCATCGCGTGGTTCGCGCTCATCGTGTTCGGCGCGTCGGCGGGACTGGCCGGTCGACGAGGCACGAAACACTGGCTCCTCGTGCATCACGGAGCGTCGCTGACCTTCGTGGTCGTATGGCTGCACGCGACGCTCGCCGGCACCGACTCAATTCGCTTGCGTCTATTCTACGCGGTCACCGGACTGGCGTTCGTGCTTCTCACCGTCTCACGAAGCGTCGCAACACAGCCAGCGAACGACATTCGTCGATTTGCCGGTACTGAGATGGCCTCGAACTCGAGTACGGGTAACGCACCGTCCCAGGCGACGAGCGGGGAAGAATGGGCCACTCGGATCACGAATGAACGACAATCATGACGCCCGCGTACCGCGCACCGAACGACCACACGCACGAAGGTTTAGTCGTCAATGACTCAGTGGCGTTCGTCGGGAGTGTCAACGCCCGACTCCTGGCGGGACCCGTATACGAATCTCGGGCGGAAACGTTTGTTCAACACGAAGCGAGACTCGGTCCGTTGGGTGTCGATCGTTCGTCGCCGCACCGGCTGAGGTCTCTGATTGGTTCGGCGAGATTGGTCGGACGCGGCGGTGGCGAGTTTCCGCTCTCGACGAAGCTGGACGCCGCAACGAATGCCGGCGCAACACCTCTGGTGGTCGTGAACGCGAGCGAGGGAGAACCCGCGAGCAAGAAGGATGCGGCACTTCTTCAACTGCGCCCTCACCTCGTGCTCGACGGTGCCGAAGTAGTGGCGATGTCGGTGGGTTCAAGCGACGTAACGATCTACGTGCACGGAGGACGACCCGAACTATCGCGGTGCATCGGTCAGGCGATTCGTGAGCGCAACGTGAGTGGCGACGGTGCGGTGACGTTTCGAATTGTCGAAGGACCGAGTCGTTACGTGGCCGGTGAGGCGGGCGCGGTGGTATCGCTACTTGAACGTGGCGTCGCGCTGCCGCGGCGAAAGTCCGTTCCGCTCGCCGTCGCGGGGATTGCTGGTCAACCGACGATCGTGAGTAATACCGAGACCTACGCGCACGCAGCTCTCATAGTGCGCTTCGGGTCGAAGTGGTTTCGTGAAGCTGGTTCCGTCGACACGCCTGGCTCAACCCTACTGACAATCGCGGGATCGGTCCCCACGCCCGGTGTGGTGATCGAGATTCTTCATCCCGTCACTCTCGGAAGTATCCTCGCTCGAGTTGGCGAGGTGTCGCGTCGACCGCGGGCCGTGTTGCTCGGTGGTTACGCCGGAGTCTGGATCGACGGCGCGACCGCTTTGTTGGCTCTCATCGATCGACACTGGCTTCGCCAAGTCGGCGCTCCGTTGGGCTGTGGTGTCGTCGGCGTACTCGGGGACGGTCTCTGTGGACTCGCCGAGACCGCACGAATCCTTGACTGGATGGCGGGAGAATCGTCCGGCCAGTGCGGGCCGTGTGTGACGGGACTTCCCGCGATGGCTGAGATCATGTTCGAACTGGCGGACGGTCGCGCCTCGGCCCGCGACGTCGTCACCCTTCAGCGGCTGGCCGTCGACGTACGAGGACGAGGTGCGTGTGGCCATCCAACGGGGGCAGCGAATCTCCTCGAGAGTACTCTCGACGTATTCTCGTCTGAGATACGCGAACACTTGCGAGGACGTTCATGCGAGGCCCTTGGCATCGGGCTGCCACTGCCGCACGAACCAATTGACGTGTCGCAATGACCACACCCATGACCAGCGATGAGACCGGAAGAGAAACCAAACTTGTCCCGCTACGCCTCAAGATTCTCGTTGACGGGACAAAGTGCGACGCTCACGGGATCTGCGCGCTGCGACTACCCGAGCGAATCTCGCTCGACCAGTGGGGCTACGCGTTGGTCAGCGATCAGAAGATCGTTCGACGAGTCACGTTGCGGCGGGCTCGACGGGCCGTAGCTGCGTGTCCCAACGGAGCTCTCGAGTTGGTCGAAACCCTGTGAAGTCGTCACGACCCTTCTCCACGAGACACGAACGACGAGACTGGTAGGTTGCACTCGTGAGACACGGTGTCGATCCATCGAAAGTAGATTCGCCCACCAGGTCCTCGTTGCATAGAAGCGGTCGCTTCGTGTGGTTGACGACGCTGGGTTCGGCCATCGTCGTGACAGCGAGCCTCGTCGCGGTACTACTCATCCACAGTCCACCCGTTGTTGTGATGTCCCAGTCCTTCCAAATTGGAGTGGGAATCGGCCTGCCGGTAGCGAGGAACGGTTCGAGTTCAGTAAGACCACCCATTGTCCTCTCCACGAAGCGGTCGCGCGTGATAATTGTGACCCCCCAACAACCCGTCACCGACAGTGATGATCAACGAAGCGTCGATTCCGATGATGGGACGCAACCGGCCACCACGACCACCAGCTCCGTCGGCCACTAGATGAAGGCGGGCCGCCTTCCGCGAGGCACGCTAGGGAGATGGTACCGATCGTCGCGCACCGCGATTCGCCTCGCGGCGTTGCAGGGTCTCATTCTGGCGGTCGTGCTCGGTGGCGTCGCGGTCACCCTCGTCGTCACCTTCTCCACGAGCTACCAGGACGTAGCTGCACGCGGACTCGTCACTGAACTTGAGTCGTTCGCCACTGCAGCTACTTTGCGACCAGCCAATCAGTCCCTCGAGACGTTCTCGGTGATTTATCTACAAACGCACGCGTTGGCCTCGGGTGGCGCGGTACTCGTCGCTCTCCCTCACGCTGGACGAGTTCAGACTACGGGGAGTCAATCGCTTGAGAGTTCTTCCGTCGTCCGGAGCTACCTAAGAAGCCCACCCAAGGTGTCGCACGTCGTTTCGACCACAGTTGGCGCAACACCGGTGGAGATGGCCGAAGCTCCCCTCTTCGTAGGGCGAAGACTCGTGGGCACCGTCATCGCCACCGCTGATCTCTCCGCCTTCGCTGCGGAGCGTACGCGTGTCCTGGCGCTATCACTCGCTGAGGCGGGAATCGCACTGCTAGCGGCGACTGCGGGGGGATACCTGTTGCTGCGGCAACTCCTTCGCACGGTTGGCCGCATCACTTCCACGGCCGATGAATTGGGACGATCAAGTCTCGACCAACGGCTCGGCGATCAGGGGCGAGACGACGAAGTCGGCGATCTGGCCCGCACGTTTGATGAGATGCTGGACCGAATTCAAGTGATGATTCAGGCCCAACGTCGTTTACTCGCCGACGTCTCGCACCAACTACGAACACCACTTACCGTGGCCCGGGGCCACCTCGAGGTTCTCGCTCGCACGGATAGCGACGACCCCGTCGCGGTACGTGAAACCATTGAACTGGTCGTCGACGAAATCACGCATATGAGCGCACTGGTTCAACGACTACTCATGCTCGGTCACGCGATGGACCCGGAGTTTCTCGATATCCAGCCAGTTGACTTGCGTACGCTTCTCGGCGACTGCTTCGCCGCGGCACAAGTGCTCGACGCACGTCAGTTCTCCTTTGGGCCAGTTCCCGACGTGGTGCTACTCGTTGACGAAGCAAAACTCCGAGGCGCGGTGCTCAATCTCGTAGCTAACTCGGTCAATGCCACAAGTGAGGGAGACTCCATTCGACTGGAGGCATTCTTTGACCAGAGCAGTTCGGAAATTTCAATTAACGTCGATGACTCTGGCCCCGGAATTCCACCGGAGCAACGTTCGCACTCCCTTGAGCGATTTTCAAGACTTGACGGTGGTACGACTAGTGGTTCCGGGCTCGGGCTCGCCATTGTGAAAGCGGTGAGTGAAGCGCACGATGGCCGCGTGGAAATTGCGGGCTCGCAGCTCGGAGGTGCTCGGGTGTCAATTATCCTGCCATCGTCACGGCTCGAGCGAAAGGGGACGAATCCTTCATGAAAGTTCTCATAGTGGAAGACGACAAGGGCATCGTGTCATTTCTCGTGAAAGGTCTGCGCGCCGAAGGCTACGCGCCATTCGTCGCCGAAAATGGGGTTGTCGCCGTAGATATGCTCGCGAGCGCCATCGACCCGTTCGATCTGGTACTTCTCGATCTGGGCCTACCCGGCATGACCGGGGTGGAAGTGTTGCAACGTTTGCGGCTTCGGGACTCTACGCTGCCCGTCATTATCCTCACTGCCCATGAAGGAACTGGAGAGAAGGTTCGCGGACTCGATCTCGGCGCCAACGACTACGTCACCAAGCCGTTCGCTTTCGAGGAACTGCTCGCCCGGATGCGGGCCACCATTCGATCTGCGATTCAGCCAGCATCGAATGAACTCGTCGTCGGCGATCTTCGTTTCGACCTTCAAACGAAGATCGCTCACCGCGGGGGTCGCAACATCGAACTTGCACCTCGCGAATGGGCGTTACTGGAGTTATTCATGCGCCACCCCACGCACGTACTCTCGAGGAGTCGCATTCTGAGTGAAGTTTGGGAATACGACTTCGACCCCGGAAGTAACGTGGTTGATGTCTACATCGGTTACATTCGTCGCAAGATTAACCTTCCCGGTCTAGAACCCATGTTTAAGACAATTCGTGGAGCTGGCTATCGATTGATTTGACGGGGTATCCATCTGACTACCACTAGCCAATGGGGTGTTTACGAAAAAGGGGGTCTCCTCACCGCTGGGGTGGACGTGGCAGTCATCGCCCTATGGCTGGGGCACGAGTCAATTCGATCCACCGACATCTACCAGCACGCTGACCTTGCGCTAAAGGAACGCGCGTCGAAGGCAGCGCGTCCAGTCACGACATGGACCTGTTTCCGGCCACCCGACAAGCTGCTCGCCTTCTGGAGGGACTGTGATTATGCTGACTCTCTCACTTCTCACCGCCCACCAGCACCGAACAGGTTGAACGCCATCGTTCTGGCCGGAAGTCGGCATATTCGCGCAGTCAACATAAGAGCCGACGCCTTGGTTAAGTCCCAACAAGTGGTGTAAGAGTTCGTGGGCGTCGACGTTCTCCGCGCCAATCTCGTCGTCGTGAACTCTAGGCCGCGGTGAGATCGATGGCAACCTCCTTGACGAGTGTGACGTCGATTGCTGGTCTCGGATCCTCGAGCGACGGCTCGGTGATCGCTGGCTGGCTGAGTGACTCGATTCGCACGTAACGCCTCGAGACGGCCCACTCGTCGTTCTGCTCGCCGAGCAACGCGCCCACGAGGCGGATGACCGCTTGACGGTTGGGGAAGATCCCGACCACGTCGGTGCGACGACGGACCTCCTTGTTGAGACGTTCCTGGGGATTGTTGGACCTGATCTTCTTCCAGTGCTCGAACGGGAAGGCGGTGAAGGCCAAGATGTCGTCGGCCGCGTCGAGCAGGTAGGTCGCCTGGTCGCAGAACCCGGCCTGGGTAAGCCGGGTGGTGACCTCGGCCAGTTTGGCCCAGGTGCTGTCGCGATCGGGCTGGTCGAAGATGGAGCGCACCAACGTCGCGATCATCGGCCAGCTGGCCTTGGTGCACTTCGTCGCCAGGTTCGCCATGAAGTGGGTGCGACAACGCTGCCAGC
>JAJZBX010000031.1 GCA_021846325.1 Actinomycetes bacterium | reverse complement strand
GCTATCGAGCGGCGCCTTCGACCGATCCACGATCGGTCGCGCGCGCGGTGTACAGGTCGGTCACGTAGGGAAAGGCCACCGGCTCGGCGAGCGACTCGACGACCTCACGCACCGCGGCGATCAGCGCGTGTCGCGCAGCGTCGTCCATGATCGACACGTAGCTCGTCGTCAGCACGCGCTGGTAGATCTGGTCGTGGGTCATCAGGGGGGCGTGGGCGAAGCGGTGGTGCTCGACGTCGACGAAGGGGCCACTCCCCACGACCGTCGCGACATCGAGGTTGCTCGTGTACGGCCGGCACTCGTCCCACCGCATGGCTCGGTTGAGCGCCGCCATCCAGTCCACGGACTCGTCACGTTCGTTCCAGATCAGCGCCAACGCGCCCGATGGCACGAGGACCCGGTGGATTTCGACCAGCGCGCGAGCGGCGTCGAACCAGTGGAACGCCTGGGCCACCACGACCAGGTCGACCGAACCATCGGCGATCGGCACGGCGACGTCACGCCCGTCGAGCACGGTGATCCCCGGCGTGGTGGCCTCGAGGACCTCGCGCATCGAGGCCGAGGGCTCGACCGCGATCACCGTGCCGACGTGCGCGAGCAGCTGGCGCGTGAAGATCCCCGTGCCCGCGCCCAGGTCCAGGGCCCGCGTCGCGGCGTTGAGCCCGAAGGTCGCCACCAGCTGCGCCAACGCCGCCGACGGGTACGTCGGGCGCGCCGTGTCGTAGAGCGGCCCGTTGGCGAAACCCCGGCGAGCGAGCTCCTCGTTCGTGGTGCGAGTCGGTTTCGGTTCGGCGTTCACCGCTCCATTCTGCTCCACCGGGCCGAGGGCCCGGGCCGCCTCTAACGTGTGGCGGTGACCGTGCACGACGTCTACCTCGAAGAGGGCGCGCGCTGGTGCTTCGCCGTTTCGCTCGACTGGCCGGGCTGGGCTCGCCGCGCCCGCGACCAAGCGGGCGCCCTCGAGCAGCTCGCGCGCTACCAGGGGCGCTACGCGGCCGTCGTGGCGGCGTCGGCCTCAGTCGACGACGTGAACATCGTCGGCACCCTGCGCGGCGACGCGACGACCGACTTCGGGGCCCCGGCGACCTGGGGCCCCTGGGACGAAGTGCCCGCGTCGGCCCGGCGTGCCCGGCGCGACCGCGACGTGCTGGCCGCGTGCTGGCGCTACTTCGACGTGGTCGCCGCCGAGTCGGGGCCACCGCTCGCGCTCGGACCCCGCGGGGGCGGTCGCCGCCTCGACGTCGTAGTCGATCACGTGCGCGAGGCCGAACGCACCTACGGCCGAAAGGTCGGCGCCCGAGTGCCTCCACGCACGCCCTGGGCCGACCAGCGCGCGGCCATCCTTGAGGCGCTCGAGTCCGGTGGCGAGCACTCGTGGCCACCCGCCTACGGCGTTAGGCGCATCGCCTGGCACGTGCTCGACCACGCGTGGGAGATCCAGGACCGCCGCGTTGGCGTCTAGTCGGGGCGCCGGAAGTTGTAGATCGACAGGTCAAACTGGGCGAACGCGGCGTAGTCGACGAGGTCGTAGAGCTCGTCGCGGGTCTGCATCTCGCCGAGCACGCTCGCGAGCGAGCCGTCACGGCGCAGCGCCGTGAGCGCTCGATCGGCCGCCCCCATCGCGAGCCGCAGTAGGGACACCGGAAAGATCACCAGGTTAACCCCGACGTCGCGTAACTGGTCGACGCGCAGCGCGTCGCCGCGGCCGAACTCGGTCATATTGGCGAGGATGGGGACCGACACCGACGCGCGTAGTCGGGCGAACTCGCCCAGGTCGAGGAGTGCCTCGGGAAAGATCGCGTCGGCCCCGGCGTCGACGTAGGCGCGAGCACGCTCCACAGCGGCGTCGAGTCCCTCGACGGCCCGCGCGTCAGTGCGCGCGATGAGCAGCAGGTTCGGATCGCGGCGAGCCGCGACCGCGGCGCGCAGACGCCGCAGCGCCACGTCGAGGTCGACCACCTGCTTGCCGTCGAGGTGGCCGCACCGCTTCGGATTGACCTGATCCTCGAGGTGCAGGCCGGCCACGCCAGCGTCCTCGAGCACCTGGACTGCGCGCGCCGCGTTGAGCGGCTCGCCGAACCCGGTGTCGGCGTCGACGATCGTGGGCAGCGAGGTCACGCGCGCGATCTGCGCGCTGCGCGCGGCCAGCTCGCTGAGCGTCGTCAGCCCAACGTCGGGCAGTCCCAGGTCGGCCGCGACCGCGGCGCCCGAGACGTAGACGCCGTCAAACCCGTGGCGTTCGATGAGCATCGCGGCGAGTGGATTGAAGGCGCCGGGCAGGACGCTAATGCCCGACTGGGCGAGGCGTTGGCGCAGCCCCTCGCGTTTGTGGGCGGCGGACTCGGTCGAGTGGAGCACTAGAAGACCCCCCTGGTTGGCGCTACGGATTCCAGAACGTCGCGCGGGGCGCGCACCGTGAGACCGGCGAGTTCGGCGCTGGTCAACTCGGGGAGGCGCGCGGCCACCTCGAGGAACCGTTCGATCTCGGCGTTCTCGAGTACCCCTTCGGCCAGGCGCCGGAACTTCGCCACGTACGCGGGCCGCGTGAAGGGTCGTCGGCCGTTGGGGTGAGCGTCGGCCGCAGCGATCTCGTCGACGATGCGCGAGCCGTCGCGCAGGCGGATCTCGATGCGCCCGCCGAAGGCGCGCCGGCGGGGATCGGTCGCGTGGTAGCGCGAGGTCCACGTCGGATCCTCAACGGTGCGGATCCGACGCCAGAGCGCCACCGTGTCGGGTCGATTCGCGCGCGCGTTGGTGTAGGAGCGTTCGTGGTGCCACGCTCCGTCCTGCAACGCGACCGCGACGATGTAGGCGACCGAGTGATCGAGGGTCTCGCGCGTCGCCGCGGGGTCGTACTTCTGGGGATCGTTGGATCCCGAGCCGATGACGACGTGGGTGTGCTGGGACGTGTACAGCACGATCTCGTCGACTCGGGACCCGTCGCGCAGTTCGGGGTATCGGTCGTGGAGGTCGCGGGCCAGGTCGATCCAGGCCTGCGCCTGGTACTCGGCCGCGTACTCTTTGGTGAACGAGTCGAGAATCGCTCGCTTGGACTCCCCGGTATCGGGTAGGGAGACGACGTAGCGGGCCTCGGGCCCATCGAGCAGCCGGGCGATGATCCCATCCTCGCCCTCGTAGATCGGAGTCGGCGACGTCTGGCCGCGCATCGCTCGGTCGACCGCCTCGACGGCCGCCTTGCCCGTGAAGGCCGGCGCGTAGGCCTTCCACGTCGAGATAACCCCCTTGCGCGACTGGCGCGTCTGCGTGGCGGTGTGCAGGGCCTGACCGACGGCGTGGTAGATGACTTCGGGCTCGAGTTCGAGCAGCGTCCCCAGTCCCGCCGCGACCGCGGGTCCGAGGTGGGCCACGTGATCGATGTGGTGCGCGTGCAGACTGATGGCTCGGCTGAGGTCGATCTGGGTCTCGTACGCCGTGGCGATCGCGCGAACCACGTCGCCGCCGGCGATCGCGCGGCCGTTAGTCCGGCCCGCGTGCTGGGCGACCGCCACGATCGGGGGGATCGTGTCGCCCGGGTGGGCGTATTCGGCGCCAAGAAACGTGTCGTGAAAGTCCAGCTCGCGCACCGCAACACCGTTGGCCCACGCCGCCCACTCCGGCGACACGCGAACCGCGGCGTCAAGTCCGAGCACCGTGGCACCGGCCCGGTAGGGGTGGCGAACGGCCTGATCGCGAGCGGCCGCGACCGAGCGGCGCGAGAGTGCCGCCACCGCCACCGCGGCGTCGTCGATCACGCGGTTGATCACCATGTCGACCACGTCGTCGTCAACGCCGACCCGATCGTGGGCCACCTCGGCGATGCGCCACGCCAACTCGTCGTTGCGCGCTAGTCGCTCCTCGCTGCGGTGGGCGCGCACCGGGTAGTCGATCACGGCATCCGCCGGGTGACCGCGCCACTGGCCCGCTTCAACTCGAGCACGAGGGCGTCCACGTCGACCGGGATGTCCTCGATGAGCGCCGAGAGCTGCATCGCGGCGACGACTCGCTGCTCGCGGTCGAACACGGGCACCGCGATCGACATGGCGCCGGCCTCGCGCTGCCCCTGTCCGAAGGCGTAGCCGCGATCGCGAATCTGCTGCAAGCTGGCGATGAACTCGGTTCGGTCGAGCACGACGCCGCTGGCGAGCTGAATGGTCTGGACGCCCTCGAGCAACCGATCGAGGTCGGGCGCCTCGAGGGCGGCCGCGAGCACCCGCGCGCCCCCGACGACCAGCGGCATCTCTTCGCCAACGGGGAGCTGGAAGCGCAGCGGCGGCGTGCTCGCCACGCGCAACAGCAGCACCGCGGAGAGATCGTGGCGCACCGACATCGACGACGTCAGACCCGTGGACGCGGTGAGCTCGATCAGGACCGGTTCGGTCATCTGGACGAGTCGGTTGGTGAGCAGATACGCACTGCCGTTGAGCAGCGAGACGACGCCGAGTCGGTAGTCCAACCCGTCACGCTCGACGTAGCTGTAGCGAATCAGCAGATTGATGATTCGCTGGGTGGTGGCCAGGTGCAGTTGAGCGGCCGTCGCGATCTCGGTCAGCCGCATGGGCGCGCGATGCTCACGAAGGACTTGGAGGATCACGAAGGGACGATCCAGGGATCGCACCGAGCTCAGCTGGGTATCGTCACCTTCACCGTCGAGCGTCGCCGCGGCCGGACCCGCCGACGGCGCGAGGGACTCATCTTTCGCCCGAGCACCGTCGTGAGCCGTGGCCACCGTGATCACTTCCGGGCTTCGGTGGTCGCCCCCGGATCACGCCCCGGGCCCACCAACGCGTCGCGCGCCGGCGACGTGATCGGCGAGCGCCACGGGGATCGGGCGTTGGGGTACGCGGCGGGACCGAGGCGGAAGTGTTGGGCTTCGAGCTCGGTTTCGATGAAGGGGAGGTCCATCGCAAAGAGGCGCTCACCGCGGGGTCGCGGGCCGGCCTTGGCAACGTGACTCCAGAGCGGGTGACCAACGACTCGTTCGGCGAGCAGTGACGCGTCGATGAGTCGGTCGAGATCAATCCCGGTCGCGACGCCGAGCTCGGACAACAGGTCCACCAGGTCTTCGGTGGGGATCATGCGCGTCATACGGCCGTGACCACCGTAGGGACAGCCCCCCATGCCCCCGATCGAACTGTCGAGCACCAACGTGCACTCGGGACCGAGGGTGCGCCACGCTTCGTACGCCGAGAGCAGCGCCGTGCCACGGGCGTCGTGCAGGTGCAGGTGCACGCGCGTGATCTCGGGCCAGCGCTCGCGCAGGCTCGCGAGCTGCGAGGCCACCCGATCGGGGAGATTCCAGCCCATGGGGTCGCCGATCCAGACTCGATCGACCTTGACCCCGGCCGCCGTCCAGAGGTCGTGCTGACGTTGGAGCATCGCGGTGCGCGTCGCCTCGTCAAAGGGGCCGAGCCAGTTCGATCCCCACGCGGCGTTGATGCCGATGCCGGCGTGCGTCGCCCCCGACTCGACTGCGCGCGCGATGATGGTCGGCCACTCGTCGATCTCCGCTTGCTGCGAGCGGTTGGTGTTGCGCCGCACGAAGACGTCACAGAGGTGCACGAGGGTTCGCGCCACGTCGTCGGGTTCGCTCAGCGGCGGCACGTAGGCGCGCATGCGCTCTCGACCGCGCTCGTTCAGCGCCAGCGCCGTGTAGACGACACCGTCGACGGGCGTGAACCGACTGACCAGCTCGTCGATGTGCGCCATCTGCGGCGTCCAGATCGGACTCACGAAGGAGCCGACCACGATCGTGCGCAACCCGGTGTGCGACAGGGCGTCGAGCAGCTCGAGTTTTCGCTCAACCGTTATGTCGGCGCTCTCGATCTGCATACCCTCGCGCATGCCTTCCTCGACGATCTCGACTCGGGGACCGAGGATCCTGGGCGCCGGCGCGCCGCGCGACTCAGACGGCGTGTTCATCGCGCAGCGTCCGTACGTCGTTGTCCGAGTAGCCCAACTCGTTGAGGATGGCCCCGGTGTGCTCACCGAGCCTTGGCGGGTCGCTCGACGGCCCGAGGCTCGCGCCGTCGACGTGGACGGCACTGCCGAGTACCGAGACGCGCGAGCGCGATGGCAGGTGCACGTCAACCTCGTGCACCAGGCCGCGGCGTTGAATCTGCGCTTGGCTCAGGGCTTCACCGAGGCTGAGCACCCGACCGGCGGGCACGCTGACCGTCGCGAGTCGAGCCTCCCAGTGCGCCGCCGAGGCCGTCGCGAGCGCCGACTCCAGCTCGGCGGTGAGCGCCGCGCGATGACGCTTGCGCTCGGCGCGGGTCGCGAAGCGGGCGTCAGCCACCAGATCGGTTCGCCCGAGCACGTCGCACAGCGCCTCGAACTGGACCTGGGTGTTGGCCGCGATGTTCAGGGGGCCGTCGCCGGTGCGAAAGGTCCCCGACGGCGACGACGCCGCGTTGTCGTTGCCGTGGCGGCCGGCGTCGCGCCCGGTGATCAACTGCTCCGAGACGACCCAGCCCATCGCGGTCAACGCGGTCTCGAGCATCGAGACGTCTAGGAAGTGACCGACCCCGTCGCGATTCCGGCGAACCAGGGCGGCCGCGATGGCCATCGCGGCGGCGTACCCGCCCAACGTGTCACAGATCGGGAACCCGACTCGCAGCGGGCCATCCTCGGGGTGGCCGGTCACGTCGGCCATCCCCGCGAGCCCCTGGATGATCTGGTCGTAGGCCGCCCGACCGGCCAACGGACCCGTCTGGCCGAAACCCGACACGGCGCAGTAGACCAGTCGAGGGTTCAGCTCGCGTAGTCGGTCCCAGGAGAAGCCGAGTCGATCGAGCACGCCCGGTCGCATGTTCTCGAGCAGGACGTCGGCCGAGGCGACCAATCGGGTGAACACGTCGCGACCGCCGGCCCGCTTGAGGTCGATCGTGATCGATCGCTTCGCGCTGTTCTGGGCGATGAAGGCCGCGCCCATGGCCTCAGACTTCAGATACTCGTCATCGCCCATGTCCCGCGCCAGATCGCCGGTACCGGGAATCTCGATTTTGATGACGTCGGCGCCCAGGAGCGCGAGCTGGTACGCCGCGAAGGGGCCGGCGAGCACGGTCGTCACGTCGAGCACCCTCACGCCGTCGAGCAAACCCACCATGGCTCAATCCTTACCGACGTCGAACGACGTCACGCGCACGTCCCCAATCGACCACTGGTCGACGGGTTACCACTGCCCCCGACCACGTCGGGGGGGGTTCGCTCGCCGTGGCGCCGAGGCGCCACGGCGAGCGAACGACTACCGCGAGTACTACCCTTCCTTCGCCACGACCTTCGCCAACTGCTGGGGCGTCACGTAGGTGCGGACCACTTGGTTCAGCTTCGAGTCGAAGCCAACCAGCTGGAAGCCGCTGAAGACGTTGTGGTACTTGTTGAAGTCATCATTACCGCCGGCGCCCTGGTAGTTGATCTTCTTGTGCGCCTTGATGAGGCTCACGCACGACGCGTACGTGTAGCACGGGGTCCCCGGCGGGTCCGACACCTTCATCACGTCGTTGACCCACACCTTCGGGTTCGTCGAGTTCGCCTCGGTCATCGCCAGTGAGGCGATCACGATCGAGTCGTAGAAGTTGTACGTCGTGGGCAGAATCGACGTCGTACGCCACACGCTCTGGTAGTCGGCCAGGAAGTGGTTGTAGGCGTTGTCGGCCGTGGTCGGCGACGCGGGCAGCGCCGCCGTCAGGTTGGTCGAAGCCGCGGGACCGAAGGACTGCGCGTAGGCACCCTGGGACGCGGACTGCAGGTCGTCACCGACCCACTGCGCGGCCGTCGTGTAGTTGAGCTGCTGAGCGTCAGTCATCAACGTCGCGAAGGTCTGGGTGTCCATCGAGTCGAAGATGACCTTCGGGTTGCCCGCGAACGCCTGCGTCAGCTCCGAGCTGTACGAGGACTGGCCGGGGGTCAGCGTGATGTTCTGCTGAATCGTGCCACCCAAGGCCTTGAAGGCCTTCATCAATGGCGGCACGAAGCCCTGGGAGTTCGCCGAGTTGTCGAACATCAGCGACGCCGTCTTCCAGCCGCGGCTGATCGCGTAGTACGCCATGGCGATCGCCTCGGTCGAGTCCGACGCCGTCGTACGGAACACGTACTTGTAGCGCATCGTGTCGAGGTTGCTCAAACCACCGACCATGAAGTCGACCACGTTGTTCGGCTGGAACTGGTTGATCACCGCCTCGATCGTCGGCGAGAACGGTCCCACGATGAACGTCGGGTGGCTCGTCATCAACCGGCGAAAGGCCGGCAGCGTATCGACCGAGTCGGCCGAGTCGTCAACGTACTGCGACGTCAGCTGGTGTCCGAGGACCCCGCCGTTGTGGTTGACCTCGTAGATGCCGACCTTGATGCCGTGGGTGCCCCAGGACGACAAGAGGGACTTCGAACCGGTGAACGGCAGGATCGCCCCGACCACCAACTTCGACTCCTTCTTCGCCGCGCCCGCGGTGCCACTGGCGATGCCGACGCCGACCAGCGACGCCACCGTCGCGAGGACGAGCGCGGCTCTGGAGCCCCCGCGCCCTCTCGCGAACCGCCTGCTTGCTTTCATGTGAATACTCCCCCTTGCTCTTTCTGCTTCGTGACGACGGGAACTTCCCGAGGTCGACGACTATTTCGCCTCGGCGCGACCGAGGAAGATCGCGGCGAGGTCCAGCGACGCGATCTCTGAGGCGAGCCCGTGCACGTGATTCGAGCCCGCGACGAAGATGTGCACGAAGTGCGCGTGCTTCAGGGCGCGCTCCACGTTCTGTTCGACGACCAGCACGCCGGTGCCGGTGGCGGCGATCCGCTCGATCTGGTTCCACACCACGTCGGTGTAGGCCGGCGAGAGGCCCGCGGTCGGCTCGTCGAGCACGATGACCGATGGGTCCACCATGAGTGAGCGCGCGATGGCCAACAGGTTCTGCTGGCCGCCCGAGAGGAAGCCCGCCCGCTTCTCTCGGGCCTTGTCGAGGTCGGTGAAGACCGCAAAGATCTCCTCCATGCGGGCACTGACGTCACCCTTGGCCGCGAAGCCGCCAACTTCGAGGTTCTCTCGAACCGTCAGGGTCTTAAAGACGTTGTCGTTCTGGGGCACGTAGACGAGACCGTGACGCGGGATCTGGTGGCCCGGCATCCGCGTGATGTCGAGGTCGCCGACCATGATGCGTCCCGTCGTCGGTCGCAGGATCCCCACGAGGGTCTTGGCGAAGGTTGACTTGCCAGCTCCGTTGGGTCCAATAATCGTCGTCACCGTGCCCTCGTCAACCGACAGCGAGATGTCCGTGATGATCGGCGTGCGGCCGTAGCCGGACGTGATGTTCTCAGTGAGCAGGGCCGGCACTGATCACCTCCCCGAGGTAGGCCTGTACGACCTCCGCGTTGGCGCGCAGGTCACTCAGGCGACCGGTGGCGAGGGTGCGACCTTCGGCGAGCACGATGACGTGGTCGCAGATCTTCTCGACCACGTTCAAGTTGTGCTCCACCATCAAAATGGTCATGCCCTGCGCCTTGAGGTCCAAGATGTAGCCGCCGATCCGATCGATCAACGCGGGGTTCACCCCCGCCATCGGCTCGTCGAGCAGCAGGATCTTGGGCGCGGCCATGATGCCGCGCGCGATTTCGAGCAATTTCTTTTGGCCGCCCGAGAGCTCGCGGGCTCGACTGTCGCGCAGCTCATAGAGCCCGTAGGTATTGAGAATCTCCAACGCTCGCTGCGCGTTCGCGAGTTCCTCGCGCTTGGTGCGACCCGGTCGAAAAAAGATGTTGAAGAGCGACTCGCCGGACTGGTGTTGGGGAGCGACGAGGAGATTTTCGAGGACGGTCAAGCCACCGAGCTCCCTCGACAGCTGGAAGGTTCGCATCAGGCCGAGACGAGCGATCTTGTAGCTCTCCCAATTGGTGACGTCGGTTGAATCGACCATCATGCGGCCGCTGTCGCTGCGCATCATGCCCGACAGGATGTTCACGACCGTGGTCTTGCCGGCGCCGTTGGGTCCGATCAGCGCCGTGATCATGCCCCGGGGAACCTCGAAGGTGGCGCCGGAAACTGCCATGACGCCCTGGAAGGACTTCTTGAGATCGTGGCAACTCAGTGCGAACTCGTCGCGCTCGTCGCTCGTCGTTGGTGACGGCGTATCGGTCATGGGAGCTCCTGAATAGCGGGGTTGCCGACGGGGGCGACGACTGGCTCCGTGGGTGCCGCAACGTCGATGATCGCCGAGGCCGGTCGCTTCACGAGCGAGATAGGACTGCGACGAATCCGTTCCGGCACGACCCCCTGGGGGCGGAACCAGAGCATCACCATCAACAGCACGCCGACCACCATGGTGTCGATGTACTCGATGAGTCCGGGATGACCGGGGATCGCGGGTAGGAACGCCGGCAAGTGGATCAGCAGCGTCTCGACGAGCAGCGCACCGACCAGCAGACCAACGTTGTTGCCGACCCCGCCGACGATGATGACCGCGAAGATGACGAAGGTCTCGCCGGGCAGCCAAGCCGTTGGGTTGAACGAACCACCGAACTGGATGATCAGGCCACCGCCGACGCCGGCGTAGAACGCGCCGATGATCATCGAGGTCAACTGGTAGCGGAAGACCCCCTTGCCCAGCGCCGAGGACACCTCGACGTCGTCGCGAATCGCGCGCAGCGTACGCCCCAACGGCGCGTTGGTGATGCGGTGCATGACCCACCACATGATGAGGGCGACGACCCCGGAGACCGCGGCGAAGAACGGGATGAACGAGTTGGTGGTGAGTTTGAAGAACCCGGCCAGCGGCTCGGGGACGTTATAGAGGCCGTCGGCCCCGTTAAAGAGCGGTACGTAATTGTTGATGACGTCGTAGAGCACCAGGGAGAGCGAGATCAGCACCACCGCGAGGTAGTCGGTTCGCAGTCGGCGCAGGGCGATAAAGGCCACCAGAACGGCCAGCGCCGACGAGGCGAGCCCACCCAGCAGCAGGTTGATCGGGAACGGCAGCCCCCAGCCGAGTATGTACTGCTGACCGGTGCCCACCGAGTTCGGCAGGCTCGTCACGCCCGTGACGTACGAGCCGATCGCGACGAAACCGATGTAGGCGAAGTTGAGGATCCCAGTCTCGCCGTACTGGATGTTGAGGCCCATCGCCAGGATGAAGTAGTCAAAGAGAAAAAAGACGAGGGTGAACACGTAGTACCAGAACGCTGACATGGCCTTAACCCTTTCCGGGTCGTGCGAACAGGCCACTCGGCCTGAATAGCAAAGTGAGGATCAAGATGACGAACGCGACGTCCAACTTGTACTCCGGGTTGATGAAGGCCGCCGACACCTCGGTGGCCATGCCGATGAGCACCGCACCGGCCATCGCGCCGTAGATGCTGCCGACGCCGCCGACGATCACCGCGGCGAAGATCACGAAGAGGAAGAGCTCACCGGCCGCCGGCGTCAGGTTTCCCTCGGTGATGCCGAGCACCGAGCCCGCCAGTCCGGCCATGGTACCCGAGAGGAACCACGTGATCGTAGTGATCCGTCGCGTGTCGATACCGCTGGTCATGGCGAGCGTGGTGTTGTCCGACATCGCGCGCATCGACTTGCCGAGTCGGGTCGTCTTGAGCATCACGTGAATCGCCAACATCAAGAAGATCGCGACGAACATCACGATGATCTGATCGCGGGTCAACAAGAAGGGACCGACGTGAACGACGTGTTCGAGCGGCATCGCGTACGTGCGCACGTCGGGACCCCAGATGGAGTAGATCACGTTCAGGATGATCAGCGAGAGCCCGAACGTCACGATCATGACGTAAAAGGTCTTGTTGAATCGACGAGCGAAGGGGCTCAACAAGAAGTGGTTCAGGAATACCGCGAGGATCCCCATCATCAGCGAGCCACCGACGAGCGCCAGCCAGATGGTGAGGTGAAAGAACTCGGCGTTGAGCACGTAGGTGAAGTACGCGCCGAGCGCCATGAAGTCGCCGTAGGCGAAGTTGATGTAGTTCGTAATGCCGAACTGCAAACTGAGGCCGACCGACGAGATCGTCAGCACCGAGGCGGTGACGAACCCGAAGCCAACCGATAACCAGAAAAGCGGCACTTCGCAAATGAGCGGGGTCGGGTTGGCGCCAGTGGACTGAACGTCAAGGGGTAGTCACGAGAGCAAACGGGCACTCCGCATTTGAAGGGGGAATGAGGATTCGCACGTGACACG
>JAJZBX010000030.1 GCA_021846325.1 Actinomycetes bacterium | reverse complement strand
GGAGATGAAGCGCGGTCGATTCGCGCTGCTGACGGTGATCGGATCGGCGGTGTGGATCGGGTTGCTGACGGGTCTCGGCTACGCCGCGGGGTCGAACTGGACCCGCGTGAGCCACGACTTCCACCTGCTGCAGACCCCGACGATCGTGCTCATCGTGCTCGTGCTCGCGTGGGGGTTCTGGCACCGGGTACGCAGCGTCCGTCGCTATCACGCGGGAAGCTCAAGCGGTCGCGGTCGCCACGCGAAGTAGGTGCAAAATCCATAACGGTGCTTGCACGTAGTCGGTGATGGGGAGTCCGGTAACCTTTCCTGGCGATGAGGCATTTCGTCGCTGCGGCGCGCACGTTCACTGGTGTGTCCGTGGTGTTAGCGGCGCTAACGGTGTTGGGCGGGCCGGCGGTGGCGTCGGCGAGAGACGTGGCAACGACAATTGGCGAATGGCAGACGGTCGCGTCGAGTGGCCGAGAGTTGGGGCTGAGCGTCGATCGGGCTGGAAACCTGCTCGGCTTCTCCCAACCCGGTGAACTGAACATCTACACGAGGTCCCAGCTGGTTACGGCGATGGCGGGTGTACCGGTATCGAAATCAGCCCAGCGCCTGGTTTTTCGAATTTCGAGGGGGCGTCAGATAGTTGGACTGGCGACTTCGGCGTCTGGTGTGACGTACTTTGATACCGGTTCGTCCTCAACGATTTGGACCTGGACCGGCGCGACCCACACCCTGCGCTCGCTCCCATTTCCGTCTAACCCCATGATGAGCGCAACCGGCATGGTGCTTTCGCCCGAAGAGCGCTCGCTCTACGTCGCCGATGACCGAACCGGCAAGGTCTACCGGGTGTCACTGTCCGATCTGGAGGTGACCGTCGTGTTCAAATCGCCCGGCGACCGCCTGCAGTCGCTAGTGATGGACAGCGCGGGCAATCTCGACGTCACGGGTCTGAGCGGGGCCGTGTACTCGATCTCGGCCGCCTCACTGGCGACCACCGGGGCAATCGCCCAGGTTGGACACGGCGCGACGGAGCTCGCCAATCTGGGACCGCGGTTAAGCGCGAACGGACTCGCCGTGGACGCGAGGGACAACCTCTACGTCTCTACGTGTGTCGCGCTGGCGTCCCCACACCCCGCGATCAGCGTCATCACGCATGCGGCGGCCGTGGCGAGCGCGGTCCGCGGAACCCCAGCCACCGTGGGCAACGGTGGCGTCGCGCCGATCGCCGACACCGTGGCGGAACCATCGTTCCAGTGCATCGAACCCCTCCAGGTGACCGCGGGCGTCCTGTACGCCGGTGACTGGTTGAACTCCAAGATTTGGGGCCTCCCCTTACGGGACCTTGGCGCTCTGGTTGATTTGCCCGCATCGTCGGGGCCGGTCCAACTCACGCGCACGTCGTCAACCTTGCTCGCGACGTGGAGTGCGCGCCCCAACGCCATCGATTACGTGTGCACCCTCATGAGCGGCGAAACGCGGCCGACCTCGATTCGTGAGACGACCGTCTCGACGGGTTGCTGGTTCGGCGGGTTGACCCCGACGGAACGTTTCGGCGTTCGAGTCGTCGCCTACGGCGCATCCACCAGTGACGTCGGGTACGCTCCCGCGCCACGGATGCCCGTACTCACGTGTCGACGAGGATCGCTCGTTCGGCGTGTGCAGTCGTACGCCCCGAGGTGTCCATCAGGGTACGTATCCTGACAGGGTGGGTCCAAAGAGGACACACGCCGCCAGCGTGAGGTGCCCGAAGCGATACCTCGTTCCAAGCATCGTCAGGCGTGACCTCGGTCCGGTCGACCCGACTGTTGCACCCATCACGGTCGAGCGCTGAAGCTCTCGTCAGTCGCTGAGCGTCGCGAGGACCCTGGCCGCGTGGCCGTTCGCGCGCACGCCGTACCAGGCGTGCTCGACGCGACCGGTCGGACCGATCACGAAGGTCGAGCGGATCACGCCGGTGACCGTCTTGCCGTAGAGCTTCTTCTCGCCGTATGCGCCGTAGGCGGTCATCACCACTCGCTCGGGGTCCGACAGGAGCGTGAAGGTGAGACCGTACTTTGCGATGAAGCGTTGGTGCGTGGCCCCGTTGTCGGGCGAGATACCGACGACCTTCACCCCGAGCCCCGCGAAGCGCGCCATCTCGTCGTTGAACTGGCAGGCCTCGGTGGTACAGCCCGGAGTGTCGTCGGCGGGGTAGAAGTAGAGCACGACGCGCTCGCCGGCGAAGTCCTTCAAGCGCACCGACTGGCCCGACTGGTCGAGCAGGGTGAAGGCCGGTGCGCGGTCGCCGATCTCGAGTCTCATGACGCCTCCGTACGGTGGGTTCGTTTCGGGCCTAGACTAGACGCGGAGCTCGAGGATTGAGCTCGGGCCCACCTTTCCTTACGAACGCCGGTTTCGGGTCCAACCGAGAAAACGGATGTTCCGTGAGTAGTCAGACCGCGGAGTCGGTGCCAGCCGACTCGTACGCCACCAATAAGACCTTCGCCGAACTCGGGGTTGACGCCCGGCTCGTGGAGGTCCTCACCAGCCAGGGCATCAGCACCGCCTTCCCGATCCAGGCCCTCACGATTCATGACGCGCTCGCCGGTCGGGACGTCTGTGGCAAGGCCAAGACCGGTTCGGGCAAGACCCTCGGCTTCGGACTGCCGATGCTCCAGCGCATCGCCGCTACGCCCGCCCCCGTCGGATCGGGCCCCGCCCGCCCCCGGGGTCTCGTGCTGTTGCCCACGCGCGAACTCGCCGTCCAGGTCCACGAGGTCCTCGAGCCGCTCGGCGCGGCCCTCGGGCTCGCCGTCACCGCCGTCTACGGCGGCGCGGACATCGAGCGACAGGTTAAGAACCTGCGCAAGGGTAGCGACGTCATCATCGCGACGCCGGGCCGGCTCATCGACCTCGGCGACCGCGGCGAGGTGAAGGTCGAGGGACTCGACGTGCTGGTCCTCGACGAGGCCGACCGGATGGCCGACATGGGCTTCATGCCCCAGGTCGAGTGGGTGCTTCGCCGCATCGCCACGCGAACCCACCAGACCCTCTTGTTCTCGGCGACCCTCGACGGGGCGATCGACCGGCTCGTGAAGCGCTACCTCACGGACCCGATCTTCCACGAGGTCGCGAGCGACACCCAGACCGTCGCCTTGATGGCCCACCACTTCTTGAACGTGCACCAGATGGACCGCGTCAAGGTCGCCGCGACGATCTGCAAGTCCTTTGACAAGACCATCATCTTCTGTCGCACCAAACGCGGTGCCGACCGCTTGGTCGAACAGCTCGAGAAGGAGGGCGTGCGCGCCGCCGCCATCCACGGCGACCTGCGTCAGAGCCAGCGTGAGAAGGCCCTCGCGGACTTCAGCGCCGACAAGCTCCCCGTGCTCGTCGCCACCGACGTCGCCGCGCGCGGCCTGCACATCGACGCCGTGGACTGCGTGATGCACTACGACCCGCCCGAGGATCACAAGGCGTACCTGCACCGCTCCGGGCGCACCGCGCGCGCCGGTTCGACCGGAGTCGTCGTGTCACTCTTGCTCTGGAACCAGATCATCGAGGCCCAGGTGATCATGCGTCGCCTCGCCTTGAAGCGACCGATCGTCGAGGTGTTCTCGAACAACCCCCACCTCAGTGACCTCGCCGCGTGGGAGCCCACGATGGAAGAATCAGTTCTGTGACGTCGAGGGTCGCCCGCTACAAGAAGGACTCACGGATCAAGCGCGCGCTCGTCGTGATGGCCCACCCCGATGACGTCGACTTCGGATCGGGCGGCACGGTCGCTCGACTCACTCGTGACGGCGTCGAGGTCTCCTACTGCCTCGTCACCTCCGGTGACGCCGGCGGTGATTCGTCGCGTTCGACGCCCGAGGAACGGGCCGTCACCCGCGAGGCCGAACAGCGCGCTGCCGCCGCGGAGCTCGGGGTGAGCGACCTCACCTTCCTGCGCTTCGGTGACGGACGAGTGGAGGTGACCCTCGAGTTGCGAAAGGCGATCGCGCGGACGATCCGCCAGATTCGACCCGACCTCGTGATCTGTCAGAGCCCCGAGCGGAACTACGAGCGGATCTTCGCCTCGCACCCCGACCACCTCGCGGCCGGTGAGGCCACGCTGCGCGCGGTCTACCCCGACGCCCGTAACCCCCACGCCTTCCCCGAACTGCTCGCCGAGGGACTCGAACCCCACGCGGTCAAGACGGTCTGGCTCGCGAGCTCGGTCGAGCCGACCATGATCGTCGACGTGACCAAGACCATCGACCGCAAGCTCGCCGCCCTGCGCCGCCACGTCTCCCAGGTCGGTGAGCGCGACGACCTCGAGACGATGGTGCGCCACTGGGCCCGCACCACGGCCAAGCGGTTCGGACTGAAGAAGAAGCGCCTCGCTGAGAGTTTCAAAGTCGTCACGACGGCCTGAGGATTCACACGCAACTCTCAGACTTCTATGGGCAATCCTTGAGATTGGCTCCGTACGATTCATGTGTCGCCAACTGGCGCGGAATTGAACGGAGAACCGACTATGGCAACCAAGTACCACAAGCCTGTGGCCCGAGCGGCGAGCCTGGCGGCCGCCCTCGCCCTCACCATCCCCCTGGCGCCGCTCGCCGCGAGCGCCGCCAAGTCACCGAAGGCTGCCGCGGTGAGCGGCACCGTGGTCGAGACGAACCTCGCTCGACACACGCTCGTCATCGCCACGGGCGGCGCGGTGGACACCGTGCGCTTCTCGAACGCGCGCGCGATCGCCAACGTGGCGCTCGGCAGCCGCGTCATGGTGCGCGCGTCGCGCCTGGCTGACGGCACCTTCAAGGAGCGGTCCATGCGCGCCTGGGGCCACGCACGCCACACGACGATCCACGGTGCGGTCGTAAGTTCAACGGCCACGCAACTCGTCCTCTCGACGGGTACCAGCACGCTGCTCATTAATAGTGCCAGCGCGGGCGCGACGGTGACCAAGTCCGGTCGACACAGCCACGTGTCGGGCTCGACACTCGGCGTCGGCGCTGAAGTGCGCGTCGGACTCGACATCCAGCCCACGGGTTTGGACGCGACGTCGATCACCGACCTCGGCCAGAGCGGCTTCATCGGTCTCGATGGGACGCTCGGGACGATCGTACCGTCGGTGGCCGCCACGTCGACTACGTCCGCCGCGTCAGGCTCTCTGGTGATCAGCGTCGAGTACGGCGCCAATATCACCGTGGTAATCCCGCCCTCGATTTCGCTGCCCCCAACGATCAAGTCGGGTGACACCGTCGAACTGCTCACCGCGTACGCCGCCGGGTCCTTCACGCTCGTCACGATCATCGATGACACTATCGCCGCGAACCAGGTCACCAACGGCGCGTCGATCGACCAGTCCAACGCCAACACCATCGAGGCCGAGGGTCAGGTCAGTAGCTATGTCGCTCCTAACTCCAACTCCACGACGAGTCTCGGGTCCCTGCTGATCCAGTCCGGTGACGGCATGGCGTCGATGAACTTTGCGGTGACCCCCAGCACCATCGTGACGGGTGGTCCCCTCCAGGCCGGAGCGCGCGTCGACGTGATAGCGACCGAGTCGAGCGCCCCTGTGAGTGGAAGCACCACGCCCGCGACCACGACATTGACCGCGCTCTCTATTCACGTCCAGCAGCCCGAGGGCGAGGGCAATGGCTTGATGACGACCGAGACCGAAGGTTTGGTTTCCGGGACTCCCACTAGCACCAGCTTGACCGTCCTGTCCAGTGACGGCGCGCTGACGAACTTTGTGCTGACCCCCAGCACCATTGTGACGGGTGGCACCCTCCAGGACCTCGTGAGCGGAGCGCGCGTGCACGTGAAGGCGATCGAGTCGAGCGCCTCTGGGACCGCGACATTGACCGCGGTCTCGATTCATTTGCAGCAGCCCGAAGGCGACCAGGGAAACCAGAACAACCAGAACACCGTGATCGGTACCACGAACCTCGACGGCACATTTAATGGCTACACACCAGGCGCGACAGGCTCGTCAGGCGTGCTCATGATTCTGACGAACGACGGCAAGAATTCGGTATCCATCACCGTCCCCTCGACGTACCCGAACGCAATCAGTTTCACTAACGGCCAGAGTGTCACCGCCACGGTCACCTCGCAAAACACCGTGCTCACCCTGGTGAACATCGTCGCCAACAGCTGATCGACTGACCCGGTCCGGTGTCCGACGAGGGTCGGGCACCGGACCTAGGGTGAGGCCATGGGTCACGGATCCACGCGTCACCCGGCGCCGCGCACCCCGGTCGCGCGGCGCGTCGCTGCGCGCGGGCTGAGCGACCTCTTGCGAGGTGTGACGCGCGCGAGCGCGCCCCACGAGGTGCTTGCTGGAATCACGCTGCTCGCCATCGCGATCCCCGAACAGCTCGCGACCTCGCAGTTGGCGGGGGTTCCGGCATTTCTCGCGATGATCGCCTTCATCGCGGCGACGCTCGCCTTCACGATCGTCGGCTCCAACCCGATCGTCTCGGTGGGGGCCGATTCGACGATCGCGCCGCTCTTCGCCGTGGCGATCGCGCACCTCGCGGTGACCGGGTCGCCGCAGTACCTGACCTTGGTCGCGACCACCGCGGTCATCACGGGACTGCTGGTCGCGGCCGTGGGGCTGCTTCGCCTCGGGTGGATGGCGGACTTCCTCTCGGCGCCGATCATCACCGGGTTCATGGCCGGTATCGGGGTCATCATCATCGTTCACCAACTACCCAGGGCGCTCGGGGTCGCCGGCGGCGGCGAATCCATCATCGGACGTCTGCACACCGTTGCCGGTCAGCTCGGCCACGTCCAGGGCTGGCCGGTCGCGCTGGCGATCGCCACGGTGGCGCTGATGGTGGTCGGGGAGCGCTTCAACCCGCGCTGGCCGACCGCGCTCGTCGCGGTAGTGGCGGCGACCGCGTTGACCGCGATGTTCTCGCTCGATCACCACGGGGTGAGCGAGCTCGGGTCGGTGATCGTCGGTGTCCCGTCGTGGCGGCTGCGCTGGCTCTCGGTGCACCAGTGGGGCGTGGTCCTCGCGACCTCGATCACCCTGGCGATCGTGGTGATCTCGCAGAGCGCGATGACCTCGCGCGTCTCGGCCGATGAGATCGGCGTCGCCGAGGACCTAAACCGCGACTTCGTCGGCATGGGCGCGGCCAACGTGATGGCGGGGCTGCTTGGAACCTTTCCCGTGGACGCGAGTCCGGCGCGCACGACGGTGACGAGACTCGCCGGCGGGCGCACGCGACTGCCCGGGGCGATCGCGGCGCTCGTCGCGCTCGCGCTGTCCCCGCTCGCGGCCTACGCCCACCAGATCCCGATGGCGGTGCTCGCGGGCGTGCTCTTCTTCATCGCCGGACGGCTCATCAAGGTCGAGCAGTTCCGAGCCATCGGGCGATCGAGCCGAGGCGAGTTCGCGGTGGCGCTCGTCTCGGCCCTCGGCGTAGTCGCCCTCGGGGTCGAGCTCGGTCTCGGCGTGGCGGTCGGACTCGCGATCGCGATGCGGACCTGGCGCTCGGCGCGCCCGCGCATGGTCGAGCTCGGCCGGCGCCGGGGCACCACGAGCTGGGAGCCGCTCGACCGTCACCACGTCGAACACGTGGACCACGTGCTCGCCGTCTTCTTCGACGAGGCGCTCTACTTCGCCAACGCGGGGGTCTTTCGTCACGAGCTCCACGACCTGCTCGCGAAGAACCCGACGACCAAGCACGTCGTCATCGACGCGGTCGCGATGTCCGACATCGACTACACGGGGTTGCAGTCACTCACCGAGATCGTTGCGGACCTCGACGCGGAGAACGTCGACGTCCTCATCGCGCGCGCCAACGACGCGGTGCGGCGCCAACTGGCTCACGCGTCCGATCGCCGGGTGCGCGACCTCGCGACGTTCGACAGCGTGGACAGCGCCACCGCGAGCGCCGTGGACCGATAGAACGCGAGCCGACCTCGCTATTGTGGCGTCGTGACCACGGCGCTGTTACTCATCGACATTCAGAACGACTACTTCGCGGGCGGGCGGATGGTCCTATCCGGACCCGACGCGGCCGCGCGTCAGGCCGCGACGCTTCTCGCCCACTTTCGCTCGACCGCGCGGCCCGTCGTGCACGTTCGACACGTGGCGCTGCGACCCGGCGCCACCTTTTTCCTACCCGACACCGAGGGCGCGGCGATCCACTCACTGGTCGAACCGCTCGCCGGCGAGACGGTGATTGAGAAGCACCAGCCGAACTCGTTTCTTGAAACCGGGCTCGAAGCGCATCTCGGCTCGATCGGGGCGACCTCACTCGTCATCGCGGGAATGATGACCCACATGTGCGTTGACTCGACCACCCGTGCGGCGAGCGAACGGGGACTGGACTGCGTGGTCGTGTCCGACGCCTGCGCGACCAAGGACCTGACGATCGCGGGCGTGTCCGTCGAGGCGGGCTCAGTCCACGCGGCCTTCCTCGCCGCGTTGGACGGCTCCTTCGCCACCGTCCAGTCGACGGCCGACACCCTCGAGCGATTGGTCTAGCGAAGCAGCCCGCGCGGCCGCTAGGGTCGCTGTGATGCGCACCCTGCCCGACGCCAACATTGAAGAGACGTGGCCGGACCGATGCCTGCGCTGGGCGATCGTCGTCATCGAATACGCGATCGTGGCGAGCCTGCTGCTCGTGTCCGGCGTGGTGCTCGTGCGCACGGTCGTCGAGTTCCTGCGCCACCAGGGATCGTTCGCGGGTGTTGTGATCAACGCGATCGATGGGATCCTGGTCGTGGTCATCCTGCTCGACATCGCCCACACGGTCTTTGGCCGTCTGCGCTCGACCTCGTTTCCGGTTCGGCCCTTCCTCGAGATCGGCGTGCTCGCTGGTGTACGAGACATCCTGAGCGCCTCGGCGCACCTCACGATCGGCGGGCGGCTCACCGAGCGTGACTTCTCCAATACCCTGATCTCGGTCGCGGTGGGGGTGGGGGTCGTCGTCATGTTGCTCGTCGGGCTCAATCTGTTGCGCGCCAGTCTCGGCGGGGCGACCGACGCCGGGGATGATGCGACGCCCTCGGCGAAGTAAGTAGCGATTGGCGGATCGTCACGGTCCGCGCGCTCGGACCAGTCGCCGTGGGGTCGAGGCGTGGCGAGCCGGTCGCGACGCCGCGGTCTCGCGTGACCAATCGGGGTCGGCGCGAGGGGTCCTCGTTCGCTAGGGCACCGCATCGCCGGGTTCGTCCACCGCGTCCGTGGCCACCTCCTCGTCGGGCGGATGACGCCGGAAGAAGGCCCAGAAGGTGAGTGCGTTGGCCAGTTGCAGGGCGGCCGCGATCTCGAAGGGCACGACGAGGTCCGCCTCGGCGAACAGGTAACCCGTGAGCAGCGGGCTGAACGCGGTCGCGACCTGACTGGGCAGGTTGGACAGGGCGGCGACCGAGGCGCGCTCGTCCGGGTCGGCCAGACCGACGACGTAGGACTGACGCAGGGGCATGCCGACGCGCTGGATCAGCATGCGCACGAGGAACCACGCGCCCGCCATCTCGAAGTTGGCCGACAGCACCATCGGCACGAGTAAGAGTGACTGCGCGACGCGCACGACGCTCACGGTTCTCACGAGTCCCCAGCGTCGCGCCCACGCCGCGGCCGACAGGCTCGAGGCGATGGTGGCCACGTTGACGATGGTGTAGAGGACGCCGACCTCGCCCGGACCGACCCCGTAGCGGCGAAAGAACCAGTAGGTGAGAAACGGCCCGAACATGCCCACCGCCGCGCCGTTCAGCGTGTTGGTGACCCAGAGGCGGTAGAGGAGCCAGCGCGAACGGCGGGGGAACCGCGGCCGGAGTCGGTGCGTGCCAGTGCGCGCGCCTCGCTCTTCGTGAAGGGCGAGGGCCACAACGCCCGCCAGCACCGAGACGACGGCGATCGCGAGGAAGGCCACGCGAAACAGGGTGATCGGGGTGCCCGCGTGGGAGTGGATCGACGGGACGAGCAGGGCCAGCGGACCGCCGATCGCGGCCCCCACCGAGGAGGCGAAGGCGAGACGACCGAAGACGGCGTTGCGATGGCGAGGCGCGACCCGTTCGGTCACGTAGGCCGACTCGGCCGGCTGATACGGGCCGATGGTCCCCGCCCCGGCCCCGGCCCCGCGCCCGAAACTGCCGAGGGCGCCCGCGATGAAGAGCAACGGGTGCGACCCGGTGGTGGCGAAGACCGCCCCGGCCACCCCGGTGAAGAGGGGAACGACCACGAGGAAGGTCCGGCGCCCGACGCGGTCCGAGAACGTGCCGATCCCCGTGGACAGCAGGGCCGACGTGCCCGCAACCACCAGGATGTAGGCCGACAGCTCCACGGGTCCAAAACCCACCAGGGCGAGATAGATCGGCGTCACGATCCCCGCGAGCGCCCGACCGACGCTCATGAAGGCTCGCGCGACGATGACGATCTCGACGTCGCGGTTCGACCAGTGCGGCCTCACCCGGTGCGTCAACCGAGGCCTCGACGCCACGGTGGCGGTCGGGTTCGGCTCGGGCGGTGGGGATTCGTGGGTGACTCGACGATGTTACCGGCGCCATCGCGCGAGGAACCGAACGGCGTGCGCCGTGTGGCGCTCGCTCGTGCGTATCGAGATGAACGGCGGTGCTAGTGGAGCCGGTCGACGATCCGACAGGCGACGAGCGCGTCCTCGTCGATGTGGTAGCTCGCGCAGATCCGGTGGTACCCGTCGGCGATCCAGAGGGGTTGGCCACGCACCAGCAGCACGGGTGAGAGCTTCACGTTGTCACGGACCTTGGCGAGGTCCTTTTCGAGCTCGTGGTCGTCCGCGGGCAACAGCGCGAGACCGCTCGCGCGAAGCAGGTCCTTGGCCTTGTAGTGCCAGAGCTTCTTCTCGGCGGCGAGCAGCGCGGCGTAGCGACGCGCGTCGCTGCGCGACACGAGCAGTGACAGGTACGACCGCGCCGCCGGGAAGTCCTGCTTCTCGGGTTCGTCCTTCCACCGTTCGCTGGGTACGGGTTGGTCAGTCGCCATGGGGACCCTCGCTTCGACGTGGGTGGGTGAAGATCGGGTCGAGCTCGCCCTGGGCGGCTTCGTTGGCCGCGAGCGACGGGGGTCCGCGCAGGATCCAGGCGACGCCCACGGCGAGCGCACCGCCGATCAGCGGTCCGGCGACGTAGGCCCACCACGACGTCCAGTCGCCCCCGACGAGTTGGGGGCCGAAGGAACGCGCCGGGTTCATCGACGTTCCGGTGATCGGCGCGGCCCAGAGTCCGGCGAGGGCGATGTAGCCGCCGACGGCGAGCGCCGCGTTGGCCCCGACGTTGCGCGCCCCCGACGCCGTGCCGAGGATGACGCTCACGAGTCCGAGGGTGAGCAGGGCCTCAACGATCACGACCTTGGCCGAGGAGATCCCGGGACCCGGCAGCGTCGCGCCCAGGTGTCCCACGTTGCCAAAGAGGCCGCGCAGCAGGAGTGACGCGACCACGGCGCCGACGACCTGGGCGCCCACGTAACCGGGGACCCGACTCCACGGGAAGTTTCCGCGGGCGGCGAAGGAGAGCGTCACGGCGGGATTGAGGTGCGCGCCGCTCACCATTCCCATGAAGTAGATGATCCCCATCACCATGAGTGCCGGCGCGACGACCTGGGCGTCGATGGGGACCTGACCGTGGGAGACCGCGTCGACCACGGGTGCGCCCGCGGCGGCGATGACCAACAGAAAGGTTCCGAAGAACTCCGAGAAGAGCCGTCGCCATTCGTCGCGCCGCTCGTGGGGGTTGACCACCCAGTGGGGCTCGCTCGAGTGCGGGCCGCGCGCGAGGATGCTCGGCGGCTGAAGTCCCAGCTCGTCGGGCGGGTTACTCATCGCGCGGCGCCCGGTGCGCGCCTCGACCACCCCGTTGCCCGCTCACTGCCGCGTGACGCCATGGGGCCACCCTACGTGCCGGTCGGCGATCGCGCCAGATAGCCCGCCGACGTCGAACGGGACCGCGGGAGGCGGTGGCGTCACGGGCGAGTATCAGGCCCCACGCTGAGGATGAGTCCGCCACCGATCGAGGTAGTACACGGCGAGTGAGACACCTTCGCCCGCGCCGACGAGCAGCGCGATGGCGAGCATCGACTGGATGGCTCGATTCACGTGGGTCACGCCCGCGGCGTCGGGTCCCGCTTGGGTCACTGCGGCAAGGGGACCGACGAGCAGACCGAAGGCCGCGATCTTCCACGACCGAGTCCGTAGGCGCGTGCGGGCCCGTTCGCGGCTCGCGACGCGTAGGTCACGCCGGACTCGCGAGGCTTGTCGGCTAGCGGCCACGGCCGTTGCCGTTGAAGAAGAACGGCTTCGTGCGCCGTCCGTCGGGCGTGCGCGGGGCGATCGACGAGTACTGGCTCGCCTCTTTCTCGAAGAAGAAGTGGGTCAGGCGTCGGCGCCACGGCGCACGGCGAACCTCGGGGTCAACGGCGCGAACCTCGTCGGCGTCGGCGGGTCGAGCCGGCTGGGACACGAAGGCCTCAACCGCCGCGTCGTCGAAGTGATCGTCGGACCGCTCGCCCATAGTTCGCACGCTACAACCCCCCGTCGGCGATTCGACGACGGGGGGTTGTAGCCGCTAGTTGAGCGCGAGTTGGCGCAGGACGAAGTTGAGGACCCCGCCGTGGCGGTAGTACTCGGCCTCGGTCGGGGTGTCGATGCGAAGACGGACCGCGAACTCGGCGACCTCGCCCGAGCCCCGCGTCGCGCGCACGGTGACCCGCGGAATCGTCTCGCCGCGGTTCAGGGCGTCGAGTCCGAGCACGTCGTAGACCTCGGTCCCGTCGAGTTCGTGGGTCGCCGCACTCTCACCGGGCAGGAACTGCAGTGGCAGCACGCCCATGCCGACGAGGTTGGACCGGTGGATCCGCTCGAAGCTCTCCACCAGCACCGCGCGCACGCCGAGGAGCTTGGTGCCCTTCGCCGCCCAGTCGCGGCTCGAACCGCTGCCGTACTCTTTGCCGCCGAGGATGACGAGTGGCGTGCCCTCGGCCGCGTAGGCGACGGCCGCGTCAAAGATCGAGGCCGGCTCGCCCTCGGGGAACTTGATCGTGACGCCGCCCTCGGTGCCCGGGGCGAGCTGGTTGCG
>JAJZBX010000029.1 GCA_021846325.1 Actinomycetes bacterium | reverse complement strand
CGTAGGCGGCGTTGCACTGCATGGACGCCTGGGCGCTCATGATTGCCTCGGCGAAGGCCCCGAGCATGGACCTCGCCAGATCGGTGTCGCCGTTGGCACCTTCTAAGTACTTGCTAAGCCAGGCGCCAGCGTCGATAGTGGTGGGGACGTTCATCGTGTCTCTCCTCAAGTTGTTGTGTCGTAACTGCATCTTGAGATTGACGCGATGAACGTCGTTTTTGGTGGATACCGTTTCAGCTCACAGGCTCGTACACCACTCGTTGGGACTCAACTGACGCCTTGCGAAGTATCGCGTTCGCCCGACGCAACTCCTTCGCCTCTTGTTCGAGCTCCTTGAGCTCTTGCGCGTCACTCGTGGTCGTGCCTCTCAGCCGGGGCGCATCGGAGAGACGGGTGCTGGGTCACGCGGCGGCGCGGACCCGCATCCGCCGTGCGCGGCGTTTGCGTCTGGTGAACGCGGCGCTTTCGCGCACCACTGGCCTGTGATCGTCGGGACCGCGGTGTCGACGGTGCGGGCTCGGTGGGCGTCGAGCAACGTCGTTGTCACTGCGACCCGGTGGGGCTCCTTCGCCGGCGAGGAGTCATGGTCGAGAGGTGAGTCCGTCGAAAAAGACTCACGTGTGGTCTATTTCGAGCGCGATGAACAGGCCCGGCGCTCGGGTCATGACGGCGCCGCCGGTTTGTGCGAAGAGCGAGTCCGTCGCGCACCCAGGGTCGGCGCTCGTGAATCGGGCGAGCGCCCGCAGGCTGTGGCAGTGTCCAACAACGAGAACATCCTCGCCCCCCTCGAGCCGTGGTTCGATCGCTTCAAACCAGCAGGCGAGAACGCGGCGCTCGTGGTCCGCAATTGATTCGGCGCCGGGCAAAGACTCCGGTGGCACGTCGCCGTAGCGCTGGTCGTGACGGGGATGGCGTTCATCGTACTCGGGGACCGCCGGAGGGTCCGCGTTACGGTCGTGCTTCCAGTGGCGCACGGAGTCTCGCCCGTAGCGCGCTATCGCCGTGGCGCGGTCTAGGCCCTGGAGGAGACCGAAGTGACGTTCGTTCAGTCGCCAATCGTTCTGCCACTCTACCGGAACGTCTTGATCGGTGGACATGACGATGGTGGCCGTGTCGAGCGCTCGCGCCACTCGGCTCGTGAACACCACGGACACGTTCAGTCCGGCGGCCGCGATGACGTCACCGGCTCGGAGCGCCTCGCGGACACCGCGCTCGTTGAGGGGTGGATCGGCCCATCCGGTGAAGCGCGACTCGTCATTCCACGTCGTATGCCCGTGGCGCAACATGACCAGTGTTCCCCGCGCCCGACTCGAGTATGCGCGATCAGCCGGTAGCGAGTCGTTGCACTCATCGGGACCCGCGCGGCGACGCGGGTCGGTCATCACCCGTGCATCGCCGAGCCGGCACCCACCAGCTCGGCGACGAGTCGCGCGCTCGTGCGTGCGCCGTCGAGATCGATCACCGCGTGACTTCGATCGGCGCCGAGCAACCCGAGCACCTCGTCGGCCAGGTGTCTCGGCGTGAGCTCGGACGAGTCCAGGACTCGCACGACACCGAGTGCGGCGAGTCGCCGGGCACGCTCCGCCTGCTCGGTCTCTCGCCCTTCGTCGTGGGGAACGACGACTGAGGGCACGCCGGAGCGCACGATGTCCAGGGCCGTGTTGTACCCGCACTGGCTGATCGAGGCGGACGCGGACGCCATTGCGGAGGCGAGGTCGGGGATGAAGCGCTCGATATGAAGTCCCGGAGCGTTCGCCGAAATCGACTCCAGCGCTCGAACTTCCTCGTCGTCGAGGAAGGGTCCGGTGACGATGCGCGTGCGCAGTCCGCGGTCGGCGAGGTGACGCTCATGGGCTAGGGCGGCGCTGCGCAAGAGTCCCGCACCGACCTTGCCACCGCCGGCCGACACGAGGACCTCGGGCTGGCCCGTGGGCGTGGCTCGAGGGCGCTCGCGTCGCGGCACGACGTAGCCGGTGTAGTGCACGGGCACGCGAAGTTCGACCGTGGGCCGAAACGTGTCCTCCAGCCGAATGACGGTGGGGTCGCCGTGGACCAGCACCGCGTCGAAGTAGTGGTTGAGCCTCAACGTGGCCTCGTTGTCTTTGGCCCCCTGGTCCCGTCCGCCGGTTACCAGGATGTCGCGCACACTGCAGACGATTCTCGGCGCGCCGCGCGCGGCACGCGCGTGCTCGAGCAGTGGGACGACTTCGCGGGCGAACTTACGCCGTCCGAGTGGGAAGAGTTCTACGAGCAGCGCCACGGGACCCACGACATCGAACAGATCAAGCAGCGTGGTGAGCCGTCGCTCCCACGCCTCTTCAATGCTCAGGCCGGGCGTCAAGCTCGCGAGAGACGTGTCAGCTCCACCGCGCGAGCCGATGGGGGCGAGCGCGACGAGTTCCACGCCCGTGGGGACCGTGATCGTCTTGGGGATCGTGCCGCCGCTCACTAGGACCACGCGGAAACGCTCGGCGAGCGCCCCGGCAATCGAAAGCGAGCGCACGAAATGACCGAGGCCGACCGAGTGCTGGGAGTAGAAGAGAATGGCGGGCCGCGAGGTGGCCACGCGCGTCACGGGTTGGCGACCCCGCTCGGCTGGCCCGCGTCGAGCATCCACTCGAGCGGTCGCCAAAGTACAGGAGCGAAACTCGTCACCAGTCCCCGGCCGATCCCGTAGAGGTCGAAGCCAGCGTCGCGCAGGGGCTCGATCGCCAAGACCCCGACCGCGTCCATGATCACGTGACCGCTCATCGCCTCGCGCAGGCGTAGCGGATCGAGCTCGCGGTACTGTTCCCAGCCCGTCGCCACGACCAGCGCCTCGGCGCCATGCGCGGCCTCGTAGGGGTCCGCGACCTGGTGCACGCCGGGCTCGGCCACGCGGGCGATGGGATCGTGGGCGCGCACGTGCGCACCACGTTTTTCGAGTTCACGCACGAGGGCGACGGCGGGTGAGAAACGCGTGTCATCGGTGCCCGCTTTGAAGGCGAGCCCGAGAACGGCGATGGTGCGCCCCTCGAGCGAGCCAAGAGCGGACTCGATCTTCGCGGCCAGGGTGATCAGTGCCGTATCGTTCGCGCGCTGGGCCGCGCGGGCCACCTCGGAGGGTCGGCCGGCGGACTCGGCTACGGCGATGAAGCCCGACAGGTCTTTGGGCAGACACGATCCGCCGAAGCCGGGGCCGGGATTCAAGAACGCGCCCCCGATGCGCGCGTCGAGGCCGACCCCGCCGAGCACCTTGTCCGTCTCGGCTCCGAGCGCCTCGCAGAGCGCGGCCACCTCGTTGGCGAAGGAGATCTTGACGGCAAGGAAGGTGTTCGACGCGTATTTCACGAGCTCCGCACTGCGTCTACTGCAGGCCACGAGGGGCCACGAGGATGGGTAGAGGCCAGCCACCACGCGCGCCAGGTCCGAGTCGTCAGCGCCCACGACCACGCGATCGGGGTGAAAGAAGTCCCACACGGCCCGACCTTCTCGGAGGAACTCGGGATTCGACACGACGCGCACCCTGAGACCGTCTGGGGCGTGGCCGCCCACGAAGAGCTCGAGTGCCTCGCACGTGCCCGGGGGGACGGTGCTCTTGACCACGAGCGCGACGTCGCTCGTCGCCGCCGCGGCGGCGGCCGTGGCGGCCCGGCCGAGCTGGCGCAGATCCGGCTCGCCGTCTGAGCGCGGTGGGGTGCCCACGCAGAGCAGGGCCACCGACACGCCGTCCATCGCGCTAGCCATGTCGTCGGTGAAGGTGAGGCGGCCGCTGCTCGTGTGGCGCGTGACCAACTCGTCGAGGCCCGGTTCGTAGATGGGGATTTCGGCGCGCGCGAGTGCCGCCAGGCGGGTGGCGTCGACCTCGACGCAGCGCACTTCGTGGCCGAGTTCACTCAGGCAGGCCGCGGCGGTCAGGCCGACGTAACCGGCGCCGATCACGCAGATCCGCGTCGGTTCGACCGACTCGCTGGCTTGGAAACGACTGTCGTCGAGATTCATACTTCTCCTTTGACGAGGTGGTGGGTCGAAGACGGGTTGCGCATGACCGGCGGGTCCGCCTGGATCCGGCGCAGGCGCCAGTAGACGTGGCGCTCGGCCATGAGCTGGGCGTGAGTACCGGTCTCGCTGATGCGACCGTTACTCAGGACCGCGATCTGGTCGACGTCGCCCAGGCGTGAAAGCTGGTGGCTCACGATGATGCTCGTACGCCCGGCGACGACGAGGTCGATGGCCGCGAGCACGGTTGACTCGAGCTCGGCGTCTAGACCCGTCGTCGGCTCGTCGAGGAGCAGGATCGGGGTATTACGAGCCATGGCGCGCGCCACCGCTACGCACTGACGTTGACCCCCCGAGAGGGATTGACCCCGCTCGTCAACGAGCGTGTCGTAGCCCTCTGGGAACGATTCGATCAACTCGTGCAGGCCGGCGCGACGCGCCGCTTCGATCGCTGCGGTCCGGCCGGTCTCGACTTGGCCGTAGAGGATGTTCTCCCACACCGTGGCGCGGAACAGATACGGCTCCTGGGGCACGTAGGCGATCTGGCGGCGCAGGTCGCGAAGACCGAGTTCGTTGAGGTCCACGCCATCGAGTCGTACTGAGCCCGACGTCGGATCGAGGAACCGCGGGATGAGGCGAAGAATGGTGCTCTTACCCGACCCGGTGGCCCCGACGAGGGCGAGGCGCGACCCGGCGTCCAACTGCAGCGACACACTCGAGAGCACGGGCGCAGCGCCGGGGTAGGTCACGCTTACGTCGAGCAGGCTGATCTCGCCGCGCGCGCGCCCGATGCGTCGCGGCGAGGGCGTCTCGGGGACTTCCTCGTGCGTGTCCAGCAGATCGATGACGCGCTCGGCCGCCGCGTGCGCGCGCCCGACGACGCCAGCGAGCTTGGCGAGTTGACGCACCGGGCTGTACATGCCGCGCAGGTACGCCGCGAAGACGAGCAGGTCGCCCGCGGTGAGTCGACCCGACATCACGCCGCGCGCCCCGAAGTAGAGAACCAGCGCGGTCGACAGGGACATCGCCAGGGTCATGAGGGGCGTGAACTGCGACTGGGCGACGATCGCCCGGCGATTCTGCTCGAGGCCCCGCTCGGTCGCCTCGCCGTACCGGGCGGCTTCGATCTCCTCGGCGCCGAAGGCTTGGACCACGGCCATTGCGCTGAGGACCTCTTGGGCCACTGCGTTGGCGTCGCCGTCCGAGCGGCGCGCGAGGCGTTGGTACGCCTTGATCCGTCGCAGGTAGTGGCGCGTAGACCAGAGGAGCATCGGCACGAGGGTCATAGCGAGCAGCGCGAAGCGCCAGTCGACGATCAGCATGATCGTGATCATTCCGGCGAGGGTTAGAACGTTGCGAACGAGACTCGGGACCGCGTTGATCACCGCGCTCTGGATCGCTTGGACGTCGCCACCAAGTCGCGCCAGCAGGTCGCCGGTGCGTCGGCTCTGGTGGAAGTGGGCGCCTTGGGCCTCGAGGTGGCGAAAGAGCTGACGGCGGATGCTCAGAACGACGCGCTGGCCGGCCGTCGCCATGAGTCGGGTCGAAAAGTAATCCGAGACCGCCAGCCCGATCGCGATCGCGATCAACGCGCCGAGCAGGGCGTCGAGAAGTCCCGCGCGCTGGTGGGGCATCCAACTGAGCCAGCGGGGGAGACTGCGGTGGCTCAAGACGCTGTCGAAGATGTACTTGAGCGGCCAGGGCCCGAGCCACTGCATGATGGCTGCGAACACGCTCGCGCCGAGACCAGTGGCGAGCATCGCGCGCACCGGGCGGATGTGCGAGCGAAAGCGCCAGATCACGTGCGGCCCCTTCCCTGGGCGCGGCCAGTGACGGAGGACGTCGGCTCGAAGAGCGAGGCTATCGCCTGGGTGCAGGATCGCCGGTCGAACGAGTCGATCATGTGGCGCCTGGCCGCGGCACCAAGACGGGCGCGAAGTTCGGGCTCGTCGTGCAGGCGCCCGAGGGCCTCGGCGAGGGCCGCGGGGTCGCCGGGCGCGACCAGCAGTCCACTCGCGGTCGTGATGACCTCGGGAATGCCGGCTACGTCGCTCGCGACAACCGCCACACCGCTCGCCATCGCCTCGAGGAGCGAGTTGGGGATGCCGTCACGGTCGCCATTGGCCATTACCACGCTGGCCTGGACGAAGACGTCAGCCTCGTGGTACAGCGCCACGACCGCCGTGGTGGCGAGCGCGCCGAGCAAGCGCAGGTGTTGCGCGATTCCCAGGCGCGACGCGAGGCGCTCTAACTCGTCGCGTTCGGGCCCGGCGCCCACGACCGTACACGTGACGTTGCGGCCCTGCGCGACGAGCTGACCGATGGCCTCGAAGAGGACGGGGTAGCCCTTTTTCGGCACCAGACGACCGACCGCCAAGACTCGTAGGTTCGCGTCGTCGCGCTCGCGTGGAGTCGGCGTTGGTGCGAAGCGCTCGGTGTTGACCCCGTGGGGCGCGAGGAGGACCTTGGCCGCATCCGTTCCGGCGACCTCGGTCATGGCGTCGTGGGCGGAACTCGAGCAGGTCAGCACGAAGCTCGCGTCGCGGATCTTGCGCGCGAGTAGGTCAGGTGACGAGACGTAGATGTCCTTCGCGTGGGCCGAGAAACTGTACGGCAGATCGCTCAGCAAGTGGACGAAGTGCGCCACCGATGCCGGTCCGTGGGCGAAGGCGGCGTGCACGTGCCGGGCGCCGTCGGCTTCGACGAGGAGGGTCAGTCGGCCCGCCTGAGCGAAGTTGGTCAACGTGGAAAGGTGGCGTCGCTCCCTCGCGATGTAGACGACGATGCCCAGGTAGCGCCGAGGATCGCGAGCCAGCAACCGCGCGTGCGCGACGACTGTCGCCGTCGCCACGCGCACCCGGTCGCGCGCGCCGCCCGGAGCCCGCAGGTAGGTCACGGGACTGGCGACCCGAGCCACGTCGGGCTGGACGAGGTCCTCGCGCGGATCGGCGATGGCGTAGAGGCGTAGCGGCACCCCCGCGTCCTCGAGCCCGATGATCTCGTCGAGGATGAACGTCTCGGAGAGACGGGGGAATCGCTTGGTGAGATAGACGACGCTCGTCTTCACGCGGGCGTCCTTACGAGGGGGCTCTGATCGAGTATCGGGAGACGGCCGGACCCGGCGAGTCGAACCTCGGCGACGAGAGCGCGCTCGACTTGTTCGAGACCCCCGAGGTCGATCGGGGGTGGGCCGAGGCGTGGACCCGCGTCGAGGGCTTTGGCCAGAGCTTGGTAGACGTGTCGAGCGAGATCGCCGTCGGGAGCGACCACCGACACGGCGCCTCGAGCGGCGAAGAGCTCGGCTCGGATCGCCTGTTCACGGCGCGGGTGGGTGCGCGGCACGACGACGGTCGGGGTGGCGCTCGAGACGAGCTCGCAGAGGGAGTTGTAGCCGCCCATGGTCACTGCGGCGCGAGCGCGCGCCATGGCGACGTGCGCGTCGGAGAGGAACTCGGTCACCGAGGCGTGCGGGACCTGGCTCGCCTGGCGCACCAGCCGTGCTCGATCGGCTCCGCTCATCAATGGACCTGTCACGATTCGACACGCCACGTCGAGGGCCGCGCACGCCGAGAGGGTGGCCGAAAGCGCCTCGACACCGTCACCGCCGCCACCGGCGGTGCCCAGCACGAAATTCTCACGTGCCTGGACGCCGTCTCGACGGCGCCGGGCCACATAGCCGCAGTAGGTGAGCTTCGAGGCGACCGCGGTAGAGAGGTCGTAGGACTTCACGACGTCAAAGAGATCCTCGCTGCCGTAGACGAGGACACGGTCATAGACCTTCTCGAGCGTCTCGTAGGCGCGCTGGCTCGCCCAGAGTTGGCGCACGGTGTCGGGATCGTCGAGGACGTCGCGCAGCCCCAGGACGATGCGCGTGTTGGGCGCGTGCGCACGCAGGGCGTCAAAGACGGGGACGAGCTCGCCCTTCATGCCCAGCGGGGCGTGATCGACGAGGAGTATGTCGGGGCGAAAACGCAGCGCCGTGTCGACCATGATCGCGCTGCGGGCTCGGCGCACGAGGTCGATATTCCAGCGGTCGTCGTGCGCACGGTACTCCTCGACACCGACCTTCACGACCGGAGGCAGCTGCACGAGCGTCAAGCGCTCGGGCGCTGCGAAGTGGCTGACGACGGGGGATCCGGTCATCAGCACGATCTGCAGACCCGGGTGGGTTTCGAGCAGGTGAGAGGCGATAGCGAGATTGCGCCGCAGGTGACCGAGTCCGTAGGTGTCGTGGCCGTACAACAGGACGCGGCGCAGGAATCGGGCCTTGCTCATGAACCCGTCCTCAGCGTCACGAGGCTTCGTTCGCGCAACCAGTCCACCTCGGCCGCGTAACCGTCGGCGAAGGCCACTCGCGCCTGGAAGCCAAGTCGTTCGCGTGCGCGGGTGAGATCGGCCCCGGTGTGGCGTGCGTCTCCTCGGGCGAATGGCTCGCGCTGAATCGAGACGGGCCCACCGGTGAGCACACCGAGCAACTCGAAGACCTCGTTGAGTGAGATCCGAGTCCCCCCGCCCACGTTGACGGCCAGCCCGGCCACGTCGGCCTCGGCCGCGAGGCGAGTCGCGCGCACGATGTCATCGACGTAGGTGAAGTCTCGGCTCTGCGTGCCGTCGCCGAAGAGACGGATGTCCCCGCCCTTGAGGGCAGCCTCGGCGAACCGGCGCAGTCCCATGTCTGGACGCTGGCCGGGACCGTAGACGGTGAAGTAGCGCAGCGCGGTAGTTTCCAGCTCTGATCCATTGGCGCCGAGGCAGACACGCTCGGCCTCCAACTTCGTCTGGCCGTAGGGCGAGAGCGGACTCGTCGGACCGTCTTCTAGGAAGGGGAGGGCCGCGTTGCCGTAGACCGACGAGGATGAGGCGTAGACCAGGCGTCGCACGGAGCGCGTTCGACGGGCCGCGTGGACGAGTCGGGTGGTGGCGAGCACGTTGTCGTGACGGTACTTTTCGGGAATGGCGAAGCTGTCGCGCACGCCCGGTCGGCCTGCCAGGTGGTACACAACTTCGACGCCGGCCAGGATCGCGTCGAGGTCAGTCTCGGCGACGTCGGCCCTGACGTGGCGGTAGCGCGGATTCGAGCGCAGAAGTTCGGCGCGCGCCAACTTCTCCTCGGGGTCGTAGGAGTCAGTGAAGGCGTCGACTCCCGTGACGCGCCACCCCTCATCGAGCAGCGTCCTCGCCAATCGAGATCCGATGAACCCGGCGGCCCCGGTTACGACGCACCTTCGGTCCATGTCCGTTCCCTTCGGCGGCTGTGCCGCATCGGGAATTCCGCCGGCCATTCGCGTCACAGTGACATGAGACACGACTGACGTGGTGTCGAGATGTGGTCAAGGTGGAGTTCGTGTGGAAGTTGGGCCCGTTTCGATCAGGCTCGGGCAAGGCGCACGGTGAATCTGCTGCCCGCACCCGACGAACTCTCCACGTTGATGGTCCCCTGATGGGCTTGGACGAGTGATGATACCACTGCGAGTCCGATTCCGCTGCCGGACGTGTCGCGCGATCCCGTTCCACGAAAGAACCGATCAAAGACGTGCGCCAGCTCGTCCGGGGGGATGCCCCGGCCGGTGTCGGCGACGACAAGGGTGCAACCCTCCTCGTCGCTCGAGACCGTGATCCACACGCTGCCTTTGGGTGGCGTGAACTTGAGCGCGTTCGAGAGCAGGTTCACCGTCACCTGTTCGAGTCGGCTCGGGTCTCCTCGCACCATGGCTGGATTGAACTGGACCTCCAAGTTGACGCCCTTGGCCACGTAGCGCGGCGCAAGGCGGGCCGCGGCGTTCGAGGCCACGCGCGCGAGGTCGGTAGTCACGACGTTCAGCGTCAGTCCCGCCGCCTCGGCCGAGGAGAGGATGCTCAGGTCTTCGACGAGTCGGCTGAGCTGCTCGACCTCTTCGCCGAAGGCACCGACCGCGCGCTCGTCGAGCGCAACCACGCCCATCGAGATACCTTCGATCTGTGCCTGGAGAACCGAGAGCGGCGTGCGCAATTCGTGCGCCAAGACGCTCACCATAGTTCGTCGGAGCTGGTCCTCACTCTCGAGTTTCTCCGCCAACCCGTTGAAGGCGGTCGCCAACTCAGCGACCTCGCCCGAGCCGCGGATATCGGTTGCGCGGCTGGAATGGTCGCCCGCAGCGAGACGTCTTGTCGCGAGCGTCAGCGAGCGCAGGGGTCGCACGAGCCAGCGAGAACCGAAGATTGCAGTCGCCAGTGCGATGATCAACGCCAACCCCGAGGCCAGGGCCAGGGACTGCTCGATCGAACGACGGAATTTCGCCTCCTCGGGCAGGAGTCCCGAAGCGGGAAACGAGAGTGACGCCACGGCGACGGTCCGGCCGTTGGCGGTGACCGGCACCGTGCGCGTCGGGCCCCCTGGCGATGGCGGAACGAGCGACACGAAGATGCGGCCGTTCACCCGCACGGTCAGGCCGAGACCCATCGCCTGGGCAAGCTCGGTCGAGGGCGTCAGATCCGACGGGTTCCAGTCGCTGTCACGCAGGTAGGCGGTGCGAATCGAGGTGACCAGGGCGGACATGCTCGCGCGCTCGTTGTCGTTACCCGCGCTGGTGATGTCACTGTCGGTGAGCAGCACGGTCGCCACGGCGAGCGCGATCACGGACGTCATGGCGATCAGCATCGACCCGATCGCCAGTCGACGGCCGACGGGTCCGAGCCACTCGGAACGACGAACCTCGCGCGCGGCGCTCACGAGCCGTCTCGATGGGGCATGAGTCGGTATCCGATGCCGAGCACCGTCTCAATGATGAGTGGGTGCGATGTGTCCTCGCCGAGTTTGCGTCGAAGGTTCTTAACGTGCGAGTCGATCACGCGTTCGTACCCTTCCCACTCGTAGCCCCGTACTGCATTGACCAACTCGTAACGTGAGAAGACGCGTCCGGGGGTCCTCGCCAACTCCGAGAGCAACCCCCATTCGGTCGGCGAGAGATTTACCGCGACTCCCCGCACTCGCACTACGTGCTGGTCGTCATCGATCTCGAGCAGACTGCCGCCGAACGAGTGCTGGCGTGAACCATCATCGACGCTCCGGCCCCGACGCAGCATCGCGAGGACTCGCAGTATGAGTTCACGCGGGCTAAAGGGCTTGGTCACGTAGTCATCGGCGCCGAGCTCCAGTCCACGTATTCGGTCCTCTTCGCTCGACATAGCGGTAAGGATGAGAACGAGAACGTCGGACCCGCGTCGCAGTTCTCGGACCAGTTCGAGACCCGACACATCTGGCAGACCGAGGTCGAGCACGACGAGGTCCGGTTCGGCGTGTGACGCGAGGGCGAGGGCCTCGGCGCCCGACGCCGCCGTCAGTACGGTGAGACTCTCGCGCTCGAGGAAGGAGCGGAGGAGGTCGCGGAGTTTACTTTCGTCCTCGACGACTAGGACTGTGGGTGACACTCTTCCTCCCGGGCAATTGGGTCAAAACCCTTCGTGCTGGGCGCGGACAACGCTCGTTGCTAGCCCGTAGGCACCGACCATAGTGGGATGGGAAGCCAACTCCGTTACGACCCGAGGCTACTACAGGCAATTCTCAGTTGATCCGTGCCTCGGCTACTCGCGCAGACAGTGGACGAAGAGCGATGGCGTCGAGTCCGTGCGCAGCGTCTCGGCGCCGTGGATCAGCGTCTCGAAGCCGGGGTAGGCGCGGTTGAACTCCTCGGCGAAGGTCAGGTACTCGACGATCCGCGCGTTGAACCGCTCGCCGGGCACGAGCAGGGGGATGCCCGGCGGGTAGGGCGTGAGCAGGACCGCGGTCGCGCGCCCGTCGAGCTCGGCGACGGGGACCGGCTCGACGCGCCGGCGCGTCATCGCCGCCCAGGCGTCACTCGGCAGCATGGCCGCGGTGACCGGGGCGGTGTAGGTATCGGTCGTGAGCCGCGCGACGTCGTGGGAGCGGTAGAACTCGTGGATGCCCTGGCAGAGGTCGGCGAGGCCGACCCCGGCGTAGCGGGGGGTCGCGAAGTGGCTCATGACCTGCTCGACCGGCAGGTTGTTGTCGTAGGCGTCCTTGAAACGGCGCAGCTGGGTGATGAGGGTATTCCAGCGGCCCCGCGTCGCGCCGATGGTGAAGAGCGCGAGGAACGAGTAGAGGCCGGTCTTCTCGACGATGACCCCGTGTTCGGCGAGGTAGCGGGTGAGTACGGCCGCGGGCACGCCGCGTTCGGCGAAGCTGCCCGTGAGGTCGAGCCCCGGGGTCATCACCGTGACCTTGAGCGGGTCGAGCATCGTGAAGCCCGACTGCACGTCGCTGAAGCCGTGCCAGTCGACGTCGGGTTCGATCTCCCAGTCGGGCCGCTCGCCGATGCCGGCGCGCAGCGGGGTGTCGGGCCCCCAGACCGAGAACCACCAGCCGTCCTCGAGTTCCTCGCCGATGCGGATGATCGCGCGGCGGAACTCCAGGGCCTCGGTGAGCGCCTCTTCGACGAGGGCCGTGCCGCCGGGTCGCTCCATCATCGACGCCGCGACGTCACAGGACGCGATGATCGCGTACTGGGGCGAGGTGGAGGTGTGCATGAGGAAGGCCTCGTTGAAGATCTGCTGGTCGAGGTGCTCGGCCTCGGACTCCTGGACCAGGATCTGGGAGGCCTGGGAGAGTCCGGCGAGCAGTTTGTGGGTGGACTGGGTCGCGAAGACGAGTGACGAGGCGCAGCGCGCCCGGTCGCGCCCGATCGCGTGCATGCCCCGGTAGAAGTCGTGGAAGGTGGCGTGGGGCAGCCACGCCTCGTCGAAGTGGAGCACGTCGATCTCACCGTCGAGGAGGCCCTTGATCTCATCGACGTTGTAGATGATCCCGTCGTAGGTGCTCTGGGTGAGCGCGAACATGCGCGGGGTGACCGACTTGTCGGCCACGAACGGGTTCGACTCGATCTTGGCTCGGATGCTCGCCATCGTGAACTCGTGTCGCGGGATCGGCCCGATGATCCCGGCCTGGTTGCGCGTCGGGGTGAGGAAGATCGGGATCGCGCCGGTCAGGATGATCGCGTGCAGGACCGACTTGTGACAGTTGCGGTCAACGACCACGACGTCACCGGGGCTCACCATCGCGTTCCAGACGATCTTGTTGGACGTCGAGGTCCCGTTGGTCACGAAGTAGAGGTGGTCGGCCGAGAAGATCCGCGCCGCGTTGCGCTCGGCGTCAAAGACGGGCCCCGTGTGGTCG
>JAJZBX010000028.1 GCA_021846325.1 Actinomycetes bacterium | reverse complement strand
GGCGCACGTAGACGTCGGTGAGTGCGACGAAGATGAGCGACGCCCAGGCGAAGTTCATGTGCTTGGAGTTGTAGCGCGACAGGAACTTCCAGGTCCGGTAGCGAGCCTTGTGCTGGGAGAACGACTTGAGCCCGCCGCCGCAGAGGTGTCGACAGGCGTGGCAGGTGAGCGAGTAGGACCACAGCAGTACCGCGTTGATGACGAGCACGACGGTGCCTACCGTGACGCCCCAGCCCAGTCCCGGCTGGTGGAAGGCGCGGATCGCGTCGTAGGTGAGCAGCGTGTTAAAGACGAGCCCGGCGAAGAAGAAGTACCGGTGCGCGTTGTGCATGATCAGGGGGAACTTCGTCTCACCGGAGTACGAACCGTGTCCGTCGGCCACGGCGCAGGCCGGTGGCGACCACCAGAAGGCACGGTAGTAACTGCGACGGTAGTAGTAGCAGGTCAGTCGGAAGCCGAGGGGAAAGATCAAGATGATCAGGGCCGGTGACAGGCCCCAGCCGTGAATGGCGAATCCGGAACCCGACCCGGGCACGCACGTCGTGGTGAGACACGGCGAATAGAAGGGGCTGATCAAGTCGCGGTGCGCGGCGGCACCGACGTAGTAGTTCTGGTTCTGGAACGCCGCCCACGTCGAGTACACGACGAAGGCAGTGAGAATCGAAACGGTGACTACCGGCTGGAGCCACCAGCGGTCATTTCGAAGAGTCGAGACGTCAGGTCCGCCGCGGACCCCTCCCAACTCAACCTTTGTCGCACTTTCAATGGCTGCCACCGGTTCTCCTCGATCTCATCGTCGCGAGCATCGGCTCGCCTGCCACAACGATTTCTATTGTAGGCACGACGTCAACGGGGGTTTGAAGTGTGCGACGAGGCGGCCCCGCGGTCACCGGGGTGACGACGGAGCCGCCTCACGGGGAATTAGTTGCTCGTGGTCCCAGCGGCGTCGGTCGTCTGACCCCCGACCTGGAGGTCGAGATTCGCACCACCCGCCGGGTCGGCGCTCGATGAAGTTAGTTCAGTCGCCGTCTCGGTTCGCGCAACGTCGCTGGACATGGTTTCGACACTGTCGAGCCCGACCTGGTCGTTGGGTCCCGACTCAACCTGAAGACTCGCCTGGCTCGTGGTGGAGGACGCGCTCGCTGTTACGACGCTCGGCGCTAGCGCGACGTTGCCCGCTGCACCCGCCCCGGAGGAGGCAACGAGTCCGAAGATGGACGCGCCCAGTGCAACAAGGCTGACCGTGCCGACGGTGACCGATCGTGGAATTTTCATGGTGGTTCCTATCTCTCGTGACCGATCACGGTGATCGGTGACGTTTCGACTCTGCCGGTGACGGCCTGAGAGATCCATGAGAGGCCCTGACTGAAGGTTCAGGTGGTCGCTAACGTGGCGACCAAAGGGGCTCGAGTGCGCGTATTGCTCATCGAAGACGATCCCCGTCAGGCGTCAAGTCTGCTCCGGGGACTTACGGGCGATGGCTTCGTCGTCGACGTCGCGGGCGATGGGTCTACCGGACTAGCAATCGCACTCGCGAGCGAAGTGGACGTCGTTGTGCTCGACCTCATGCTGCCCGGCATGAACGGCTTTGAAGTCTGTCGACGCCTACGCGACGCGGCCGTGTGGGCGCCGATTCTCGTCCTGACCGCCAAGACTGGCGAGTACGACGAGATCGAGGCGCTCGACACCGGCGCCGACGACTTTCTCATGAAACCGTTCTCCTATGAGGTTCTCCTCGCTCGATTGCGCGCGCTACTGCGTCGAGGTGTTCGTGAGCGTCCCGCCATTCTCACGGTCGGATCGCTGCAACTCGATCCTGCAACGCGGGTCTGTCGACGGGGCGACGCAGCCGTAAGTCTCACGCCACGTGAGTTCTCGGTGTTGGAGTATCTCATGCACCACGCCGGGCGGGTCGTCACTAAGGATGAGCTGCTCGATCACGTCTGGGGGGTCGACTTCGTCGGCAGTGCCAATATCGCTGAGGTATACGTCAGTTATCTGCGTAAGAAGATCGATCGCCCCTTTGAGGTGGTCACAATTGAGACCGTGGCCGGAGTGGGCTACCGGTTGGTTCGCGATGGGTAAGGTCCGCCGGCGACGACGTTGGTCGATTCGGTCCCGGACCGTGGCGACGGCGGCCGGAACTTTGGCCATAGCACTGGTCGTGGTGGGCGTCGTGCTGGTGTTCGCCGTGCGCGCCGCCCAGGTCGGCGCGATCGATCAGTCACTTCGTAGTGCGTCTAACGCCGTGACGAACCAACTTCGTTCGACGGGACGGGTGAGCGGCGTCCTGGTCAATCCGCCGGGCATCGCTCTCGTCCAGATCACTGACGCACGGGGGCGAATCGTGGCCCAGAGTGCGAGTATCGCGGGCGAACCCGCCATCGGTGTCGCAATTCGATCCGGTCGCATTCAGTCGTTCGCGCACCTCCCCGTGGGCGGCGACGAACCCTTTCGGGTGTCCTCCCAACTAGTCGTAACGTCACGGGGCATCGACCGAGTCGTGGTGGCTGTTTCGCTCGGCTCGGTTGTACAGACCACTAATGACCTCCTTGTGGCTCTCGGTATCGGGCTCCCCGTTCTTCTCACGCTCGTCGCGCTCGTCGTTTGGTGGCTGGTCGGTTCGGCACTTGGAGCCGTCGAACGACTACGCACGGACGTCGCTGCACTCGCCACGAGGGAGAAACGCGCGCGAGTCGGCACTGACGCGATGCCCGCTGAGATCAATCGATTGGCCACGACGATGAACGACATGCTCGAGCGTCTTGACGCCGCCGACCTGCGACAGCGCACCTTTGTCGCCGACGCCTCACACGAACTCAAGAGTCCTATCGCCGCGGCGCGCACGGAACTGGAGGTGGCACTGCGCGACCGGGCGGTCGCGTGGCCGGGCGTGGCCCACCTGGTGCTCGATGATCTCGAGCGCGTACGTCGAATCCTTGACGACCTGTTGACGCTCGCTCGCTTTGACGAAGGAGTCGATCTACGGCGACTGCCGATGGATCTCGACGACGTTGTTTTCGCCGAGTGTGCATCGTTGCAACGCCGCGCTCGGGTATTCCTTGACGTCTCGCGAGTGTCGGGAGCTCGCGTGCTCGGCGACCGTGACGCCCTCGCCCGGGTGGTGCGCAACCTGTTGGAGAACGCCAATGCACACGCGACGTCGCGAATCACGGTCTCCCTTGACGCGAGAGAGTCGGTGGTAACGCTTCTGATCTGTAACGACGGGCCAAGAATCGCGCCGAGTGATCGATCACGCATCTTCGAGCGTTTTACGCGCCTTGACGCCGCGCGCAGTCCCCGTGACGGCGCGAGTGGACTCGGTCTCGCAATCGTGGCCGAAACGATTCGCGAACATGGTGGGACCGTGCGACTCGACGTCGAGACGGCGGAAACGACATTCCGCGTGGAACTCGCTGCGGTCACCTAAATTTGCGTTCGTTCGAGCGGTAGACCCAACGCAGCGTGCGAGGTTGCGCGACGAATTCAACTCGGGTGAGAGTTGGCGGTGACCAGTCGCCTACACCGTGAAACGTCTCGACGAGACACTCAGGAAGCGTACGACTTTGATTGATGACTCCAGTAGTCCTGGAACGATCTTGTTAATGGAGTCGATCAATCGTTTCCGGGATGAGATGGCCCCCACCTGAACGTCACTTCGTCCTCGTCAGGAAGTTCACGAAACAGGGCGATGAACTTCGAGGGATCCATCGCGAACCGTGTCCACCATGGAGGGCATCAACATCGGGCCCGTGAATCGCAGGCGAGAGAGATTGCCACTGAGCGCCACGTCGAGCGAGTGGAGCGGATGAGGTGACGGTCCGCAATGTTTCACAGCGCCTCTCATGTGATTCTCAGGCGTTAGGCGTCAAGGTTGAGTGATTGGTCACCGCCGTGAATCACGAGGCATCCCCCGGAGTTAGGGCAACATGACGAACGAACCCATTCATCGCTTGGGCCACCACCGCCGATTCGCGGCGCCTGCCACGGCGCCCTTGATTGGAATTGGTGCCGAAGTTGACATTGGTATTCGTAACTCGTCTTCTCGTTACCTCGGGGCGACGACGAGTCGCATACGTCGCACGCCCACTCTCCTCATTACGGAAAGACCCGGTATTGTCCAAGTCGTCAGGACGGCCGTCACGCTCGATGTGTCGGCGTGGCGAGATTTTTTCGATTTTCGAACGACGGTGGATGCGAGTTCGGCGAGGAGTCCGCACCCGTATAGTTCGGTCGCGAGAGTGGCCAACGCGGTTGGAGGCGATCGGGCTGATTCTCGTCGTCGACATCGATCCCATCGACACGCGTCTGGCGTCGCAGACGTAGCGGTGTCTGTTGTTTCAGCAGCCCCTTTAGTCCTGCTCTCCATCCCTACGGGTTTCTCATGGGTACCACTCCGCGAGCCGGGATTCTCCATAGCCAGGGAACTTAGTAATGACTCCATCAGCTTTGAGGTCGTTCCACTGGCCCGCTGGACTGTACGACGCCTGTCCAGACAACACACGACAACATCGAAACGCGGCCGATGATGTCGCGCGCAAACTGGTGGGTGACGTCGGCGGCGGCGATGAGCACGCTCGTCGCCATCACGGGTCTGATGGCAATTGCATCACCATCGTCCGCGACCGAAACCCCGGCAGCTGACTCGACATTCTTGCTCGCCATTGGCGCTTCGGTCTCGGTGGGCGTGCAGCCGACGCCGCGCTCCACGTACGGTCAACCTACGAACCAGGGGTACGCGAACGATCTCGTCGCGATGTGGGCCAACGAGGGAACCGCGGTGCACCTAATCCAAACAGGCTGTCCTGGTGAGACCACTCAGCAGGTGCTCCTCGGCGGCGACCACTGCTACGCACCCGGCGAATCCCAGTTACGGCGCGCCGTAGCGTTCTTGCGGACCCACGCGAACCAGAGCGGCGTCGTTACCCTGGATCTCGGATTCAATAACTTGCACGGTTGTGTTCACTATCGGAACTTCGACACAACCTGTGTCAACGCTCGGATGAATCTGCTGAGATTCGAGCTGAATCAGATCATCGCGGTGCTCAAGTCGGTCGCTGGGCCTCACGTGACATTTGTCGGTATCAATCACTACAATCCCTATCTCGCGGCCGCGCTCACCAGCTCGACAGGGAGCGCATTCGCCGACGCGAGCGTCCCGGTGATTGACTTGTTGAATTCGACTCTGGCAACGATCTACTCCCAGAATTCGATCCCGGTTGCGGACGTGGCGGCCAGTTTTCGCACGTCCGATGAGACTCGGGTGCGTGTTGGCGGTATCGGTGTGGTCGGCGAGAATCTGGCGCAAATCTGCGCACTGACGTGGATGTGTCACGGTGCACCGACCGGGCCGAATCTGCACCCTAACGACAAGGGATATCAGGTGATCGCTGACGCGATCGCCGCGTTACTTCCCCGGTGAAACGTCGTGTGACGTGACAATGGTGACTCTCATGATCTCGAACTCTTACGAAGGAGTCGGCTCCGCCGGTGGTGTCTCAGGCTCTGAGTTATCGCTGCGTGCAACCATTGTCAACCGGTATCGTGACCCAATCGGGTGTCAATTTCGGAGGAACGATGGGTGGTAGGGGATGGTCGACGAGGACTTCGCCGTGGCTTGTCTAACCCGAGAACGACGTGGAATGTGGCGTCGAGCGATTCTCGCGATGGCCGTTGCGTTCGGGGCCGTGATGGTGTGGCCCGGTCCGTCATCGTCGTCGACCCTGACGTCTAGGCCGGTTCGAATTGTTCCGTTCTGGCCCGGTCGACCGGGTGAGGGCATGTGGCACCCGGCCGGCCGTCTCGTACAGGGTCGTGCGGCCGTGTACGAGACGACTGTGCGGCTACCGGCCGACCCGGCGGCAATGGCGGGCGTCGCGTGGATGAATCCTCGGCTGCTGCGCGCCCGGCTCTACTCGGGCAGTCTCAGCCCCGGTGGCTTCGGTTGGCGCTACAGCGCACCGATCCAACTAGCCACCGCTCGCACGCTCGTTGCCGCCTTCGCGGGTGGATTTCTGCTCTCGGCATCCCACGGTGGCTACCTGAGCGAGGGGCGTCTCGTAGCGCCGTTGCGCGCCGGGGCGGCTTCGCTCGTGATCTACGCGAACGGGTCTTGGTCGATTGGTGCGTGGGGTCGTGAGGTCGTAATCACCCCACGCGTCGTCGCGGTACGTCAGAACCTGAGTCTGCTCATTGACAACGGGCGAGTGGTCGCTGGACTCTCATCTGCGGACACTTCAGTCTGGGGCGCCGCGCTCAACAATGTCGCGAACACCTGGCGGTCCGGTTTGGGGATGAACGCTGCGGGAGAATCGATCTACGTCGCCGGGCCGATGACGATCGTAGAACTGGCTCAAGTGCTGATGCGCGCTGGTGCGGTGCGAGCCATGGTGCTCGATATGAACCCGCTGTGGCCGGTGTTCGCGACCTACGACCCGCCGACACCGTTGGGGTTTGCGAGTCCCGCGAACGGTACCGATCTGCTGGCGACCATGATCCAGACGCCCGCGCGATTCTTCGAACCCACCTACAGTCGCGATTTCATCACGATGTCGGCTCGCTAGACGCGTCGTGCATCGTGAGGTGCAGATCGCCGTGGGCGGTGGCCGGCCACGCGCCAGTGCCGAGATAGTCGAGGATCTCGTCGCGCAGGGCGAGTGCGGCGCGCGAGAGAGTGTGGCGCTCGTCGTGCACGAGGCAGATGCTCCGTTCCATTATCTGGTCGTCGATGTGCACAACGTGCAGGTCGTCGTTCATCGTCGCGACAATGCTGGGCACGATTGCCGCCCCGATACCTGCCGCCACGAAAGAGTGGGCGGTTGCGATTTCGGCGCCGTCGATGGCGATAGTCGGCGTGAATCCCGCCTTCTCGAAGGCGGCGAAGGTGGCAGCGCGCACGTCATAGCCTTCATGGAACATGATTAGCGGCACCTCGCGTAGCTCCGACATTGAGATCGTGGTGCGCGTGGCGAGCTCGTGATCAGTGCCAACCACGACCACCATGCGTTCAACCGCGAGCGTCGTCTGTTTCAGGTTGTCGTGGGCGAGTGGGCCGACCACGATTGCGAGGTCGAGAGTTCCCGCCTCGATTAATTGGGCAATCTCCTCGGAGTGTCGCTCGACGAAGGAGATCGAGACGTGGGGGTAACGCGCGCGAAAGCGGGCCAAGACCAGGGGCAGCAGGGTCGCACCAATGCTCGGCGTCGTGCCGATTGTCACGTGGCCCCGACGCAGTCCCTCGAGTTCGTCGGCGCCTTGGAAGAACTCATCGACGCCACGCAGAACCCGTCGGGCCAGCGGCAGCAGTGTCGCACCCGCATCGGTCAACGAGATCGGGCGACGCCCACGGTGAAAGAGCGAAACTCCCAGGACCTGCTCCAGCCGGTGGATCTGGGCGCTGATGGAGGGCTGGGCGAGTCGTAACTCGTCGGCCGCGGCCGTGAACTGGCCCTCGTCGGCGACGGCGACGAAGCAGCGCAACTGCTGAATGGTGAGATCGCGTGCGGAAAACATAGAACAAACCTATCAAAGTAACCGAAACAATCAATTGGAAATCTATAGTTGTGAACTTTATATTGATTTTATGCGCACATTCAAGTTGATTTCAGCCCCCGTGCTAGTTGGCGCGCTCACCGTTTCGGCGATGGGTTACGCCCCGAGCGTGGGAGCCACCACTATCAATCAGTCCACTACGAGCGTCGCCGCCCACGCGGTAAAGCCCAAGATCGTGAAGATCGCCTTCAAAGGCACCTACAGAGGGACGATCGCCATGCTCTGGTCCTCGACCGGCGTGAAGGCGACGGCCGTGACGGGAACGGGAACGGGAACGTATCTCGGGTCGAGCAAGCTCTCGGGAGCCGGTTCGGCGCCTGCGTCCAATACCTGCGACCCGCTCACCGGCACCGGCACGCTCGTCGGTGCGGGGAGCAAGCTCATCCTCAAGATCATCGCCCCGACGACGTCCCAGGCCTGTGCCGCGGGTCAGTCGGCACCGACCTCGGTGAGCGTCAAGGGCATCGCCAAGGTCATCAACGGGTTCGGCAAGTACAAGGGCGTCTCGGGGGTCTTGAAGTTCACCGGGTCGTTCTCCATCAAGTCAACCACCGCTGGATCCAGCGAGAGCGACGCGTTCACCGCCGCGCTGAATGGCGTGTTGAGCATCAAGAAGTAGTGATCCGACCAATCGATAGAGGAGGAAGAGGTATGAAGCGAGTAGTAGCAGTTGTAACCGCAGGGATGTTGTCCCTGAGCGGGGTGGCACTGGTAGGAGTCGGGGCGGCGTCGGCAGATACCACCACGACCACCACGGCGCCGCCGACGACGACCACAGTGGCGCCGACGACGACGACGACACTCGGTCCGCCGATCCAAGGCACCAATCCTGTGCCGGTCTACATGCAGGTAGACACCGTGACCGCCGGCGGCGGTTCGGGCCCGCTCAAGCCGGCGTACGGCTGCGCTCAGAGTAATGAGTTCCTGGTGGGTCAGGCGGTTGTCTTCCGGATGTCCGCGGTCAACGTCGCGGCGGGTGGTACACCACTCACGGCGACCAACACCAAGAGCGTGGTCATCACGATCCCTGGTGAGGCTCCACTGACAATGGACTACGGCAACCACGGGACGACTGCCTTCTGGAGCGCCGGCTGGCACACCACCGCTGCGACACCGCTTGGTGTCGTTCACTTCACCATCACGCTGACGACCAAGGCGATTCCCGCGGTCACGAAGATCGTGCGCGTCAAGCAGGGATCCAAGATCGTACGCAAGCGCGTCATCGTGAAGCCCGGCGTTCCGTCGAAGGTGTGGACGTACTCCCAGGCCGGAACACCCGCGTCATCGCAGCTCACTATGAATGCGGTGCCGGTCGCTTAAGTAAGCGAGTGGACACGGCGCCCTCGGACAAGTCCGAGGGCGCCGTGCGGCACCAACGACATTCACTTCGCTGGCCACGAAAGGCTACCCCCCCGAAAGGAATCTCCATGAACCTGTCATCTCGCGCCGTGAGACGAGCCATTGTGCTCGCGGCCGTTGGTGCCCTCTTGCCGTTAGCTGTCGTTGCCACGAGTAGCGGTGCGGCTAGCACGACGACACCCACTGGCATGACGCTCCCCACCCCGGTCATCCCGGGCGCCCCCTCATTGCCCTTCACGGGTGTCACGGCGGCGCCCGCCACCCTCTCACCAACAATCGGTAATCTCACGGTCAGTCCAAACGTGGGGACCGAGGGACAACCCTTCACGATTTCGGGTAGTGGACTGCCCGCGAACACCAGCGTTGAGCTCACGTGGAGCACGGCGACCGCATCGTGGATCGCCGACGTCGAGCCCAACACGGTCAACTGGCTTGGTCGCACTTCGACCAACTTCAACGTGGTGTTGGCTAACGTCACCACGGACTCAAGTGGCAACTTCACCTTCGCCACGACGGTACCCGTCGATTTCGGTGGCATTCACGACATCTACGCAGTGGTCAACGGAGTCGAAGTCGACCACGGCGGCTATGAGATGTTCCGCACCGTAACGGTGTCGCCCAAGAGTGGCCCGATCGGCACGCCGATCCACATCACCTACACCGCACTCGGCTCGTCGCTCTACGGCAGCGGTGGCGTCGTGCTCTGGGACAACCGGTTTGTCGGCAACATGTCAGGAAACTGGACTCGCGGTACCGCGACGGTGACCATTCGCGCCACGGGTCCGATCGGTCAACACGTCGTGACGATCGAGGACGGCATGGGTGTGTCGTACCTCAACGTGGTCCAGTCACCGGTTCCCTACCTCAACGGTGGGTCAGCGATTTTCACGGTAACCCGTGGCAAGGTCGACCTCACGCCATCCATAACGTGGCCCGACAACATCACGCCGACGGTGAGTGAGCGCACGACCCTGCAGACCGCGGGCCTAGACCCGTCGAGCACCGCTGTCGCCACGCTCTCCCAGACCAGTGGACCAATCCTCACCAAGGTGACCGTCAAGGCGACGGGACTTTCGGGGTCTGGGACCGACCAGCTGGTGTGGTCGACGGTGATCGGGAGCCGCGTCAACTGTCCGACCAGTTCGTGCTGGAACTTCGAATCGGTACCTCTCGGGTCCGCGGCGATCACCAACGGCGCGCTGTCCGCGTCGGTGACGATTCCCGACGGTCTCGGCGGATGGCACGTGATTCAAGTGATGAATGGCTCCAAGGTCGAAGCGCAGGTCCCCTTCTACGTGAAGGAGAGCATCGTTCCGTTCTACAATTCGGCTGGCAAGTTGCTGAGCATGGGTGTGGCCACGGCGAATGACGCTGCGACGCCAGCGGCGATCGCTGCGGGGCAATCCGGCACCGGCACCTACACCTTCAAAGAAGGTCAGGAGTTCACCATCAGCCTGAAGGGCGTCGGCTGGACTCAGCTCGACAACACGTTGGCGGTCGACTACGACAACAGCTTCATTGGTTACGGTTGCGGCTTCAACTCCAACGGGTACATGGTCGTGCACCTTCGCGCGACCGGCGGTCCGGGTGTGCACCTGATCGACTTCTACCCGCTGCTGTACACCCAGCAGCCCTCGTTCGCGAACACCCAGGGTGGCATGTTGCCGATCCTGAGCTACCAGAACAACATTCCTGGTCTCGCCCTTGGCTACCAGGTGCCGTCCATGCACTTCGCGATAACCATCGTTAAATAAGTCGCAAGTTCCCAACTGCGAGTGCCAGTGCCTCGCCCCCCGTGCGCAGGGGGCGAGGCACTGACATGTCCGGGCGCGAGGCCCACCCGAACGCTAGACGAGGCAATGAGGTACATTCACGTCGTCTCGTTCGAGGGAGGGCGGGTGAATGCAACCGCCGTATTCGCAACCGCCGCTGTCGTCGTGGCCGTGGTGGCCCTTGACCTTCTCGCCGCGGTGCGCCGCCGGCGAGGACGGTCGATCGGCTGGCTCAACCGGTTCGTCGTTGTCGGTCACGTCGCGATAGGCGCCGTGATGGCGGTCAGCGTGGTGGGGCTCCTCGTCCTCGTGGTGCGCGCCATGGTCCACTCGCGCTAGTCACGACGCCACAGCCGATCCCCGGCGAGTGCGAGCAGACCCGGTAACAAGAGTCCGCGAACGATCGTCGCGTCCACGAGTACCCCGAGCGCGAGTCCCGCGCCGAGTTCTTGGAGTCCCGCGACGTGCCCGACCACGAAGCCGGCGAGGGCGCCGACCATGATCACGGCCGCGCTAGTCACGACGCCGCCGGTGCTCGCGAGGCCCTCGACGATCGCCTCGGGGGTGGAACGGCCGAGGTCGTGGGCTTCGCGGATGCGCGCGAGGATGAAGACCTCGTAGTCCATGGACAGCCCGAAGAGCACGGCGAAGATGAAGACGGGCACCCAGCCCTCGATCTGGCCGACCCGGTAGGTGCCCACGAGGTCGGCCCCGAGCCCGAGGCGAAAGAGCCACACCAGCACGCCGTAGGCGACGGCCACCGAGACGAGGTCAAGGCCGATCGCGATCAGGGCGGCGAGCGTCGAGCCAAAGGCCCACGCGAGCGCGACGAGGACGAGCAGCAACGCTGCGAGCACCAGCCAGGGAAAGATCCCATAGATGGCGTGCAGGAAGTCGACACCCTGGGCGGGGGCGCCGCCGACTACGAGGGTGGTGCCCGGCGGGACGCGCGCGCTCGCCGCCTCGGCGCGCACCGCGGCGACCAGTCCCTGGGAGACGGGGCTGCCGAGTTCGCCCTGGCTCACGACGAGGATGCGCGCGTAGCGCCCGCTGTGATCGACGAACGGCCACACCGAGTCCGCGGCGACGATCTCGACGCCGGGGGTCGCGAGGAGCCGGTGCTCGAGGGTGAGCCGGGCCGCGACTTCGCCGCGGGCGTAGGCGCCACCGCGGTGACCCGTGTCGATCAACACCTCGATCGGGGTGAGGATGCCCGGTCCGACGCTCGCGCGCACCAGCGCGATCGCCCGGGCCGACCCCATCGATCCGGGAATCGCGCTGAGCGACCCCGGGGTGAGCGTAAGACCCGCGCTCGCCCCGGCGAGCAGGCCGAGCGCGACGAGTGACGCCGCGACAACGGCGCGCGGCCGGGTCACGACGAAACGGGTCACTCGCGAGAAGAGTCCCGTCGCGGGGTCGGTGGGTTCGAGCAGACCGGCCCGCCCACGGCTCGCGACGCCGCGCCGACCGACGACCGACAAGAGGGCCGGCTGGAGCGTGACAGCCGACGCGAGCGCGACGAGGGGGACCACGAGTCCGGCCGCGCCGAGTGAGCGCACGAGCGGCACGGGCACGACCAGCATCGTGGCGAGTCCGACCGCGACCACGAGTCCCGAGATGACGACGGTGCGTCCGGCGCTCGACATGGTGCGCGCGAGCGCCTCGGTCTCGGTTCCGTTCGCCAGCTCGCCGCGGAACCGGTGAACGATCAAGAGCGAGTAGTCGATCGCGAGTCCGAGACCGATCAGCGCGACCACGTTGGGCACGTAGAGCACCATCAACAGGTGACCCGCGAGCAGGTCGACCACCCCGAGCGCGACCGCCGTCGTCGCGCCGGCGACGACGAAGGGGATCAGCACCGCGAGACTGAACCCGAGGACCCCGATGAGCAGCGCGAGCGCGAACGCGAGCGCGAGCAGCTCCCCGCGCGCGAGGTCGCCGCGCAGGATCGGGGTGACGTCGGACTGGAGGGCGGCCGGTCCGGTCACCAGCGCGCTGGCGAGTCCCGCGCGCGCCAGTGACGCCCGCAGGGCGGTGACGGTGCGGGTCGCCTGGGCGAGGCTGTCGCGCGAGTCGAGGTCGCTGAGCAGCAGTCCGCTGATCGCTTGTTGCTCGACGACGTGCACCGACGGCACGCGCGCGAGCGCGCGCGAAAGACGTCTCTCGGCGCGGTGATCGGCGTTGACCGAGTGCAGGTCGGGCACGACGACGGTGAGCGCCCCCTCGATGTTCTCGCCGAAGTGGTCGATCAGGATCGCGTCGGCGCGCGCCGACGCCGATCCGGGGACCGCGAGCGAGGTGGTCAGGCGGGCGCCGAGCTGGTGAAAGCCGACGAGGCCCGCGAGCGCGGCGACCAGCCAGGCCACGAGGACGAGGTAGCGCCAGCGGACAACCGAGCGGGTCCAGTGGGCGAGCACCCTAGAAGGGTAACGCCGCTCGGCAGCGGACTCGTTAGACCTTGCCGCCGCGGCGGCTCTCGGCGACGCCGCCGAAGAGCGCCCAGGTGATCAGGGCGAGTCCGGGCACCAGCAGCCAGATTCCAAAGACGAGGGCGAGCACGGTGAAGAACGAGCCCATGCCGAGCGTGAAGGGCCAGAT
>JAJZBX010000027.1 GCA_021846325.1 Actinomycetes bacterium | reverse complement strand
CGCCATCCCGGGTTCTCCCTCCAGAAAGACAATTACTCTGCATCTATTATGGAGTATCCCGGGTGCGAAGTGGTGGATGGTCCCTGGTCAGGCGACTACGCGGATGACTTACGCAAGGAGGTCTGGAATCCGGACGTCGCTTCCGCTGACCGGGCGTGATTCGGCGGCACCTCACCGAAGAGCCGCCGGTGTTCGGGCTCACTAGCGCTCGCACCGGTGGTGCGTGCGATGGTGTCGTTGGGAAACCAAGTAACTGCCGACGACTGGGTTGGATGGCACGGCGGTCGCGTGAGGCGACCGACGAATTAGCGTGCCGCGTCGAGTTGCCGTAGGCGCTCGGCGACCATGTCGGTCAGCAGTTCGGCGTCGACCGGCCAGTCCGACGGGACGGCAATGGTTTTTTTGTTGACGCGCAGGTGCCCCAAACGCGGAGCGACGTACTCGAGGATCCCCTCACCCCACGGTGCCAGGAGAAGGTGGTCCGACGCCGCCGCAATGCCAAAGACGTAGTCGGTCCCCCGACGCAGCATTGGCTTGTTCCACGCAATAACGAGTTCGAGTGTTGGGAACTGGTGCAGGACGGCGGTGAAGATGGCGCGGGCGGTCTTTGCCTGAGCCGGGGTCAGCGAGGCGAAGTAGGCGTCGGGATCCGCGACGCGTCGCGTGCTCGCGGATCCGCGGGCGTACATGACCACGGTGTTGGCGTGGGCACGAGTGAAGCCGTGTTCCTCTTGGAGATAGGCCATCTGCGCGGCGTAGCGAGGGTCAGCGAGTTCGCGCAGCTGCTCGAGCCAAAACGAGACGGGTTGTTCATAGCGCCGTTCAATCAGTGGGAACTGCGCGGTTCGGTCACCGGATGGTGCGGCCACGGCGCAATCCTATCGAGTCCATTCGCTGTGTGAGGCCGGTTCAATTGACCGGCATCTGGTAGGTCGACACTGAACGCCCGTTTCGCCGAACGGGATCGAACCCGACGCCGCGGGTTACGCCATGAACAGTCGCTCGCAGTGTCCGGTGTTCGTCGCGCACTGTCCGCTTGGTGCCAGCACGTCTACGAACGACGCACGAACAGGCGCCGTGGTGGTCCGAGACGTTACTGCCAGTGCGACTGCTGTGGTCGCCAACGGTGACGACGAGGCCCGGGGTCGAGTGGGGGACCTCGTGGTGGATCTAGAGTCGAAGGATGGTGACGTGGACCGTTGGCGCCCGTTGGTGAACTCGAAGCCCGTTTGGTTCGTGCGTCGCCGGATTGGCTTCGGTGTTCGTCCCGTTTCGTGGCAGGGCTGGGTGGTCAGCGTGATCGCCCTCGGGATCGTCGTCGCGACGTTGATCGGCCGGGGTCGCTCGACGTCGAGTACGGCATCGATCGTTGTCGTGGTCGGGCTCTATCTCGCCGTCGGCTACGCGAGGAGTGTCCGTCGAACCACGTCCACAGTGGCCGAGTCGGTGCAGAGCATCGATGACGCGGTGCCACGATCGGCGCGTTCGCCCGGTGAGACGGTGGCGCGCGCGGTGCTCGCCAACGTCACGCAACGGTCCTTGCGCGAAACCGCCCAGGCAACGGGCAGCCCGGCGAACGCCATCGACGTGACCAATCTGACCAAGCGCTTTGGGGAACGCACGGCCTTTCTCGATGTGACCTTCAGTGTCGCGCGTGGTGAAGTCTTTGGCTTTCTCGGTCCCAACGGCGCCGGCAAGACGACGACGGTGCGAACCCTGAGCACGCTGATTGAACCCACGTCGGGCCAGGCGCGAATCGCGGGAATCGCGCTCGAGCCCGAAAACGGCGAGGCGATCCGCCAGAAGATCTCGGTGATGACCGAGTCGCCGGGGCTGTACGCCAAACTCAGCGTGAACGAGAACCTCGAGTTCTTCGTGGGACTCTACCGATTGCCCAACGGGGCGGCGCGGATCGGCGACGCCCTGGAGGCGGTCAACTTGAGTGCCCGTGCGAATGACCCGTGCGGCAGCCTTTCCAAGGGCTTGCGCCAGCGAGTCGGTCTCGCTCGTGCTTTGCTCAACGATCCCGAGATCATCTTTCTCGATGAGCCGACGTCCGGACTGGACCCGGTCGCGACCCGCGAGGTGAGCGATCTCATTGTCAGTTTGCGTAGTCGTGGCGTGACCATCTTTCTCACGACTCATCGTCTGGAAGAGGCCGAGCGGCTCTGTGACCGCGTCGCCATTTTGAACACCACGCTGCGGGTCGTCGGCCGCACCGACGACCTTCGCCAGCAGTTGTTCTCGAGCTCACTAGAGGTCGTGACCAGCGAACCGCTGCTGCGCCCGGACGACGTGTTTGCTCGGGTGCCCGCGATATCGTCGTGGCGTCGGGACGACGCTGGCCACTACGTGCTCGAGACACTGAGCCCCAAGGCCACCGCGCCCGCTGTCGCTCGCGCACTCGTGGCCGCGAATGCCGATATCGAGTCATTGGTGGAGTCGCATCATTCGCTCGAAGACGTCTATCTCCAGTTGATCGACCAGGACGCAGAGGTGCGCCCGTGACCGTAGACGCCACGCGCGTGCGCGCCGTCGTGCTAAAGGAGTTTCGTCAGTACCGGCGCAACAAGTTCATCCTGTACACCATGGTGGTCATGCCGATCGTGTTCCTCTTTGTGCCGATCAGCACGATCCTCGGTCTCTCGTCATCGCTACCTGAGTCCGCGGTGCGTGGGGCTGTTGGATCGGTGTTTCTCCTGATGTTTATCATTCCCGTCGTCGTTCCGGCGTCGATCGCTGCGTATTCGGTGATCGGCGAGCGAGAGCAGGGCACTCTGGAACCGGTGCTCACGACGCCGCTTTCGCGTGAGGAGTTCGTTCTCGGCAAGGCCCTCGCGACGCTGCTGCCCGGAGCGCTGTTGTCCTACGCCGTCTTCATTGTGGTAATGGCGGTGCTGCGCACCGCCGCACACCCGAACGTTGTGCACGCGCTCTGGCAGGTTCCGTGGTTCGTCGCCGAGCTCTTGTTCGCGCCACTGCTCGCCGCCTGGTCCACCTGGGTGGGCACCGCTATTTCGGTGCGCTCGAGCGACGTGCGCGTCGCCCAGCAACTCGGCACGCTCGCCAGCCTGCCCGCGCTCGGCATCACCTCGCTGATGACGTTCCAGGTACTAAAACCGACGGTCGTCGTTGCCCTCGTCGTCGCTGCGGTCCTGGTGATCATTGACGTGGGCGCGTGGCGGGTCGTCTCGCACCTGTTCGACCGTGAGCGACTGATCACCGGTACGGCGGCGAGCCGGTCGGTTCCGTAGTTCGGTGGTGCGCTGTGTCGCGCTGCGCCTGGACCGCGGCGACGTCAGGTTGACGACGAGAGCCGGCGGTGCATCACGTGTAGGCCCACCAGACCCGCGTCGGGGTGATCAAAGGCCTCCGGGATGGTGGCGAGAATCCGAAAGTCGAGGCGCCGCCACAGGCGCATGGCCGTGGTGTTGGTCTCGACCACCGCGTTGAACTGCATGGCGCGATACCCGAGGGATCGGGCAACATCAATGACGTAGTGTCCGAGCGCGGCGCCAATGCCCCGACCAGCTCGATCGGGATCGACCATGAAACTGGCGGTCGCCACATGGGAACCACGACCGGCTCGTACGGGGCCGACCTTGGCCGTGCCGACGACAACGCCATTCGCAATGGCGACGAACACCCTCCACGGCGCGGGCTCGAACCACACGAGCCTCGCCTCGTCAACCGAGAGTCCCACCGGCAGGGCGTAGGTGCGCCCGTCGTCGACGATCGTGCGGAAGAACGGGTAGATGGCGGGCCAGTCGTCGTCGGTGGCGTCGCGGATCAGCACCGTGGCGATCGTATCGTCCTTGGGGCCATCACCCATGGTCCACCGTCCCCATCTCGGGCCTCAATGGGCCCCTTGCGACACCGCGGTCATCGCTACTGAACCGTGACGAGTGTTCCGATCGGCGTCTGGGGCCAGAGCGTCTTGGCCTCGGCGAAGGGCATCTCAACACAGCCCAGACTCTGTGGCCACCCGTAGGACGCGCGGATAAAACCGTGCAGGGCATCGCCACCGTAGAAATAAGAGATCCAGGGGATGCCCGGATCGCTGTAGTGCGTTCCGTTCGGATTGGTGCCGGCCATCGTCTGAGTCAGGTAGCGCAAGTAGACCGGGTGCGTACCTAACTCAGTGGGCGACGCCGCTATACCGGTGTTGACGAGCGACGTGAAGGTCACGTGGCCATTCTGGTAGAGCGTGAGATGCTGGGGTAGGTTCTCGGTGACGAGCACGGTGTTGTAACTGGTCGGGTTGTACTGACGGCTGAGAACCGCTCGCACGAGGGTGAGCCACGTCGTGGTGTCCATGCCACCGGTCGTCGGTAAATTGTGCACGTCTTGGAAGCGCATGATCGCGCCCTGCAGGATCACGTTGAGCGTGCCAACGCCCCACTGCGATCGGAAGGCAGCGGGCAACGCCGGGAATCGCCACACGTAGTGACCTTGGCGCAACGAGAGCAGAGCGGGAAGGGCGGGCTTGGTCGCGTGGGTGGGCCGGCGTACCGCGGACTTCTTGATCGTGGTCGTGGTCGTGCCGAACGGCAACACGGTCGTGGTCGTGGTTGACGTTGTCGTCGTGGTGGCAACCGGCTTCGGTCGTCGAATCACCGGCACGAAGTTGACGGGCAAGAAGTGCAACTCGGCCAGCAACTGATCCGAAAGGGCGACCGAATACGGAACGGCCGGCAGTCGTCCCGCTGGAGCCGTTCGTGCCGTCTCGCCCGAGGCTCCGGCGGTTCCGGCCGTCAACAGCATCCCGAGCGAGACGGAGGTCGCAACCAGTGGCGCGACTGCGCGGCGCAAGGCAAGGTTCACGGGTCAAGATTACTGGTCAACGCGAGAATTCCAGCGTCACCACCACGCTGGGGCGCCGAAAAAACGCCCCGGGAGATGTCGTTTAGGTTACGACGCGTCGCCGGGCGTGCGCGGTGGCACAGTACAGTGAGGCGGTGAGCGGCTCATCAAGACGACGTGGTCGCGTGGTTGGCTACGCGTTGGTCGGCACTCTCCTCGCTGGCTCGTTGTTCCTGGTGCAGCCGGCCATTGCCGGCGCGAAGCGGCCGTACGCCTCGACAACAACCACCACGACCACCACGCCGACCACCACGACAACCACCACGACAACCACCACGACAACCACCGTTGCTGGCACTACCACGTCCACCACGACTCCAACGACCACGACTCCGACGACCACGACTTCGACCACCACGACCACCACGATCCCGGTTCCCACTACGCTGGCGTGGCCGGCGAACGAGACGGCGGCGGTAGCGATTCCGTCACTGCACATTTTCGCAACTTCGCCGACGCAACCCATGGTGCCGATCGCCAGCATTACCAAGCTGATGACCACCTGGGTGATCCTTCACCACTTCCCCCTACAGTTCGGCCAGCGCGGGCCCTGCCACGTCGTCAACGCAACCGATATGGCGGGCTATCGCTACGACGTGGCGACCGACCAGTCGAACGTTCGGCTGGTGCAGGGTATGACACTCTGTGAGAGCACGCTGCTTCGTGGCCTGTTGGTTCACTCCGCGGGCGACTACGCCCACCTACTCGTCGAGCTCACTGGCTGGAGCAACGCCACCTTCATCCGCGTCATGAACCGCGACGCTCGCGTGCTCGGCCTGCGCAGTTCACGTTACGTCGAGGTCACCGGCATCGATAGCGGCGACGTATCGACGGCGAGCGATCAAGTGACGCTTGCGGTCGACTTGATGAACGCCGAGCCTATTGTCCGCGACATCGTCGCGTTGCCGTCGGTCGATCTCCCCGGGGCGGGCATCGTGGACTCGTACACACCCTTTGTGGGCGAGGGTGGCGTCGTCGGCGTGAAGTCGGGCTTCACCGGGGCGGCCGGCGGGTGTGACGTGATGGCTATCAACTTCGTGGTTGGTGGTGCGAGCGTCACGGCGTACGCCGTCGTGCTCGGCGATCACGGAACGAACCCGATCGTCGGCTCCGGCGTGCAGGCACTCGCGTTGGCGAGGTCGCTACGTCCCTACTTGCGCTGGCGGGCCACCGCTCATGGCCGCGCCATCGTGTGGACGGGGTCCTCGCGTGATGTGCGAGCAGCGTCGTACGCGCCGATGATCAGCTGACGACGTGGGGTAGGCGCGACGCGTCGACCGGTGGCGAGGTCGCTGCCGTCGTATGCCGCTGCAACGTCGGGAGCGGGCTGGTCGGACTTCTAGGGCGTCGGGGCGGGCTTTGCCTCGCCGGCGTCGCCGACGGTAGGCGTTGATGCCGGTGTGTTCACGTCGCTTTGGCTCGTAACCCGGCCGTCGCGTCGCGTCGCGGGCGCGATGAGTCCTCGCAGCATCAGACAACAGTTCTTGAATTTGCGACCGCTGCCGCACGGGCACGGGTCATTGCGTCGAGAGAGCTCAAAGGAACGTTCACGTGATGCTTCGGCGTTGGCGAGCTCGGTCATGATCAACGACGGTCGCTGCCGACGGGCCACGAGCTCGCCCATGCGCTCGAGGCGCGTTCGGGCGTGCTCGAAGAAGCGGCGATAACCGGCACACAGGTAGTTGAGCCCTGGCTCGCCCGCGGCGGTGCTCGTGAAGCGATCCTTCGGACATCCCCCCCGACAGAAGGCGAGAACGGTGCAGTCGCGACACTGCGTCGGCAGTGCGTCGCGCTTGGCCGCGGTAAAGTCCTTCTGTCGAGTGGAGTTAGCCAACTGGCTCAGGCTGTCCGTTCGAAGCGAACCGAGTCGATGGGCGCGGTCGACGAAGTGATCGCACGAGTAAACGCTGCCGTCGTGTTCGATCGCGAGGACCTGTCCGCAGGTCTCGGCCGAAACACACAACGTGCCGTGGCCGCTCGTCGTGACGAAGAGTCCCTCGAGGAAGCCCTGAACGACCAGCCGATTTACATCGTGACGGACCCACTCATCGAACACGGCGCAGAGGAATGCCCCAAAGGCTTCGGGGGTGACTGATTGCGCGGTGACGACGCCGTCGTGGTCGCGTGCAACGACGGGAATGAATTGGATCCACGAGACCCCTAGGTCGCGCAGGTAGCGGTAGAGCGTTAACGGATCGGTAGCGCTCACCGCGTTCACGGTGCAGAGGATGTCCGGCTCCACGCCGTGTGCGCGCAGTCGAGCCAGCGCCGCAAGCACGCGGGCGTGCGTCTCGCGCCCGCGGCGGTCACGGCGCAGGCGGTCGTGGGCGGCCGGGTGTCCGTCGATGCTCAAACCGACCGCGACGTGGTGCTCGGCGATGAAGGTCGCCCATCGATCGTCCAGCAGGGTGCCGTTAGTTTGCATGCTGTTCAAACACGTCCACCCCGCAGGCAAATATCGTCGCTGCAGTTCGAAGGCGGATTCGTAGAAGGCCCGGCCGGCCAGTAGCGGTTCACCGCCGTGCCAGACGAAGTGTACCGGCGACGTGATGGCGCCAGCGATGGCGCCAGCCACGTATCGCTCCAGGACTTGCTCACTCATGCGAAACCGTTCATCACGCGCGAAGAGATCGACGGTGTCGAGGTAGTAGCAGTAGTCGCAATGCAGATTGCAAATCGGTCCGACCGGTTTGGCAATGCTCACCGAGGTGGCCGTGGACACCGCGCGTTCGTCGAGACTCGACACTCGTTCAGTCTGACACGCCTAAACAACCTGGGACGCCCCGCTGGCCGGGTAGGGTCGAGGACAACGGCGACGAAGGAGGTCTACGTCATGAGCGCTGATCACGCTCAGCCCGGTCCGCAGTTGACGCACGCGACGCACATTGCGTCGTGGCTCTTGGACATGGATGGTGTACTGGTGCGCGAAGAGCACCCCATCGATGGGGCGACCCTGTTTCTCGACCGACTCCGCGAGCGCGAAACGCCGTTTTTGGTGCTGACGAACAACTCCATGTACACCCGTCGAGATCTCAGCGCACGACTTCGCTGGAACGGCCTCGACGTGCCCGAGGATCACATCTGGACGTCGGCGCTGGCGACCGCGGTGTTCCTCAACGCGCAGCGGCCCGGCGGCACCGCCTTCGTGATCGGCGAAGTTGGACTGACGACGGCGTTGCACGACATCGGGTACACCCAGTCCGAAAACGATCCCGACTACGTGGTGGTCGGTGAGACGCGCAGTTACAGCTTCGACCGCATCACGAAAGCCGTGCGGTTGGTCGGTGAAGGGGCGAGGTTCATCGCTACCAATCCCGATGCCACCGGACCGAGCCTCGATGGCCCGTTACCGGCGACCGGTGCGGTTACCGCACTGATCAGCAAGGCGACCGGGCGACAGCCGTACTTCATCGGTAAGCCTAATCCGCTCATGATCCGCTCGGCCCTGCGCGAACTCAAGGCACACTCCGAGACAACCGCGATGGTCGGTGATCGAATGGACACTGACGTGGTGGCCGGGTTGGAGGCTGGTTTGCACACGGTGCTCGTGTTATCGGGCGTCTCCGATGAGGCGTCTGCGAACCGATTCCCCTATAAGCCATCTCGCGTGGTTGAGTCGGTGGCCGTGCTCGCCGAGGAGTTGGCTTCAGCGACGTGAGTCGGTAGTGGCCTCGCCGAGCGACGTCAGCGATTGCGTGATTCGTGCACTGGGTCGAGTTGCACCCCGGTCGCCGCGGTGCCCCCGTCGTAGCGTGGCCACCGCTCGGACGCTCCACGACCGGTTCACTCGACTTGGTGGCGCTTGGGGTGTACGTCGCCGGGTCACGACGAGTTCGCGCAATGGTCGTACATCGATTGTGGTAGCCGTGGACGACTGGGCGTCGTTCGTAAGATGGAGACAACGAAGGAGTCGAGGTGGTTCTACCGCCCACGTTTGATCTCACCGGCAAGACGGCAATCGTCACGGGCGCGGGCAGCGAAACGGGTATCGGATTCGCGAGCGCACGGCTGCTGGTGTCCCTGGGGGCTCGCGTCGTCATCACGTCCACCACTGATCGAATCAGTTCGAGAGTCGCCGAACTAGGTCCAACGAATGCGGCGGGGGTGCGTGGCGATTTGAACAACCCATCGACGAGCGATCACTTAGTGGCGACCGCGATGGATCGATTCGGATCGCTGGATATCGTGATTCACAGCGCGGGGATGATTTCGGTGAGTGATCCGGTGGCGGTGAACGGTTCGATTGACACCATTGACTTCGACCACTGGCGTCGGGGAATCGAGCGTAATCTCGACACCGCGTACTGGCTCACTCACGCGAGCGTTCCGGTGTTGGCGGCCGCCGGGTGGGGGCGGGTCATTCTCATCACGAGCGTCACGGGTCCGCTCATGGCGATGCGACGAGAGCCGGTCTACGCCGCGGCCAAGGCGGGCCTCGTGGGCCTGACCCGTGCCCTTGCTCTGGACACGGCAAGTCGCAACGTGACGGTAAACGCCGTGGCGCCGGGGTGGATCGCGACCGGTTCACAGACCCCCGCCGAAGCCATCCAGGGACGACGCTCGCCCGTCGGGCGTAGCGCTCGACCCGACGAAGTAGCGTCGGTCGTGGGTTGGTTGGCAACGCCTGGCGCGTCGTACGTGACGGGCCAGTGCCTAGTGGTCGATGGTGGGAACTCGATTGCTGAAGAGCGAGCGTGATGGCGCGTCCTCGTTTGGATGGCCAAGGACCCGTGTGCCGCCACCCGTCACAGACCGAGACTCCCGCGGGCGCCGCGTTCGAAGACGCGGTAGGGGAGAAGACGCTTGGCCAGTGCGCCGACGCGTTCGTTCGCTTTGCCGGCGGTCAGCCGACGGGGTGGGTGGCGAGCCTCGAGAACCCGTAGGACGCTCGCGGCGACGACCGAGGGATCAGCCCCGCGAACTTCGTCGCGCGCCATTGACGCCAGCGCCTTGCGGCTCGCGTCGGCGTAGGGGTCGTCAGCCGGTACGGGTACGTGCCGACGCCGCGCCGTGAACTCGGTGCGTACGTTGCCCGGCTCGATGACCGTGACGTCCACGTCGTAGGGTGCTACCTCGTAGGCGAGCGCCTCGGCGTAACCCTCAATGGCGAATTTCGATGCGCTGTAGTACGCCTGGAACGGCAGCCCGATCAGCCCCGCGATCGACCCGATGATCACGAGTCGACCGCCGTTACGTCGCAGGTGAGGAAGTGACTCGCGCACGACGCGACAGACGCCGTAGAAGTTCGTCTCGAGCTGCGCGCGGGCGTCGGCCATGTCGGTGAACTCCACCGGACCGGCGATCCCGAAACCGGCGGCGGCGACGACGGCGTCGAGTCGGCCGAACTGCTCAACGACACTGCGCACACCCGCCGCGACCGATGCATCATCGTCGACGTCCATTGTCAATGGGGCCCAGCCGTCGCCGGCCGTTGCTCGTCGGCTGGCACCAATGACCCGCCAGTCACGTTGGGCGAGCAGATCAGCGCAGGCGCGCCCGATACCCGCGGACGCGCCGGTGACCAGAACCACGGAACCGTTCATGGAGCCACTTTGATGCATTGGCGCGCCCGACGCAACTACAAATGCCATCGGCGTCGTCGATTATCGTGGCCGACATGGCGTTGGGGTCACAGGCGACGGCGAGGCTGGTGTCGTGGCGAAAACGATGACCCGTACGCCAGAGCTGTTGGTGGGCTTCGATACCGAGACGACGGGCCTGGACGTGAAGACCGAGCGTGCTATCTCGTACGGGTTTTCGGTCTATCGATACGGTCAGCACGTGTCGACCGAGCAGTTCTACGTGTTGCCTGATCGCGAGATCTCCGAAGGCGCGCGCCGGGTCCACGGCTTGTCACGCGAATTGATCGAGGCGAAGAGGGAAAGCGCCGAAGTCTTCGAAGTTGGTGCTGGTGCGCGTTGTGCCGTTGAGCGACTACGACGCTTTCACGAAGCCGGTGCATTCATCGTCGGGGCCAACGTGGTGCGATTCGACTTAGCCATGCTGGGATGGACACTCGCCTCACTGGGCGATGCGGACGGCAACCACATCGACATAGCGTCATTGCGCATCATCGACGTTATCGAACACGATCTGTTGATGGAACCAAGCCGAGCGGTCCGACCGCGACGTTCGCTGACCAATCTGTGTCGCTACTACGGCGTGGCCGTAGGTGGCCACGATGCGGCGTCGGACGCGCGCGCTTCGGTCGAGGTGCTGTTGGAACAGGTGGTACGCAATAACGATGGACAGCGTGAACTGTGGACACGGCCGCGATGAGTCGGAGGCCGATGTCTGGTGATCGCGGAGCGACGATGAAGTGGTAGGGTTGCTCCTCTAAGGGCCGTTGGCGCAGTCTGGTAGCGCACTTGCATGACACGCAAGGGGTCACAGGTTCAAGTCCTGTACGGCCCACCATTAAATGTCGTGGTAAAAGGGGTATGTTCCACGAGGTTTCAACCTCTGTCGCACTCACAAAGTACCGTTGTAAGCAGTTCGGTAAGCAATACGAACTGCGGGGTGCGTCATGGCTGGACGCAGAGGCAACGGTGAAGGCTCCATCTACCGGCGAACCACGACCGACGGTCGATGGTGCGGATCGATCTCCCTGGGCTACAACGAACAGGGAAGATTGATCCGAAAAGTGGTGACCGCGAAGACGCGTGCCGAGGTCGTGACCAAGCTCAAGGCGCTCCAACGCCAACTCGACGACGGTCTGCCCCTGCCGGACGCCACTATGACGGTGTCTACGTTGCTAGAGCGATGGCAGGAAGACGTCCTACGCCACCAGGTGACCGAAAGCGCGGCGCTCAGCTACATGAGCATCGCCAGGCATCACATCATGCCGACGCTGGGACGACGGAAGTTGGCTGCTCTAACAACGAGCGAGATTGACCGGCTGCTCTCATCCAAGGTGGACAGTGGTCTTACGATTTCGAGCGTGAGACAAATCCGTTCGGTCTTGGCCCAAGCGATCGATCAAGGGATCCGCTGGGGGGGGGCAGTCACAACGTCGCTACGCTCGCCAGGGCGCCCGCGCCCAACGCATTGAGGGGCGAACGCTCACCCCAGAGCAAGCAAATCTCTTTCTCGCGGAACTTCAGGGCCACCGTCACGAGGCGCCGTACGCACTGATCCTCTCGGTTGGACTTCGACGTGGCGAGGCGCTCGGGTTTCGGTGGGACGATCTCAATGAGCACTCTGGTGTCCTTCAGTTTCGCCGTCAACTTAAGCGTGAGACGACAGGACTGGTTGTTGCCGACACCAAGACGGCCAGGAGTCGCCGATCCATCAACGTGCCCGGTCCCATGTTGAAGATGCTCAAGTCGCACCGAGCCCGACAAGCCAGCGAGCGACTGACGTTCGGCGAAGTGTGGGTCGACTCCGGATACATCTTCACCACCCCACTTGGCACGCCGATTGATCCACGCAACCTTCTGCGAGAGTTCAAAGCCATTTGCGTCAAGGCCGGATTAGGGGATTGGCGCCTGCACGAACTTCGACACTCGGCGGCCAGTCTCATGTTGGCGATGGGAGTTCCCCTGCAGGTGGTTAGTGAGGTACTCGGACACGGCTCGATCAGAATGACTGCCGACGTCTACGGTCACATCTTGGAACCCGATCGCCAGGCCCTAGCGGACGCAATGGGATCCCTACTGTGGTCAAAAGGCTCGCTACGTTAGAAGCACAGCAACAGGGGGGGCGTAATTCATGGCAATGACTCAACAGAGCGCGGATTCTTTTAGGGCTGGTGCACGTTTCTTCGGCGTGCTGTGTCGCATCCTCGCGGCTCTCACCCTACTCAGTGCGATTTACCTGAGTTTCAGGGCCGACCACACAGCTACCCAATTCGGATTCAGCACCGGTAGTAGCGCCTTCATGGTCTCAGTGATTCTCATCAGTGGAGCCTTCGTCGCGTGTCTGTTTGCTGGTATCGGCTATACCCTCAGCCTCCTGTGCGCGATCTACGACCGTCAAGATCTGGCCGTTCATGTCGTCGGGAATGTTCCACCGCCACCGCCGGGATACCCGCTCATCAACGCGCCGCAGGAATAAAGCCCCACCCCATCGACTCCAGTGGAGCCACCGAGAATGCCGACTTGAAGTTGGACGCCAGCACCAACGCCGAGGTTCGCCCCTTCGCCCCGGCCCCAGCCGACCCCAAAGGGAACCACACTTCGCGAATGGCTTACGTGAGAACGCCGCCATGGAGTCCTTGCACTCACTGCTGGAAAAGAACGTGTTGGACCAGCGACGGGTCTGGGAGAGCCGCGAACAACTCCACCTCGCGGTCACCACCTGGACCAAAGTGGCTCTTCGCAGATCACCGGGGAGTGACGGTGTCGAGCAGTGACCAGTTGGGGCGACCTGCGTAGAGCAGTGAGCGGATGCGGTAGTTCCGAAACGACGTGAAGCCGAAGGCGACTCTCTTGACGC
>JAJZBX010000014.1 GCA_021846325.1 Actinomycetes bacterium | reverse complement strand
ACCTCGGGCCGCGCGGCGAGGTGGTCGTCGACGACGAGTTGCGAACGTCCAATCCGCGCATCTTCGCCGCGGGTGACGTTACGGGACATCCGCAGTTCGTCTACGTGGCCGCTCGCCACGGCGCGATCGTCGCGGCGAACGCGCTCGCGTCGGACCACCAGCGCGTCGACTACCGGGCCCTGCCCCGGGTCACCTTCACCGCGCCGGCGCTCGCGTCGGTCGGGCTGACCCAGGCGAGGGCCGAGGCGCTCGGGATCGACTGCGTCTCGCGTGTGCTCTCGCTCGCGCACGTCCCGCGGGCCGTGGTCAGTCGCGACACCCGCGGCGTCGCCAAGATCGTCGCGAACGCCGTTACCGGCGAGGTGCTCGGGGTTCACCTCGTGGCCGACGGGGCCGGCGAGGTCATTCTGGCCGCGGTCTACGCGATCGAGGCGGGTTTCACGGTCGAGCGGCTGGCGGCGTCGTGGACGCCGTATCTCACGATGGGCGAGGCGATCAAGCTGACTGCCCAGTCCTTCACGCGCGACGTCGGCTCGCTCTCGTGCTGCGCGGCGTGAGGATGTATCGTTCCGAACCCGTCGTGCGTCTAGGTAGGTGAAGTTTCGACTAAAAGGAGCATGATATGAAGAAGACCGTCGGCAGCATCGACCGAGCCGTTCGCGCCGTCCTCGCCGTGGGCGCGCTGATCGGCGCCGGCTTCGCCGGTTTTTCGAGCGGCTGGGGCATCGTCTTGATCGTCGTGGCGGCCATCCTCGCGATCACGGGCTCGAGTGGCTACTGCCCGCTCTACAGTGCGACTGGCGTCAGTACCCTCGACCATGACGAGACGCGCTCGGGTAACGTGCACGCCCGTTGACCTTGGGGTGGCGGGGCCACGACACTGCGTGAACGCGTGTCAAGATGGCGACGATGGCCCCCCAACCTGGCGACGTCGCAGCGTCGGGAACTCCCGACGAGTTCGGCGCGCTCGTGGCCGCGCAGATACCCGACCTGTACCGCTACGCGCGTTGGCTCGTCGCGAACTCGGCCGAGGCCGAAGACGTGGTTGGCGACACGGTGGTACGCGCCATCGAACGACGCGGTCAGTTTCGCGGTGACTCGTCACTGCGCGCGTGGCTGCACCGGATTCTCTATCACCTGGCCATTGATCGCTCACGCCACCTCGGCCACGAGATCTCGGTGCGAGACGTCGACGACGCGTGGAACGACGAGTCGTTCACGCTGGACGCGGCGGAGGTGGTGGAGCGCGCCGAGACGCGCGCCGAGTTGGCCGAGGCCCTCGTGCATCTCCCCGTTCACTACCGCACCGTCGTCGTGCTGCACGACGCCCACGGGTGGTCGGCACCCGAGATCGCGAGCGTGCTCGACATCGGCGTGGCCGCTACCAAGCAGCGGCTCCGACGGGGTCGCATGATGCTCGTGAACGTGCTCGCGCGTGCGCCGCAGCGACGCGAGGCGAATCGGGGTGTGCCCCTCGGCTGCGTCGAGGCGCGCGCGGGCGTCTCGAACTACCTCGACGACGAGTTGGGCCGCACGCAGCGACTCGCCCTCGAGACCCACCTCGCGACGTGCGCGACGTGCCCGCCGCTCTTTCGCTCGCTCGTCGGGGTGACGGCGTCGCTGGGCGCCCTCAACGATCCCGACAGCGTGATTGGGCCAGAGCTGGTGGCGCGCATTCGCGCCCGTACGGCCGACCACGACGACCCAGGGTCGCCCACGGCGCCGCACGGGCGTCAGCGAGCGACGTCGCGGCGCGACGTCGACTGAGGTCCCGTCCTTGGGCGGTATCGAGGTGCTCGTCAGCGCGGCGCAAGCACCGAACCGGCGCGGTCTCGTTGACCCAGGTCGCGGTGCACGAGGTTCGCCCGCGACGCTGACTGGCCCGCTGCGCGCTTCGCAGCGTCAGTTACCCCGATGCTCGATGAGGCGGGTCAGTTTGTCGAGTTGTTCAGACCAGCCTTGGCGCACCGGCCAGCGCATCGGGTGGTGGCAGGGGATCAAAGTACGACTGGCGCACGGTGAGTACGGTGCCCTCGTCACAGGCGTCGAGGGTCACCTCGATGAGGGTAGCGAACAGTTCGTTGCCCGCGTCGCTGACGGCTCGCCCGCTCATGACGAGCCGATGTGGATGGTCGAGCACGTAGTACTCACCGCACATCGAATGAGAGAACCGAACCTCGGCGGGGATGAAGTTGGGCCACGTCATGGTGAGCCGGTACGCGCCGCCGATACGCAGATCGACCTCGGCGCTCGGGCACGTGAAGCCCGTCGGCCACCACCACTGCGTGAGCTGCTCGGGATCGGTGAAGGCAGCGTAGACCCGTTCGGGCGTTGCCGTGAACGTGCGCTCGACGAGCATTTCTGCGCGCGGCGTCGCGGTTCGCACATCGACGGGCGTGGGGAAGTTCGACGTGTGATCCTCCAGTGAGTCCTCACCATGATGCTAAGCGTGAGCCTCACGGCGTGGGCTCGGCCGGGCTCCGATAGGGGTTAAGACTGAGCGTCAGTCCTCGCACGTCGAGGATTCGTGTGCGGGCTCGGCGGCGTCGCTCACGTCCAGGGCTCGTCGAAGGTCGTTCAGCGCTTCGGGGGCCAGGCGCCACCACGTCCAGCGGCCCCGTTTCTCACCGACCAAGATGCCCGCACGAGCGAGGATCGTGGTGTGATGGCTGATCGTTGGCTGGCTCTTGGCCAGTGGCGACTCGAGGTCACACGAGCACACGGACCCCCGCGCCGCCACAATCGAAACGAGCTGGATACGCACGGGGTCAGCGAGCGCCGACAGCGTGGTGGCGAGCGTGACGGCTTCGATGGCGCTGAGCGGCTGGGCCGCACCGGCGAGCGGCGCGGGGCGACCACTCGTGCGCTCGGACCCCGTGGCTGACATCAACGCCCTCACATTCATCTATGTCGATATAAAGCCGAATCGCTGCTACATTCAACTTTGTCAATCTAGCGGTGAGGTCGTCCATGTCATTTCCAGCTGGTCTGGCGTCGGCGCGCGACCGCGGCCGGCGGAAGCGGGCGCGGGTATCGAGGTCGGCCATGCCTGGGCGCCAACGGGCGTGACGAGGGAACTCGCGTCGTCCGGGGTCGATGACGCGCCAGTCGCGTCGCGGCTGTCCTTGCTCAATCGGTACCTGCCCGCGTGGATCGGCGTGGCCATGGCCGCGGGCATCGGGCTCGGCCGACTCGTCCCGTCGCTCAACACCCTGCTTGATCACGTCCAGGTCGCCGGCACGAGCCTACCGATCGCCCTCGGTCTGCTCGTGATGATGTACCCCGTGCTCGCTAAGGTCCGCTACGGCGAGATCAGCCTCGTCACCGCCGACCGGCGACTGCTGATCACGTCGCTCGTCATGAACTGGCTCGTGGGCCCGGCGGTGATGTTCGCGCTCGCGTGGCTCTTCTTGCCCGACCTACCCGCGTATCGGACTGGGCTGATCCTGGTGGGTCTGGCCCGATGCATCGCGATGGTGCTGATCTGGAACGACCTCGCCGGTGGCGACGACACGGCGGCGGCCGTGCTCGTCGCCATCAACTCGCTCTTTCAGATCGTCGCCTTCGCGGCACTGGGCTACTTCTACTTGCGCGTCCTGCCGTCGTGGTTGGGACTGTCCACGGCGAGCGTGCGGGTGTCGATGTGGGCGATCGCGCGTAGCGTGCTCATCTTTCTCGGCATCCCCCTCGTCGCGGGGTACCTGACGAGGGTTCTCGGCGAGCGCTCGCGCGGGCGAGTCTGGTACGAGAGTCGTCTGCTGGCGCGCATTGGACCCTACGCGCTCTACGGGCTGCTCTTTACGATCGTCATCCTCTTCGCGCTCCAGGGTGACGCCATCACCCACCGGCCCCTTGACGTCGTGCGAATCGCGCTGCCCCTGCTCTGCTACTTCGCCATCATGTGGGGCACGTCGTTCGTCGCCGGTCGAGCGCTCGGCCTGTCGTACCCGCGCACGGCGACACTGGCCTTCACGGCGGCGGGCAACAACTTCGAGCTCGCGATCGCCGTCGCGATCGGCACCTTCGGTGTCACCTCGGGTCAGGCCCTCGCGGGTGTCGTCGGACCGCTCATCGAGGTGCCCGCCTTGGTCGGCCTGGTCTACGTGTCGCTCGCGGCGCGCCGACGGTTCTTTCGAAACGAGCGGCGGTGCGCGTGACGAACGCACCCGCGCCGGGTACCGGCAACGCGGCGGATCGGCCGGTCGTGCTCTACGCGTGCGTGCACAACGCCGGCCGGTCGGTGGCGGCCAAGGTACTCACCGAGCACTACGCCGCCGGTGCGGTGGAGGTTCGATCGGCCGGCTCGGCGCCGGGCTCGAGCGTCAACGCGCAGATTGCGGCGGTTCTGGCCGAGCGCGGTCTGACCACCGACGCCGAGGTGCCCACCCTCTTGACGGCGCAGGTCGTCGGTGCCGTCGACGTGGTCGTGACAATGGGCTGTGGCGAGACGTGTCCATTCGTGGCGGGCAAGCGCTACCTCGACTGGGTGATCGACGATCCGGCGGACCAAGGCCTCGACACGGTACGACGGATCGTTGACGAGATCGACGGGCGGGTTCGCGCGCTGCTCGACGAGTTGGGCGTCGCACGTCACTGAAGTCAAGGCTCGCTCGCCCGTGGCGCCGCTGCCGATCGGTTCCTACGATGGAAGCGGCGCCCACGAACGAGATGGCCGTCGAGGAGGTCGAACGTGCAGGTTTCGACGAGGGTGGCGCCGATTTCGCAGTCCGGCCGTCCTTCGCGCCCTTGGCGTCGGCGCGGTCCGCTCGCCCCGACGTCTCGCGACGGGACGTGCCGATGAGTGACGGCCGCGCGACCCGACGCGACTCGCTCGCCCAGCGCGTCGCCAACGCGCGCGAGCGACGACGCGAGATCGAGCTGCACCAGTGGCTGGGGTCGATACTGATAATGGGGGTGTTGGCCATGATCCCGTGGACGACGTATCTCGCGGTCTCGTTACCGGTGCGCTTTCGCGCCCACAACTGGAACGTCGCGTGGGTGGGGTTCGACAGCGCGCTGATCGTCGTGCTCGCCTTGACGGCCTGGGCCGCCTGGTACCGGCGCCAGATCCTCGCCGCGACCGCCATCGTGGCCGCGACGATGCTGCTGTGCGACGCCTGGTTCGACGTCAGTACTTCGATCGGGACGAGAGATGAGTATCTCGCCATACTCACGGGGCTGCTCGCCAACGTGCCGATGGCGACCTTCTTCTTGTGGTTGGCCCGGCGCATCATGTTGCGCACCGCGGCGGTGCTCGCCTCGGCCCTGCATACCGGACCCGCACCGCGGCACGCGCACGACGTGACGCTGCCGTTCGTCGCCCCGGCGCCGTCGGTCGTCGACGGTTCGCCACCGGATCGTGATCGTCGAGCACCGTCGTCGCCACCCTCGTGACCTCTCCGACGTCGCGCGGCCCGCGCTCGCGCGCGTCGGCTCCTCGCCCCGCGGCGCCGTCGACGTCGTGGTCGGTCTTTCATGAGCTCGCGACCCGCTACGACGCCTGGTACGACAGTCCCCGCGGTCGCGCGCTCTTCGAGGCCGAGTCGCGCTGTCTCGCCCCGTGGCTCGACGCGACCACCACGCCCCGTCTCGAGGTGGGCGTTGGATCGGGTCGCTTCGCCGAGCGCCTGAAGATCGACGTCGGCATCGATCCGGCGATGGCGCCCCTCGAACTCGCGGCTCGTCGCGGGGTCAGCGTGGTGTGCGGTGCCGGTGAGCACCTCCCCTTCGCCGATCGCCAGTTCGGCGCGGTCGTCGTGGTCGTCACGCTGTGCTTCGTCGAGGACCCGAGCGCGCTGCTCGCCGAGGCGAGGCGCGTACTGGTTCCCGGTGGGCTGGTGGTGCTCGGGATCGTTCCCGCCGAGAGTGCGTGGGCTCGGCATTACGCCGAGCAGGGCCGCGCCGGTCACCCCTTCTACCGCGGGGCCCGGTTCTTGAGCCTGCCCCATCTGCGGGACTTGCTCGAGGTGTTGGGCTTCACCGTGGTCGGCGCGTGTTCGACGCTGGCGGGCTCTCCCGATGACCCACTGATCGATCGAACGGTGCTCGACGGCATCGACGCCGCCGCGGGATTCGTGTCGATCGCCGCACGGGACGAGGGCCCCGCGAAGCGACCGTAGAATTCCTACTAGAACTGGGGTAGACGATGCGGTCTTTCGAGCCCGCGAACAGAAGGGAAGAGCCATGTCGTTCACGGCAATCAATCCGGCCACCGAAGAGGTCATCGCGACGTATCCGGCGCACACGGCCGAGCAGGTCGAAGCCGCCCTCGACGCGGCGGTCGCCGCGTTCCGGGACTGGCGAAACACGCCGTTCAAGGACCGCGGGGAGTTGATGGCCCGGGCCGCGCAACTGCTCGAGGACGAGATGGAGGAGACCGCGGCGCTGCTCACCTCGGAGATGGGCAAGACCTTCACCTCGGCCAAGGGCGAGGTGATGAAGTGCGCGACAACGATGCGCTACTACGCCGAGCACGCCGAGTCGTTGCTCAGCGAGGAGATCATTGCCTCACCGGCGTCGCGCAGCGGCATCCGCTACGAGCCGCTGGGCACGGTGCTCGCGGTCATGCCGTGGAACTTCGCCCTGTGGCAGGCCGTGCGGTTCGCCGCGCCGTCGCTGATGGCGGGCAACGTCGGCATCTTGAAGCACGCGCACAACGTGCCGGGTTCGGCCCTCTACCTCGAAGGGCTGTTCCGCCGCGCCGGATTCCCGACCGCGGTCTTCACGAATCTCTTCATCGGCCACCGTGAGCTCGCCGACATGATCGCTGATGACCGCGTCGCCGCGGTCACCCTGACCGGCTCGGAGATCGCGGGCAAGATCGTTGGTGGCCAGGCCGGCGCGAGCCTGAAGAAGTGCGTGCTCGAACTCGGCGGTTCCGACGCGTTCATCGTGGCCAGTTCGGCCGACCTGGCGCGCACGATCCCGATGGCGGTGACCGCGCGCGTGCAGAACAACGGCCAGAGCTGCATCGCGGCCAAGCGTTTCATCGTGGTCGAAGAGCGGGCCGACGAGTTCATCGACGGGTTCACCCGAGCCATGAGCGAGGTGGTCGTCGGGGACCCGATGGACCCGCGCACGGTGGTCGGCCCGATGGTGAACGCCGAACAGCGCGAGCTGCTGCACGCCCAGGTACAGGACTCAGTCGCCAAGGGTGCGGTGGTACGCACCGGCGGTGAGATGATCGAGGGCCGGGGCTACTACTACCGGCCGACCGTGCTGACCAACGTGCCGAGCGACTCGCGCGCGGGTTGTGAGGAGCTCTTTGGACCCGTGGCGGTCGTCGAGGTCGTTAAGGACCTCGAGGCCGCGATCGAGGTCGCCAATGCCACGCCGTGGGGACTCGGGGGCTCGATCTGGGCGACGGATCCGCACGAGATCGAGCGCGCGATCGCCGGCGTGGAGTCGGGCATGGTCTTCGCCAACGCGATCGTCGCCTCGACGCCCGAGCTGCCCTTCGGCGGCATCAAGCGGTCCGGGTACGGCCGGGAGCTCTCGGCCCAGGGCATCCGCGAGTTCACCAACGTCAAGACCTTCTACATCGCTTGAGCTACGCCGACGCCGAGCTCGCCACCACGTAAACTCGCGCCATGTCGGCCGAGTCACGTGACGTGGGGACCACGACCACGGTCGACCGCTACCTCGAGACCATCTACTGCATCGCGGGCGAGGGCGAGATCGTGCGACCGAGCCGGCTCGCGCAGTGGATGGGGGTGAGCGCCCCAACGGTGAGCGACGCCATCCAGCGTCTCGTTCGCGACGGGTGGATCACCATCGCGAGCGACCGCAGCGTGGCGCTGACCGAGGCCGGCGCGACCAAGGCCGCCTCCATCGTGCGGCGCCACCGCATCTTGGAACGCTGGCTCACCGATGAGCTCGGCTTCGATTGGGCCGCGGCCGACGCCGAGGCCGACCGGTTGAGCTCGGTCATCTCGGACGAAGTGATCGACCGGATTGACGCGTCGATCGGTGAGCCGCTCACCTGTCCCCACGGCAACGCCATCCCCGGTCGCCACCCTCGCTACGGCGACCTGATCGCGCTGGCCGACCTCGAGCCGGGCGCGGCGGCGGTCGTGCGGCGGATCTCCGAGGTCGCTGAGCACGAGGCGCGGCCACTGCTGCGCTCACTCGCCGAGATCGGGATTGGCGAGGGGAGCCGCGTGCTGGTGACCCACGAAGCCGAAGATCCCGGTCACCTGACCATCGTCGTGACCGGTCGTGAACTGTCCCTGCCGATTGAGTCGGCCAAGTGGATACGAGTCGAGCGACTGGGCCCCGACGACCCGTCGTGAATCCCCAGAAAGGCTCGGTGGTTGCGTCAGCGCCGAATGATGGCGCCACCGAGGATCGGGTTCCGTTGACTCTATAGTTTTGTTAGGCTAACCTAACTAACAGAATGGTCGAGTAGGAGCCCCATGACGTTGCGTCAGCGCCCCCCGGCGCCCCCAGCCTGCGCGGTCCACTAGCGCGTGGTCGTCACCTTCGTCATCTTCTTGCGCGAGGGCATCGAGGCCTCGATGATCGTGGCCATCGTGCTGTCGTACCTCGCGCGGCTCGACCAGCGCCGTCACTTCCGCGACGTCTACCTCGGCGTCGCAGCAGCCATGCTGCTGGTCATCGCCGGCGGCGTCGCGGCCTATCTGCTCGTGCACCAGTACGAGGGTTCGAGTGTGCAGACCTACTTCGAAACGGCGACGTACCTCCTCGCGACGGCGGCGCTGACCTTCATGACGTTCTGGATGGCCCGCCACGCGCGCACGATGTCGAGCGAGCTCCAGGCGCGCAGTGCGATGGCCCTGTCGACGGGGACCCGATGGGGCGTCGGGCTGCTCGCCTTCCAGGCCGTCGGACGCGAGGGCCTCGAGACGATGGTCTTCACCCTGGCGATCGTGTTCGCCAATTCACGCCAGGCCGCCACGCCGGTTCACGGCAATCTGCTCGTCCTCGGCGCCGTTCTCGGACTCGTCGTCGCGCTCGTCATCGCCGGGGTGATCTACCGCGTGGGGGCGGCGCTCAACCTCCGACGATTCTTTCGGGTGCTCGGCGTGCTCCTGATGTTCTTTGCGGCGGGGCTACTGGTGGACGCGGTGCAAAACCTTCAGCAGCTCGGGTGGCTGCCGGTGGGCCGCGCGGTGCTGTGGAACTCCTCGGGCACCGTGCTCGAGTCGTCGAACGTCGGCGACGTGCTGCACTCGCTGCTCGGCTACGCCGAACGCCCGACGGTGCTGCAGGCGGTGGTATGGCTCGCGTACGTGGGCGCGAGCGTCGTGCTCTTCTTGCGCCTCAGCCGGGGTCGCTCGCGCGCGCCGGTGACGTGACAGACTCGCGAGGCACGTCGCCGCGCTGTCCCCAACTTCAAGGTGGATCGGTGTCGGGAACCTAATCGCTCTCGTTGGCCGTTAGAGCCGACGAGAGCGCCGTCGGTCGCAACGGGGCGTCACCCTTGGCCGACGAGCACTAGGACGCGGCGGGTCCCGCGGGACCGTGCGCCGCGACGGCGGCCGCGACCGACTCGGGGTCCGCACAGCCAACGATCCACTCGTCGTGCGCCGCGTCGTGCAGGCGCACGCGCACCCCGCGCGGCGTGTCACGATGCACGGCCGCGAAGATCGTCTTGTCGCTGGCGCTGATGGTGCCCACCTCGATCACGCCGGGAATCCGCGTGCCGGCCTTGACGCCGATGATGTCGGCGGCCTGGTGCGCGTCGTCGAGTACCTCGACGCCACTGACCGACGAGAGGGCGACGCGCAGGTCACCGTGAATCCCCTCGAGCTTTTCTCCCCTGGTGAGCGTCAGCACCAACTGGTCCTGCTCGACGTGCAACGTCGCCATGTCGTCCTCCTCGCCTCCTCGTTACGACCGACGTTAATCCCGCCGTCCCACGTTGCTCTCGACTCGCGCCGCTCGCTAGTAAGGTCGCCGTCGTGACTGAGTTCGACGACCAGGGCCGCCCGCGGCCGCCCGACGCCGGTGACGAGGCGTCGACGTTGATGGGCTTTCTCGACTTCCAGCGCGCGACCTTCGCGTGGAAGTGCGATGGCGTGGACGCCGCCGGGCTCGCCGCCACGGTCGGCGCCTCGACGATGACCCTCGGGGGGATGCGCAAGCACCTCGCGCTCGTCGAGGACGGGTGGTTCAACCAGTGTCTGGCCGACCGGCCGTCGGCGATGGGGTGGGCCGACGTGGACTGGGATGCGGACCCCGACTGGGAGTGGCATTCGGCGGCCGCGGACTCACCGGACGAGTTGGCTCGGTGGTGGAGCGAGGCCGTCGCGCGCTCGCGCGACTGCGTGACCCGGGCCCTGCTCGACGGCGACCTCGGGCAACTGGCCCAGCGCCGTGGGCCCGACGGCGAGGCCCCGAGCCTGCGGTGGATCTTCTGTCACATGATTGAGGAGTACGCGCGGCACAACGGCCACGCCGACCTGCTGCGCGAGTTCGTGGACGGTGCGACGGGCGAGTAGCCGTCGGTGCGGCGGGGCGGCAACATCGCCCCCAATCCACGTCGGGCGCCCGTCACGGTCGGCGTCGCCACTCGAAGCGAACAAACGCCGTCAGTCGCCCCCTCACCGCTGGCTGGCTCGACCGCGTTCAGGTGCGATGACGCACGACGTCGACGAGCTCGGCGACGACCCAGCGCAGTCGGTCGAACGGTCCCGTCGAGCAGGTCGGCGTCGCGGTACCGGTCCGCGGGGCCACGTCGTTGCACTCGGGGCGCACGCGACCTCGACTAGCGGACCGACGCGCCGTCGTCGGCGCGCGTTCGGGCTGTTCGGACACGGGCCCATCGTAGCGAGACGCGTCGAAAGAACGTGTCGTTCGGTCAGCGGCCAGCCGCGCGGGCTTCGCGCACCGCGTCGGCGTACCACTGCGCGGAGGGCTTGAGCGCGCGAGCGAAGGTCGTTCGGTCCACCGAAGCGAGTCCGAACTTGGGCGCGTAGCCGAGCACCCACTCGAAGTTGTCCAGTAGCGACCACTGGAAGTAGCCCCGCACGTCGACCCCGTCGGCCCTCGCGCGCTCGAGGCTGCCCAGCGCCTCGGTGAGGTAGCGCACTCGTTGCTCGTCGTCGTTGGTGCCGATGCCGTTCTCGGTCACCACCAGCGGCACGCTGGTGAAGGCGCTGGCTCGACCGAGCGTGTACTCGACGCACTGGGGCCAGAACGGGTAACCCATCTCGGTCAGCTCACCCTCGCCGCCCCACTGCAGCCCCGACGGGGAGAACCGGTGCTTGGTGTAGCACTGCACGCCGAGAAAGTCGTCGGCGTCGGCGGCGCGCAGGTACTCGTCTTCGACTTCGTGGCGGTAGCGAGCGAGCTCGTCCTCACCGTCGTCCACGGCCTCGTACTCGGCCATCGAGAGGGTGAAGCCGATGGGGAAGTCACCCGCGGGCCGAAGGGCGTCGGCCATCGCGCGGTGGCATCGTCGCAGCACGGCGTTGACCGACACGAAGCGATCCCAGTCGCTTACCTCGGGTGGGAAAATCGCGGCGAGGTAGCCCATGGCGGCGACGATGTTCGGCTCGTTGATGGTGCACACCATCGCGAAACGGTCGCCCAGGGCCTCGCCCACGACGCCGGCGTAGCGACCCATCCACGTGATGATCTCGGGGCTTTCAAAGCCACCGGCGTCGGCCACCCACAACGGCAGCGTGAAATGGTGCAGCGTCACGACGGGGGCGATGCCCCGGTCGCGGCAGGCGTCGAGGACGCCACGGTAGTGCTCGAGCGCGTCGCGGTCGATCACCCCCGGGGTCGGCTCGATTCGCGCCCACTCGATGGAAAAGCGGTAGGCGTCGAGCCCGAGCGAGGCGACGAGGTCGAGGTCCTGTGCGTAGCGGTGCCACGAGTCACAGGCGTCACCGCAGGGTTCGGCCGCGATCGTTCCCGCTCGGTGCTCGAATCGCCACCAGTCGGTGTTGGTCCCGCCACCTTCGATCTGATAGGCGGCGGTCGCCGTTCCCCACCAGAATCGATCCGCGAAACTTGCCCGGCGCCGAGTCACGTTGTGAATCTATTACCCGGGACCACGGCCGCGCACTCTCGACGACGCGGGTAACCGGGTCAGATCACCGGACTACGCGACGGCGCCCCCGGCGTCGGACCGCCGTGTTCGGCGATCGCCGCGAGCACGGCGTTGGGATCCTTGGGCGTGATGAACGGTCGCACGACGCCGCCGACGTCGAGAATCAGCCCAGTCTTCTTCGTCGTCCGCGTGAGATCGAGGTTGGCCCAGTAGCGCGGGTTGGCCGTCCCCCAGAGGCGCGCTCGCCCCCGAAACGGCCCCAGGGTCACCCGTCGAACGCCGCGGATCGACGAGTACGGAATCACCTTGGTACCGATGGGGAAGTAGTAGTGGTGGATTCGCATTACGTCACTTGCGCACTCGACGTTGCCGCCGGCTGATCGAGTCCTCATAGTCGCACCTTACCGCCGGCGGTGCGAGAACGGCTTGGCGCCGGCGTTGGGACCATCGAGACGTCAAGGGCTCGCCCGGTTATGGCGCCGACGCGGTCTTGCTTCCGATATCGTCGCCACAACCGTGCTATCGGCGTGGTCGCAGAGCGACACCGCTGCGCGTTCGCCGTTCGCCACGCGGGGGACGTTCGAGGAGTTCCCTTGTCACTAACCGCGCAGCGCCAACCGGACTCGCGACTCGACCGTGGCGTGGTCGTCATCGCGCTGGGGGCGCTCGCGCTCGAGATGGCCGTCAGCGCGCGCTACGGGTACCACCGTGACGAGCTCTACTTCCTCGTCGCCGGCCAGCACCCCGCCCTCGGCTACGTCGATCAACCGCCGCTCGCGCCCCTGGTCGCTCGACTGGCGGCGGTGCTCTTCAACAACAGCCTCGTTGGCCTGCGGGTCATCCCCGCCCTACTGCTCGGTTGGCTGGTCGTCGTCTCGGGATCGCTCGCTCGTCTCCTCGGTGGCGCGGCGAGCGCGCGCCGGCTCGCCGCGCTCGCGACCGCGCTGTGCGGTGAGTACCTCGCGACCGCCCACCTGCTCACGACTACCGTCTTTGACTTTGCGGCCTGGGCGGGGGTGCTGTGGTCCGTCGCCCACTACCTCGAGAGCGAGCGGCCGCGGTGGCTGGTCGTCGCCGGTCTCTTCGGTGGGGTCGGACTCGACGCCAAATGGAACATCGCGTTTCTGCTCGTCGCGATCGCCGTCGGGATCGTCGCGTCGCGCGCCACCCGCCAACTCGTTGAACTCCGCTGGGTGGTGCTCGCCGTCGCGGCGGTGGTCGTGCTCGGCTGGCCCGACGTCTGGTGGCAGGCGACGCACGGCTGGCCCAACGTTGCGGTCTTTCGAGCGCTCCAGCACGACGCGGGACACAACCGCGCGGTCTACTGGCCCGCGCAGGTGCTGTACACCGGGTTGGCCGCGACACCCCTGTGGGTCGCCGGACTGTGGTCGCTGTGGCGCCGCGACGTACCCGACCGGCGGTGGCGGGCGCTGGCCCTGGCGAGCGCGATCGTCCTGGTTCTCGAGTTCGTCCTCGGGGGCAAGCCGTACTACGCCGGTGGCGTCTTCGTGCTGCTCTTTGCCGCAGGCGCGGTCGCGGTCGAGCGACGCGTCGTGGTGCGACGGGCCAAGGGTCTTGGAACCAAGGTCTCTGCGCGCGCGAGCGCGGCGGCGATCGGGGTAACGGGTCTGCTCTCGATCGTGCTGGCTCTGCCGGTCGTTCCCGCGCGTACGTTGCACTCGGTCGCCTTACAGAAGATCAACTACGACCTCGCCGAGACCATCGCGTGGCCCCGCGAGGTGTCCCAGATCGCGTCGGTCTACCGGTCCTTGACCCCGCGCGTTCGACGCGACACCATCGTGCTCGCCGGCAACTACGGCGAGGCCGGGGCGCTCGTGCGCTACGGCGCCCAGTTCGACCTACCCGTTCGGCGCGTATTCAGTGGCGCGAACTCCTTCTGGCTCTGGGGGCCGCCTCCGAATGGCGCGACGAGCGCGATCGCGGTGAACATGGACCCGGTCCTGCTGCACCGGCTGTTCCGGCGAGTGCAACGACGCCTCGTCTATCGAAACGGCATTGGCGTCGCCAACGACGAACAGGGCATTGAGGTCAGCGTCGCGACGGGGTTGCGCGTCCCCTGGTCAAAATCGTGGCGACTGGTCCAGCACTACGACTAACGCCGCGGCCGCGACGACTCGCCGACGCCGCTATTCGACGGCGAGATTCTGGCCGCCTGATCCGCGGCGAAAGCAGTCGGGCTCGTGGTCATTCACCATGCCCGCCGCCTGGACGAAGGAGCGGCAGATGGTTGGCCCGACAAAGGTGAAGCCGTCCTTGGCGAGTCGCTGGCTCATGGCGCGCGCGATCACGAACGAATCGGAGGCGCTCGTCGCGATCGACCACACGTACTCGGCGAAGTCACCGAACGTCGTCTCGGTGCGCAGACGAAGGATCGCGCGCGCGTTGGTGACGACCGATCGCACCTTCTGGTGGTGGCGAATGACGCCCGGGTCGGCCAGGATCTGCTCGACGCGCTCGTCATCGAAGCCGGCCACCGCGTCGACGTCGAAGTCGGCGAACGCGCGACGATAGCCGTCGCGACGTTTCAGCACGGTCAACCAACTGAGCCCGGCCTGGGCCCCCTCGAGCGTCAACAGTTCGAACAGGGCGCGCGGATCGTGCTCGGGCACGCCCCACTCGAGGTCGTGGTAGTCGACGTAGCGCGCGTCGTCGGTGCACCACCCGCATCGGTGCCGGCCGTCACCCAGCGCGGGCGACGTCGGTGGTTTCACCAACGTTCGGTCGGTCGCAGTCCCGCGATCACGATGCTGACCAGCCGCTGCAGCCCGGCGGCGTCGGCGTCCGAGTGGCCGGCGGCGTGACAGGTCCCCACGACGAGTCGAATGATGTCCTCGGTCTCGACGTCGCCACGGACGGTCCCCGTCTCGATGGCCCGCTTGACCAGTACGTCGACGCGCGCCATCAGTTGGGCCAACGGTTCGGCGAAGTGGGCCTTGAAGTCGATGCCCATCTGACCGAAGGCCTCGAAGAGATCCTGCTTCTCGGCCGCCAGTTGGGCGAACTCGCGCATGAAGTGTTCGAGCGCGAGGCCGGGTTCGGGATCGACCGCGTAGGCGTCGGCGGTTGCTACCAGTCGCGTCAGTCGCGTCGTAACGATCGCTTCGTACAGGGACTCCTTGGTGGGGAAGTGGCGGTAGAGCGTACCGACGCCGACGCCGGCGCGCTCGGCGACGACGTCGATGGGGACCATCACGCCGTCGGTGGCGAAGACCTCCTCGGCAGCGCGCAGGATCTTCTCGTGGTTGCGTAGCGCGTCGGCCCGCATCGGTCGAGCGTCGGCGCGTTCGGTGGCCGGTCCATCCGCGGTGGCCCCGCTAGCCCCGCTCGATCCTGCGCGCACGTCGGTCATGGAAGACTCCCCGACGGTGCCTTGACAAACGGAACCATCGTTACTATTATGGTACGTATACGGAACGACTGTTCCGTATCATTTCGAATTCCCTTTATTTTAGCCGATTCGGATCACCGTCGTGCTGGATGGGGCATTTCTCGAGAAAGAGGGTAGCCGTGACCACTGACCAACTGAACCTCGACGCTGCGCCAGACAGCCCGGCGAGTCGCACCCGCTACTGGGCGCTGGCGGTCATCGCGCTCGCCCAACTCATGATCGTGCTCGACGCCTCAGTCGTCATCGTCGCTTTGCCGTCGGCCCAGCGGGCGCTGCACATCTCGGTCGCCAACCGCCAGTGGGTGATGAGCGCGTACACGCTGGTCTTTGGCAGCTTCTTGCTGCTCGGCGGGCGCATCGCGGACTACGTCGGCCGTCGACGGGTCTTCGTGGTGGGGTTGCTGGGCTTCGGCGCGGCGTCAGCCATCGCGGGCCTCGCGCAGAACGCGCCGATGCTGTTTGGCGCTCGTGCCCTGCAGGGCCTCTTCGCCGCCGTGATGGCGCCGGCCGCCCTGTCGCTGCTGAGCGTGACCTTCACCGAGGCGCACGAGCGGGCTCGCGCCTTTGGCGTGTACGCGGCGATCGCCGGGAGTGGCGCGGCGATCGGTCTGGTGCTCGGCGGCGTCTTAACCCAGTACGCGTCGTGGCGATGGACGCTGCTCATCAACGCGCCGATCGCACTGCTCACCGCGATCGCCGCCCGGCGAGTAGTGGCCGAGAGCCGAGTGGAGGTTCGCCACAGCTACGACATCCCCGGGGCGCTCACCTCGACGAGTGGTCTGTTCTTGCTCGTCTACGGCTTCACGATGGTCGCCTCACACGGCTGGACCTCGACGTTGACGCTCTCGCTGCTCGCCGGTGCCGTCGCGCTGTTGGTCGCGTTCGTCGCCATCGAAGTGCGTTCGGCCCATCCGCTGCTGCCGCTCAAGGTCGTCCTCGAGCGCAAGCGCGGCGGCGCCTTCCTCTCGTCGCTGCTGGTTGGCTTCGCGTTGCTCGGCACCTTCCTCTTTCTCACGTACTTCCTCCAGGGGATTCTCGGCTACAGCGCGCTGCGCACGGGCTTCGCCTTCCTGCCGTTCTCCTTCGGGATCATTGGCGGAGCGACCGTCGCCAGTCGCCTCTTGCCGCGCACGGGCCCGCGCGGCCTGATGGTCGTCGGGCTCGCGCTGGCGGCGACGGGCCTCTACTGGTTCTCGCGCCTGGGGGTGGACAGCACGTACCTCGCGCACGTCTTGGCCCCCGAGGTCCTCACGAGTCTCGGCATGGGTCTCACCTTCGTGCCGATGAACTCAACGGCCCTCTTCGGGGTCGCCGACGTTGACGCGGGCGTGGCGAGTGCGTTGGTCAACACGACCCAGCAGGTTGGTGGTGCCTTGGGGACGGCCTTTCTCAACACGGTCGCGGCATCGGCCACCGCTACGTTTCTCGTCTCGCGCGTGGTCACGCCCCGCGTCGTGCGCGAGGCGACGGTGCACGGCTTCACCACAGCCTTCGAGGTGAGCGCAGCGCTCGTCGCGATGGCCGCGGTGGTGGCTGGCGTCCTCGTCGGCGCGAAGCGCCAGCACCGGCTGGCGGCCCTAGCCGCCGACGCGCTGGCCGACGGGCGATCGGCGTTCGTCGACTTCGCCGACTGACCTCGAGCGCTCGGCGTCGCCACGTCGTGCGGGTGAACACCATTCGCCCTAACGCCGCCGGCCAGGTGCTCCGTGGTGACCTGGCGCGGGATCTTCGAGCCACACTGGCGTCACGGTGAGCGAGAGGTCCCCAGCAGACGCGGCGGCGGGATCGGCCGACGACCTCGACGCAACGAACCGTCGCGGCGCCGAGTCAGTTGACGATGTCGTGACCGTTGGCCAGACGTCGCGCCCGGCGATCTAACCTATCTATCCGTGCGAAATCGACTGAGAAACGTGGCCGCGGTGGTGGTCGTAGTGATCGCGAGCTGCGCGAGCGCGGCCAGCGCGTCAACGAGCAGCGGTACCGTTGCGCCGACCGCGATCGGCTACGACGTCAGCTTCCCCCAGTGCGGCGGCACGCTGCCGGCGCCGGGGGGCTTCGCCGTCATTGGCGTCAATGACGGACGGCCCTTCAGTGCCAACCCCTGTCTGGCCACGCAACTGCAGTGGGCCGAGACCTCCCTCAGCGCAACGCCCGCGTTCTACGTCAACACGGCGAATCCGGGACCGCTCAGTAATACCAACTGGCCCGTTACCCAGCAGACCCCACAGATCTGCACGGGATCCAACTCGGTGCCCTGTTCGTACGACTACGGCTGGAACGCGGCGCAGAACGCCTTCCAAGACGTGGTCGGTGCCGAGACCCAGCTCGGCGCGGCGTCGCCCGCGGCCGCCGCGTCGGCGGTGCCGTGGTGGCTCGACGTCGAATCGGGCAACTCGTGGGAGACGATTCGCACGGGCAGCGCGCCGACGAGCGCGCAGTTCGCCAACGACCTCGCCGTCGTCCAGGGCGAGGTTGCCTTCTTGGCCAGCGTGGGCGTGTCGGGCGTTGGGATCTACTCGACGACGTCGCAGTGGTTGGGGCTGATCGGGCCCTCGGGTTCGACCTTCGCCACCAACGACGTCTGGCTACCCGGTTTCGCGACGCTCGCCGAGGCCCAGGCGGGCTGTGCCGCGCCGTCGTTCACGGGCGGTCGGGTGGCGATGATCCAGTATCCGTCAAACGGCCTCGACGGCGACCTGCAGTGTCCACTGCTCAGTGCGCCGACCTCGGCCAGCGTGCCGGTGTCGGGGTCGGCCACCTTCACCGGCCAGCTGGTGGTCGCCGGTGAGAGCGCACCGGTCAGCTTCGTCCAATTGACCGGTCAACCCACCTTGACGGTCTCGCCGACCGGCGTGGTCACGACGAGCGGCACCCTCGCCGCTGGCCTCTACAGCGCAACCGGCACGAGCAGCGCGAACGGCGTGAGCGGGACGTTTAGCTTCGCGCTCTCGGTGGGCCTGCTCACCGAGAATCTCCCCACGTCGGGTGCCGTCTCGGTCGGCGCGTCGGCGAGCTTCACCGATCAGCTCGCCGTGACCGGGGCGAACGGCGCAGTCACCTACACCCAGACCTCGGGCGCCCCGTCGCTCGTCGTCTCGCCGACCGGTCTCATCTCAACGAGCGGGACGCTCGCGCGCGGCACGTACGTCGCGCGAGGAACCGACGTCGACGCGAGCGGTGACGTCGGCACCTACTTCTTTCGACTCGTGGTCGGCACTCTCACGCAGAGCTCACCGGTGCGCGCCACGGTGACGACCGCGGCTTCGACGGGCTTCACCAACCAGCTGACTGTGACCGGCGCGAGTGGCGCGCTCACCTACACCCAAACGACCGGCGCCCCGTCGCTCGTGGTGTCGTCAACGGGTCTCATCACGACCAGTGGCGCACTCGCCGCGGGCTCCTACGTCGCTCGGGGCAGCGTGAGTGACGCGGCCGGTGGCGCGGGACCGTACTTTTTCAACTTGGTGGTGGTACCCGTGGGTACCTTGACCCAGAGCAGTTCCGCGGCGGCCACGGCGACGGCCACGGCGTCGGCGAGCTTCACTGATCAACTCGCCGTGACCGGGGCGAACGGCGCAGTCACCTACACCCAAACCTCGGGCGCCCCGTCGCTCGTCGTCTCGCCGACGGGGCTCATCTCGACCAGTGGCGCGCTCGCCGCGGGCACCTACGACGTCGCGGGCACCGAGATCGACGCCGCGGGTGACCTTGGCACCTTCACCGTCGCCGTGACCATCAGCGGATCGCCGGTGCCGCCCACCCCGCCCACCCCGCCCACGCCCAAGGTGGTCGTTCCCGTGGCGACACGGGTGATCGGCCACGTCGTGGCGGGTCGTACCGTCACGCTGCGCATTCTCGGGTCCGGCTTCGTCGGGCGCCCCGTCGTGCGTAGTCATCCCGGCACCTCGGCCCTCGTCGTGGCCGACACCGGCACCGTGCTCACGGTGCGCGTGACGGCCGCCCGGGGCAGTCGCAACGGGATCTTCACGTTCACGATCAAGCTGGCGACGGGCAAGATCTGCGCCGTGCGCTACGTCCAACGCTGACGGGTCGGAGCCGCGCCGCGCGGCACGATTACGGTGTCGGGGATGGATGACGCACAGGTTGGGGCGGCGATTCGATCCGAACTTCGCCGGGGTCCGCTGCACTTCGACGCCCTCGTCGATCGCCTGATCGAGCTCGGTGAGCTCACCGACGACGACGAGCTCGCCGAAGTGGTCTTCGAGGCGCTGCTCGACGACGACGACGTCTGGCTCGCGCACGACGACCTCGTCGCACTCGTCGACACGATCCTCGACGGTGCGGTGTTCACGCACCGGGTGAGCCCGGAGGAACGTGATGCCGGACTCCTGCACGCAACCCCCGACCTCGACGTCATCGACTACGACCTCGATGAGCTCCGTCTCGCCGACGGCAAGCCGGTGAGCGTGGCCTTCGCCTCAGAGCATCCCGGCGCGGACGAGCACGGCTCTTTCGTTGGACCACCCGGCTGGCTCGGTGCGTCGAACGCGGCGATCGTCGTCGTGGCCCGGCGTTCGCGAGCCGTGAGCCTGCAGTGGCGCGACCGGGCCGACGTTGACGCGCGCGTGGCCCAAGCCCTGCGCGACGCCTTCGATGGTCGATACCGTCCCGGCGTGGCGCAGGAGCCAACCGAGATCGTCCTCGACGCGTTGACGCGCGATCCGTCGCTCTTTCGCCATCCGGTGGCGCCCGTGGGCGAGCTCCTCGAGTCGGTCGGACTCGAGCGCCGCGGTGCGTGGTTCGGCCTGGTTGGTGAGGACGCCGAGCCCCCGTGGGCGATCGAGCGTGAACGACGAGTCGACGAGGTGGCGACCCGATACTCCTTCGACCGATGCTGTCGGGCGGCTTTTGAGCGCGTCACCTCGGCGTGGCTGGACTCGCTCGACGGCTCGCTCACGATCGAGCGCCGTCGAGCGGTGGCGCGAGACCTCGGCCATTCGCTCGTCGCGCCGGCCCTCGTCGACTACGTGACCTCCGAGGAGCCCGAGGCCGCCCAGCTGCTCGAACCTCTCGCCACGTCGCTGGTCGATCTGTCGGGATCGTTGGCGGCCGGCGGACGATTCGTGCTCGCCCGCGTGCGCGAGGCCGAGGGCCGCGGGGACGCCATGGAGTCAGCGTTGCGGTCGGCCGTCGCCGCGGACGCCGGCTTCGAGCCGGCGATCAAGGATCTCGCGTGGTGCGCGTGTGACCGTTCGGACGCCGAACGCGCCCAATCGCTGCTGCGGCGAATCACGCTCTATGACGTCGCCGACGAGCAGGACTTCCTCGAGGACGCCGTCGCCCGGCTCTCGCCCGCGGTGGGGCGAAACGACCCTTGCCCGTGTGGCTCGGGGCGCAAGTACAAGGTCTGCTGCTCGTCCAAGCCCAGACTCGCGCTGGAGCGACGCGTCGGATGGATCCAGCACAAGTTGCTCGCCTTTTCCCTGCGACCGCTGCGGATCGGTGCGACCTTCGAGCTGCTGGTGGCCGCTCGCGAGGCGGCCGAGATCGATGACGACCGCGTGGCGCAGATGCTGCCGCTACTCGGGGAGGTCGCGGCCCTGAGCGACGAGGCCATCGACGCCTTCCTCAGCGAGCGTGGTTCGTTGCTGCCCGACGACGAGGTCGCGCTCGTGGCGTCGTGGCGGGGTCGGGGACCGTCGCTGTACCAGGTGCGTGACGTGGAACGCGCCGAGGGGCTCACCCTGTTCGACACCCGCAGCGGCGAAACCGTCGTGGTGCACGACGTCGCGGCGTCCGAGTCGCTCGAAATCGGCGACTACGTCTGCGCACGGACGGTTCTTGTCGGCCCGTCGCACCAGTTCATCGGCCTGCCGATCACGGTGACACTCGCGCACCGGGCGTCGCTGCTGGCGGTCCTTGATGACCCGACGCCGCTTCGATTGGCGATGTGGATTGGCGCACTGTTCGCGACGCCGCGCATCGTGAATCGCGAAGGTGAGACGACGATCCTGTGTCGTGGGGCCTTCGCGGTGACCACGACGCGCGAGGCCGTGACGTCGAGCCTCGACGACCTCTTTGGCCCGTCGCACGATGGTCACTGGGCCGAGCTCGTGGACCTGGACGGCGAATCGGTCGTGCGGTCCTTCATCAACTTGAATGGCGAGACCGTCGAGGTCCTCGCAAACTCTCGCGAGCGCTTCGACCGGACAGTCGCGACACTGCTCGGCGTCGACGGGCTCGAGCTGCGCGAGAGCCAGGTGCCGGTACAGCTCGATGAGGCGATGCTCGCCGAGCACGCCACCGCGACCCCACCGGAGCTGGCCGACGTTTTGGCGAGGGTCATCGCCGAGCGCGAGACGGCGTGGCTCGACGAACCAATTCCGGCGCTCCATGGTTTCACACCGCGCGAGGCCGCCGCCGATCCGACCCGTCGCGAGGATCTCATCGCGTTGCTGAACGAGTTCGACCGGCACTCGGCTCGAGAGCCGAGTGCCACCTTCAACGTCGATCGACTGCGCCAAGCCCTCGGCCTCGAGTAGGTGACGCTCGCTCGACTGGTCGGCGGCGGCCACGAGTCCCGACGACGTCGCCGCGCGGCTCGTTCTCGTCGCCAAGCGCGTTGGCGGGTCCGCGGGGCGAACCGTACCGGGTCGCGAACGCGTCAGTGGGGTTACTGGCGAACGACGCGGTGCGATGGGGCCCGGCGCGGTTGTCGGGTCGCTGACGGTCTCGAGTCCCGGTCGTTGCGCGGTAGCGTATCGCGTAGGCCCGTCGGGGAGGGATCGATGCGCGAAGATCGACACGCCAGTGCGCCAACGCCGGGGGTCGCACCTGGGGACCTGGCGCCATCGGACCTGCCACCGATGGTCCGCGATAGCCGACTGGTCGCGCCGACGCTCGCGCCGTCGGGTCGCCTCGCGGTCGCTGCACCCGACGAGTACCGAGCGCTCTACCAGCGCTCACTTGAAGACGTGGGCGCGTACTGGGCTGGCGTCGCAGGCGAGCTCGAGTGGGCGAGCGGATGGCCCCCGTCACCGGCGATGACTGGTGATCTCGCCTCGGGCTTCTCGTTCTTTGACGGGGCGCGTGGCAACGTCAGCGTGAACTGCGTGGATCGCCACGCTCGCGTGACGCCGAACAAGGTCGCGGTGCACTGGATCGGTGAGGACGGGGCCGAGCGGTCCTGGACGTACGCCGAGTTGGCCGATCAGACCGCGCGCTTCGCCCAGGCGCTGCTCGACCTGGGCGTGAGGACCGGCGACGTCGTGGCGATCTACTTACCCAATCTGCTCGAAACGTTCGCCGTCGTCCACGGCTGTCTGCGCATCGGGGCGATTTACAACATCATCTTCTCGGGCTTCTCGGCCAGTGCGCTCGCGGACCGAATCATCGACACCGAGGCCAAGGTGGTCGTCACCGCCGACGAGACGCTGCGCCGGGGACGCGCGATCGCGCTCAAGGCCACGCTCGACCAGGTCCTGGACCGGCTGACGAGCGTCGAGCACGTGGTGGTGGTGCGTCGCAGCGCTAATCCCGCCGTGGCGATGTCGACGCCGCGCGACCGCTACTACGACGAACTCATCGACGCGACGCCCCGCGGTGCCGACCCCGTCGCGCTCGGGGCGAACGACCCGGGATTCATCATCTACACGAGTGGCACCAGCGCCAAGCCCAAGGGACTGGTGCACAGCGGTCTCGGGTTTCTCACCGGCGCGTATCACAACGTGCAGTACGCCCTCGACCTCGGACCAGACGACGTCTACTGGTGCACCGCCGACTGTGGTTGGCTCACCTTCCCCATCTTCGAGCTCATCGGGGCGACCGCGTGCGGCGCCACGATGTTGGCCACCGAGGGGGCGCTCGACTTTCCGGGTCCGCAGCGCCTGTACTCGATCCTCGCGAACTACCGCGTGACCAAGGTCTTCACCGCGCCGACGGTCCTGCGCATGCTCGCGCGCCACGGGGCGACGCTTCCTCATCAGTTCGACCTGTCGGCGCTGGCGTTGCTCGCCTTGGTGGGCGAGCCACTCGACGCGACGACCTGGTCCTGGGTTCGCGAGAACATCGGCGACGGCCGCCTCGAGATCAACAACACGTACGGTCAGAGCGAGACTGGGAGCGCGTGGACCTCGTCGGTGGTCGGCGTGACGTCGGCCAAGCCCGGCTCGTGCGGGGTTGCGTTGCCGGGCCACGCCTACGAGATCGTGGACCACGCGGGCGCCGCCGTCGCGACGGGGGAGACGGGCTACCTCACGATCACCCAGCCGTTCCCCACCCTGTTTCGCGACATCTGGCACGACCCGCAGCGCTACCGCACCCAGTACTTCACGCGCTTTGGCCCGCGTTACGACAGTGCTGACGCCGCCATCGAGGACGCGGACGGGCACGTGTGGGTCGTCGGTCGCGTCGACGACGTGATCAACGTGGCGGCGCACCGCCTCTCGACGATGGAGATGGAAAGCGCCCTGCTGACGATGCCGGGCGTGGCCGAGGCGGCCGTGATCGGCGTCGCCGACGAGGTGAAGGGACAGGTTCCCGAGGCCTTCGTGACCCTGACCGCGACGGCTGGGGACGTCAGCGAGGACGAGTTGAGCCAGCGACTCGTCGACGCCATCGGCACGTTCGCGCGACCCCGACGGGTCCACGTGCTCTCGACGATGCCGCGAACCCGCAGCGGCAAGATCGTCCGGCGCCTGCTGCGTGACCTGGTCGTCGACGGCGTGGCGCGCGGGGACACCAGTGGGCTCGAGGATCCCGAGGTCCTCGCCCAGCTGGAGCGCGAGCTCGGCGCTTGACTCGCACCGGGACTCGTCGGGGCCCGCAACCTTCGCGCGCGCGTTGGGTCAGGTAGGTTGTCCCCGTGGCGGCGAGTGGCGCATCGAGTGCACGGTCGGCGTGAGGTCGGCGCGTGAGTGGTGATGGACCGCGCCCGGGGTCCACGCGCCGGGGCCGCCTCTTTGCCTCCGCGCACGACGCGCAGGTACCCCTCGCGACGATCTTCGCCTCAGTCGGCGTCGTCGTCGGGGTCTACGCGCTCGGCCAGGTGCTCTTTCGCCTGAAGGGGATCTTGCTGATCATCGTCCTCGGGAGCTTCGTTGCGGTCTTGCTCAACCCGGGAGTGCGATGGTTGATGCGCCACGGGCTACGCCGCCGGGGCTACGCCGTGTCGGTGGTCATGGCCGCGTCGTTGGTGGTCTTCGCGGGCCTCGCGGTCGCCTTTGGCTACCCGCTGGTCAACGGACTCTCCAACCTCGCGCACGCGTTGCCGGGCTACATCCACCAGGCGCAGATCGGTCACGGCTGGCTCGGCCACCTCATCCGCCGCTACCACGTGCAGGCGTGGCTCGCCCATAACGTCGCCAAGGTGACGAACTTCGCCCAGGGGCTCTCGCGCCCCGCGCTCGCCCTGGGCCGCGGCGCGCTCTCGACGACGTTCTTCTTGCTCACGATGTTCTTCTACGTGACCCTCGTGCTCGTCGAGGCGCCCAAGCTGCACGACGGCTTCATGGCGCTACTCTCGGCGACGAGCCAGCCGCGCGCCGAGCGGCTCGGGCACGTCATTACGCGCGCCTCAGTCGGGTACCTGCTCGGCGGGCTGCTGACCTCGCTGCTCGGCGCCGTCGTGGTATTCATCACCCTGAGCCTTTTCGGCGTGCCTTACCCACTGCTCTTCTCGCTGTGGGTCCTGCTCGTCGACTTCCTGCCGCAGATCGGTGGCGCGCTCGCCGGCATCCCGACGGTGCTGATCGCGCTCATCCACTCGCCGTCGGCGGGTCTCGTGACGCTGATCGTCTTTCTCGCCTACACGCTCATTCAGAACCATCTCTTGAACCCGATCGTGATGTCCAAGACCGTCAACGTGAATCCACTGATGATCTTCGTGTCGATTCTCGTGGGCGCCGAGATCGGCGCGTGGGTCGGAGGACTCTTCGGCGGCTTCGTCGGCGTGCTGCTCGCGGTGCCATTCGCCGCGGCGATCCACGCCGCGGCCAAGGAGTTCTGGGAGGCGACCCACGCCGAGGTCGACGGGCGCAACGACGACGCTTCCGCGTCACCCCTCGCTGAGTAGCGCCGCCTTGGCTTGGCGAAGAGCGGCCAGCGTGGCCTCCGGCACGCTCGGCGCCGCCAGGTCGAGGCGTTCGATGGCGTCCACCACGATCCCGCCGACGAGCGCGCGCAGGGTGTACTTGTGGTCCGCCGGCACGACGTACCACGGCGCCCACGACGTTGAGGTGGCGCTCAGCGCTTCCTCGTAGGCGCGCTGGTACTCGTCCCAGTGCTGACGCTCAGCGAGGTCGGCGACGGAGAACTTCCAGTTCTTCGTCGGGTCCTCGAGTCGATCGAGGAACCGACGTCGCTGCTCGTCGCGTGAGACGTGCAAGAAGACCTTGACGACGCGCGTGTGGTTACGGTGCAGGTGCTGTTCGAAGGCGTTGATGTCCTCGTAGCGGTGCTGCCAAAACTTGGACTCGGCCCCGCTCGCGGGTCGCTCGTGGGTCTTGTCGAGCAGCTCTGGGTGCACCCGGGTCACCAGGACATCCTCGTAGTAGGAGCGGTTGAAGATCGTGATGCCGCCGAGCTCGGGCAGGGCGCGCGACGCGCGCCAGAGGAAGTCGTGCGCCAGTTCCTCGGCCGAGGGCTGCTTAAAGGCGACGACCCGGCAACCCTGCGGATTGACCCCTGACATGACGTGCTTGATGGTGCCGTCCTTGCCCGCGGCGTCCATCGCCTGCAGCACGATCAGCAGGGCGTGGGTGCCGTCGGCCCACAGGAGCGACTGGGCCGCGGCGATCTCGCCCACGAAGACCTCGAGGTCCGCCTGCGCGATGCGCTTGGCGGCGTCGCCGTCGTGGTGAGCGTGAGAACCGAGCCAGTCGGCGCGCACGTGTTCGGCGTCGCGCTTCTTGAGGCCGGCCGAGTCGCCGGGCTCGACGCGCAGCTCACGGAGCAGTTCTTCGCTGAGCTTCATGTCTCTCCATTTCGTGCGGTCGAACGCCGCCGTTCGTTGCCGAGGCCGGTCTCGTCACCCGACCGCTCGACCCAGATCCAACCTACCCGGCGCCGCGGTCGAGGCGTTGACGCGGTGTGACGTGACGTCAGGCTTGGGCGGCCTCGTCGACGGTGAGCTCGGCGGTGGGGTCGGCCAGCAGCCGTTCATCGGGGATCACCTCGCCACTTCGAACGGAGCGGCCGTAGGTCCCCGCGGCGAGTCGGGCCTCGGCCCGCTCGACGGCCGCCAGGCGCAGCCGCAGTCCGGCCGCAATGGCGTCGTTCTCCTGCTCGCTGATGAGCGGCTGCGCCGCGTCGGTCGCGTCACCGAGCGACGTGGCCTCGAACTGCTCCACCGCTCGGTCGCGCCCGAGGTGCGCCAGGAGCGAATCGATGCGCCGACGCTCGTCGTCCAGTAGTGCTCTGGCACGCTGCTCGTCCATCGCGTCCTCCGGTGCCCGTTGTAACTCGAGACTAACTGAAAGCGATTCTCGGTGACGCGGCCCCCGGCGTGACGCTCATCGCCTAGTCACTAGGCGAGTTCGTTCGCGACCAGGTGCTCGGTTGCCCAGGCGCCCAGGCCGTGCAGCACGGGCACGAGCGCCGCGCCGGCGTCGCTCAATTGGTAGGTGACGGCGACGGGCGGCCCGGGGGCAACGGTGCGCACGACCAGCCCCGCACGCGCCAACTCGCCCAGACGCTCGGCGAGCACCGAGTCGCAGATGCCGTCCACGGCCCGGGCGAGATCGGCGTAGCCGGCCGGTCCGTGGGCGAGCGTTCCCAGAATGACGCCGCTCCAGCGCTTGCCGAGCAGTGCGAAGGCTCGAAACAGCGCGGCGTCGCAGACCGGGGTCGACGGCGCAGCGTTCGCGCCCGACGGGGCACCGGTGATCTCGCGAGCGTCCATCCGGTCATGGTAGCAAAGACTAGGTAAAACAGAGCGACATCATTTCTAGAAGTTACCCGTACCATGGATGAAACCAACCCCACCGTGAGGAACCCATGTCACTGTTTCGCCTGGACGCCAGTATTCGCGCCGAGGGCTCGGTCAGCCGGGCCATCGCCGACATCGCCGAGACCTCGTGGCGCGCGAGCGACCCATCAGCCGAGGTGGTGCGACGCGACGTCGGACTCGATCCGCTGCCGGCCACGGCCTGGGCGGCCGCGGTGTCGGCCAACGGCGTCGCCGACGCGGCCCGGCGCCCCGACCAGCGCCTCGCCACCGCGTTGGCGTCGACGCTCGTGGACGAGCTGCTCGACGCCGACGCGCTGCTGTTCGCGGTGCCGCTGTACAACTTTGGCGTCCCCCAGCACCTCAAGGCGTGGGTTGACCTGGTGATGACCGAGCCGCGAATGGCGAACCGGGCCGCGCCGGTCTTGGCGGGCCGGCCCGCGGTACTCATCATCGTGCGCGGCGGCGCCTACGGACCGGGCACGCCCCGCGAGGGTTGGGACTACGCCTCGGGCTGGATTCGCCGAATCCTAGAGGACGTCTGGGGACTCGACCTGCGCGTCGTGGAGCGTGAGTTCACGCTCGTCGGCGTCAATCCGGCGCTCGACGAGTTCACGGATCTCGCCGCGCAGATGCATCGTGACGCCGAGCGACTGGCCGCCGCCCACGGCCGACACCTCACCGGCGCGAGCCTCTAGGCGCGGCTCGATCGCCACGGTCGACGGCCCGATAGGCGTCGACCGTACGCTGCAGGACGATCGGCCAGGGCGTCGGCGCGAGGCCCAACCCACGACGGGTCGCGGTGTCGTCGATGACGAAGGGCGCGGTGAACTGATAGAGCGTCGTGGGCAGTTCGGCCACGAGTGGGCTGACGAGTCCCACGATGCGTAGCGTGCGGCGAGCGATCACCGACGCCGCGACGCTGCCCACACCGGCGACCTGCGCGACGTCGTCGATGAGTTGACGTTGCGTGCGCGCGGGATTGGTCGCCACGTGCCACACGCGTCCCCAGGCGATATCGGTGTCGGCGCACGTGATGAGCGTCTGGGCGACGTCGTCGACGTAGGTCCAGCTGTGGGGCTGGTCGAGGCTCCCGATGACCCGGCACGACCGGCCGGCGAGGATTCGCGGGATCTGGCGCGGTCCAAAGACGCCGTTGGCTCGCGGCCCGATGAAGTCCGACGCTCGCACCTCGGTCGCGCGAACTCGGCCGGCCCCGTGGGCCGCGAGTGCGTCCTGCCACATGCGCTGGCGCACGTGTGCCTTGGCGAAGTCCGCGCGCGCGGCGCTGTCGGGCGACATAGGACTACTCGGCGCGCCGTAGACGTACAGGTTGCCGAGCGTGACGAGCACGGCGCCGCTCGCCTCGGCGCTCGAGAGCAGCGACGAGGCAATGGGGGGCCAGTCGCTCGGCCACCGATGGTACGCGGGATTGGCGCAGTTAAAGATCGCGTCGGCGCCCGTGGCGAGCCGCGTGACGAGACGCTCGTCTGCGGCGTCGGCCGCCACGGACTCGACACCGGCCACCTCCGGGCCCCGTCCACGACGAGCCACGACCGTGACGCGCTCGCCGCGCGCCGCTAGTTGCTCGGCGACCAGTGTGCCGATCGTGCCCGCCCCCACTACGACGTATCGAGCCATTGACCTCATCCTCCTTAACGAGAGCACCGCTCTCGTTTATCAGTATGGCCCTGACGGCCGAAAAAAGCAAGAGCGGTGCTCTCAAAGTGTGATACTTGGTTCATGACGGCAACGAAGCGCTCGCACTCGCGCGCCGCGCGGATCGCGGCGATCAAGGCGGCCGCGGCCCGTCAACTGGCGAGTCGCGGGGCCGCCGCTCTGTCAATTCGCGAGGTCGCCCGTGAGCTGGACCTGGTGTCCTCGGCGATCTACCGCTACTTCGCCACGCGCGATGAACTGCTGACCGCGCTCATCGTTGACGCCTACGATGACCTCGGCGCGACCGTCGAGGCGGCCGAGGCGCCGGTCGCGCGCGGGCGAACGCGCGAGCGTTGGCGGGTCGCCTGTCGTGCGGTGCGCTCGTGGGCCATCGCCAATCCCCACGACTACGCCTTGCTCTACGGCACCCCGGTGCCTGACTATCGCGCGCCGGCGCTCACGATCGAGGCGGCGTCGCGCGTTATCGGGGTCTTGGGTCGAATCATGGACGATGACGCCGCCCAGCGAGCCTCGGTCGCCCCCGACGACGCGGGGGCCGATGTCGCTGGATTCCTCGACGTCGACAACGTCGCGGCGGTGATGCCGCACGTGGCGACGGGCCGCTACGTGCGTGCGCTCATCGCGTGGTCGCACGTCTTTGGCTCAGTGAGCTTCGAACTCTTTGGCCACTTCGTCGGGTCGGTGCAGGACCCCGGCGCCTATTTCGAGTGCGTCGTCGACGAATTGGCCAACCTGCTCGGTCTCGCCAGCGACTGAGCCTCGAGCCCGGGCGACGACCTCGCTCTAGGTTGTCATGGCCTAAACCGTACGAGGACGAGCGTCAGGGCCAGCACGGGTCCCATCCAGCACAGCGTGCGCAGGGCCGCTTCGAGCGGCGCGAGCATCGTCGCTGCGGTAATGGGCCGAGACGTGCCGTCGAGACCCTCGATGGCGCCATGCACCGCGCGCGTTCGACGTCGCAGCGCCCGCGCCGGGGTCGAGAGTTGCTGCTGGATCCGCGTGACCAGCGCCCCAAAGACGGCGGCCCCGACGGCACCCGCGCTGATCGTCGCGTGCTGGGCGAAGTACGCCGTCAGCACCGGGAAGGCGCCCCAACTGAGGATCAGCATCGGGCCGGTGTGCAGCCGGCCACCGAAGAGCTCGAGGTTGTAGGCAACCGCGGCGACCGATCCGACCACGATGAAGATCGCGAGGTAGGCACTCACCACGACAACGCCCACCACGCCGAGGCCAACGGCACCACCGATGCCGAGGACCGAGGCGCCGATGAGCTGCCACGCGGGAATGGTGGTCGAAAGTGGGCGTCCGTGCAGCTCGTCGAGTGAGTGCGCACCGACGCCGAGCGCCAGTAGAAAGGCGCCGAGCGTCGCGACGAGCTTCACCGTGTTGACCGGCGCGCTGAGACAGGCGCCGATCGTGACCAGTGAGAGGTGCAGCGCCGTATAGGGCGGGTGCAGCACCGTCCACCACTCGCGCGCGCGGCGTGATCCCAAGAACCGCGGTGCCGCGTAGAAGGCCGGAGCGTTTGTCTCGACGGGACGTCGCAGGTCGGCCACTAGCGGGCCGATCGGTAGCCGGCGATCACGAGTCCGCCACCCAAGCTCATCGGTCGAGCCTCGACGCGCTCGATCCCCGCGGAACGCCAGGCCTGCAGCGTCCAGGCCACCGGGTAGCTGCGGTAGTGCGCCGAGATGCTCGGCCCGAGGAATCGCCCGACGTTCCACCACGCTCGCCCGCCGACCACGTAGCCCGCGACCGGCAGTACCGCTCGGGTATAGAACCACCACGCGACGCGCCAGGGGCGTCGCGTCGGCACGGCGAACTCGAGACTCGCGATGGGTCCACCGGGCTTGACCACGCGGGCCAACTCGGCGAGCGTCGCGGCCGGATCCTTCACGTAGCGAAGCAGGTAGGTGACCGTCAGGGCGTCGAAGCTCGCATCGGGGAACGGCAACTGCTCGCCGCGTCCCACGACGAGCGCGACGCGCCCGGCGAGGCCCGCCGACGAAAGAGCGGCTTCACCGCGGCGCAGCATGGGCTCGCTCAGGTCGATGCCCACGATGCGCGCCTGGGAGCGCTGGGCGAGCAGCCGGGTCACCGCGCCGGGACCGCAGGCGACGTCCAGGACGAGCCCGGGCTGGGCGCTCGCTACTCGATCGACCATGGCCGAGCGCCAGCGCGGATCCTGACCGAAGGACAAGAGTGCCGCGAGCGCGTCGTAGCGCGCCGGCAGCGGCGCGAAGAGGTCACGGGCGAACGCGTTGGGCGCCTCGCGGTAGTGGCGGATCGACCGACTGGTGAGGTTCACCGCGAGGTCCCCGCGGTGTGTCGACGACTGGTGACCAACGTCATCATCCCCCTTATCACGCTCGTCGCTCAACGGCGGGACCGCAGTACGCGGTCACCTTATCGGCGCTGGACTCGCCCAATTCGTGCCGATCGTGACCGGGTTTGGTCCAGCCAACCCGTCGGTGCACCGGTGGCTCTCTAGTCTGGGGTGGGGGTAGTCATGCTCACGGTGGAGATGGTGCGTCGGGGCGCGCAGCGGTTCGCGGCGAGGACGGCCGTCGTCTTTGGCGAGACGAGCCTCACGTATCGCGACGTCGACGACGCCGCCAACCGGTTCGCCAACGCGTTGCTCGCGCGCGGTCTCGCCAAGGGCGACGAGGTTGCGCTCCTGGTTGGCAACGGCCTGTGGTCGGTCTCGCTGGACTTCGCCTGCGTGAAGGCTGGACTGGTGCGCGTGCCGCTAAACGCCCGTCTCTCGCTGAACGAGCTCGAACGCATGCTGGTCGAGACCAACGCGCGGTGGCTTATTCACGCGCCGTCGTTGAGCGGCGTCGCCGCGGCGCTAGGGGAGCGGGTTCCCGGACTCGTCGGTATCGGGCTCGGCGCACCGGGGGTGGACGGGGACGACCTGCTCGCCGACGCCGCCGACGCCAGTGCGCGCGAACCGCTCGTCGCGCTCGAGGCGGACGATCCCCTTCTCGTGCTGTACACCTCGGGCACGACCGGGACACTCAAGGCGGTCGTGCACACCCAGGGCACCTACGCGGCCATCGTGGTGAACATCCTGAGCAACCTGGTGTCACCGAATCGCGACTCAGTGATGTTGCACGCGGCCTCGTTGATCCACGCGAGTGGCACCTTCGTCCTGCCGTACTGGCTGCGCGGCGCCACGACCGCCGTGCTCGAACGCTTCGAGCCCGGCGAGTTCCTCGCAGCAATCGCGCGGTACGGGGTGAGCGAGATCAACCTCGTGCCGACCATGCTCACGATGCTCGTCGGGTCGGGACTGGCCGACGACGCCGACGTCTCGTCGCTTCGTCAAGTGATCTACGGCGCCAGTCCAATGCCTCGGCCGACGCTCGAGCGCGCCATCGAGGCCTGGGGACCCATCTTCACCCAGTACTACGGGCAGACCGAGGCGCCGCTCGCGATCACCGTGCTGGATCGCCGTGATCATCTCGATGACCGGTTGTGGGGTTCGTGCGGGTTTCCGAGCGTGGACGCCGAGGTGCGGCTCGTGGCCGAGGACGGGTCCCTCGCGCCAACGGGCGAGATCGGCGAGATCCAGGTGCGCGCGCCCTTCGTGATGGCGCGGTACTACCGCGCGCCCGAGCTCAACGCCGAGATGACCACCGCCGACGGCTGGCTGCGCACCCGCGACCTGGCGCGACGTGACGAGCGTGGCTACCTCTACCTGGTGGACCGGCGTAGCGACATGATCATCACCGGTGGCTTTAACGTCTATCCCCGCGAGGTGGAGGACGCGTTGATGACCCACCCGGCCGTCGCCGAGTGCGCCGTCGTCGGCGCACCGGACCCGACGTGGGTCGAGACGGTCGTCGCCTTCGTCGTCCTCCAGCCGGCAGCGACGGTCAGCGAGGACCAGCTGCGCCAAGTCGTGCGTGATCGTCTCGCCGGCTACAAGGTCCCCCATCGAGTGATGTTCGTAGCAGAGATTCCCAAGTCCGCCGTCGGCAAGGTGCTGCGTCGAGCGTTGCGCGACACGCTGGGGAGCGATCGGTGACGCCTTCGCCGACTGCGGCGTCGGTGCGTGTCGAGCGAGTCGGCCCGGTGACCACGGTGATCCTCGACCGTCGGGCGACGCGCAACAGCGTCGACGGACCGACCGCGGCACGACTCGCCGAGGCCTTTCGTCGCTTCGACGCCGACGACGACGCGTCCGTTGCGGTGCTCTTCGGCGAGGGCGGCCACTTCTGCTCGGGGGCGGACCTCACGGCGGTGGGGACGTCGCGTGCGAACGTCGTCACCGCGCACGGCGACGGGCCGATGGGGGTGTCGCGCTTGACGCTCGCCAAACCGGTCATCGCCGCCGTCGAGGGCTACGCGGTCGCCGGCGGGCTCGAGCTCGCGCTCTGGTGCGACCTGCGCGTGGTCGCCGCCGACGCGGTGTTCGGTGTCTTTTGTCGACGCTGGGGCGTCCCGTTGATCGACGGGGGAACCGTCCGGCTGCCGCGGCTCGTCGGCACGAGCCGGGCGCTCGACTTGATCCTGACCGGGCGAGCGGTCTCGGCGAGCGAGGCCCACGCGATGGGCCTGGCCAACCGGGTGGTCGAGTCGGGTCACGCGCGCGAGTCGGCCGAGGCGCTGGCTCACCAGATCGCCTCGTTTCCCCAGACCTGCCTGCGCAACGACCGTCGCTCGCTCTACGACCAGGCGGCGCTCAGCGAGGCTGACGCGATGGCGCGCGAACTCGAGCTCGGCCGCGAGTCGCTGGCCGCCGACGGGGTCGACGGCGCGCGTCGCTTCGCCAACGGCGCGGGTCGCCACGGCGCGCGCGACTGATCGGCGGCTCGGGCCCCTTCGGCGCGACGGTGATCAGCGGCGCCGGTGATGACTTCGTCGCCTCGGCCCACTCGACGGACCACCCAGCGGCGCAGCCTCGAGCGCTAGCGTCACGAGCGTGGAGTCGGTCGTGACGGTGGAGAGCCTGCGCAAGTCCTACGGCGAGCGCGAACGGCTGCACGGCATCACCTTCGAGGTCCACGCGGGGGAGATCCTCGGTTTTCTCGGCACGAATGGCGCGGGCAAGACGACGACCATCGAGATCCTCGAGGGCTACCGGCCCTATAACGCGGGTTCGGTCTCGGTACTCGGGGTCGACCCGGCCAACGCGACGCGCGCGTGGCGCAACCGCATCGGACTGGTGCTCCAGGCGTGCGAGCTCGATCCCGTCTACACGGTGCGCGAGACCGTCGCGATCTTCGCGCGGTACTTTCGCGGCGCGACGGACGTCGACGCCACGATCGAGGCAGTGGGGTTGACCGCGAAGTCCCACGATCGAGTCGGCCAGCTCTCGGGCGGCCAGAAGCGGCGCCTCGACGTGGCGGTCGGACTCGTGGGCGACCCCGAGATCCTCTTTCTCGACGAGCCGACGACGGGGCTCGACCCCATTGCGCGTCGCGAGATGTGGACCATGATCGAGGGGCTGCGTGCGGCGGGCAAGACGATCTTTCTCACCACGCACTACATGGACGAGGCCCAGCACCTCGCCGACCGGATCATCATCCTGCGCGCCGGCGAGATCGCGGCCCACGGGACGGCCGAGGAGTTGAGCGCGAACCTGGGCTATCGCGCGACGGTCAGCTTTGACGCCGCGGCGGGGCTCGACCTCGACCAGCTGGGCGCGGTGCTCGGCCGCGCGCTAGGCGTGAAGGAGTCCGTGGTTCGCTTCGAGAGTCCGAGCGTCCAGGCGGACCTGCTGGCGCTGCTTGACTGGGCGCGCGAGCACGACGTCGAACTGAGCAACCTGCAGGCGATCCAGCCCAGTCTGGACGACGTGTTCGTGCACCTGGCCGGCGACGAGACCTCCGACCTCGAGGTGGACCGGTGAGCGACGTCTCGCTGGCGCTCGCCCAGACGCGATACGCGCTACGCGGCTTCCTGCGTGACCCCAGCGCGCTCGGCTTCACCGCGTTCTTTCCGATACTGCTGCTCCTGCTCTTCAACGCCATCTTCAAGGGGGTCACCGACTTCAACGGCACCCACGTTCGCGCGCCCGCCTACTACACCGCGTCGATCATCGCCTACGAGATCATGCTGGTGAGCTTCAGTTCGCTGCTGGTGCGAGTCACGACCAATCGCGAACGGGGCCTGCTCAAGCGATTTCGCGGCACACCCATGCCCAGTTGGGTGTACCTCTTCTCAGAGATCGCGCGCACCTTCGTCGTGGTGGCAGCGACGGTGGCGGTCCTGGTCGGCGTCGGCGCCGGTTTCTACCACGTGACGCTGTCCGTGCACCTCGTGCTCGGCCTGGTGGTCTACCTCGTCGCCGGCGTGTTCTGCTTCAGCGCACTCGCCCTGGCGTTGACCCGGCTCTGCGTGACCGCCGACGCCGCCTCGGCGATCGGACCCCTCGCGGCGACGATTCTCGCCTTCCTGTCGGGCGTGTTCATCCCCGTTGCGGTGATGCCGGCGTGGATGCTCGACCTCGGTAAGGTCTTTCCGCTCGAGCACATGGCCCGCGGACTCCAGGCGGCCTTTCTCATACCGGGTGCCACCGGGGTCACCGGCGTCGACCTCGGCGTCATGATCGCCTGGGGCGCCATCGGCCTGATCGTCGCCGTTCGACTCTTTCGCTGGGAACCCATGGCGTCGGGTGGCCGATGAGGTTTCGGCGTGATGGCTTGATGCCGTCGTGGGATGCTGGGTAACCGCTAACGAGGTCGACTCCCTGAGCCGCGACGCAACATCGGGCCCGCCACGCTCAACGAGGGCACCGCCGATCCGAGAACGTTACCGACCGATGAGTCGAGAGGATCGTGGCGCTCTCGGCACGCCTCGAGCGCTAGTTCACGAGCAACACGGGTCCGATCACCATCGTGCGGTCAACGGACTTGCACATGTCGTAGACCGTGAGCAGGGCCACCGTCGCGGCGCAGATCGCGGGTGTCGAGGCCGGACCGTGCGAACTCTCGACGCTCGCGCGCACGTCGACGAAGTTGTCGCCGACGTCGAGGGCGACCGTGACGCCAGCGACGAGGGTCGATTCGGCGATGGGCAGATAGGCGTGCGCCGCCTTGGCGGCCTGGACGCCGGCGAAGCGCGCGGCGCCGAGGACGTCACCCTTCTTCAACTCGTTGGCCGTGATCAGTCGCGCCGTCTCGGGCCGCATCGATATTCGGCCCTGGGCTCGCGCGAGCTGACTGCGGGCGTCGACCCGGGCCGCGGCACCGGGTGCGGGGTCGTCGGTCACTCGTGGCGTGTCGTCCATGCTCGTTTCTAACAGAACCGGCCGCGGGGTCGCCACGCCGGTGGCCGAACCCGCGGCCGGCCCCTACGCTCGTGGCGTGGCCCCGCTCGCGAAGGTGTTGACCGTCTCGGACTCAGTGGTCGCCGGTTCGCGCGTTGACGCGGCCGGCCCGGCGCTGGTGGCGCGGCTCGAATCGGCGGGCTTCGAGGTGATCGCGCATCGAGTCATCGTTGACGGGGTCGAGTCGGTCGCCTCGGCGCTGGTCGAGCTCGCGGCGAACTTCGCCGGCCTCATCGTCACGACCGGCGGGACCGGCTTTGCCCCGCGCGATCTCACGCCCGAGGGAACGCTCGCGGTACTGGATCGTGAGGCGCCCGGACTTGGCGAGGCAATGCGCGCCTCGAGCCCCTTGGGAGCGCTCTCGCGCTCGCGCTGTGGCACCATCGGACGCTGCGTCGTGATCAACACGCCAGGCTCGACCACGGGCGCACTGGAGAGCGTCGAGGCCGTGCTCGGCGTGCTGGCCCACGCCCTCGCGCTGCTCGCCGGCACCAACGACGCTCACCCGCCCGAGATGGGCGGCAGCACGGCCACCTCGTCGGCCGGTCCGACTCGCTGAGTCGGCGTGGCGGCGTACCCGTTCACCCACAACTGACTCACCGCGACGATCGCCTCGAAGTCCGCGCCGTAGCGCGCGACGGCGGCGGCAACCACCTCGGCGACCGTCTCGCCGTCGATCTCGTCCTCGCGAACCCCCGCCGCCTCACGGGCTGGACCGAGGAGCAGGATCCGGCTCACGCCGTTCTCGCGAGCCGGTCGGCGTCGAGCACGATGAGCTCCACCAGGTCGCCGACGGCGCCCGCGGTGCCGTCGGGCAGTAGCGCGATGGCGTTGGCCCCGACAATGGCGTGCAAGAGGTGCGATCCCTGACGGGCGGTGTCACGCACGTGCACAACGCCGTCGTCGCCCCACTCGGCCCACACGTGCACCAGGTGCAGTTTGGCGTCGGATCGACGAGCCAGGGTAACGTCGAGCACCGCGGGGACGCGTAGGCGGTCGATGACCGCGTGACCAGCGAGGGTGCGCAGGGCGGGCCGCACGAAGAGCTCGAAGCCGACGCGCGTGGACACCGGGTTGCCGGGCAGCCCGAAGATCGGACGGTGGTCAGGGCCGACGACGCCGAAGGCGAAGGGCTTGCCGGGCTTGATGGCCACCTGCACGGAGCGCGCGGAGGATCCACCGAGCTCGCCGATCACGTTCTTCACGTGGTCGACGTCGCCGACGCTGACGCCACCGGTGGAGATGACGGCGTCACAGATGGCGAGGCCGTCGGTGAGGCGCTGGCGGATCTCGTCGTAGGTGTCGGCGGCGATGCCGAGGTCAACGGCCATACAGCCCGACTCGCGAACCAGCGCCAACAGCAGCGGTCGGTTGGTGTCGCGGATCTGACTGGCCGCCAGTGGACCAGAGGATCGTGCGAGCTCGTTGCCCGTCGAGATGACCCCCACGCGCGGGCGACGGTGCGCGACAACGGTGGTACGTCCCTGGCCCGCGAGCACGGCGATGGCCGGGGCGTCTAAGGCGACACCCGGCGCGATGAGTTGCTGGCCCTCGAACACGTCGTCGCCCGGGTAGCGCACGCACGCGCCCTTGGTCACGACCCGCGCGATGTGCACGCTCGTGTCCTCGACGACGACGTCCTCGATGGGACAGACCGAGTCAGCGCCATCGGGTAGCGGTGCCCCGGTCATGATGCGCACGGCTTGGCCGGCTGCGAGCCTCGCCCTGGAGACGTCGCCGGCCATGACGGCGTCGACGATCGTGAGTCGGGCCGAACCCGACGCCGTGTCCTCGGCGTGCAGCGCGAAGCCATCCATCGACGAATTGGCGAAGCCGGGAATCGACTCGCGCGCGAGCACCTGCTCGGCGGCGACGCAGCCGAACGCCTCGTCGAGGTCCAGTGCGCAGGGCGCGAGCGGCCGCACCGCGTCGAGTACGAACTGGCGGGCCGCCGCGGCACTGATCACGCGTGCTCCTCGGTCGCGCGCGGGTTCACGTCGACCACGTCCACGATGTCTATCGCCTCGTCGCTCCAGGCCGAGCCGCCTCGCCACACCTCGCGTTTCCACATCGGCACGGTGCGCTTGACGGCGTCGATACAGAAGCGCGCGGCGTCAAAGGCCTCACCGCGATGCGGCGAGGCGACGACGACGACAACGGCCGGCTCGGTCAGATGAACCGTTCCGATCCGGTGGTGCAGCACCACGGCCCTGATCTCGGGCCATCGAGCGCGGGCTTCGGCGGTCACCTCGGCGAGGCGCCGTTCGGCGAGCCTGGGGTCGGTCTCGTATTCGAGTTCGAGTATCTCGTGTCCGGTCGTTGACGTCGTGCGCGCGGTGCCGACGAAGGTGACCACGGCCCCGCAGTCGGGTCGGGTGGCCCACGCGACGAGCTCGTGGGTGTCCAGCACGAACGGCGAAATCGCAACCCAGTCGGGCGATCTGTCGGTCGACACGACCCTCACCCTACAGTGACCCGATTTCGCCGCGACCCACTCTCGCACGGTGATCGGCGACATCGTTGCCACGCAGATACGCGTAGTTCTAGATTTATATGGCGTAAACGCGTCCTTAATGGCCTACTATCGCAGCACGGTCAGTAGGGGGAGCGCATGAGCACGCGACGGAGCGCCGATGGGATCGGGGCGAGTCCCGTTCGTCGACGCGCGCAATGGCTCGCGTCGCTCGTGGCGACCGGCGCGGTGGCCTTAGGCACCGGGCCGACCGTATCGAGCGCCGCTGTCACGTCGCGGCGCGCCACCGGCTCGGTCGCGGTCCTCTACGCGGGATCGCTGCTCGACGTCATGACCCAGCAGATCGCGCCGGCCTTTCACCGAGCGACCGGCTACACCCTGAGCGGCTTCGCGAACGGGTCCGACGCGCTGGCGAGCGAAATCCGAGGTGGCACCGAGGTGGCCGACGTGTTCATCAGCGCGTCGCCGAGCGTTAACGCGCAGCTCGAAGGTCGAGCGAATGGGAGCTGGGTGTCGTCGTACCAAACGCTCGGGCGTTCGGCGCTGGTACTCGGCTACAACCGCGCCTCGCGCTTCGCGTCGGCGCTGCGCCGCGAGCCCTGGTACGACGTCGTCGCTCGCGCCGGCTTCCTGCTCGGCCGTACCGACCCCGCCCAGGACCCCAAGGGGGTGCTGGCGGTGGCGGCGCTGCGCGACGCGGCTCGGCGGTTCCACGAACCGCGACTCGCGGCGCTGGCGGACTCGTCGGCGAACGTCTTCACCGAGACGTCGCTCGTTGGCGAGCTCCAAGCCGGTCAACTCGACGCGGGATTCTTCTACGCCGTCGAGGCCGCGGCCGCGCACCTGTCGACCGTCCGCCTGGTCGGGACCGTGCTGGCCGCGACGTTCACCATCGCGCGGGTGAACCGCGACCCCGACCCGGCGGGCGCGCGAGCCTTCGTCTCGTTCCTGATGGGCCCCGCGGGGCGACGGATCCTCGCGCGCAACGGCATCGTGCCGGCGACGACGCCGCGGCCGTCGATACGGCGCGACCGGTCAGCGCCGCGTTCACCATCGCCGTGAGTGGGCCGCGAACGCGCCCCAGCCCGCTCGCGCTGCTCGCGGCGCTGATCACGCTGTACCTCGCGGTGCCGCTCGTCGCCTTCGTGGTGCGCTTCGCCTCGTCGCCGCGCCGCGGGTTTCACGAGCCGGGTCTCGCGGCGGCGCTGTGGCTCTCGGTGAGCAGCGCGACGATCGCCCTCGCCCTGGTCACGCTCGGTGGCGTCCCGTTGGCCTACCTGCTCGCGCGCTCGAGGAGTCGCATCGCGACCTTCGTCGGGGTGATTGTCCAGATCCCGCTAGCCCTGCCGCCGCTGATGAGTGGGATCATGCTCATCTACGTCGTGGGCCCCTACACGTTTCTCGGTCGGCTCTTCGATCGCCAGCTGACCAATTCGCGCATCGGCGTGATTCTGGCGATGACCTTCGTCGCGGCGCCGTTCCTCATCGTCGCGGCGCGCGCCGCGTTCGAGGCTTTCGACCACTCCCTCCTCGACGTGGCCGCCACCCTCGGTCACGGTGAGCTATCTCGGTTCGCGCGCGTGGCGGTGCCCGAGGCGGGCCGCGGGATCCGCGCCGGCATGCTGCTGGCGTGGTTGCGGGCCTTTGGCGAGTACGGCGCGGTGGTCGTGCTCGCCTACAACCCGTCGACATTGCCGGTCTACGCCTACAACCAGTTCGGGGGCGTGGGACTGCCGACGACCCTCGCGCCGACGGCGCTCGCGGTCGCGGTTGCCCTGGCCGCGGTTGGACTCAGCCGGCTTAGGTTCTCGCGCCCGCCGCGCGACGAGGCGCCTCGTCGCCCGAGCGCGCCCGAGCGCGTCCCCGCCGCCGCGATTCGCTTCGCCGTCGATCACCACGTGGGCACCTTCCACTTGGCGTTGGCCACCGACGCGCCGGTGCGCCACTTGGCGGTGCTCGGACCCTCGGGATCGGGCAAGTCGGCCCTCGTGCGATCGCTCGCCGGACTCCACGGCGCGGGCGCCGGCGAGTTCTGGTGCGCCGACGAGCCCCTGCACCGCGTCGCCGTCGAACGGCGCGGCGTCGGGTGCGTGGCCCAGGGCTTCTCGCTCTTTCCCCACCTGCGCGTGTGGGAGCAGCTGCGCTTCGCGCGACGCGCGACGCCCGAGCTCGCGGCCTACTGGCTCGATCGCGTCGGACTGGGGGGCCTGGAGCGGGCGTACCCGTCACAGCTCTCGGGGGGCCAGCGTCAGCGCGTCGCCCTCGCCCAAGCCCTCTGTGGCGCACCGCGGGTCCTCTTGCTCGACGAGCCCTTCTCGGCCCTCGACGTACCGGTTCGCCACGAGTTGCGACGACTCGTGCGCGAGCTACAGCGCGAGACCGGTCTGTCGACGGTGCTCGTAACCCACGACCCCGAGGAGGCCGGCTTTCTCGCCGATGACGTGCTGGTCATCAGTGGCGGCGTCGCCCTGCAGGCGGGTCCCAGTCGCGTCGTGTTCGAGCACCCGGCCTCCCTCGAGGTGGCCCGGCTCCTCGGGATCGTGAACTTGCTGGCCGCGACGGTCGCGTCGAGTGAGTCCATCGCCTGCGGGGACGTGCGCATCAGGGCCGACGCCGCCGGACTCGAGGTGGGGTCGGCCGTGTCGTGGAGCGTGCGGCCCGAGCACGTCGTCGTGGGTCACGCCGACGACGTGGCTCGCCCCTTCGCGTCGCGCTGGCCGGCCACCGTGCTCGACGTAGCGTACGTGGGTGCGGCGAGCGACGTCCTCGTCGCGATTGACGCCGGACCCGAGCTAACAGCCCGCAGCTTCGAGCCGGTGGCCCTGGCGGTCGGTGAGGCCTGCGCGGTCTCCATTAGGCCTGACGCCATTTCGCTATGGCCCGTCTCGAGTGATCGGTCGGCCGCGCTCGGGGCCGTGCACTGAGCCGAGCGCCAGTCGATCCCTAAAACGGTGACGGGATTTCGACGCCAACGTTGGTGGCCTTCACCACGGCGTCCACGACCACCCCGGGAGCGAGGCGCAGCTCGTCCGCGGCCTCGCTGGTGATCAGCGAGACGAACCGGTGGGGTCCCGCCTGGATCTCGACTTGGGCGACGACCTGGTCACGCACGACACGCGTGACGATGCCGACGAAACGGTTGCGCGCCGACTGGGCTCGTGGTTGACCCGTCGTCGCGTCGCCGGCGATCTCGACGGCGAGCTTGGCCAGGTCGGCGCCGTCGTAGTAGCGCCGACCGTCGCTCGAGACCGTCGTCTCGATGCGCCCGGCGCTCGCCCAGCGGCGAAGCGTATCCACGCTCACCCCCAAGAGGTTCGCCGCCTGTCCCACTCGGTACCGTGTCACGACTAGAGGCTATCGAGCGAGCGCGGGGCGCCGGTGCGGTAGATCAGCCCCCGGCCATCGCGCCGACCACGACGAAGGGCTCGAGGCCCAACTCGACGGGGCGCGGCAGCGCGGTGTCGGGTGGATCGTGGGACAGGTCACTCTCGCACGCGAAGAACCGCACGTACGCGCGTCGCCGGCGCGTCGTTGGGTCTCGGATGGTGCCGAGGAGCATCGGGTAGCGCGCCTCGAGCGCGTCGAGCAGCGACGCCTGGGTCAGCGGCGACGGGACCTCGAGGGACACCTCGCCGCTGACGTTGGCGAGCTTCTTCAGGTGGGCCGGCAGCACGACCCGGATCATGCCAGGGTCTGGACTTCGACCGAGAGCACCGCGGGTAGATCGTGCACGATGGCGTCCCAGCTGTCGCCGCCGTCGGGCGAGGCGTAGACCTGGCCACCGGTGGTGCCGAAGTAGACGCCGCACTCGTCGAGGGTGTCGACCGCCATCGCGTCGCGCAGCACGTTCACGTAGCAGTCGCGCTGGGGCAGACCCTTGGCCAGCGGCTCCCACTCGTGGCCGCCCGTTCGGCTGCGGTAGACCCGCAGCTGGCCGTCGGGCGGATAGTGCAGCGAGTCGCTGGTGATCGGCACGACGTACACCGTCTCGGGCTCGTGCGCGTGCACGTCGATGGCGAAGCCGAAATCCGTTGGGAGGTTGCCGCTCACCTCGTACCACGAATCGCCGGCGTTGTCGCTGCGCATGACGTCCCAGTGCTTTTGCATGTAGAGCACGTCAGGGCGCGAGGGGTGCAGCGCGAGGTGGTGCACGCAGTGACCCTCTTCGGCGTCCTCGACGGGGATGCCCTCGGAGAGTAGGCCGCGGTTGATCTGTCGCCAGCTCACCCCCGCGTCGTCGCTGCGAAAGGCGCCGGCCGCGGAGATGGCGATGAAGATTCGTCGGTGGTCGGCCGGGCTGACGATGATGGTGTGCAGGCACAGGCCCCCGGCGCCGGGCTGCCACGTCGGGCCGGTGCCGGTCGCGCGCAGCCCCGCGAGCTCGTGCCAGCTCTGACCGGCGTCGGTGGTGCGAAAGAGGGCGGCGTCCTCGACCCCAGCGAGCACCGTGTCGGGGTCCTCGAGTGACGGCTCCAGGTGCCAGACCCTCGCGAATTCCCAGGGGTGCGGGGTGCCGTCGTACCACTGGTGGGTGCCCGGCACGCCGTCGTAAAGGAACTGGTTGCCGACGGGCTCCCACGTCACGCCGCCGTCGTCGGAACGCTGAATGAGCTGGCCGAACCAGCTCGTGGACTGGGACGCGAAGATCCGATTGGGATCCACGGGCGAGCCCTTGAGGTGGTAGACCTCCCAGCCGCCAAAGAGCGGTCCGTCGACTCGCCACGACCGGCGAGCCCCGTCCGCGCTGAGAATGAAGGCGCCCTTGCGGGTGCCCACCAGTACTCGTACGCTGCTCATCGATTTCCCCCCGGACTCGGCACCGCGTCGGCCCACACAGTAGCGGTGAGCCAAGCCATCGACAAGGGTCGACCCGAGCGGCGCTAACCGCCGATCATGGACATCGACCGACGGGGGCGAAGGAAGCCCGGCTCGTTGATGGCGTGGCCCGGGAATTTGGCCCAGACCGCGCGGCGCAGCACGTCCGCCACGTCGTCGTCGCTCGCGCCGTCGCGTAGCCGATCACGCAGCGAGTACTCGTCGTCGCTGAACAGGCAGTTGCGAATGGAGCCGTCGGCCGTCAGCCGCAGACGGTCACAGGTGCCACAGAACGGCTCGGTGACGCTCGAGATCAAGCCGATCTCGCCACGACCGTCGGCGAAGGCGAATCGCTCCGCGGGCGCCAGTCGGGCGGGGTCGGCGACGGGCTCGAGTGGCCAGACCTCGTTGATTCGCTCGAAGACCTCGCGCCCGGGCACCAGGCGACCCCGGTCCCACTGCCCCTGAGCGTCGAGGGGCATGAACTCGATGAAGCGCACGATTCGACCGGTCTCGCGCGCGTGGCGGGCGAAGTCCAGGATCTCGCCGTCGTTGTCACCGCGCAGCAGGACGACGTTGAGCTTCAGCGGCGCGAGGCCCACCGACTCGGCGACGCGCATCGCCTCGAGCACCGTGGCGAGGTCACCGCGCCGCCGGATCGACGCGAAGCGCTCGGGGTGCAGCGAGTCGCAGCTCACGTTGACGCGCGTCAGTCCCGCGGCCTTGAGCGACGAAGCCATTGGGGCCAGTCGCGTGGCGTTGGTCGTCAGGGCGACATCGGTGAAGCCGACGGCGACGAGGCGCGCCACCAGATCGGTGACGCCTCGTCGAACGAGCGGCTCACCGCCGGTGAGGCGCACCGAGCGCACGCCGAGGGTGTGCGCCACACGAGCGATGCGCTCGATCTCGTTGAAGCTGAGAAGTTGGTCGTGGGCGAGAAAGGTCATCCCCTCGTCGGGCATGCAGTACACGCAGCGCAGATTGCAGCGATCGGTGATGGAGATTCGCAGGTCGCGGTGGACGCGACCGTATCGATCGACGAGGGGACCCGACTTGGGCATCGCCCGTGACGCGTCGGCGGTGACTCGCTCGCGACCTTCCGCGCGGTGGGGTCTGACCGAAACCACCACGGGCGTCGAACGAGTCGCGACGGCACCCGACGGCACCGCTGGCCCCTCGGCCGGTGCAGTTCGTCGCGTACCATCGCCTCGCATGCAGGAAGCCTAACGAGCGGCGCGCGAATCGGTCGCGTGGTCCTCGTGGCCACGCCGTGTGCTAGGCAAGGGCGAACACGGAAGGTGGCATCGGTGGAAGAGTCCTTCACGCACGTCGATCGAGCGGGCCAGGTTCGGATGGTCGACGTATCGGCGAAGGAGCCGACGACGCGTACCGCGACCGCGCGGTGCCTGGTTCGCACGAGCGTTGACGTCTTCGCGCTCGAGACGTCCCCCGATGAACGGAGCGTCGTGGCCGGGGCCCGCCTCGCCGGCATCCAAGCCGCGAAGGCTACGTCACACCTGATCCCACTGTGTCACCCGCTCAATCTGAGCGTCGTCGAGGTCGACGTCACGCGCGATCCGCGCGGCGCCGAGGTTCGCGCCCGCGTGGTGACGATCAACCGCACGGGAGTGGAAATGGAGGCGCTCACGGCGTGCTCGTTCGCCGCGCTCGCGCTCATCAGTGCGCTGGGTGCCCTCGACGTCAACGCCCGGTTCGAGGACCTGGCCGTGCTCGCCAAGCGCGGCGGCAAGTCGGGCGACTGGGGGAGCGAGACGCCCACGGCGTGACGTGACGTCAACGTCGAGGCAAGGTAGCGACCCCGCATCGCCGACGCGATCGCCACGACACCACGTGTACCGCATCGATTGACGTTAGGAGGACGACCCCACGCGTTGCTGACGAGAGAAGTCGCCGGCCCGACGCCAACGATGGTGCTCGTGACCCGTACACTCACGGTCAACGGCGATGCGTGGGCCCACGTGGGGCGGTCGCCACGTCGCCGTTGGTAGGGGGCGACGGATGCGCGGTCGACGCGAGCCGGCACGAGGGTCTGGGTCGTGGCCCATTGGTTCGACGAGTGCGCGCTCCGGCGCCCGCGCGGCGATGGCGTTGTTGGCATGACTACCGATCCGCTCACGTCGCAAAAGGTTCCCGTTGGACGTCGCGTCTTTCTGGGCGCCGTGGCCCTGGGGGCGCTCGGGGTCGTCGCGGGTGCGCGGGTTCAGGGCTTCGTCGCGGACGCGCTCGGTTCGGGACTGGGCGGGCTGCTGCCGGGGGGCGACCGATTTCGCATCTACTCGATCACCGGCTCGTACCCGCTCGTCAAGCCGAGCGCGTACCGGCTCGAGGTATCGGGTCTCGTCGAGCGCCCGACCACGTTCACCCTCGCCGACCTGCACGCCATGCCGCGCACGACGATGGTCAAGAGCTTTCAGTGCGTGACGGGTTGGCGCGTACCCGACGTCCACTGGGAGGGCGTGCGCCTCTCGCACATTCTCGAAGCGGTCGGTGTCGCGCCGGGCGCGGTCGCGATCACCTTCGAGTCCTACGACCGCGCCGACACCGAGAGCCTGACGCTCGATCAGGCGCACCTGCCCGACGTCATCGTCGCCTACCGCATGCTCGGTGGTCCCGTATCGGTCCAACACGGCGGGCCGGTTCGTCTCTACGTCGCGCCGATGTACGGCTACAAGTCGCTGAAGTGGCTCTCGGCGATCCGGGTGGTTGACGCGGTGCAGCCGGGCTACTGGGAGCAGAACGGCTACCCCGTCAACGGCTGGCTCGACGGCACCACGGGTCCGACCAATCCCGACCCCCGCCTCACCTGATGGCTCCCACATCGGCGGGGCGCGCACCGCTGGGGCCGGTGCGCCTGCTGCGCTTCGACTCGGTCCAGCGCGTCGCCCACTGGGTGAACGCCGCGTTGTTCCTGACGCTCATCGTTACCGCGATCCCGCTCTACTTCGGCTCACTCTTCGGCGTTGTGATGCCGCGATTCACGATTGAACAGATCCACCTGTGGGTCGGTATCGCGCTGCCCGTGCCGATCGCCGTCTCTCTCGTTGGACCCTGGGGTCGTCGCATGCGCCGTGACGTTCGACGCGTGAGCTACTGGACTCGCGACGAGATCGCGTGGTTGACCTCGCTCGGACGCACCGCAATCGACGCCGACAAGTACAACCCGGGTCAAAAGCTCAACACGATTCTGGTCGCCGCCTCGATACCGGTGTTGCTCGTCACCGGCGTGATCCTCAAGTGGTTCAGCTACTTTCCGCTGTCCTGGCGCGCCGGCTCGACCTTCGTGCACGACGTCGTCGCGTGGCTCATCGTGCTCGACGTGATCGGGCACGTCGTCATGGTGGTTACGCACCGCGGTTCGTGGACCTCGATGGTGCGCGGCACGGTGAGTGAACGGTGGGCGGCGACCAACTCGCCGCGGTGGCTGCGAGAGGAGAGTCCAACGACCGGGCCGCCCGAGCCGTGACGTACGACCCGGGCACCGTGTCGCGCCGAGCGGGCGACGGGCGAACACCACGAGCCGGGGTCATCGTCGACGACTGGCCCCGGCCCACTCGACGCGGGGTGACCGGCGACAAGAACCACGAGACTGGCTACGCTGACGCCATGCCTCGGCCGAACGAGCACGTGGCGTCGCTCCTGCTCACCGGTGGGGCGAGCCGGCGCATGGGTCGCGACAAGGCGAACCTCTCGGTCGACGGCACCACCCTCGCGCGCCGGACGGCGGCACTCCTGGAACGAGTAACCGCGCTCGCGCTGGAAGTGGGTCCGGGCACGTCGGGACTCGCATCGACCAGCGAGGTGCCGCTGGGCGGCGGTCCCCTCGTCGCGATTGCCGCCGGAGGTCGAGCGCTGCGCGGGCGCGGTCACCTCGGCGACGCGCTGGTCATCGCCTGCGACCTACCCTTGGTGACCGAGGAACTTCTTCGATTCCTCGCGGACTACGACGCTCCCGGTTCGGTCATGCCGGTCGTCGCCGGTCGGGTGCAGCCGCTGCTGGCCAGGTGGGGTGAACGCCACCTGGACCTGGCGAGCTTGTTGGTCGCGCGCGGCGAGCGCTCACTGCGCCACGTGGTCGCCCAACCCGACGTGACCCGGCTCGAGGTCGCGCACTGGGGTCACCTCGCCAGCGCAGAGAACTTCGCCGACGTTGACCGCCCCGCCGATCTCGAGCGACTCGGGCTGCGCGTCGATGACGTTGGCGCCAACGAGCCTTGAGACCGGCGTCGCGGGCGTCGCGTCGAGACACGGCGCGTCAACGCCGCGAAACACTCGAGCAGTCCCTACTGGTCGGGCTCGGCCGTCGTTGGTTCGATCTGTTGTGCGAGCTCGATCGCCTCGCCGGCGCTCAGACCGGCTGCGGCGGCCAGCCAGCACGCGATGGGGGCCGCGGTACGTTCTGACGCGCGCGCGGCGATGCCCGCGAGGGCGAGAATCGACTCGCGTTCGACCTCAGTGGGTACCTCCTCACCGACGAGGGCCGCGTAGGCGCTGATCCACGCTTGTGTCGAACTGGTCACGCTCGCATCGTAGCGACCTCGACCGGTCGTGCACCGTGAGCGACCACGGGACCCGTTGACGTCGGTAGGATCAGCGGCGGATCAGGGTCGAGTTGGCGTGACCCGTGGCCGAAGGGGTGAGGTGAGCCGAGTTTCTCCGCAACGTTCCGTCGTGCGGCTGACGGTCGGCGCCGCGCCCGAGCGTCGTCGTGACACCCTCGCCGGGGAGGAGCCGCTCGAGCTGCGCGTCGATGGTCGCTCGATGGCGGTCACCATGCGCACACCCGGTGCCGACTTCGACCTGGCCGCGGGCTTTCTCGTCAGTGAGGGCGTCATTGCGCGCACCGAGGATCTGCGCAGCATTCGCTACTGTGCCGGCCGCGACGCGGACGAAGCGAACCGATTCAACATCTTGGACCTTCACCTCAGTGCCGGGATCGAGCCCCCCGGCGACGACGTGGCCCGCGCGTTCTTTACGACGAGCTCGTGTGGACTGTGCGGGAAGTCCTCCATCGCGGCGGTGCGCACGCGATCACACTTTGACGTGCACGACGACCGGCTCAGCGTCGCGGCCGCGACGCTGTTGACGCTGCCCGACCGGCTCCGCGCCGCCCAGCCGGTCTTTGACAAGACGGGGGGCCTGCACGCCGCAGCGCTCTTCAGCGCCACCGGTGAGCTGCTGGTACTTCGCGAAGACGTCGGCCGCCACAACGCGGTTGACAAGGTGGTGGGCTGGGCGCTGCGCGAAGGACGCCTGCCGCTGCGCGACACGATACTGCTGGTGTCGGGTCGCGCGTCCTTCGAGCTCGTCCAAAAGGCGGTCATGGCGGGGGTGCCGATGCTCTGCGCGGTGTCGGCGCCGTCGTCGCTCGCCGTCGAACTCGCCGAGGAGTCCGGTCTCACCCTCGTTGGCTTCTTGCGAGCACCCTCGATGGTCGTCTACGCCGGGGCCGAGCGGATCAGCGACCTGTCCGCCTTGTCGTAGCGACGCCGACGCCTAGGACCCGGCGAGCACCGGGGCCGGTTCGAGTCGGATGATGATGGACTTCGAGGTCGGCGTGTTGCTCCCCACGGCCGTGGAGTCCAGGGGGACCAGCACGTTGGCCTCGGGGAAGTACGACGCGGCACAGCCGCGCGGCGTCGGGTAGGCGACGGCGCGAAACCCCTCGGCGCGGCGCTCGCCGTCGGTCCAGACGCTGACCAGGTCTACCCGGTCGCCGTCGCGGATGCCCTGTTCGGCGAGATCGTCGGCGTTCACGAAGACGACGCGGCGCCCGCCTTCGATGCCGCGGTACCGATCGTTGAGTCCGTACACCGTGGTGTTGAACTGGTCGTGGGACCGCACCGTCTGGAGAATCAGGTGGCCGTCGGGAACCTCGATCGCGTCGAGCGCATTGACGCTGAATCGCGCCTTGCCGGTGGCGGTGGCGAAGGTTCGCGAGTCGTGGGGCCCGCGCGGCAGCACGAAGCCGCCGGGCTGGCTCACCCGCGCCTCGAAATCGTGGAACCCGGTGACCACGTTCTCGATGTGGCCGCGAATGACTCGGTAGTCGTCGGCCATCGCGCGCCACCCCAGGTCGTCGCCAAAGAGGGCCTCGCCGAGGCCCGCCACGATCGCGACCTCGCTGCGCAACTGCGTCGAGCCCGGCTCCAGACGACCGTGCGAGGCGTGGACCATCGCCATCGAGTCCTCGACGGTCACGAACTGCTCACCGGTGGCGCGCTCGTCGCGCTCGGAGCGTCCGAGGCAGGGCAGTAGCAGTGCCGCCTCGCCGTGGTAGAGGTGGGAGCGGTTCAACTTGGTCGCCACGTGCACCGTCAGCCGACAGTTCCCCATGGCGGCCATGGTGACCGCGGTGTCGGGCGTCGCCGCAACGAAGTTGCCCCCCAGGGCGACGAAGACGTCAACCTGGCCGTCGCGCATGGCGCGTATCGCCGCGACCGTGTCGTACCCGTGCTCGCGCGGTGGCTCGAAGCCAAATTCGTGACCCAGGCGGTCCAAGAAGTCGTCGGGCATCTTCTCCCATATGCCCATCGTGCGGTCGCCCTGCACGTTGCTGTGGCCGCGGATGGGCGATGGTCCGGCACCCGGTCGGCCGATGTTGCCGCGCACGAGGAGGAAGTTGACGATCTCGCGGATCGTCGCCACCGCGTTGCGATGCTGGGTGATGCCCATCGCCCAGCACACGATCACGCTCTTGGCCGCTGCGACGTCGGCCGCGAAGGCCTCGATCTGTTGGCGGTCCAGGCCACTGGCCGCCTCGATATCGGCCCAGCTGAGCTCGCGCCAGGCTTCGCGGGCCGCGTCGAATCCGTCGCAGAAGTCGTCGATGAACGACTGGTCAACGACCGTGCCCGGGTGACGCTCTTCGAGTGCGAGCAGCGCCTTGTTCACTCCGGCGAACATCGCGAGGTCGCCGTTTACCCGCACGGCCAGGTATCGATCGGTGAGCGCCGTGCCGCGACCGAGCAGGCCCCGCACCCGTTGGGGATTCTTGAAGCGCACGAGTCCGGCCTCGGGCAACGGATTGGCAGAAATAATTCTCGCGCCGCGACGCTTAGCGGCCTCGAGGGCGCTCAGCATGCGTGGGTGGTTCGTGCCCGGGTTCTGGCCGACAATGATGATCAGCTCGGCGTGGTCCGTGATGTCCTCGAGACTGACGGTTCCCTTGCCCACGCCGATGGTTTCGTTCAGCGCGACGCCGCTCGACTCGTGGCACATGTTGGAGCAGTCGGGCAGGTTGTTCGTCCCCAGTCTTCTAGCGAGCAGCTGGAAGATGAACGCGGCCTCGTTGCTCGCGCGACCACTGGTGTAGAAGACCGCGCGACTCGGGTCCGAGAGCGCCCGCAACGTCTCGGCGCACCGGCCGAGCGCCTCGTCCCAGGAGATCGCGACGTAGTGGCTCGCGCCCGGCGCGAGGTACATCGGCTCACTGAGTCGCCCGAAGCGCTCGAGTTCGTGATCGTCGAGCGCACGCAGCTCCGCCACGGAGTGCTCGGCGAAGAACGCCGCTCCCACCCGGTCGCGCGTTGCCTCCCAGGACACCGCCTTGGCCCCGTTCTCACAGAATTCGGCGTGACTGCGGTGCTCGGGCGATGGATCGGGCCACGCGCAGCTGGGGCAGTCGAAGCCGTCGACCTGGTTCATCGCCGAAAGCGTCTTGAGCGACCTCGAGACGCCCATCTCCGACACCGCCCGCTTCAGCGATAGGCGTACGGCCTGGGCTCCAACGGCCGAGGTCGCGGGCTGGTGCACCTCCACGATTTCGCCGACTTCGTCCATTCGTGTACACCCCCATCTGACGGCGCGACGACACCGGCTCGGCGAACCGAGCTCACGGACGACCTTATCGTGGGCGTCCGGCTCGCACCGGGCACGTCGACTCGTCAACGGGCCCGATGGCGAGCGACTACTGATCAGCCGGTGTTCGTAGCTCGCCGGCCGCCCAACTGGCGAGTAGACGAAGGGCGACGTCGGAACTCGACGCGGGTTCCGCCGTGTAGATGTTGGTGCGCTGCCCGGCGTCGCTCGCGACTTCCAACGCTTCGAACGACAAGGTGAGCGCGCCCACGACCGGGTGGTGGAGTCGCTTGGTGCCGGCTCGGTGGAATTTGACGTTGTGCGCTGCCCAGCGAAGACGAAACTCGTCGCTTCTCGTCGAGAGCTCTCCGACCAGGTCCGAGAGGCGCCGGTCGTAGGGGTCTCGGCCAGCTTCGGCTCGTAGGATCGCCACCGCGTCACTGGCGATCGCCTCCCAGTCGGGAAAGAACTCGCACGCTTCGGCGTCCAGGAAGATATAGCGCGCCACGTTGGGGGTGCTCGCCCCCATGGCGAACACCGGGGCGTACAGGGCCCGCCCCAGGTTGTTCGCGGCGAGGATGTCGAGTCGACCGTTGCGCACGTAAGCGGGCGCGGTCACGATGGCGTCGAGCACTCGCAAGATGGTCGGCCGCACTCGGTCGTGAACCGGTCGTCGAGTGAGGGGCCCGGGGGACTTGACGGAACGCACGAGGTCGAACAGGTGCGCGCGCTCGGCCTCGTCGAGTTGCAGGGCTCGGGCGACGGCTTCGAGAACGTCGGGCGAGGCACCGCGTGCGCCGCCGCGCTCGAGTCGGGTGTAGTACTCGACGCTGATCCCGGCGAGCATGGCGACCTCCTCGCGACGCAGGCCCGGCACTCGACGGCACGTGCCGTAGAAGCTCAGTCCGGCGCGCTCGGGCGAGAGCCTCGATCGCCGCGAGGTCAAGAACTCGCGAAGGTCAGCGCTAGAGTTCACAATCCTACGTTACGGGTCCTCGCGGTGACCGAGGGAGTCCCCCTCAGTACCCCTGACAACTGGCCCTCCCTCGACGTTCGATGATCTGCTTGGCTGTAGGGGCGGACCGAACAAGGTCCACCAAGGAGAGAGCTGGTGCGCGCTGCCGTCTTTAATGGACCGGGCTCGATTGGCGTCATCGACCGCGGCGAACCCGTACTCGAATCGCCCACCGACGCGATCGTGCGGGTCGTGCTGGCCTGCGTGTGCGGATCGGACCTCTGGTACTACCGCGGCGAGAGTCCACACGCCGTCGGGACCATTGGTCACGAGTTCATCGGCGTGGTCGAGGCCACCGGTTCCCAGGTGTCGGGTATCAGCGTTGGTGATCTGGTGGTCGCGCCGTTCATCTACAGCGATATGTCGTGTCCGCACTGCGCCAACGGATCAATGGCCAGCTGTCCCAACGGCGGATCCTTCGGCAACGGCACCATCGATGGTGGACAGGGTCAGTACGTGCGAGTACCCCAGGCGGCTTCGACGTTGGTCGCGGTACCGCCCGGGGAGCACTCGTCCGAGACCCTGCGATCACTCCTCGCGCTCTCGGACGTCATGGCCACCGGTCACCACGCCGCGGTGAGTGCGGGCGTTCGGCCGGGGGCGACGGTTGCGGTCGTCGGCGACGGCGCCGTTGGCCTCTGCGCCGTGCTCGCCGCCAAGCGCCTCGGGGCCGAGCGGATCATCGCGTTGAGTCGCAACCCCGCGCGTCAGCGCGTCGCCCTCGCCTTCGGTGCCACTGACCTTGTCGAGCAACGTGGCGACGCCGCGACAGAGCGCGTCCTCGAGCTCACCAAGGGCGTCGGCGCCGACGCCACGATGGAGTGCGTTGGCACGAGTCAGGCGATTGAGACCGCGGCCGCCATTGCCAGGCCCGGTTCGATGATCGGCATCGTGGGGGTGCCGCACGGTGTCGTGCCGTTCGTGCCGACGTTCTTTCGCAACATCGGGTGGCGAGGTGGTCCGGCCCCGGCCCGCCTCTATATTCCAGCGCTGCTCGATGACGTGCTCAATGGAACCATCAACCCCGGACTCGTCTTTGACTTCGAGACCGACCTCGAGCACGTCAGTGAGGCGTACGCGGCAATGGACGAGCGTCGCGCCATCAAGTCACTAATCCGCGTGGCCCCGCGATGACGACGTCGCAGGCGCACGAGCGAGACGGCGTGGAATTGTCATGACGCGTCCGTCGGTTACCTCGCGGCACTTCGCGTTCGAACGGGTCAGGTCCGCAGTAACCGAGCCCGGGGTGCGTGACGCCACCGAGATCGTCGGAACTGGACTGATCGGGGAATCGATCGCACGGCCGGCGAGCGTGGGCGAGCGCGTACTCCTCGCTGTCCGTAGCGCCAAGGACGCCGGCGCGACGCCGAGGGGAACGGACGGTGGTTTCGTGGCCTTCGGCGATGTCGTGATCGAAGCCGAATTCTCGACTCCGCCGAGTCGAAGGCGCTCGAGATCTCGAGAGTGCTGAAGTGCAACTGACGACGAGGAGGATGTAGATATGCAATCGCGACCACTCGGACGCACTGGCGTTCACGTCTCGGCGCTGTGCCTCGGCGCCATGATGTTCGGCGACTGGGGCACCAAGGACCACGACGAGTCGATTCGTATTATCCATCGGGCGCTCGACGTCGGCATCAACTTCATCGATACCGCCGACGTGTACTCCGCCGGCGAGTCCGAGGAGATTGTGGGCAAGGCCATCGCCGGACGCCGTGACGACATTGTGCTCGCCACGAAGTTCCACAGTCCCATGGGCGACGACGTTAACCAACGCGGTAATGGCCGTCGTTGGATTATCGCCGAAGTGGAGAACTCGCTGCGGCGACTCCAGACCGACTGGATCGACCTCTACCAGGTGCATCGCTACGACCCCGCCATCGACCTGGAGGTGACCCTTGGCGCGCTGACCGATCTCGTGCACGCCGGCAAGATCCGCTACTTCGGACACTCCACCTGGCCGGTGTCCGCCATCGTCGAGGCTCAGTGGACGGCCGAGCGACGGGGGACCGAGCGGCCCTGGACCGAGCAGCCGTCGTACTCGATCTTGACCCGGGGCATCGAACGTGACGTGTTACCGACCCTGATGCGCTACGGCTACGGCGTTCTCTCCTACAGCCCGCTCGCCGGGGGCTGGCTATCGGGACGCTATCGACGAGACGCCCAGCGTGGACCGACGTCGCCGTCGCGCCAACGACTGGTCAACCGATTCGACCTGGCCCTTGATGAGAATCAGCGCAAGCTCAGCGCTGCGACGGCGTTGGCCACGTTGGCCGAGGAGGCGGGGCTCAGCCTGATCGAGATGGCCATCGCCTTCGTACTGCGCCACCCGGGCATCACCTCGGCGATCATCGGACCTCGAACGATGGAGCACCTCGACTCGCAGATCTCTGGCGCGGACGTGCGTCTGAGCGACGACGTTCTCGACGCCATCGATCAGGTCGTCGCACCCGGCGTGACCCTAAACCCCGCGGACGATGGCTGGGTGCCACCCGCGCTTGATCCCGGCGCTCGTCGTCGGTAGTCGACATTGAAGAGGAGCAACGTGATGGACATCGCAGCGAAACCAGCCACCATCAAAGGATCTGACGCAACGTTCACCGGAGACGTCTGGATCGACCCGATCACGACGGGACTGACGCCCACACCGATCAGCGTGGCGGCCGTGCACTTTTCGCCCGGCGCGCGCAGCGCCTGGCACACCCACGATGGCGGTCAAACGCTCTACGTCACCGAGGGGCGTGGATTCGTACAGGTGCGTGGCGAAGAGGCGGTCACGCTTCGTCCCGGCGACGTCGTGTACGCGCCCGATGGCGAGGAGCACTGGCACGGCGCCACCCCCAACGATTTCATGACACACCTCTCCATCACCGGGGGACCCGCCCAGTGGGGCCGTCACGTGACCAATGACGAGTATCACGACGCGCATCACCTTGAGGAGCGTTCACCGATGTGAGGAACAGCGTCGCATGTCGTCGCTGGGAGACCGACATAGCGGGGCATCGGAAACCCCACGGCTTTCACACTTTCAATCGGCCAGATCGCAAGGTCCGGAAGCGACGCTGACTACACCTGAGCCGATCGACCTCGCAACTTCCACGCGTGGTTCGAGCGAACTCGTCGAAGTTGTTCAGAACAGCGCCGCGCATGAATGGTCAGGACTCCCCACCGTGCGAAAGGCGTGGAGGGATAGCTCGGCGCGCTACTGGTTGGTCGTGGCGTTGGTCAGGGCACGTTGCCTCTTGGTGGGTTCGCACGAGGTTAGCCGTAGCCACCGGGCTCACGAGGGTGGATCCGTGGGAGAAGGTGGTGGGATGTTCCGAAAGTTGTCGTGGCGGGAATCCGCTGCTGGCGTACACGTAGTCATTCGGCGTCGGCGGCGAGAACGGCAGCACTGATGGGTAACATCGTTTCGGCACCGGCGACGCGGTGGAGTGAACGACAGAACATCACCAGGCGGCGCGTGGTCTGGGCGAGTGCGTAGGTCGTGGGAGAAGCGGCAATCGTGACGATACTGTCAGCGAGAACCATCATTGGCGTTTGACGTGACGAGCGCATCTGACGTGGCATCACGATCGGGCATCGACGCCTCAACTTTCGTATGACCTCTCATGATGTAAGCGGCGTGCAGGTGGGTGACTGCGTATCAACATGACGCCACCGTGCTGAACACAACGCGAACGAGGATAAGTAAATCACGATGGGTCGTGTAGAAATCGACCGCCGCTTGTCGTCACCGCCCACGCCAGCTGGCATCATGAAGAAGTGGATGTAATTCGGGAGATTGCAGTCAGGACCGCTCTCTTTCTTCATCTCGATGCACTCGTTTCGCTCTCGTTCGATGAGACGCTGAAATGGGATCAGACCGAGTCGTTCGACTTTGAGGGTGAGGCAATCACAATTCGGCAGGTTCACGGGCGAGGGATTAATAAACCAGCCAGCCTGGCGGCGGCCCTCTCAATCACGACTTCGTTTACTCCCTTTGGCCAACTCCCACCGTATGAAGACCTCGAGGGACCCGATGGGTACCCCCGTTACAAATACGAAGGTACAGATCCGAACCACTACGCGAATCGAGCGTTGCGCTCATGCATGGACTTCGGTCTGCCACTCGCGTACTTCTTGGGTGTTCGACGTGGAGTCTACCGGCCGATTTATCCGGTCTTCATCATCGGAGATAATCCGAATGGACGCGAATTCACTCTTGGTTACCATCGGGCTGAAATTGGTATGGATACGTCGTCACTCTCACCCGCCGAACGGCGCTACGTCATTGAGCAAACGCGGCGCCGGCTTCACCAGCCCATATTTCGAGAGCAAGTGTTGGACGCCTACGCGTCTGCATGCGCGGTATGCCAGTTGAGACATTCTCAACTACTTGATGCGGCGCACATCATCGGTGACTCCAAACCTCACGGCGATCCAGTCGTGCCGAATGGAATCGCTCTTTGCAAAATTCATCACGCGTCGTTTGACCAGAACTTACTCGGAATCCGTCCCGACTATATGGTGGTCATAAATGCCGAGTTACTGCGAGAAATTGACGGACCAATGTTGAAGCACGGTCTGCAGGAAATGCACGGTCAGCTGCTGAGATTGCCGCGACGAAAAGTCGCTTATCCGGATAAGGCGCGATTGGAGGAGCGATTCGATGAATTCCGCAACGCGAGTTGATGTCATCGCTGCTCGGGCGCCGACATGCGAGTCGGTACTCATATGACACATGGGTCGGCGATATGGTGAACCAGTCGGTGGCGGTGCGGTACCGTTGACCGCCGACGCGACAAGGTCACTACGAGAGTCGCGTTAGTGGTGCGGCGTCGAGAGTCGGAACCACTTCCTCCTGATTCGTAGCTCCAAACTTGGCAGCGAAGGTGAAGTGATGAGCACCGCGAGACAACCAAGACCAACCGTGGAAAGACGTTACGGTGTTGTGGAGCGAGTCCTGACAGTTCACCCGTGCCACACACCTTTCGACGGGAGGGTGCGAGGTGCAGAACCATTCAAGTAGATTCGCGTTCAGTCCACCAAGAGCTCGACGAACACGCCCGGTTCTGCGGTCATCAGGGCGCTGCCGGTGTTCGTGAAGAGCGAGTCCGTCGCGCCACCACCGTCGGCGTTGGTAAATCGGGCGAGCGCTCGGAGGCTGTGGCAGTGCGCGACGACGAGGACGTCCTCGCCGCGTTCGAGGCGTGGCGCGATCACCTCGGACCAGCACGCCAGGACACGACGTTCGTGACTCGTAATCGACTCGGCGCCGGGTAAGAACGCGGGCGCCACGTCGATGTAGCGCACGTCGTGACGGGGGTGCC
>JAJZBX010000013.1 GCA_021846325.1 Actinomycetes bacterium | reverse complement strand
TGACGCGGTGAGCCGCCTCAGTTCTGAACTCGAGAGTGAACTTCCTTCTCGTGGCTCCCATGGTGACATCCTCTCATCCGACGTTCGAGTCGGATTGTTTGGTGTCCACTTTCTCTGGGGAGCCTCACAGATGGCCGCCGTGCGCAAGAACTAAGCCTCTTGCCGGTCACATCACGGTCGCACGAACCTACTCCTATGCGGTGGGCGCTGGTTGTAGGGATGCTTGAACGGTGAAGACCCAGCGACGGCTAGTCGTCGGGCTAGACGTTCTCGACGAGCCCCGACGCTGTGCCACGGGCGTTCGCCGATGTTGCCCGCAAGTCCTTCATCGCAAATGGCGAGAGCCCGGCGGAGCGCCGTATCACGTTCACCCTGGGTCATACTCTCCTCAACGAGAGTGGCGTAGAGGGCTGTAAGTCCTTGGGTGTGTAGTTCAGTCGCCCAGAGCGCCTCGGTCGCCTCGATGGCTTGACCGAGGCGGTGGAGAGTGGCGAGAGTGCGCGCAACTCTCGACGCACCGCGCACTGCGGCGTAGGGGTGAAGGGCGCGAAGCTGTGAGTACCAACTGCTCGCGCCCAGAGGAGTCTTAGCTGCCCCGTACAGGTATTTCATGGCGGCGTTGAGTGGTACCTGCTCTTCCGAGTTGTACATTGCGGACCAGACCGCGTTGATGGGTGTGCGGATGAAGCGACAGCGGTAGGGCCGGCCCGATGCGCATCGGTCGCACTGGTCATCGTCAGTCCACGCCTCCCACCTCGGGTAAGAGTTGAGCAGCGCGAGCGCGTTGTGCAGCATCAAGTCGGGCTTGGGCCGTACAAGGAGGTCGCGCCGGCCATTCATCGCGTGCAGTGCACCGCTCATCAACAGTCCCACCTGGTACCGGGTGAGTCCGGGCCGGCCTATCTGCTCGATCGACCACTTGATGAGTGACCGAGCACTCGCGCCGTCAGTCACGCCATCCTCGATACGCCGATTGAGCACGGGGCAACTGAGGGCGGGGCACTGCACCAGGGACTTCTCGCGCTCCGCCTGTTTCGTGAGGGGAAATGCGTGAAGCGCCTCGTGCTCAGGCGTGAGCTCGTAGTCGGGCTCGTTGTCGAAGGTGAAGCGCTTCCTCGGCAACATTGCGAACGGCGTGAGGTCACTCACCCCGGCATCGATGAGAAGGTCGATGACACGCAAGGTCACTTCGCGGCTGGTGATGGCGTCGGCGTTTGCTTCATGCGCCGCAGGGTTCAACAGCCCGAAGGTCGCCGCAATTTTCTCCAAGCTGCTGTTGGCCGCCCCGACGCCGGCGGCCGGGGCCAAGGTGCTGTTGTCAAGGAGCAACATCGGTGGTGGCTCCTCGCCGAGCAGTCGGAACTCGTACACCAGTCTCTCGGCGTCGAAGGAGACGTTGTGACCGGTGACGAAGGTGGTCTTCGATGAACTCGTCAGTGTCCGCCGTATCTTCTCGCTGTGGACTTGGAAGCTCTTTGCCCCAGCCAGCCTCTCGGGAGTGAGACTGTGAATCTTGGTGGCACCGATGTGAGTCCCCGGGTTCATAAGGGTGGACCAACTCTCTATCGTTGCTCCGTTCTCGACGATGTAGGCGCCGAAGGCCAGCATGCGAGACGTTGCCTGCAGGCGGGTTGTCTCCACGTCGATGATGACCAGTCTCGTTTGTCCCCAGAGGGTCCTAGCAATGGCGTCACGTTGGGCGGTCATTTGACAACGGCCTTGCGTGCTTGCTTACGAGCCTCACCCAGAGATCTCGCGATGACCGCCGGATTGTGCAACAGCCGTTCGCCCTTTTGTTCAGTCACGGCTCGCGCGGGAGGAACGAAGCCGCCTGCCGCTTCGGCGTCACGCCGGGGTATCTCGGCAACTTCGCTGGGGCGATCCAGCCGGCCGTTGAGACGCAAGGTAAGAAGGTCGGCGAGTCGGTTGATGCGCTCGATGTTCGTGAATGCCGCCGCACGAGGTTCGAAGAACGGTTTGACTTCTCCTCGGATGGTCGCCTCGACCGCACCCGTGCCCCGCGGCACGTTGTGGTGAGAGGCCAGGTAGTCAAGGCCGTCGGCGACGGGAGCAACGTCATCGAGCGGTTATCAAGCGGTTACCCGCGAAGAGTTCGCGTGGTTCTCTGCCCCCAGAGACGTTATCGTACCGAACGTGACCGTAGACGCGTCTCAGGCGAGTTCGCCAACGTCGAAGACCGTGACGGCGCTGCTGGCGACCCCGTGGGTGCCCGTTGCCACGGTGGTCGGCTGGTTCACGTGGGCCTACCTTCGGCTGCGCCCGGCGGCAATCGTCACCTCATCGGCGCACGCTGGGAGGTTATACGGCCCCTGGGCGTGGGGCCACCTCGCCTACTCGGATCTCATCTCGCTGTACTACGCCCACCACTTGTTCAACCACGCCCTGCCGTACGTCCGCGTGCGAATCGAATACCCGGTGCTGACCGGCGTCTACATGTGGTTGGCGTCGTGGGCGCCCGGGGTCCAGGGTTATTTTCTGGTCAGTAGCCTTGGTCTGCTCGCGTGCGCGCTCGGCACGCTGCACCTTCTCTATCGCATCGACCGACGCCTGGGTTGGACCTTCGCCCTGTGCCCCCTGCTCCTCGTCTACGGCCTGTTGAACTGGGACCTGTTCGCCATCTTTTTGATGGTGGCCGGCTGGTCGCGATTTCGTGCCCAGCGGTATACGTCAGCTGGCGTCTTGCTCTCCCTTGCGGTGTGGGCGAAGTTCTTCCCGATCATCCTGCTCGTCTATTGCCTAATCTCGCTGCTCCATGACCCGCACGACCGCGGCCACGCCTGGCGAATGACGCGGTGGGCCGGGGGCACCGCCCTCGTGGTCAACGTGCCCTTCGCAGCGGCCAACCCCGCGAACTGGGCACACTTCTACGTCTTCAATCTCCGTCGCAGCGGTCGCGGTGGGATCTTCTACTTTTTGCATTTCGCGTCGGCCCTGTCGACACCGGTGGTGGACCTACTCAGCGGCGGGCTAGTCGTGCTGGTAGCGATCCTGCTGGTACCGCGGGTGCTGAACGGCGACTCCCCCATGGCGGCGACCGCCGTCGTCTTTGCCGCGCTCATGCTAGTCAACAAGGTGTTTTCGCCCCAGTACATGCTGTGGCTCGTCGTCGTGGGCGTCGTCGCCCTCTGGCCCACATGGAGCCTCGCGACGATGAGCGCGGCGGGGATCCTCAACTACGTCGTTGCCATGGTGATCCTCTACCTGTTGCACACGCGTAGCCCGTCGTTCGCCTGGTTCTTTCACGTGGTGAATCCGTGGAACGTCGCGTTGCGATACGGGTCGATTACCCTCGGCCTGTTCGCGGCGCTCATCCTTCGACGCGACAGACCTTGGTCGCCGACCGTCCCCGCGTCGTTGAAACCTCACGACGAGCGCTGCGGCGCCGTGCGTGTCGAAGAATCCCCAACTGGGTAACTCGGCCGACGCCCGCGTCAATCGGACTGGCCTGGGCCAGCGGGCCACCAGATCGTCGTCAGCTCCCGCGTCGTCGACGGGGGATGCGCCACGAGAAAGTCGCGGACCTCGGCTTCGCGTTCGGCCGGCAGGCAGAGCCGGATTCGGGTGAAGTGGGCCGCCTGGTCAAGGTCGGTCTCGGCGCGTAGCCGTCCGACGAAGGACGTCGAGTGCGCGGCGATCCCCATCTCGTCGAGCACCGCCAGCAGGTCCTCGGGCGTCGGGCCATCGGGACGCTCGAGGTTCCAAAAGTGTCGCCACGCCCCGTCGAGTGACGCGAGCGGATGGCGGTCGGGCAACTCGAGGACAACCCGGTGGCGCGCGTGCGCCCCGAGCGCGGCGAGGAAGGGCACGACGTCAGCAACGTTGTAGGCGACGTGGTGGGCCACGGCGACGTCGGCGACCGGGGCCCGGTCGGCGACCGCGGGCCAAAAGCCCTCGATCGTCTCGACCGAGAGCCCCCGGTCCACGGCGTTGGCCCGAAACATGGTGAGCATCTCGACCTGGTGATCGACGCCAATGACCCGCGCCGCCGGCGGGGCGAGCGCGAAGGCCGCGACGCCGCCACCGCAGCCGACGTCGAGCACGGTTCCACCCGACGGCAGGGCCTCACGGGCGCGATCGTGTGACGGCGACGGCTCGATCGACTTGGGCACGTCGAAGAGGGCCGGTGGATGAATCCACGGACTCTGCGAGGCCGAGGCCACGATGGCCTCGGGGATCGCCCACGCCTCGAGCGCCGCACGCCACCGATCGGCCGCGGACAACTTAACGTCCCAGGAGACGCGACATGAAGCCACCGCCCGATGAGCCACCGGTGTCGCGGCACTGGCAGCGGTCACTCTTGGCGACGCCAGCGAGCGCTTGCTCGATGTGGTTGCCACAGCCGCTCCAGGTCGGCTTGTGGCAGGTTCTACAGGTCGTACGACTGCACATAGGGGTAATACCTTTCTACTGGTTGTGGTTGGTTGGTTGGTTGGATGGATGGTTAGTTGGATGAATGGTTGGATAGTGGCTGACGTCGTAGCGAGCTCACGCGACCAGGTGGGCCGCCGGTGACTTGTGCCACGTCTGGTAGCCGCCGCTCAGGTTCTTGGCGTTGAACCCCGAGTCGCGCAGCAGTCGCGTCGCGACGTGGCCGCGCTGGCCGACCTGACAGATGACCACCACGTCCTTCTGATCGAGCTCGTCGAGGCGACCGCGTAGCTCATCGACCGGGACGTTGATCGCGCCCGGCACCGACCCGCGCGCGAACTCGCGCGGCGTGCGCACGTCGACCAGCAGGTAGCCCTGGCCGGCGTGCTCGACGATCTCGTGCCACTGCACCGAGTCCACGAGCCCGGTGAGCAGGTTCTCCGCGACGTAGCCGAGCATGTTGACGGGATCCTTCGCCGAGCTGAACGGCGGCGCGTAGGCGAGCTCGAGGTCGGCCAGCTCGGGCGCGGTGAGCCCGCCGCGCATCGCGGTCGCGATGACGTCAATGCGCTTGTCGACGCCATCGGTGCCCACCCCCTGGGCGCCGAGGATGTCGCCGGTCTCGGGGTCCACGAGCAGTTTCAGCGCGATCTTCTGGGCGCCCGGGTAGTAGCCGGCGTGGCTGGCGGGGTGGGTGTGCACCGCGAGGAACGGCCGCCCCGTGGCCACCAGACGCTTCTCGTTCCAACCGGTCGTCGCGATGGTGAGGTCAAAGACCTTCACGATGGCGGTGCCGATGGTCGCCACGGGACGCACATGGCGCCCGGCGATGTGGTCGGCGACCACACGTCCGTGTCGGTTGGCGATGTTGGCGAGCGGGACGAGCGAGGCCCGCCCGTCGAGGGCGTCGGTCTTCTCGGCGGCGTCGCCAATGGCGTAGATCGTCGGATCGCTCGTGCGGTTGTACTCGTCCACCTCGATGCCGCCGAGCGCGCCGATGACGAGTCCCGCGCTGCGCGCGAGCGCCGTGTCGGGGCGCACGCCGATGGCGACGATGACGAGGTCGGCCTCGAGCGTCTCGCCCGAGGCGAGCACGACCGTTGACGCCGTGATCCGCGCCACCGCGTCGTTGAGGTGCAGCGCCACGCCGTGACGACGCAGCTCGTCGGCGACCAGGTGCGCCATTTCGGGGTCGAGCGGCGCGAGGACCTGGGGAGTCGCCTCGATCAGCGCCGTCGGCACGCCGCGGTGCACGAGATTCTCCGCGATCTCGACGCCGATGAAGCCCCCGCCGATCACGACGGCGTGATCGGGCAGCGCCTTGACCGCTTCGGTCATGGTCTCGACGTCTTCGACCGTGCGCAGGGCCAGCGCGCGCTCGATGCCCGGGATCGGTGGAATGACGGGCGTCGCCCCGGGGCTCAGCACCACGTAGTCGTAGGTGAGCTCGTAGTCCTGTGCCGTGGCGAGGTCGCGCACGTGAACGACCCGACGCTCGCGGTCAATCGAGGTGACCTCGCTCGAGACGCGCACGTCGATCCGGAACCGCTCGTTGAGCGAGGCCGGCGTCTGGAGCAGCAGCGACTCGTGCTCCTCGATGACGCCGCCCACGTAGTACGGCAGACCGCAGTTGGCGTACGACACGTAGCCGCTGCGCTCGATCACGACGATCTCGGCGTCGTGATCGAGACGGCGCAGTCTGGCCGCGGCGGACATCCCCCCGGCAACGCCCCCAATGACGACTGTTCGCATGTTTCTCCTTAGGCCAGGCTCAAAAAGAGCTTTTGCAGTTTGGTGGTGACGTCGTCGGAGTCGATGGCGGGATCGATGATGCACTCCTTCAGGCTCGACGAGATCAGGGTGAAGGCGGCGGTGTTGATGGCCTTGTTGACGGCGGCCATCTGGGTGATGACGTCCTCGCAGGAGCGCCCCTCCTCGAGCATGCGCACGACCGCCCCCAACTGACCGTGGGCGCGCTTGAGGCGGGTAACGATCGCGTGCAGCTGCTTTTGATCCTGCAGGACGTGGGCGTCGGTCACGCGAACGCCGTTGGCGGGTGTGGTGGACATCAGTGGTCTCCTTTGAAGATCATCGTGACGAATCGCACGTTCAGCGCCACGAAGCGCCACGCCTGGTAGGCCACGTGATTGCGCCGACGCAGGGTCTGGGCCGTCGGCAGCGGCGCGTTCTGGATATCGGCTGTGACATTGTCCATCGTTGCTCCTTGTGCGTTGTCGACTATTCGGGGATCAGGTACCAGAGGGGCCGGGCCTTGGCCTTGTAGATGAACAGCACGTGGAGCATGTACTTGATCCAGTGTCCCGCGAGGCCGATCTCCCCGAAGGTGTCCCTGGTGCTGCGCCCCGTGGCCGGGAAGCGGTCGTAGTCCGGCACGACCGGGTACATCGTCATCGAGGCCGCCGTGCCGCGTCGCAGCCCCATGCCCGACGACGCGACGCAGGCCGCACCCATGTCGGCCATCGACGCCTCGCGTGGGCGCGCGGACGCGCCGTGGGCAATGCGGTCGATGATCGTGAGGGCCACGGTCTTGCCCATGACGCCCGACGGCATGCCCGTTCGCGGTGGTGACGGCGTGATGAGCGTGCCGTTGGCACTCGTGCGCGGCCGCGAGATCTGGTGCGGAGGGGCGAAGGCGATGCCCACCGCGAAGACGTTGGGGAAACGACTCGACTCGTAGGTGCTCGGCCAGTCCGCGGCGCTCCACTCGTCGTAGGGCTTGGCGGCGTAGTTGGCGTCAACCTTCATGAAGCCGTTGGCGAGGAACAGATCGCCGGTGATGTCCTCGCCGGCGCGGTCGAACGCCTTGAGGTCCACCCCACGAAAGGGCGGCAGCAGCATCGCGAAGTCAAAGGGCAGTTCATTCTTGGTGCCGTCGAGCTGTTCGTAGTGGATGACGCCCGGCTCGACGCGCTCGACGTGGGCCTGGACGACGGCCTTCACGTCGCGCTCGCGAAAGAGTGATTCGGTCCAGAGCTTGCTGGTCGTCTCGAAGCCGTTCTGGGTGAAGACCATGCCGCCGACCCCGAAGTCGCCGAGCTCGAACTCGTTGGTGAGGTAGGTCACGTCCGCCAGGTCGCGCACGCCGGCCGTGCGCAGCTCGTGCTCGACGTTGAAGGTGTACTCAAAGGCCGCGCCCTCGCACGTGCACGTCCCGTGGCCGACACCGACCACCAGCCGCTGGCGTTGGCCCTGGCGCATCGCGGTGATGGCGTCGGCCAGCGCCGCCGAGGCCTGCACCGCGTGCGCGGGCGTGCACACCGAGACGGTGTTGGCGTCGGGCCCGAGCCCGGGTGTCGCGGCGAAGTTCAACTTGGGTCCCGTCGCGTTCACCAGGTAGTCGTAGGTGATCGTTCCGACCTGATCGAGGCGCTCGGGGTCGGTGTAGCGCACGGTGACGTAGGGCTGGTCGATCTCGGACGAACCCTCGGGGTGCAACTCGGTCGCCAGCGCCTGATGGAACGTGATGCCCTTGCGCCGATAGATCGGTGCGAGCGCGAAGGTGACCTCGTCGGTGGTCATCTTGCCGACGCCGACCCAGATGTTCGACGGAATCCAGTTCCACTTCGAGTTCGGCGACACCACCACGACCTGGTGGTCGCGACCCAGGCGCCGCCGAAGGTGCAACGCCGCCGTGTGCCCGGCTATGCCGGCCCCCACTATCACGACCTTCGCCATGCTCACCCCTTCAACCCTGACCGGTAGCGCCGCTCTGCGGTACCGTTGCAGTATACCCCCTGGGGTATCAACGCGCAACCCCGAACATACCCGGGGAGGGTATGGGCTTGCGGGTTGGCCGGGGCTAGGGCAGCTGGAAGTTCGTGAACTGCCACGGGTCGTCGCGGTCGAGCTCGCGCCCGTTCCACTGATCGAACCAGTCGGCCCGGGTCGAGACGGGATCCCAGTCGATCCGGCCCGACCAGGTGGTGCCCACGTAGGGTGTCGCCACCGCCAGCACCTCGCGCCAGGGCAGCTCGTCGGGCACTCGCACGCCCTCGCGCGGTGCGCGCAACAGCCAGTCGACGGCGCCGAGGATCGACGCCGCGACCTGCACCGTGGTCGCGTTCTGGTGGGGCGCGACCAGGCGCGCCTCGTCGATGGTCGTGCGCATCCCCGTCCACCACGACCCGTACGGGTGGCCCATCAGCAGGACGCCGAGCTCGTCACGGCCCGCAACGATGTCGTCGTTCATGATGCGCTGGCGCTCGGGGTAGGTGTACTGGGCGCCCTGGAGCTCGACGAAGCTCGCCCACGCGGCGTCGCTGGGACAGTAGGCGTAGTGCACCGTCGGGCGATAGACCGCGCGTCCGTCGCGCCAGACCGTCAGGTGATCACAGATGGTGAAGGATTCGCCGTGGCGGATGACCATGCCGACGATCGGGCCCGATGGCACCGTCGAGCGCACCAGCGTCTGGTGGGCCATCTGGGCCAGGCAGATCTGGTTGCGCGGCCCGTCGCCCTCGTGGCGCAGGGCGAGCGCGGGCAGTCGCTTCTCGTGGGTCCCCCAGCCCATCTCGGCCGGGGCGACGCCCTCTTCGTAGAAACCATCGACCGACCAGGTATTGACGAATTCGCCGACCCGCTTGGGCTCGATGCTCACTTGGCTGTCGCGCTCGGCGACGTGGATGACCCGCACGTCGAGCAGCTGTGACAATTCATTGAATCGCTCCACGGCCAGGGCCCGCTCGATGGCTTCGTGACGCTCGGCGAGCAGTCCGTCGGCGAGCACCGCCGCGGCGATCTCGGTGAGGCCCTGTTTCACGTAGTGGCTGACCAGTCCGGGATTGGCGCCGTGCTCGACCACCGCCGAGGGCCCGTCGTTGGATCCCCAGCGTGCGACCTGGCGGCGCAGCGCCATGTGGCGCCAGTAGAGCGTGCGGTCCTGGGGCGCCACCGCGGCGGGGTCGTCGTAGGGATCCCAGACCTCGACCGAGGTGTTCAGGTAGCGCACGTTGTGCTCGCGACACCAGTCGAGCAGCTCAAGCAGTCCGATGTTCCAGGCGAGGTCGATCAAGAGGTCGCCGTCGCCCAGGTGCGCGTCGAGTATCGCGACCAGGTTGTCCGGCGCAATGGTCACGGTCTCGTAGTGAACGCCGCGCTCGATCGACGAGCGCAGTCGATCGCGGTTGTCTCGACTCTCCAGCACGGTGACGCTCGAGGGGTCCAGGGAGAAGTGATCGAGCAGGAGGGGCAGCAGACACTGGGCCACCGACCCGGCTCCGAGGATGACGATGCGGCCAGGCACCTGGAGTTCGGACAACGAGGACCTCGATTCACGAAGCGACCGGAACGTCGCGTTGACGACGCTATCGCATCGCGAGCCAACTCACGAGACGGTCATCCCACCGTCCACCGCGACCACGGCACCGGTGATCGCCGACGACGCAGGCGAGCACAGCCACGCAATGGCCGCGGCCACCTCGAGCGGCTCGAGCAGTCGCCCAATGGGCTGCTGACGCGCGAAGGCCTCAGCGTCCTCGAGACCGTAGACGCGCGCCGAGGCGTCCAGCATGGCGGTGCGCGTCGAGCCGGGGCTGACGACGTTGGCCGTCACGCCATACTCGGCGAGGTCCATGGCCGCCGCGCGCACGAAGCCCACCACGGCGTGCTTGGCCGCCGAGTACGCGGCCAGGTGGCGCAGTCCCTGGGTGCCGGCGGCCGACGCGACGGCCACGACGCGCGGGTGCGATGAAGCGCCGCGCTCGATCAGCACCGGCGCCGCGGCTTCGACCAGACGGCGAACGCCGAGCACGTTCACCGACCACACCGCGTCCCACGCACCGTCGGTGATCCCCCAGACGGGACCACCGGCGCCCACGACACCCGCCGCCGCCACCACCGCGTCGAGTCGTCCGAAGTGACGCGTCGCGGTCTCAACGGCGAGGCTCATGTCGCTGGCGCTGCGCACGTCGCCCACCAGGCCCAGCACCGCGTCACCGTGGCGGGCCACGACCGAGTCGAGTTCCGCCGGCGTCGCGAGCGCGTAGGGCACCTCGGGGATGTCGCGACACCGGTCGACCGCCACGACGTGGTAGCCCTCGTTGACCAGGGCGTCCACCGTGGCTGCCCCGATGCCGCGCGCGGCCCCGGTAACGATCGCCACGCGCTTCACGAGCCGAGGCTCCGCGTAAAGCCCGGGGGCACCACGACGTCCTCGCGACCCAACTCGCCCACGCTGGCGCGGCCGAGTCCGCGCAGGGTCGAGTCGATGCCACCGCGCAGCACGTCGAGGACGTTCTCGACGCCGGCCTGCCCGTTGGCCGCCAGGCCCCACAGGTAGGCCCGGCCGATCATCACCGCTCGCGCGCCGAGGGCGAGCGCCTTGACGACGTCACCACCGCGACGTACGCCCCCGTCGACGAGCACCTCCACCTCATCGCCGACGGCCTCGGCGATGGCGCTGAGCGCGCGAATCGAGGCGGGTGTGCCGTCGAGGTTGTTGCCGCCGTGATTGGACACCGACAGCGCCGTCGCACCGGCGTCGACCACGCGCTTGGCGTCGTCGACGCGGCACACGCCCTTGACGAGCAGCGGGCCGCCCCACTGGGCGACGAGCCAGGCGACGTCTTGCCAGCTGGCTGGCGGACTCTGCATCCACTCCCCGTAGGCGCCAAAGAACGTCGGGGCCGGTGCGCCCGGCGCGGCCAGGTTCGGTGTCGACAGACTGGGCAAGTGCCCGGTCTTGGCAAAGGACCACGTCCAGGCGGGTCGCGCCAGTGCCTCGGGCGCGAGGCGCACCATCGCGCGAAGGTCCATCCGCTCGGGGATCCACGGGCTCCCCCAGTCGCGCCCGTGAGCAAAGGACCAATCGAGCGTCAAGATCACCCCGACCGCCCCGGCCGCGCGGGCGCGCTCGAGGCGCTGGATCATCTCGTCACGGGTGCCCGACCAGTAGAGCTGAAAGAGCACCTGACCATGGACGCGCGTGACCGCCTCGATGGGCTGGCTCGCGAACGAACTCAGTCCCATGAGGACCCCGCGCGCCGCCGCCGCACGCGCCACGGCCACCTCGCCTTGCGGGTGCACCGCCTGCACGCCGGTCGGCGAAAGCACGACGGGCATCGACACGGCCTGACCGAGCACGGTCGTCGACAGGTCTCGACTTTCCGGGGCCCCGGCCACGTGCGGGGCAAAACCCAGCTCGTCGAAGGCGTCGAGGTTATCGAGCGCGCTCAGACCCTTCTCGGACCCCGCGATCAGGGCCCCGTAGACCGATCGCGGCAGACGTCGCTGCGCTCGGCGCTGGGCGACCGCGACGGTCTCGAACCACTTGTTGCCCACGTGACCCCCTCGGTAAGAACCGAGACTATCCGAGGGCTTGGTAGAGCGGCATCGACGTGCGGCGCCGCGAGTGGTCGGGACTCGGTCGTGGCCCGATCGCGACCCTCGTGGCGAGTGCCACCTCGCCGTGGCCGAGGACGCACTCGGGATCGGGATCGTCGAGCTCGAGCCCCGTGAAGAACTTGGCCGCGAGGCACCCGCCGCGACAGGCGTCGTAGGCGCCGCATTCGCCGCAGGCGCCGGCGTGGCCGGGTTCTCGCATGGCCCCGAACAGTTCGCTCGTTCGCCAGAGATCGGCGAAGCCCCGATCGAGGATCGACCCGGCGCGAAATCGGTCGTGAATGACGAAGGGGCACGCGTAGACGTCGCCCACCGGATCGACCAGGCACACGATGCGCCCGGCGCCGCAGAGGTTGAGGCCCGCCAGGGGTTGGCCGAGCGGTGCGAGGTGGAAGAACGAGTCGCCGGTCAAGACGGTCGGGTGATCGACCAGCCAGTGGTAGAGCGCTCGATTCTGCTCGCGCGTCGGGTGCAGGTCGGCCCACGCGTCGACGCCGCGTCCCGAGGGGCGCAGTCGGGTCAGACGCAGCTGGGCGCCGTAGTGATCGGCGATAGCGGCGAAGCGATCGAGCTGGGTCGCGTTCTCGTGCGTGACCACCACCGAGATCTTGAACGCTCCGAAGTCCGCGTCGGCCAGGTGCTCCATCGCGCGCCTCGCGGCCGCGTAGCTGCCCGCGCCGCGCAGGCGGTCGTTGGTGGCGGCGTCGGCGCCGTCGAGGGAGACCTGGATATCGAGGTAGTCCATCGACGCCAGGCGCGCCGCCGCCGCCGCGTCCACGCGCGTGCCGTTCGTCGAGAACTTCACGCCCACGTGACGATCGATGGCGCGCTCCAGCAGGTCGAAGAAGTCTCGTCGGATCATCGGCTCACCGCCGCCGACGTTGAGGTAAAAGACCCCAATATCGGCGACCTCGTCAATGAACGCCAGTGCGCGCGTCGTCGATAGTTCGCGGGGATCGCGCCGGCCCGAGGCCGAGAGACAGTGCGCGCACGACAGATTGCACGCGTAGGTCAACTCCCACGTCAGACAGATGGGCGCGTCGAGGCCCCGTTCGAAGTGGTCGCGCAGCGACGAGTCAACGCTCACGGAGCATCTCAGATTCGGCGAGGCGCTCGAGGGCCCGGGCGTACCGGTCGCGATCGCCCTCGGCCACCAGGGCGCCCAGCGCGGCGTCAACGGAGTCGAAGTCGCCCAAGGCGCGCACGAGCGCAACGAGGGTTGGTGACTTCAAGAAGGTGAGGCGACGGTTGCCGTGGTGATACGCCAGTGCGCCGAAGCGTTCATCGCGCAGCGAGACGCGCTCGTCGAGCGCCCAGCGTCCATCCAGCGCGAAGCCACGCGCGGCCTGCGACACGACTTAGTACACGCCGCAGAGGCCGTCGATCGAAACCTCCTCGACGAGCAACTCGATGGCCTCCTCAAGCACTTCCTCTTCGGTCTCGATAACGGGCTCGGTGATTTGGGTTGGCATCGATCCTCCTCGACTCCCATTCTGGCGACTCACGGTCCACTTCGCCAGTGTCTCTGGAATACTCTCAGCGTGCGCCCTCTACCCGTCGCGTCACCCCCGACGAACCGCCAGGTTCCCACGGGCATCCGACTCGACGCGAGCGCGGTGACCACGCTCAGCGCCACGCTAATCACCGGCGGCTCGCCGTGGCGCGTGCGCCGCCTCGGCCCAACGGCGCGGGCCACCTTTGACCGCTGGCTCGCCGGCGACGCGCTGCAGTCACGCGACGTCGCCCTCGCACGCGCCCTGATCGATCAGGGACTCGTCCATCCCCGCTTCTCGATCGTCGACGACGTCACCGGCCTCGACGTGGTGGTGCCCGTTCGCGACGACGTGGCCCACCTTGGTCGACTGCTCGGGGAACTGCACGGCTTCGCCGTCACGGTCGTCGACGACGGCTCACTCGACGCCCCAGCCGTCGCCGCCTGCGCCGAGGGGGCCGGCGCCCGGCTCGTGCGACTGCCCGAGAACCGCGGTCCCGGCGCCGCGCGCAACGCCGGCGTCGCGGAGACGACACGCCCCCTGTTGTGGTTCATCGACGTCGACGTCACGCTCGAGGACGCGCGCCGCGTGGCCACCTCGCTCGTCGCCGCGCTCGGCGATCCCCTCGTCGCGGCGAGCGCCCCGCGCATTCGTGGCGCCGCGGGGGGGCGCCTTCGTGAGCGCTTCGAGCGCGAGTTCTCTCCACTCGACCTCGGGGCGCCGAGCGGCCTGGTCACCGCCGGCGGTGCTCGCGCCTACGTGCCCAGCGCCTGTCTCGTCGTGCGCCGCGACGCGCTCGGCGCGGGCTTCGACGAGGCGCTGCGGGTCGGTGAGGACGTCGACCTCGTGTGGCGACTCCTGGACGCTGGGTGGCTCGTGCGCTACGACGGCGCCGTGAGCGTCGCCCACGAGGCGCGCGCCACGTGGCTCGCGTGGTGGGCCCAGCGAGTCGCCTACGGCGCCTCCGCGGCGGCCCTGGGTGCGCGACACGGGTCCCGGGTCGCCCCCGTGGTACTCGACGAGAGCACGCTCGCGATCACGACGAGCCTCGCGGCGGGACAGCTCACGACGGCCGCCCTGGCCGTCATCTGGCTCGCCGGTCGCATCCACCGCGCCCTACCCGTCGAGGCGCGACGAACGCGCGCCACCGGTACGCTGCTCGCGCGCGCCCTCGCCGGGACCATCGGCCCCAGCGCCCGCGCGGTCGTGCGCACGTACGGCCCACTCGTCCTCGCCGCCGCCGTAGCGCCGCGCCTGCGCCGACGCGCGCTCGCGCTGTTCGCCCTGGGCACGCTCTGGCGCTTTCGCGCCCACCGCGTCACGGTGGGTGACGTCGCGCTCGGAGTCGCCGACGACGTCGCCTACGCCCTCGGGGTCTGGCGGGGCGCCGCGCGAGCGCGCGACACGACCGCGCTCACCCCTCGGTTCGGCCCGGGCGAATCTAGAAACGCACGACGCCGCGCACGTTAGCCCCACTCGCCAGGTCGTCGTATCCACGCTGGACCTCGTCGAGGGTGTACTCGTGCGTGATCAGCTCGTCGACGCGCAGGCGACCTTCGTGGTGCAGGCGCAGGAGCCGGGGGATCTGGTAACGCGGGTTGGCCGATCCAAAGACGGTGCCGCGCAGCTCCTGGTTGTACATGGCGAACATGAAGAGGTTGAGATCGACCGAGGTCTGGTTGTAGGGCGCGATCGAGGTCACGACGACCCCGCCGCCCTTGGCGGTGATCGAGCGGGCCTGCTCGATGAGCTCGCCGGTCGCGACCCCGGTCGTCACGATCACGACGTCGCAGTTGCGACCCATCGACAGCTCGGGCAGGATCGTGAAGGCCGCGTCGAGGGTGGAGGCGCAGCCGTGGGTCGCCCCTAGCGCCATCGCTCGCTCGACCTTGGTCGGGTTCGTGTCGATCGCGATCACCGCGCGCGCGCCGGCGTGCAGCGCACCCTGGATCGCGCCCGAGCCAACGCCACCGCAGCCCAGCACCGCCACCACGTCGCCGGGCTTCACCCCACCGCGGTTCACCGCCGAGCCGAAGCCGGTCGCGATGCCGCACGAGATCAGCGCCGCGGCCCGCAGGTCGTACCAGGGGTCGATCTTGACCAGCGACGCCTGATGCACGACGACGTAGTCGCTGAAGGTCCCCAGTTGGGCCATGCGATTGAGATCAACGCCTTGCCAGTGGTGTCGCCACGTGCCGTCGCTGATCATCGGTCCCGCGAGCGTGGTCGCGGCAAGGTCACAGAGGTACTGGTGACCCGACGCGCAGGGCTCGCAGGTGCCACAGGACGGCACGAAGGAGACCGCCACGTGGTCCCCGGGCGACAGCGCGGTGACCTCGGGACCGACGGCGTCAACGATCCCCGCCCCCTCGTGACCTCCGATGATGGGGAACATCGAGCCGCGCCCCGAGATCATCTCGAGCACCGTGGGGTCCTGGGCCATGTCGCCGGTGCGCAGGTGCTCATCGGAGTGACACAGGCCCGCGAAGGCCATCTTGACCCGCACCTCGCCCGCGTGGGGGTCGTCGATCTCGATGGATTCAGTGCGCCACGGGCCATCCAGCTCGGTGACGACGGCGGCGCGTACCTGCATGGTGTCCCCCTTGGGTCGACGACCACGCCGCCCCCCGCCATGCTACCGAGTCACATGCGCTCGGGCGCCTCGATCCCGAGGCCGCCGAGACCGAGGCGCAGCGTCCTCGCGGCGAGGTCGCACAGCGCGAGCCGCTCGAGGCGCACGGGCCCTTCGGCTCGCAGCACCGGGCAGGCGTCGTAGAAGGCGGTGAGTCGCTGCGCGAGGTCCAACAGGTAGGCGCACAGCCGGTGGGGGGCCGCGCCGGCCAGGGTCGTGGCCACCGCGTCGGGCCAGCCGAGCAGGCCGATGGCGAGGTCGCGCGCGGCGCTTTCTTCGAGAGCGAACGTCGCCGTCGCGAGGTCGACCGCCCCGGCGCGGCGCAAAATCGAGCGCAGCCGCGCGTGCGCGTACTGCAGGTAGGGCCCCGTGTCACCCTCGAAGGCCAGCATCCGGTCGAGGTCGAAGACGTAGTCGCGCTGGCGCTCGGTCGATAGGTCGGCGTACTTCACCGCGGCCCGGGCAACCTGGGCCGCCAGTTCGCGACGCGCGTCCACCTCGAGGTCGATCGCGCGCTCGACCAGCGCGGCGTCCGCGCGCTCGATGGCCTCGTCGAGTAACGCGACGAGTTTGACACTCTCACCACTGCGGGTCTTGAGCATCTTTCGATCCGGTCCGAGCACGTTGCCAAAGGCCACGTGCTCAAAACGCACCGAGTCGGGTAGCCAGCCGGCCCGACGCGCGACGGCGGCGACCATCGCGAGGTGCTGGGTCTGGGGGGCGCCCACGACGTACAGCAGCTCGTCGGCCCCCAGTCGCTCGACCCGGTCGCGCACGGCCGCGAGGTCCGTCGCGGCGTAGCCGAACCCCTCGTCGCGCTTGCGCACAATCAGCGGGAGCGGTTCGCCGTCGCGATTCGTGAAACCCGCTGGGAAGACGCACTGGGCGCCGTCGCTCTCCATCAAGAGCCCCAGCGCGTCGAGGTCGCGCACGACCCCGTCGAGGGCGTCGTTGTAGGACGACTCGCCCACGACGTCCTCGCGCGTCAGCGTCACGTCCAGCTTGGCGTAGATCTCGCTGAAGTAGGCGACCGACAGGTCAACCAGAATCCGCCACAGGCGCCGCGTCTCGTCGTCGCCCCCTTGCAGGGCGACCACGCGCGCGCGGCTACGCTCACGAAACCCTTCGTCCGCGTCGAAGGCGGCACGGGCTCCCTGGTAGAAGCCGTTCAGGTCGCCGATGGAGAGTTCGGCGATGGCCCGGTCCTCCCCGAGGTCGAGCAGGTGCTCGATGAGCATCCCGAAGGGCGTTCCCCAGTCCCCGACGTGGTTGCGCGCCACGACCCGATTGCCGACGAGCCGCTCGAGGCGGGCCAGCGAGTCGCCAATCACCGTCGATCGCAGGTTACCGACGTGCATCTCCTTGGCGACGTTCGGCGCGGAGTAGTCGATCACCACCGTGCGCGCCGGCGCGAGTTCGAGCCCCAGTCGATCGTCAACCAGCAGCGCGGCGAGGCGTTCGGCGAGAAAGGCTGGCTCGAGCGTGAGGTTCAAGAACCCCGGACCCGCTACCTCGACGCTCGCCACCCCGTCCAGGTCGACGTCGTCGGCGATCTCGGCGGCGACCTCTCGAGCCGAACGCCCCAGCGTCTTGGCCAGCGCCAGGGCACCGTTGGCCTGATAGTCGGCGCGCTCCGAGGGGCGCAGCACCGGATCGGCGCCGGGCGCCAGTCGGTCAAAGGCGCGCGCGAGCCGCCCAGCGAGGATCTCGAACGTGGAGGCCATCGGGTAAGTCTCCCACAGCGAATCGCCACCGCGGACGGACCATCGCCGTAGGCGGCAGAATAGAGAGATGACCTCACGCAACTCGTTCGGATCGGCCAGCACCCTCAACGTCAACGGGCGCGAGCTCACGTACTACTCGCTGCGCGCCGAGGCGCTCGTTGAGCTCGGCGTCGACCGACTCCCGTACTCGATCAAGGTGCTGGTGGAGAACCTGCTTCGCCACGAGGATGACCATAAGGTCCGCGCCGCCGACATCGAAGCGCTGGTGCGCTGGGCCGAGACGCCGACGCGCCACGGCGAAGCCGCCGGCGACGACGCTCGCGAGATCGCCTTCACCCCCGAGCGCGTCCTGATGCAGGACCTCACCGGCGTGCCCGCGGTCGTCGACCTCGCGAGCATGCGCGACGCCATCATCGCCCTCGGTGGCGACCCGGCGAGGATCAATCCGCTGGTGCCGGTCGAGCTGGTCATCGACCACTCGGTCATCCTCGAGCGCTCCGGCACGTCGGCGAGCTTCGAAGAGAACGTCGCCATCGAGTACGACCGCAACGTCGAGCGCTACACGTTCTTGAAGTGGGCCCAGAGCTCCTTTGACCGCTTTCGCGTCGTACCCCCGGGGATGGGCATCTGCCACCAAGTCAACCTCGAACACCTCGCGCGCGTGGTCTTTGAGCACGAGGGCGTCGCCTACCTCGACACGGTCGTGGGCACCGACAGCCACACCACGATGGTCAACGGCCTCGGCGTGCTCGGCTGGGGCGTTGGTGGCATCGAGGCCGAGGCCGGCATGCTCGGCCAGCCGACGTCCATGCTCATCCCGCCGGTGGTCGGGCTGCGACTGACCGGGTCGACGCGCGAGGGGGTCACCGCCACCGACGTCGTGCTCACGATCACCGAGCTGCTGCGCCGCCACGGCGTCGTCGGCAAGTTCGTCGAGGCCTACGGACCCGGCGTTGGCGCCCTCTCGCTCGAGACGCGCGCGACCATCGGTAACATGTCGCCCGAGTACGGGGCCACCTGCACCATCTTTCCGATCGACCAGGTGACCCTGGACTACCTCGCCTTCACCGGGCGCAGCGCCGACCACCTGGCACTCGTCGAGGCCTACGCCCGAGCCCAGGGCATCTGGCACGACGGCGACTCGAGCGAGCCGACGTACTCCGAATACGTTGAACTCGACCTCGCGTCGGTCGAGCCGAGCCTCGCGGGACCCAAGCGTCCCCAGGACCGCGTCTCACTGCCCCAAGCGCGCCACGCGTTTCGCGATGCGCTGGGCCGCGAGCCGATCACCGTTGCGGGTGCCGAGTTCGCCGAGTCGTTGCGCGACGGCGCGGTGACCGTCGCCGCGATCACGTCGTGCACCAACACCTCGAACCCCGCGGTGCTCGTCGCGGCCGGACTGGTCGCGCGCCGGGCCGTCGCGAAGGGTCTACGCGCCAAGCCGTGGGTGAAGACGTCGCTCGCCCCCGGCAGCCGCGTCGTCATGGACTACCTCGAGCGAGCCGATCTCGTCACCCCGCTCGATCAGCTCGGCTTCTACCTCGCGGGATACGGCTGTACGACCTGCATCGGCAACACCGGCCCGCTGCTCGCGGGCGTCTCGGACGCGGTGAACGCCCACGACCTTTCGGTCGTCTCGGTGCTCTCGGGAAATCGCAACTTCGAGGGTCGAATCCACCCTGACGTCAAGCAGAACTTCCTCGCCAGCCCGCCCCTCGTGGTCGCCTACGCGCTGGCCGGGACCATCGACATCGATCTGTCCAGCGAGCCACTCGGCGTGGGCACCGACGGCGAGCCGGTCTTCTTGTCGGACCTGTGGCCGAGCGACGCCGAGGTCGCCGAGGCGGTACGGGCCTCGATCACGCCGGCGATGTTCCAGGAGCGCTACGCCAGCGCCTTCAGCGGCGACGAGCGCTGGCGCGCGGTGCCCGCGACCAACGCGATCACCTACGCCTGGGACGACAACTCGACCTACGTGAAGCTGCCCCCCTACTTCGAGGGACTGACCCGCGAGCCGGGGGTCGTCAGCGACGTCGTGGGCGCCCGCGTGCTCGCCAAGCTCGGCGACTCAGTCACGACTGACCACATCTCGCCGGCCGGCAACATCCGTGCGACCTCGCCCGCGGGTCGCTACCTCACCGACAAGGGCGTCGCGCGCGAAGACTTCAACAGCTACGGCACGCGCCGGGGCAACCACGAGGTGATGATGCGCGGGACCTTCGCCAACATCCGCCTGCGCAACCAGCTGGCGCCGGGCACCGAGGGCGGGGTCACCGTGAAGTTCCCCGAGGGCACCGAGACCACGATCTTCGACGCCGCCGTCGCCTACGGCGCCGCGGGAGTCCCCCTGGTCATCCTGGCCGGCAAGGAGTACGGCAGCGGCTCGAGCCGCGACTGGGCGGCCAAGGGGGCCAAGTTGCTCGGCGTGCGCGCGGTGCTCGTGGAGAGCTTCGAGCGCATCCACCGGTCCAACCTCGTGGGCATGGGCGTGCTGCCCCTGCAGTTCCTGCCCGGCGAATCGGCGGCGACCCACGGACTCGACGGTACCGAGGTCTACGACGTCGTGGGCCTGGACGCGCTGAACCGCGGTGAGATGATCGCCCGGGTGGACGTGCGCGCGACGCGCACCTCCGGCGAGGTCGCTACCTTCGCGGTTCGCTTACGCATCGACACGCCCACCGAGGTCGAGTACTTCCGCCACGGCGGGGTCTTGAACTACGTCCTGCGCCAGCTCGCGAGCAACTAGGCGATCCGACACCCGACGCGCGGGGCCGGGTCTACGCTGGCGCCGTGGGCGATGACCGGTTTGACACTACGACATGCAACGTCCTGGTCGCTCCGTCGGCGCCGCGCCGCGGCGATGCTCTCGAGGCCGCGCGTACCAGCGCGCACCTCGAGACGACGACTGACCACTCGCTCGTTGTGCGAGCCCAGCGACTGCTCGTCACTCGACCCGTCGTCACGACCCATGGCTACGACAACATTCGTTCTCAACGGGCACGGCCGTGATAGTCACCGGCGGGCGTGATCGCACCATTGAGGTCGTGGCGCGAGCGCGGTTACGCCTGCGCGAGCGCGCCTGGAAGATCCCGATCGCGGCCGTCGTGCTCGGCGTGCTGTTCGCACTCGCCGTCGCCGAATCCACGACGACGGGCGCCAACGACAGTCACGGTGCGCTCGAGGTGCTCATCGCCACACTCCTCGCCACACTCGCCGAGGTCGCGTCGCTCGCCTACTACGCCATCGAGTGCCGACGGCGGCCCCAGAGATGAAAGCGCACCACTTGGGGGTAGTCGCATTGACAGTGGTCGCATTGGCGACGGTCGCGATACCCGTGGTGGCGAGCGAGGCGAGCACCGTGGCCCCCTGCACGAGCGCCCAGCTCGTGATCACCGACGTCGCGGCCCCAGGCGCAGCAGTCAGCGCGGGCGAAGTCGTTGAGTACCACAACCGCAGCGGGGTTGCGTGCTCGCTGCACGGCTATCCCACCGTCGTCATGCTCGGCGACGCGGCCCACCGGGCGCTGCTCGCGCGCGACGAGCGCAACGGCTACCTCGGCGGGTGGAGTGGCTACTCCTCGAAGTCCGGTCCCACGCCACTGCCGACCGTCGACCTGCGCGCCCACGGTGGCGTCGCCTCGTCGCTCATCCAGTGGGTCGGGTGCTCGACGGGCCAGCAGCGCGGCTGCGTCATCTACCACGATTGGTGGGTCGAACCGCCCGACGCCACTCGCCCGGTCGACCTGCGCGGAACGGCTCTCGTGCTGCGTTACCCGAGCGCGAACCCGGTCGTCCCCGGTAACAGCGGCATCGCCAGCTGAACTGCCGCTCGGGCCCTAGCCGTCGGCGTCGGCGTCGGCGTCGCCCCGGCTCCAACGCAACAAGAGCAGTCCCGCGAGCAGCGCGACAACGACGCCGACGCCGAACGCGAGCGAGGTCAGCGTGTTGGTGAAGTCTCGATGGCTCAAGGTGCCACCGAGCGTCAGGTGCGCCGACGCGCTGAGGATGTCCCGCACGCCCGCGAGGATGCCGATCTCGAGGAACGGCCGCACCGGGAATGACGACGAGCGCAGACGGCCAAAGACCGTGTGGGCGATGTCGAGCAGGATAACGACAACGAGTATCCCGTCGATCGCGTTGATGACGATCGTCGAGAAGGGACCTTGGGCCCGCACGAACTCATAGACGGTGTGCACCAGCACGACGCCCGCCACGAGCAACAAGCTCAGGACGATCGCGTACTCCACGATGATGATGATCCACCGCAGCACGCGGTCAGGGGCCTGGTCCGTCGCCGCGTCGGCGTCTCGAAGCGTTCGCATCACCGCGAACGCTAGCGGACGAACGCGTCGACGGCGCTACGCGAGGCGCCCGAGCACCGCCGCCGTTGATTCGACCTGCGCGAAGGTGCCGTGGAGCGCGGCGAGAAACGCCGCGTGGACCTGTCGTGCCCCAACGGTCTGGACGCCGTCGGACAGGTCACGCGTCGCGCAGGCGTCGCCGACCACCGCGCAGGCGAAACCGAGGTCACTCGCCGCGCGGGTCGTGGAGTCCACGCACATGTGGGTCATCATGCCAACGATCACCAGCGATCCGTCGCCCACGGCCAGGTGGTCGTAGAGGTCGGTGTCGAGAAAGGCGTTGGGGTGATGCTTCACCACGACCGGCTCACCCGTCGCCGGCGCCACCAGTCGGTGAATTTCGGCTCCCGGTGTCGCGGGCAGAAAGAAGGTGGCGTCCGGCTCGGTCGCGACGTGCTGGACGTGGACGACCGGCCAGTCGTGACGGCGAAAGTGGGTGAGCAGGTTCGCCGCGTGCCCCACGGCGAGGTCGGCCTCGTGCAGCTCCATCGGGCCGCCGGGGAAGTAGTCGTTCTGCATGTCGACGAGCACGAGTGCGGTCACGATCGAACCCTAGCAACGACGACCGGCGAAACGAAGCGGGCGGCCCTAAACTGGCGAGGTGCAGCGGCGCGATGTTGGGCGTGGCCCCGGCGCGCTCGGCGCCGTCGTGGCCTTTTCGATTGCCTTCGGCTTCGTCGAAGCGGCCGTCGTCTACTACCTTCGCCACCTGCTCGCTTCGCCGGCCACCTACCGCGTGGCGCCCGGCGGCGTGCTGGTGAACCTCGGGGCCATCACGTTCGTCAGGTCGATCCACTCGTTCTTACCCGTCGCCGTCGAGCGCGTGGAGATGGTGCGCGAGTCGGCGACCATGGTGATGCTCGTCGCCGTGGCCGTGCTCGCCGGGCACCGGTCCCGACAGCGCTGGGGTGCATTCCTCGTGGCCTTCAGCACCTGGGACCTCTCCTACTACCTGTTCTTGCGGATTATCGACGGCTGGCCGACCAGTCTCTTCACTCGCGACGTCTTCTTCTTGCTGCCGGTCCCGTCGGTGGGACCCGTGGTCACCCCGGTGGTGATCTTCAGCGTCGCGCTCGTGGTCGGCCTTTGGCTCTGGCGTACGCCACGCGCGACTCACCCGCCAGCGCTCACCGACGATGAGCTGGCCGACCAGTCACTCGCCGCGCCGTGAGCACTCCCTGACCTTGACGTCAAAGGGAACCGATGCGCCGCCCGCCATGAGACGGGGCGTGACGTTCTCGGGTGCCGTGGCGAACCGGCGTGGCGGTGGGAGACGACTCTACGAGCTCTGAACCCGCACCGCCCGACGACCTAGTCGTGCAGCGCGATGCTGACCAGGGTAAGCACGTTGTTCTGCAACGAAGCGACCACGTGCACCTGATCGCCCGCGGTGAAGTTCGTCAGATCAGCGCTCGACGGCACCGCGATGGTGATCGCGCTCGACTGATCGCCGGGCAGGATCACGAGCGTGCCGTCCGCGCCGTTGAGTCCGGGAACGTAGCTCACGAAGGTGCCGTCGGTAGTGACGTTGTTCGACTGGCCGTTGCCCTGATTGCCCTCGCCCTCGGACTGCTGGACCTTCACGCTGGTGAGCGTGAGCACCCCGCCCACGAAGGTGCCCGTCGCCTGAACTCGATCGCCGGCGCTAAGCGCGGAAAGGTTGACGCCTGACGAGCCAACGCTGAAGGTGACTGGCGCGCCCTGGTCACCCGGCTGCACCAGGAGGCTGCCGGACAGTGTGCCCGACGGTGGGGTTACGGTTATCACGACGCCCTTGACCTGGGTCGTCGGTGAATTATCACCCTGGTCACCCTCGGGTTGGCGAACGTGCACGGCGCTGAGGGTGAGCACGGCGCCCGTAAGGACGCCGGTCGCGTCAACGCGCGCGCCCACCGTGGCCGCGCTGTCGCTCACGTTCGATGGCACGGTGAAGACCACGGCCGCAACACCCTCACCGGGCTGGATGATCAGCGAGCTCGCTGACGAGCTGACGACGTTGCCTTCGACTTCGATGACGTTGTCGCCGCCCTGGTTCTGGTTGACGCCATTAGCGGCTTGATTGGCCGCGAGACTGTCGTCCGTGATGGTCACGAGCGTAAAGACCCCGTTGGCGTAGGCGACCTGCAGTTCGACCTGGTTGGTGGCGACGATGGTGGTCGGCAGCGTGATCGACCCCGGGATCTGGACCGTGGTGTTGGCCCCGTTCTCGACGGCGATGACGAGCGACGTCGCGTTGACGCTGACCAGCGTTCCCTGTAGACCGATGAGGCTGCTCTGGCCAATCTGACTGATGGTGGACTCATCGAGGCCGCGCGGGTGAATCGTGACGCCGACGTTCACGACCGCGCCCACCGTCGGCTCGAAACCGTACGTGTTGGCGTGGCGACCGGTCCGCGCAACCGCGACGACGCTACCGCCGCCCGAGATCAGCAGCCGGCTGGTCGTGTCCGAGACCACCGTCCCGTGCAGCAGCGACGCCCGGGCCCGGCCAGTCACCCGTAGGCGCAACTCACGGAAGGTGCCGTCGGCGAGACGTATCGCGACGACCCGCACTCGAGTCCCCAGCGCCAGACGCTCGGCCGGCGACGCCGTCGCGAACCGAACGGTATCCACCGCGTGGCCCGCGGACAGGACCACGGTGTGCCGTGCGGCGTCGGTGGCGACGACGACGCCGCGCACCGTGAGCGTTCGACCGTGCGCAGCGACGCTGGCCGAGGCCGGCAGCGCGGCGAACGGCGCGCCGAGCGCGAGGGCAGCGGCGAGCGTCGCCACTCGACCGAGGGACTTAGTAAATGGTTGCATCACGGTTCTCCATTGACTGCGCCGGGTGGCGACGGCCCCACGGTACGGCCCACGTCTGAGACCGGACGTGGGCGAGCCTGTGAAACCCGTGAGAATGTCAGGCGGTCGTGATGACGCGAAAGGTCTCGGCCAGGCGCTTCTTGCCCAGGCCCGCGCGCGCCGCCGCGGAGCTCGCCCAGTGACGCACCGTTTCGTCGAGGTCCTCGCGACCCCCGACCTGGGAGACGTGGCGCCGCAGCGCCGCGACCTTGCGCTCGAAGGTCTTGGTGATGTCGACGAACATCGTGGCGTCGCTCGACCCAGCCAGCCAGACCGTGGCGACGGCGTGGGGCTCGAGCCCCTCAGCGAGGAGCTCGGGGAAGGAGTGCGGGTTGCGAGCGTCGGGATAGACCGCGCGCAGGGTCGCCTCACCGGCGGCCAGGTGGTCGGGGTGCGACGCGAAGATGCGCTCGTAGTTGCGCTCGGGGCTCTGGCAGATCACGAGGTCGGGTCGGCGTTGACGGATCACGCGCGCGATCGCGCGGCGCAACTCCAGCGTGACCTCGACACGGCCGTCGGCAAAGTGCAAGAAGGTGAGCTCGTGCACGCCGAGTTCGGCCGCCGCGGCCCGCTGCTCGGCCTCGCGGGTGACGGCGCGCTCTTCGGGGGTGGCGCGCGACGTGTCCCCGCCGGCGTCACCCGAGGTCACCAGACAGTACGAGACCTGCACGCCCTCACTGACCAGCCGGGCGACCGTGCCGGCCGAACCGAAGTCAACGTCGTCGGGGTGCGCAACAACCACCAGGGCCCGATTGATGGCGAGGCGTCCCGGCTCGTAGGCGACGAGCGTCGGGGCCAACGACCCCGGGGCCCGGGCCGACCGCTGGGTCGCCTTCGACGTCGACTTCGACGTCGACTTCGACGTCGACTTCGACTTCGACTTCGACTTCGACTTGTGCTTCTTCGTCACAGTACCGAATCCTCCATTGTCGGCTCCCAGGCCGCGAGGTCGCTCAGGTGGGGATCGTTGGAGAAGACCTCCACGATCGGCCGCTTGAGCGCCAGGCGACGCATGATCACCTGGGCCTCGATGATCTGGTTCCACAACAGCAGTGAGACGACGACACCGGTGGAGCCGGCTCGAGCCGTTCGTCCCGAACGGTGCAGGTAGGCCTTGTGATCCTCGGGCGGGTCGTAGTGCATCACGCAGTCGACGGCTTCGATGTGCAGGCCGCGCGCGGCGACGTCGGTCGCGACCAGTACGGGGAGCTTGTCGGCGCTGAAATCGGCGAGCGCCTTCTCGCGCTGGCTCTGACGCAGGTCACCGTGGATCGCGGCCGCGCGCACACCCTCCTTGGCCAGCTGCTCGACCAGGCGGTCCGCGCCGCGCTTGGTGCGACAAAAGACGATGGTCTTGTCGAAGGAACGACAGATCGTGGCCGCAACCTTCACTCGGTCCATCTGGTGCACGTTCAAGAAATGATGAGCCATCTGGGAGACCGTCTGGGTGTCGCTCGCGACCTCGTGGAAGACGGGGTCGGTGAGGTAGCGCTTCACCAGGCGATCGATGGCGCCGTCGAGGGTCGCCGAGAACAGCAAGGTCTGGTGGGGGCGTGCCGCGATGCGACGCAGCACCCACTCGACCTGGGGCATGAACCCCATGTCGGCCATGCGGTCGGCCTCGTCGAGCACGAGCACGTCGAGTCCTTCGACCTTCACCTCGCCCCGGTCGCCGAGATCGATGAGCCGACCGGGCGTGGCGATGATGACGTCGCTGCCGTGGCGCAGGTGTTTGACCTGGCGCTCAATGTCGGCGCCGCCGTAGACGGCGGTCACGGCGAGCCCGAGGGACTTGCCGAGGGGCTCGAGCACCTCGTGCACCTGCACGCAGAGTTCGCGCGTCGGCAGCAGCACGAGTCCGCGAGGCCGGGCTGGGCCGGGGCCGCTCGGCGGTTCGGTGGCGGCGATGCGCTGCAGCATCGGCAGGCCGAAGCCGAGGGTCTTGCCCGAGCCGGTCTTGGCCTTGCCGCAGACGTCGCGACCCGCGAGGGCATCGCTGATGGTCAGGGCCTGGATCGGAAAGGCGGTGGTAATCCCCTGGCTCGACAGGACGGCGACCAACTTCGGGTCGACGCCGAGTTGGGCGAAGGTCTGGTTGGTCGCGTACGAGTCGGTCGACGCCGACTCGGTGGTCTGGCTACTCACGAAACATCCGTTTTCTCGGTTGGACCCGGAACCGGCGTTCGAAAGTGGTGGGCCCGAGCCCAGTTCTCGAGCTCCGCCCTAGTCTAGGGCCAGCGGCGCACGTCGGTGACGGGAGGACCATGAGACTGCAAGTTGGTGACCGGGCGCCGGCTTTTACCCTCACAGATGAAGCGGGCGAACGGGTCTCGCTGCGCAACTTCGCCGGCCAACGACTCGTGCTCTACTTCTATCCCGCCGACGACACGCCGGGCTGCACCGCCGAGGCCTGTCAGTTCCGCGACGCCCTCTCGATGTTCCGAGGGCTCAACGTCACGGTGATCGGCGTGTCGCCCGACGACGCCGCACGTCACCGCGCCTTCATCGCCAAGTACGATCTCACCTTCACCCTGCTGTCGGACCCCGACCGCCTGGTGATGGCCAAGTACGGCGCCTACGGCGAGAAGCAGCTCTACGGCAAGACGGTGACCGGCGTCATCCGCTCGACCTTCGTCATCGGCCCGACCCAGCGAATCGAGCACGCCTGGTACGGCGTACGCGCCAACGGCCACGCCGCGAGGGTCCTCGCCGCCCTCGCCTAGCCGGCGCCGCGCAAAGTTGGGCCAACCGATGCACTGAGCAACGTCACGTCGGTTCGGTGACCAACGCACCACGCGACCGCGGTGCTACAACGTAGAGGTGACGCGATCAACGGTGTTTCGACGTTACGTCGTGGCACCGTTGGTCCTCGCGGTGTTCGCTCTCGGCGTCGTGTCAACCGGTGGCGCCGTCGTTGCCTCCGCGCCCGGGCCCCAGCCGCAACTCATCACCGGCGTTCCCGGCACTTCGCTGCTCTACGTCGTCGCGACGTCGGGCGGGACCTGCGCGGTCGGCCCCTGCCTACGACTCGAGCGCACGACGCTCAGCCTGAGCCACGTCACGACGGTGCACCTGCCGCCGCTGCGCAAGGCCTCCGGGAACTTGCTCGGCGATCTCAGCCAGTTGACGTTCGCCAATGCGACCGACGGCTACGCGGCGCTGAACGGTTCGAGGTCGCTGCTCTGGTATGTCACGACCAACGGCGCTGAAAGTTGGCGTCGCATCGCCGTCGCGCCGGGCCAGTCGATCGTCGAGCTGGAGGCGACCGGCGGTGCGCTGTACGCGGTCGTCGCGCACTGCGTGAAGCGCTTCGCGTGCTCGAACTACCGCATCGCCCGTTCGCCGCTCGCGGCGAACCGCTGGACCTACTCGGCCCTGCCCGCTGCGCTGTCCCAGGGCGGCTTCGCCCTCGCCGCCTACGGCGCGAACGTGTGGGTGAACCTGTCCGGCGCTCGGGGACCGCAGCTCTTCATCTCGCACAACGCCGGACGAACCTTCATTGAGCGCAAACCGGCACAACTGGTGAGCGTGTCGGCCTGTGACCTGACCCCGGAGTCGCCAACGGTGCTGTGGGCCGAGTGCCCGACGGGCATGCTCGTCTCCTTCTTCTACTCCAACGACGGCGGCTCGAGTTGGCGAAGCATCTCACGCTTCGCGTTCGCCGGCACCGGCGGCGGGGCCTTTGCCCCCGTGTCGAGCTCACTCGCCTACCTTGATTTCGGTCCCTTCACGTCACGACACCCGGACCTTTACCTGATCAATGGTGCCCGCGGCACCATGACCCCGGCCGGGAATCTCGTGTGCTCCTCAGCGTGGGGCCTGGTCTTTGCCAACGCGAGCCGCGGCGTCGCCCTCTGTGCACAGAACACGACCAGTACCACGACAATGTCGCTGCGCCGCACGACCGACGGCGGTCGAAGCTGGACGACGGTGCGCCTGACGTAGCGAAGTCGTCGCGCTCGTCGATCGTTCTCCCGCCAACGCCGACGAAAGCGGGTCCGCCGGCGCGACGCCACCGCGCAGTTAGTTGAGCCTCGCGACGTGGACTGAACGTTTGATCCGGTAGCCCGCGGGACAGCGCGGACCGTAGGAGGTGACGTGACGCTCGAGATCGCCCTTCACGCAGGTGATCGTCGCCATTCGCGGGGGCCGCGCGAAGTCGACGACGCCGAGTGAACTGCCGTCTTGCCCGTTCGCGGTCACTCGCAGGCCGTAGCTCACCGTCGCAGCGAGGCCACCGAACCAGCACGAGGTCGACAGGGTCGTCTCGCGGAAGGTCGAGGGGACGTTGTAGCCGTACATGAGCGTGCAGGTGTAGTCCTCCGCGCCCGCGCTCGGGTCCCAGGACGCCGACAGCGTCGACGCCGTGCGGCGCAGCCGCACCGCCCCCGGGGCGGCCGGTGGCGGATTGACCAGTCCACCGAGGGCGCTCAGCGGCAGGCCCCAAATCTTCGAGTTCGTCCAGTCCCCCGCGTACAGCACCCCGCCGAACACGACGAGGGGCTGGATGCACAAGAACTGGGGCTCGGCCGACGTATCGGCGATCGAAACCACGCCGCCGTTGGCGAAGGTGGCCGGCGTCGCCCTCGCCACGGCCTCGTTCACCGCGTTTCTCGTGACGACGCTGATCGCCGAGAACGGTGGCGCGAGGTTCGAACAGGTCGACACGTAGAGATTGCCCGAGGCGTCGATCGCCAGCCCGTTGGGATTGGCCCGTTCACCGTAGTGCGCGACGACCATGGCGCCGTGGCCAACCGTGGCGACGGACCCGGGGTTGGCCAGCGACGAGGCGAACACCTCGTAGACGTTGCCGCCGAGTCCGCTCGCGTAGAGGTCGCCCGAGGCGTCCAGCACCAACTGCTCGAGGGAATCGCCCGGGGAGTTAAAGACCGGGGTCGCGTCCATCGTCGCCAGGTTGATCCGGTAGACCACGCCACTCTGCTGGTCCGCGACGTACAGCGAATGCTGGTCCGGCGACAACGCGAGGCCCGACACGCTCGTGAGCGGGTTCGAGGCGACGTCGAGCGGGGTCGGCGCGTGCGCCGACGCGCCGAGCGACCAGATGGTCGGCAGTCCGCCACCGTCGAAGTAGATGGTGCCGCTGCGCGAGACCGCGATACCGCTGATCCAGTAGCCGGCGGCACTGATCGAGGCGAGTCGACGGGCGGGCGTACCGGTCGGCACACCGGCGAGGGCACTGCTGAGCTGGGCGGGCGAGAAGAGGTTGAGTTGACCCGACGACGAGAACGCGAGTAGGTCCCCGTTGCCGTCGGTCGCGAGACCCATGAGCTTGGCGTCGGGGGCGATCGTCAGCCATTCGCCGATCGAGGTGGGCGCGGCGCTCGCGACGATCGGGGCCACCACCGTCGCCAACGTCACCGCCGCCGCAACGGCAATCGCCGCGAGACGCGTGGTGGCGCGCAAAGAGGTCATCGTGCTCGAAGGTTACCCGGTCACGACCGAGAAACCATATTCAACATCCGTCGACGCGGACCCGCGTGCACCGATTTCCACGGTCGGTGATGGCCCGACGGCCACGCAGCGACAACTCGGGCCGACACCCCAGTCCGGCGGCAGCGCCGCCGCCGCGAACGTGCGAAGTGTGGCGGCGCGGGTGAACATCGCCATCGTCATCGGTGGTGCTGGCACGGTTCCGACGAGCAACGACGTTCCATCGATCCCGTTGGCGCATCGAACGGTCGACTCGTCGAGACGGGTGCTCGAAGTCGGATCGTCGAAATTCCCAAGTCATGCGCACCGCAGCGAACACCGCCAACGGTATCGCCATCGGCGAGCGTCACCACGTTGGCGACTCACCTCGCACGCCCGCTCGCACCATCGACGAGCGGCGTCACCTGCAGGTCGCCGCAATAGATGAACTTCATAGGCAGAGCAAGACCGCCAGCGTTGAAAATCGGTCGTGTCGTCAGAACCTCCCGCGTACCGGGCAGGGTGATCGTGATCGAGTTGACCCGCGGACAGGTTGGCCCGTTACCGGTGACAAACTCGAGGGTGAAGGACACAACTCGCGCACGCGACGTCATCGAGAGTCGAGGGAGCCGTGCGGCCGTTGACAGGCCGCCGCCGAGATAGGTCGCTCGCACCATGCTCGCCACTGCCGTCGCGTGGCTCGTGAGGTCGGCGCCGACGATTGGGTAGCCGCTCATCGTGCACGCCGGGGAGGAGACCACCGAGGCGCGCACGAGTACGCCGCTATACACCGCGGCTCCGTTGAGTGCCGACACGCCGAGCAGCTTCACGCGGGCATCGGGACACGTCAACACCGTCGCGGACGCACTGGGGCGATCACCGCTCGTCCTCGTAGGCGAGGCGCTGCGATGAACGATGCCGAACACTGCCGCACACGCCGAGGCGACGAGAATGACAGCAATCCTGACGCGGCGGTGGCGTCGACCCCGCGCGCGTTCGCGAGCCTCCTCAATGAGCGCCTCCTCGTCCAGGAGGTCCCGTATGGTTACCTGCGCACCGTCCTCGATCGTCGCCATCGTCCTCCACTCGATACCAAGAATAATACTAGTTGGTATGGTACTATATTCGAGATGGAGATTAACCGAGACGAAGCAGTCCCCCTGTATGTCCAAGTCGCTGCAGCGATCCGTCGGGCCATCGCCGAGGGTGAGATCACGCAGGGCGAGCGCCTGCCGCCAGTCGTCGACCTCGCTGCGGTGCTCGGGGTCAATAAGAACACGGTGATCCGCGCCATGCACCAGTTACGCGACGACGGACTACTCGATTTCACCCGCGGTCGGGGCATCCGTGTCGTGGGCACTCCACAGCGAAGCGCCCTGCTCGCGCGGATCAGCCAACTCCTCGAGTACGCCCGTAGCGAGGGATACCGCGTCGATGACGTGGTGTCCCTAATGAGGTCGATCTAGACCGCCCGGTCACGCAGCGAAGTCGGCGGCCGCTCTCACTGCTTGGCGTGTCGACCACGGTTCGTCGACTGACCCGCGTGGTACTTGCGTACCGCGCGCACCCGGTGCCAGAAGCCCCAGGCGAGCGCCAGGACGATGATCACGATCATCGGATTCTGCATCAGGTGAAAGTCGTGGCTGACCCGCGTCCAGTTCGAGCCCGCCGCGTAGCCGAGCGTCGTCAGCAGGGTGATCCAGATGGCCGAGCCAATGATGGTGAGGATGGCGAAGGGTCCGCGCTTCATCTCAGCGACGCCGGCCGGCAGTGAGATCACCGTGCGCACGACCGGCAGGATTCGCCCAATCAAGACCGAGGCGGCACCGTATCGCTTGAACCACCGCTCGGCGGCGTCCAGATCGCCGTGGGTCAGCAAGATCCACTTGCCCCACCGGTCGACGATGGTGCGTCCGAGCGTGCGACCGATCTCGTAGGCGATCACCGAGCCGATGAGTGAGCCAATGACGCCGACCACAATCACGCCGATGATCGAGAACTGGGCGTGGCCGGTGACCGCCGTGGTCGCCAGCGCGCCGGCGAAGCCGAAGGTCACCTCCGAGGGGATCGGGATGAGGGCCGACTCCGCGATGGCGAGCAGGAAGAGTGCGAAGTAGCCGAAGTGCTGAACGAACGAGGACATCGGACCATTCTCACCCAAAACGGCGCCCACGGCGGGCTGTTCCTAGCCAATTCTTACGGTTGGTGGACGCTGCACCAGTAGGTCGTGCGGCCCCCGACGGTGGCGTGGCGCATGGCACCCCCGTCGCGCGGGCACCGCCCACCCGGCACGCGACCGGCCATGTGGTCACCCAGGTGCGAGCCACCGCGGCGTCCAAGGGTGCGCATGGTCTGGTTAAATGCCCGAAACAGCCGCGTTCGCTGTTCGGCGTTCAGGCGTCCCGTGGGAGTGCGCGGGTCGATGCCCGCGCGAAAGAGCATCTCGTCAGCGAGTAGGTTGCCGACCCCGGCGATGACCGATTGGTCAAGGAGGCGGGCCTTGATGGGTGGCCCCGTCGCGCGCACGGAAAGCGCCGCGTCGAAGTCCCGGCGCGAGAGGGCGAGGGCGTCCACGCCGAGCTCGTTGAGGTCGGGGTCGAGTTCGACGCGCGCCAGTCGTCGCGGGTCGTGCACGACCAAGCGACGCCCGTCGCGAAACTCCAAACCGGCGCGTACCCACTGCGCCCGATACGCGTGCGGTCCGTAGAAGAGCCCCTCGAGGCCGGCCTCCCCGTCGAGCAACAGGACCCCCGTCATCCCGAAACGCAGGGCGAGGGTCACCCCGTCGGTCTCGAGCACCAGCAGCTTGCCCCGTCGCGCGGTGGCGGTCACGGTCAAGCCGCGCACCGCGCGGGCCCACGCGCTCGGCGCGACCAGCTTCTTGCCCGCGTACGCATCGCACCAGCCGCGCGCGATGGTGGCCCCGACCACCCGGTCGGCGAGACGGCGGTACGACTCGATCTCGAGCACTTCGGGCACCGCGGCAGCGTAGCCGGGAGCTGGCGCCATGTCACTCACTACGATTGAGCAATGCCCGACAAGCCACAGTGGCGCGAACTGTTCAGCGAGGTGGTGACCTCGGGCCTGTGCACGGGGTGCGCCGCGTGCGTGATCGCCTGTCCTCACGACGTGCTCGATTACGACGACCAGCACGGGCGCTACCGGCCGTGGCACCTCGACATCGACGGTGGTCGTGAGGACTGCACCCACGGGGTCAAGGGCTGCACGAGTTGCACGCGAGCCTGCCCGCGCTTTCGCTCCTGGGAGCCCGAGATCGACGTGCACCGGGTCGGCCGCGAGCGTACCGAGGATGAGGTCTACGGCGTCGGCGACGTCCTGCTCGCGCGGGCGCGCGACCCCGAGGTGGCCGGCGTTGGCCAAGACGGTGGCGTCGTCTCGGCGATCCTGCTCTACGCGCTCGAGCACAAGCTCATCGACGCCGCGCTCGTGAGCGCCCTCGAGGGTGACGGCTTGACGTGGCGCGCGACGCCGGCGGTCGTACGGACTCGAGCCGAGGTGCTCGCCACCGCCGGCTCGCGCTACACCTACAGCGCGAATCTGCTCGCCTACCGGGCCGCCGCGGACTCAGGGGCCGAGCGCATTGCGCTGGTGGGGATGGGCTGCATGGCGTCGGCACCGGGGGTCATGCAGGCGCGCAAGGCGGGCAAGGTCGCCCGTCGGCTGAGCCTGACCATCGGCCTGCTCTGCTCAAAGACCTTCGACGACGCGATCTTCGAGGATCTGTTCGAGCGACGCTACGCCATCGCGCGATCGTCGATCGCCAAGATGAATATCAAGGGCGTCTTCCAGATCTGGACGACCGACGGCGCCTACCACGAGGTGCCGCTGAAGGAAGCCCACGAGTTCACGCGCGAGGGCTGCACACAGTGTCCCGACTTCGCGGCCGAGCACGCCGACATCTCGGCCGGCGGCATCGGCGCCTTCGGGGACTGGACGCTACTCATCGTGCGTACCGACCTCGGCCGCACCCTCGTCCAAGCGCTGCTCGAGGCCGAACGCATCGAGACAAGACCGGGCGACGACGATCCCGGCGCCGTGGCCCTGCTGCACAAGCTGGCGCGGGTCTCACGGCGACGCTGGCCCGACGGCGCGGACCCCAAGCCCGGGCGCATACCAGTGCGGTCCTCGTGAGTAACCGAGCGACCACGCTGCTGCTGGTGCGCCACGGCCAGACCGCGACCACCGGGGCGATCCTGCCCGGACGGGCCGCGGGCCTACACCTGTCCGAGCGCGGACGCGCGCAGGCCGAGCGCGTCGCCGAACGACTTGGGGGCCTCTCGAGGGCGCCCCAGGCCCTCTACAGCTCACCGCTCGAGCGCGCTCGCGAGACGGCGGCCCCGATCGCGCGCGCCCTGGACTTGCGAACGCGCATCGAGCGTGGGCTGCTCGAGTGCGACTTTGGCGCCTGGACCGGGGCGTCGCTCGGGCGCTTACGTCGCACGCGCGAGTGGCGACAGGTCCAGCACGCGCCGAGCACCTTCACCTTCCCCGACGGCGAGTCCTTCGCCGCGATGCAGGCGCGCGTCTGGTCCACGATCGAGCGACTCGTCGCGCGCCACCGCGGGGGGACCATCGTGCTGGTGAGCCACGCCGACCCGATCAAGGCCGCCGTCACCTTCGCCCAGGGCGTCCCCCTCGACCTCTTCCAGCGCACCGTGATCTCCACGTGCTCGGTGAGCGCGCTGTCCTTTAGCGATCAGCCCGTCGTGCTCTGCGTGAACTCGACCTCGTCGCTGGGCGACCTGGTGGCGTCGTGAACTTCCACTTCGAGCGACCCGACCGCGTCATGGTCGGTACGCACGGCGAAGTCGGTCAACGACGCTTCCTGCTGCAGGCGCGTCAGGGTCGACGACTCGTGGTCGTCAAGTGCGAGAAGCAGCAGCTCGCCGCGCTGGCCGACTGGATCGCCCAGGTCCTCGACACGATGGGTCGCCCGGGACACCTGCGCGACGACTTCGATCTGGAGACCGAGTACGAGTCAGATCTTGACGCCGGTGACATTACCGTCGCACTCGATGAGGCGACCGACTCGATCGAAGTCACCATCGAGGCCCGTGAGGGCGACGACGTCCTCGAACTGACCCTGACCAAGGAGTCGGCGGGCGGCTTGGCCATTGCCATCGCCCGACTCGTCGAAGCCGGTCGGCCGCCGTGCCCACTCTGCGGAGGGCCGCTCGACCCGCGCGGCCACGACTGTCCGCGAACCAACGGCCACCGCGCGCCGATCAGCTAACCGTGGGGCGCCCGCACCAGCGCGATCTGCTCACCAACGGGGCCATCACCGTCGAGGGTCGGGTCGCCGGGTCATCGAACCAGGCGCTGCTCGTCACCGTGACCCTCGACGGGCTCGAGGCGCGGGCCTGCTACAAGGCCGAGGCCGGCGAGCGCCCCCTGTGGGACTTCCCCGACGGACTGTGGCGCCGAGAGGTCGCCGCCTACGAGCTCGACGCCGCGCTCGGGACCGACCTCGTGCCAACGACCGTCGGACGTGCCGATGGACCCTTTGGTCCGGGGTCGCTCCAGTGGTGGGTCGAGGACGCCCACGACGAGCACTACTTCACGCTGCGCGACCGGCCCGAGTTCGACCACTGGTTTGCCCGCCTCGCCGCCTTTGACGTCATCGCGAACAACGCCGACCGCAAAGCGGGCCACGTCCTCTACGACGGGAGTCGGTGCTGGGCGATCGACAACGGCCTCTGCTTTCACGACCAGGACAAACTACGCACGGTGATCTGGGAGTACGCCGGCCTCGCGCTCGAGCCGACCCTGCTCGAGCGCGTCGAGCGATTCGCGCGCAGCGACGCACGCACGCTCGCGACGTGGCTAAAACCCCACGAGGTTGCCCTGACCCTCGAGCGCGCCCGAGCCCTCGTGGAATCAAGCGCGTACCCGACCCCCGACGAGGACCGCGACTGGCCGCCCTACCCGTGGCCGCTCATCTGACCTTGGACCGAACGAGTTGGCGCCATCATCAAAGTCAATCGGCGTACTGCGTCGAGTCACGTCACGTGCACCTTCGCTCGATGCGACGTAGGGCCACAACGGTTTGACGAACCACCAAAGGTCGCCGAGGACGTCCTCGAACTGCATCGATGGTGCCTTCGACATCGTCGTCGTGGACAAGCCATCATCGCCACAGAAACGATCGTCCCCGCGAAAGTCGCGCCGCCAATCAGCGACGCCGCTCGGTTTCCATTCGCAAGGTCGTGCGGCGATCGCTCGTCGCAGTCGATACGGCTCGCCACCCGACGGGCGAAAGGTGCCGATCAACCCGAACTGGCGTTGCCAACTGCACTGGTAACAGTCAACGTGTACGACCAGACGCCCGATTCGTTCGCACCTTTGGAGTCGGTCCCCGACACGGTGTACGTGCCGACGGCGAGCGGCCCATCAGTGGTGTAGATCTCACCATCGCTCGTCACGTACAGGTTGGAGTTCGCCGACGTGACGACGTACGTGACGTCGGCGTTGGCCCCTACCACCTTGAGCCGATCACTGAACTCTCCCGACTGGATTGGCGTCACGGTCTTACCAAACGGATGGCGCTGAATGAGACCCTGGGGAACCGTGATGTTGACGGCGACGCGCGTCTGGCCCGCGTAACTGGTCGGCACGACGTTGTTGGCCGTGTAGGCGGAGAGGACGCCGCCAATCACCACCGCGGCGATGACTGCCGCCGACAGAACGGACACGGTTTTCGTTCGCACTATTGCCCCCCTGGTGAGTGACCTTCGGTGTCGGCACTCGTCGTGGCCACCGCCATCGATTCGGGGTTGTGAGAGTGGTTCACCAGCGTGAACAGGTAGGTGGACGTCGGGTCGCGAACGAAGTAGTCATGTCCGGACTCCCCCTCGCAGTGAAAGATCATTCGACCCTGGTATTCCGCGATTTTTACGAGGTCCTCCATACGCGCGACTCGCACGCTCCCCACGTCGACGAGTGACGACGGACGCTCCACCGCCACCATGAGCGAGCCGTAGCGAGCCTCAATTCGCTCGATGTCGGGCGCTCGCCTGGCCGTACGCCACAGCAGAACGAGCACCAGTGATCCGAGTAGACAGGCGAGCAGGAGCCACAGCGCGAGCACTCGCGACGCCGCCACACTGGGGTGAAGCCCGAAAATGGCAACGCTCGCCGATGTCGTGACGGGTACGCTGACGCCGCCGAGGGCGATAGGTCGAAGGATCTTGGCCAACGGCATCGATGAGCCCCCGGGGCCCAGGTACACCACGGCCTCGTTGCTCTGCAGTGAAAACGCGAGCGGTGGACCAAACCGTAACTGCTTGAGTGGCGTGTTGCCGAGCGAACCCGAAACAACAACTGTCGGTTGCAACGTCAGCGTGTACGGGCCCGCCGCCGCCTTCAACTGTCCAGTTTGGGCCGCGACCGCATCGAGATACTGTCGAATGGCCGTCAGATTCACGGTGCCCACGAGACGAGCGGCGCCCGCGGCGAGTGGCACGGCAGGGCCCATCGGCAAGTCGTGCGTCCAACCATCCGGACTCGAGATGACGGCGGCGAGTTGCGCCTGACCAGCGACGTGCAACGGGGCCGACGCTGTCAACTGATACGAGAAACCGACCGTCATCGCCGGTGCGACGTTATAAAAGACGGGCTGGCCGGTCGTCGCGGCACCGCCCGCGTAGACGTCACCCGTGGCGACGGCACGATAACTCCACTGGCCCAGCTGCTGATACGTCAGTCGAACTGAGGAGGTGGAGGTGGTTGCCCGCGAGAAGGCGAACGCGCCGAGAACGAGGGCGGCCAGCGCGACAAGAGCGATCACGGAAGCGACCAGCTGGCCGGTCGCACCGAGTACGGCGAGCCGGGCATTTCCCCTTTCGTCGTAGCGAGCAGAACGGCGTGGACGATTTGGCGTGCCCGGCGTGTCCTCACCTCGCCGAAGCTTGATGCGTCGGCGTCGACGCTCGCGTTGTGCCGGGATGCCAATAGTCCCCGCCATCGCCACCACAGTCACCGCCACACCGGCCTTTCGATATCGAGGGTCATTGAACAGCTGTCCGAGCTTTGGTACGTGTAACCACAGCCTGCCTACCACGTCACTCGGTAGTGGATGAAAGCTGTCGACGAAGTTATTGTTGTCACCTTTCATCAAGAAGCGGCCCCCGACTACACCAATGATGCGGTGAAGCACAATGCCAATTCGAGGTGAGAGGTACCCGACGATCTCGCCGACATGATACGAGCCCGCTGGCCGCAGAATGGCTAGATCACCGGTGTGGAAGTGGGGCTCCATGCTAATGCCCGACGTGACGACGTAGATGGCGTCGCCCCCCATGCTGGTTGGGGCCATCGTGAACCAGAACAAACCCAGGGCGGCTACCAACACCGTCGAAATCGCTACTCGTGACCAGCGCCACGTAGGTATTCGCTTTGCCTCCATCACCCCTCACAGCGAGTATGCCGGAGAGGCGTAAGCCCCTCCGGCATACTCTCCGATGAACTCCCTACTGAGCCGCCGTAACGTCGAGATAGGTGACTTGGTTGATTGGTGCGTACCCATTTGAGGACGCGGTACACGTCCAGGTCCAACCGCTGTTACTCGTGGTGCACACGGGGCTGCTTCCTCCGCCACCAACAGCCTTCGATCCGTCATACAGCGCGTAGCCAACTGACTGAGCCTGGTGATCTAACGTGAACGTCACGCCAGAGATGTCGGCATTGCTGCCCAGTGAGTAACTGTCTATCGCCGTCAACTGGTAGTGGACATTGGAAACGGTGTAGCCCGATACCGCTCCCACACCTTCGCCGGCGTACGTCTGACCAACGGTGTTACTCGCCGTAAAGGCCCACGCCGTGCCACCGCCTAGCGCTGACAGCAGTACCACCGCCCCCACGATCTTGGGTACCATAAAACGATGCATTGCTTTCTCCTCCGTTAATTGGACACGTGGTCCATGCTGTTCGGGAGTCGGGTTCGCCATTCGCTCCTCGCGGGTCCGGCGACCAAATATGACCCGCGATTCAACACGTCACCCTTTTTTATTGTGAGACGTTCCCAACGGGAGCTTCTCTTTGATGTGGACTGCGCACGGTGGCAGTAACTGCCACCTCGCGTTGGCCACAACACCTGTGCATCGGTTTTCATAGCGCATGACACGCCGGACCGATTTCATTTCGTTCTCAATCTTGCGCGTTACCGACGCTTATTGACGCCGCGCGTGCACCACGAGCACAACATCTACAAGCAGTGGTTAACCGCCTATTTACCCGGTTACTCATAGTGCTATTCGTCGTACGCGACCGGCACTGTCGTACAGGTCATCCTCACGCGTGGATGTAACGCCACCCCCCTCAACCTCTCCGCCCTTGCGAGTTGAAAGGGAGCATCCCACGTTATGGATAGATTGTCAAATCTAAATTATGTTCGATACTTGTGATGTTGTAGTTCATTGTGGACGCGTGACGTGAGCGCGATTGTCGTCTATTTTCTCAGTCACACATAGTGTCTTTGCGCACCGTCAATGACGAGACGATGGAGTATTTACTGAGTCGACAGTGCAAGTTATTCGTCAAGATAACGACAACTAAACGTCGCTGCCGACGTACGCAGTCACTGCGTTCCGTGCCGATCGTACTTCGCGATCGTGGGTCGGACAAGGTGATCTTCTTGAACACGATTTCGAAATCGGATTCGGCTGTTCGGGTCCGGCCAGGTGATCCAGTCGGCGACCTCGCGAGGGCTGGAGCCTCGTTACCGCGTAATTCCCCGCGCGCGCTGGACACGTACCAGGCAGATCTCACAACTATCACAGGAGGAAGTATGCCCGCAGCTTCAAATCGTCGACTCTCGCTCACGGCCGGTCTCGTCGTCGTTCTGGTCGTCGCCCTGGTTGGCGGTATCGCCATCGGACACCGACGTAGCAGTTCGGGCACGATCACGGTGACGGGTTCGGGAACCGCCACGGGCTCGCCGGACACGGTCTCCTTCCAGATCGCCGTGTCGACGACGGGAACTTCGACCGCCTCGGCGCTCGCTGCGAATAACGCGCGTACGCGCGCCGTCGAGGCGGCGTTGCTCGCCCACGGTGCGACGAAGGCGGGCATCGCGACCTCGGGCCTCAACGTCTCGTCAACGACCAACAATCAAGGCGTCATCACCGGCTACAGCGTCTACGACGAGCTCACGGTTACCTCACACCGCCTCGCACGCACCGGGGCGATGATCGGGGCTGCGGTCACGGCCGCGGGCAACGCCGCCCAGCTCTCGGGCATCACGTACTCGATCACCAACCAGTCGACCGTGCTCGCCGCCGCGCGCGCCAAGGCGGTCACCAACGCCCACACCGCGGCCACCCAGCTCGCCCGCGCGGCCGGCGCCACGCTCGGGTCCGTGACGAGCCTGGTCGATGAGGAGAACAGCCAGCCCGTCATCTACCCGGGGACCTTCATGTACGGCGCGGTCAAAGCCACGTCCGCGGTGCCGGTGCGCCCGGGAACCCAGTCGGTCTCGGTCACGGTGAAGGTCGTCTACGCGCTTAGCTGATGAGCAGCGTCAGCGAGACCGCGGGTTCAGGAGGCGCCGACGCCGTCGGCCAGCTCCACGGCGCCCGACTCAAGCAGGATGAGCGTGGCCAGGCCACCGACCAGGAAGAATCCGGCCGCCCACCAGAAGGCGACGGCGTAGCCGTGCAGGGTCGCTGCCGCCAACGTCGCCGCCGACGAGCCGGTCGCGTGGCTCATCGCGCGACTGGTCACCGACACGGCGATGGTGTTGAGCAGCGCCACGCCGACCGAGCCCCCGATCTGTTGGGCTGAGTTCACCGTCGCCGAGGCGGCCCCGGCGTCGGCCGCGACCACGGCGGCGGTCGCCGACGCCGTCGCCGGCGCGAAGATGAGCCCGAGCCCGAGCCCGAGCACGACCAGGCCGGGCAGCACGTTCTCGAAGTAGTTGGCTTGGACCGAGAGCCGAGTGAAGAGGATCATGCCGAGTGCGCTGAGCAGCATGCCGGCCGGCACGAGCGGCCGGGGACCCGAGATAGCGAGCAGTCGCGCACTGGCAAGCGTCGCCGAGACAGCGAGGGCCGCCACCATGGGCAAGAAGGCGATCCCGGTGCGCAACGGCGAGTAGCCGAGCGAGTTCTGCAGGTAGTACGCGAGAAAGAGTGAGACCCCGAAGATGCCGATCGCCGTGATGAAGAGCGCGACGAAGGAGCCGCCCCGAGTGCGTTCGAGCACGATGCGCAGTGGCAACAACGGGTAGCGGCTACGTCGTTGCCAGCCCACGAAAGCCACCAACAGCACGAGTCCCGCCACCAGACTGGCCCAGGTGAGCGAGTCGCCCCAACTCGACGTCACCGCGTTGGCGAGTCCGTAGACGATCGCGAAGAGGCCGCCACTGGCGAGCACGGTGCCCACCACGTCGAGGTGCGCGTGGTGTTCGCGCCGGTTCGACTCGATCAGCGGGATCACCCCGGCGATCGCGACGGCGGCGAAGACCAGGTTGATAAAGAGGCACCATCGCCACGACGCCCACTGGGTCAGCGCGCCGCCCAGGATCAGGCCGACCGCGGCACCGGACCCGGCCAGCGCGCCGTAGATCGAAAAGGCGCGGGCGCGCTCGCGCTGGTCGGTAAAGGTCGTTGTCAACGCGGCAAGCGCCGCCGGCGCGAGGATCGCGCCAAAGGCGCCCTGGACCGCGCGAGCCCCCACCAGCACCGCGAAGGACGTCGCCGCGCCCCCGACGGCGCTCGCCCCGGCGAAGCCCACCAGGCCAACCACTAGGGCCGTTCGACGCCCCCAGAGGTCGCCGAGCCGTCCCCCGAGCAAGAGCAGCGAGCCAAAGGCGAGGGCGTAGGCCGTGATCGGCCACTGTCGATCGGCCGCGCTGAAGTGCAGCGCCAGCTGCGCGCGCGGCAGCGCGATGTTGATCACCGTCGCATCGAGCGCCACCATCAACTGGGTAACACCGAGGACCACCAGAATCAGCCAGCGCCGACTCGTCAGTCCCTCCACCTCGCCTGAGCCCACGACCACGCAGCCTACGTTGGCGCGAGACCGAGCCGGACCGTCGACGTGGACCGCGTGACTACGACGCTCGCGCTTTTAGCGCTTCGATCAGGGAGGGAAGAACCGTGCGGACGTCGCCGACGATGCCCAGGTCGGCGATCTGGAAAATTGGTGCGTCGGGATCCTTGTTGATCGCCACGATGTTCTTAGAGCCCTTCATGCCCACCATGTGTTGGGTCGCCCCAGAGATGCCGCAGGCGATGTACACGGTTGGCTTGACGGTCTTGCCGGTCTGGCCGACCTGGTGGGAGTACGCAACCCAGCCCGCGTCGACGATCGCGCGACTGGCGCCGGCGGCGCCGTTGAGCAGCCGGGCCGCCTCTTCGACCAGGGCGTACTGACCGGCCTCGCCGAGACCGCGGCCGCCCGAGACGACGACCGGCGCCTCTTCGAGCTTGGGGCCCACGCGCTCTTCAACGTGCGATGCCGTGACCCGCGCCGTCGCGGTGCGGCCGGTCTCGCCGACCGGTGCCGCGACCACGCTCGCCGCGGGACCACCCGAGGGCTCGGCGATAAAGGACTTCGCGCGCACGACCACGAGGCCGGGACCCTCGCCGGTGAAGCGGGCCCGCACCACCTGGGTGCCACCGAATACCTGATGTTCGGTGACCAGGCCGTCCTCGTCGGCGAGCCCGGAGACGTTGGTGAGGACCGGTCGGTCCACCAGCGCCGAGAGCCGCGCCGCGATGTCGCGGCCGTCGTAGCTGGCGGGAATAAGGATCGCGTCGGGGATACCGGCCGCGACGAGGCCGGCGATGGCGCGCGCGACCGAGGCACCGGGCAGTGCGCCGGCGAGGTCCCCCACGTCGTACAGCGTGCTCGCCCCGTACTCGCCGGCCTGGGCCGCGTGCGCTGCGCCGCCCCAGGTGATCGCCGACACCGAACCGGCGAGCGTGCGCGCTTGGCTGAGCAACTCGAGCGAGGTGGCACTGAGAGAACCATTGACGGGCTCGACGACCACCCAGATGTTTGACGTTGTCATAACGCTCCTAGAGGACCTTGATGGATTCGAGAAAGGCGACGATCTTGGCGGCGCCCTCGCCGTCGTCGACGTACTTCGCACCGGCCTGGCGGGCCTCGGCGGCGACGACCGACGTGATCGCCTGGCGAGCACCGGCGGGGCCAACCTGTGCGGCTAGCCCGAGGTCGGCCACGCTCAGCACCTCGAGCGGCTTGGACTTGGCCGCCATGATCCCCTTGAAGGAGGCGTAGCGCGGCTCGACGACGCCCGCGGTCACGGTCACCACCGCCGGCAACGGGGCGCTCACCTCGTCGTAGCCGGCTTCGGTCTGACGCTGCACGGTGACGTTGGACCCCTCGACCGCCACCGACTTGGCGAAGGTGATCGACGGCATGTCGAGCAGCTCGGCCAGCTGAACCGGCACGGTCCCGGTGTAGCCGTCCGACGACTCGGTCGCCGCGAGCACGAGATCGGGCGCCACGGGCGCGATCGCCGCGGCCAGGACCTTGGCCGTGCCGAGCGCGTCGGTGCCGCGTAGGGCGTCGTCACTGACCACGATGGCCTTAGAGGCACCCATCGCCAGTGCGTTGCGCAGGCCCGAGACGTCGGCGGCTGAGCCCATGGAGACAACGGTCACCTCACCGCCGCCGGCGCGCTCGACCAACTGCAGGGCCATTTCCACGCCGTAGGTATCGGCCTCGTCCAAGATGAGCTTGCCCGAGCGATTGAGGTTGTACGCCGCGTCGAGCGACTGGGGCGCGGCCGGGTCGGGGATCTGCTTCACACACACGACAACGTTCATGGGTCCTAATCTAGGCCATCGCCCCACGCGCCCCGTCGGGCCCTTGGTCCCGTAACGCCATGGCGAGCGCCGGCTCGTCGGTGATCACCACGTCGACCCCCAGCGCCAACATGGCTACGAGGTCTTCGCGCGCGTTGACCGTCCAGACATTGAGCGCGAGGCCGACGCCGCGGGCCCGCTCGACCAGGGCCGCGTCAACGACCCCGACGTACGGGTTGATCGCGTCGAGCCCCGCCGCCGCGGCGCGAACGATGGCCCCGGCGGGCTCGACGTCGAGGTCGAGCAGCCAGCCCACCGGCGAGGAGCCGGCGTCGGCGAGGACCTCGCAGGTCGCCAGGTCGAAACTCGAGTAGATGACGTCGTTGGCCCGGCCCGCGGCCTCGACGGTGCGAACCACCTCGCGCGCGAAGTCCCCCGAGGCGTCGTAACTCGCCTCGAGCGCGTCGAGCAGGTTCTTCACCTCGACGTTGACGCGCCGGCCCGCGCAGGCGGCGAGGGCGGCCGCGAGCGACGGGACGTAGGCGGGCAGCTCCGCCTTGGTCTGCTCGGCGATCGCGCGACCGTCGATACGCGGGTCGTGGTGCACCACGAGCTCGCCGTCGGAACAGCGTCGTACGTCGAGCTCGACGCCGTCGACGCCGAGCGCTACGGCACCCGAAAAGGCCGCCAGGGTGTTCTCGCGCGCCCTCGCGTGCAGGCCCCGATGCGCGAAGACGGCGGTCATCGCCGTAGTTTGCCAGCCGGCTCGTTCGCGGGCGCGACTTTTAGGGAGTTATTAGCCGGGCATCGGTCTCGTACCCTTGTTTTTCGGGGATCCGTCATCTAAAATTGACCCTCGGTCCCGTGTCCCCCCTTATCCACGGTGCCCCAGTGAAGGAACCTGCGATGTCGTTGATGTGGAACCGTACCCACGCCTGGGATGACGCGGACTGGCGCTCCCAGGCCGCCTGCCGTGACACCGAGCCCGAGCTCTTCTTTCCGGTCGGCACGACCGGCATGGCCACCGACCAGATCGAGTCGGCCAAGCGGGTCTGCGACAAGTGCGATGCTCAGAAGGCCTGCCTGGAGTTCGCGCTGGCGACGAATCAGGAGTCCGGCGTCTGGGGCGGCACGACCGAGGACGAGCGGCGCAAGCTGCGCAAGCAGTGGCTCGCCGCACGGCGGCGCAACAGCGCACACTGATCAGGGTTGTGTCGCGTTCACTTCGAACACGACGCGCTTGACCTCGTTCCACTCGTCAGCCGACAGCGGCGTCGGCATCGTCTCGTCGATCGCGCGCACCAGGTCCAGCCCCTCGTGCACGACGGCCAGTTGCCTCGCGCTCAGCGTGGTCACCAGTACCCCGCGCCGCTGCAGGTCGGCGAACATCGACGTCAACGACGCCTGATACGCCTCGCGCTCGCGCACCACGTCGCGCTGGAGTCGACGCCGGGTGATCGCCGCCGCGAGCACGCGCAGGCGAACGCGGCGTCGCACGGCATCGCGATGGAGGCGCTCGTCGGTGTCAAAGCCGGGCGACCATCGCACGGCCAACGCGGTCGAGTCCGCGCTCGAGGCGATCTCGTCGATGACGCGGTAGGACGCCGCGGTGACGCTGCGATAGATCTCGAGGTAGGCGGCGTCGATGAGTCCCTGACGCGAGTCGAAGTTCGAGTAGATGACGCTCGGGCTCATCGAGATCTCGTTGCTGATGTCGAGCACGCGTATCGACGCCTCATCGCCGTCGATCAGCCGGCGGATCGCGGCCCCGAGCAACAGCGAGCGAGCGGACCCGTCGCGCAACTGGGGGTTGTCGGCCACGATCACGTTCACGAGCTCGTCGGGAGCCATACCCGAAGACTACCGACCGAGGTCCTAGAGCGTCTCGCTCAGCGGCGCGACGGCAGTGGGATGACGACGCGCACGAACGTGCCGCCGCCGGCCGCGTAGGGCACCGTGCTCATCTCGATCGTTCCGTGCAGCTGGGCCCTGATGAGGTCACGTACGATCGAGAGCCCGAGACTCGTGGGCACCTCGAGGGAGAAGTCCTCGCCCAGCCCCCGTCCGTTGTCGCGGATCTCCGCGACGGCCTCGGCGCCTCGCCGGTAGAGGTTGAGGGTCACGACGCCGACGTGCTGGTGGTGCGTGGCGAACTGGGTGAAGGCGTGTTCTACGGCGTTGGTCAGCAGTTCGGCCAAGGCGACCGCGAGCGGGGTCGCCACGTCGGTGGGCAGGACCCCGAGGTCACCGTTGACGACTATCTCGACCGGGTGCAAGGCGAGCACCGTGTCCTCCACGAGCAGCACCAGCGAGCGCACGATCTCGTCAAAGACCACGTCCTCGCCCGGCTCGCGCGAGAGCACCTCGTGCACCACGGCAATCGAGCGCACGCGCCGCTCGGCTTCGAGCAGCGCCGTACGCGTCTCGATCTCGTCGCTGCGACGGGCCTGGAGGCGAAGCAGCGACGAGATCGTCTGCAGGTTGTTCTTGACGCGGTGGTGCACCTCGCGCACCGCGGCCTCCTTGTGCAGCACCACGCGGTTCAGCTGGCGCAGGTCTGATACGTCGCGCAGCAGCACGACGACCCCGGTGACGCGATCGCGCGCCACCAGCGGGACGCAGTGGAAGAGGATCGCGACGTCGTGGCCGCGATCGACCTCTTCCATGGTAGGTAGGGCGAAGGCGAGAGCCCGCTCGATGGCGCGAACGCGATGGCCGAGCTCGGCGAGCGTGTGGCCCTCGACCGCGCTGTAGATCCCGAGTCGGTGCAGGGCGTTGGTGGCGTTGGGCGTGGCGAACTCCACCCGGCCGTCGCCCTGGAGCAGGATGATCCCGTCACCGACGCGCGGCATGCCGGGACCGGCCACCTCCTCTTCGCGAAACGGGAACGTGGCCTCGCCCACCATGTCGCAGAGCCGCACGAAGATCGACAGGTAGGCCTGCTCGTAGAGCGACGAGGGGCCCCGCAGGGGCCCCTGGAGCCGAACGAGCACGGCGATCACTCGATCGGCGAAGCGCACCGGGATCGCCCACACCAGTACCGGCTCGTCGACGAAGCCGAGGCGCGTGTCGACGACGACGCGCTCGCCCTGGGCGAGGGCGCGCGCGACGAAGGGCCACTCGCTCGCGACGTGGACCGAGCCGACGAGGTCCTCGTTGAGCATCGTCGAGCGGTTGTTCGGTCGGATCTGGCCGAGGACCACGTAGGCGCCCGCCGCGTCGTCGGCGACGGGTGTCATCAGTACCATGTCGGAAAACGAGAGGTCGGCCAGCAACGACCACGACGCCGTGAGGCGCAACAGGTGATCGACCGCCGGCTCACCGAGCGCGGTGCGCGACGCGGCGAGCTCGGCGAGCGTCGCCATCAGCGCCCGCGCAGCGGTACGTTAACCCGTTGGCGTCGGGTGTAGGCGGCCAGGGTGGTCACCCCGCGCGCCTCGAGCAGGTCAGCGAGATCGCCGACCCGATCACCGACGCGCTCGAGGCGATGGGCGTCGCTCGCGGTCGTGAAGCTCACGCCCCGCGCGACCAGGCGGTCGAGGAATCCCTCGGCCGGGTACTGCTCACCGATTGGCTTGACCCAGCCGGCCGAGCTGCACTCGACCGAGACGTCGGCCGCGGCCGCGGCGTCAGCCATGGCGTCCCAGTAGTAGGCCGGATTGCTCGCGAGATACCCCGCCACCTTGATCAGGTCCGGGTGCGCGAGCACGTCGACCGCGCGTGACGCGGCCAGCTCCTCGATTGCGACGGCGTAGTCGGCCCAGCACTGGTCGACGTCGCGCAACGTCCACTCGTGCATCGGGACGGGACTGTCGGTGTCGTCGAACTCCCAGCTGCCCAGCCAGTGCACCGAGCCGATCAGGACATCAAAGGGGTACTGGGCGAGCAGCTCGCTCACCACGTCCATCTGGTCGCGGTAGTAGTCCACTTCCAGACCGATCTTGACGGGCAGGCCCTCGTCCTTGGCGCGCTGGGCGAGCGTCACGTACGCGTCGAGCGAGTTGCGCGCCGTAAAGGCCATGTAGTCAGCCATCACCCGGCTCGTTGGCTCGTGGCCGTAGCGCTCCCAGAAGGGGCCAACCAGCGACATCACGTCGACGAAGCGGTTCGAGTGCTCGGTCAGCGCGAGTTCGCTCACGCCGGCCGCGGCGGCGCGCTCACAGTACTGAGCAATCTGGTCGAGTCGGTACCAGACCGATGACTCCTCGTGGGGCCACAGGTGCAGGTGGTAGTCGATCACGTCAGCTGGCGCCGAAGCCGACCACGCGATCCACCGGCGTGCCGAACTCGACGTAGGCGATGCGAGCGGCCGGCACCCCGAGACGGCGGCCCTTGCGGTCGGTGAGCCAGAGCACCTGGTCGCCCTCGAGCGCCGACTCGACCAGGTTGGTGATCTGGTCACGGTCGGCGTCGTCGGGCAGTTCGACCTCGAGCTCGCGCATCGACTGCACGATGCCAATCTTGATGTCCATGGTTCCTCCGTCGTTGCCACCATGTTACGGGCTTGGGCCACAATGGGATATGGCCGACGTCCCATCCGCGCGACACCACCAGTGGGCCGCGACCATGGACGGCTTTCGGGGATCACCCGACGAGCCGACCCTCGCGCACCGCGACTCCGTGGTGCGACTCGAGCCCGGCGCGCTCTTGGATCGCGAGGCGCGCGACAATGGGCTCGCCCCCGGGGCGACACACGCCCGCGGCGGCGGCAACCGAGCCCGCGACGAAGAGCCCGACCGGTTTCGCACCTGCTTCGAGCGCGACCGGGACCGGATCCTGCACGCCAACGCCTTTCGCCGCCTGGCCGGCAAGACGCAGGTCTTCGTCTTTCCCGAGGATCACATGCGCACGCGGCTCACCCACGCCCTCGAGGTCGCCCAGGTGGCGGTCGGCGTCGCGCGGCCCCTCGGACTGAACGTCGCGCTCACCGAGGCGATCGCCCTCGGTCACGACTGCGGCCACGGCCCCGGTGGCCACGCCAGCGAGGAGGCCCTCGACCCCTTCGTCGACGGTGGCTTCGACCACGCGACCTGGGGCGCCGACGTCTCGCTCGCGTCGCTCAACCTCTGCGCCGAGACCCTCGACGGCATCCGCAACCACTCGTGGAGCCGCCCGGCGCCGGCCAGCGCCGAGGGTGAAGTCGTAAGCTGGGCGGTTATCTAGAGGAATTGGTCGAAGTCTCCAGAACCAGCAGAAGGAGGCCAGAGGTACCTCTAGTCGTGTCACACCCAACCCTTACCTTGGGTCTCCAGAACGGAGACAGGATGAGAGTTCAGAAATTGATCGAGCCGGACGGAATCGATTCCTACGCGGTCGTAGACAGCGTCGGAATGCCGATTGAACCCGTGGACCAGTACCTGGCGTACCTGACGGCCCGAAACTCCTCGCCGAACACGGTGCGGTCCTACGCTTTCGACCTTCGGGACTTCTGGACATTCCTCGAACAGCGGGGAATCCCTCCAATGGAGGTCGATGTAGACGACCTTGCGCAGTGGATGACTTGGCTGAGACTACCCCGTGCGCTACGCGGCGGCGGGCGGACGGTCACTCCAATCGACGCAACGCCGCACATGGCACCCGCCACGGTCTCGAGAAAGCTGTCGGCCGTTGTATCGTTCTACGAGTTTCTCGGTCTGCGCGACGCCAGGGTACTCCCCCTACTGAGCCAACTGCGTCAAGGTCGCCCCAGCGGCACAGGGCGATATCAGCCGTTCCTCGCTCACCTGTCACGAGGTAGGTCGAAGTCCGGCAGGACCCTCTCAGTCAGAATTCCACAGACCAGACCCGGCGTCCTCAGCCCCGAGCAGGTACAGCAGGTGCTGGAGGGCTGTACTAATCGCCGCGATCGGCTCTTCTTCGCCACGCTGTGGGAGACCGGGGCTCGCGCTTCAGAAGTGCTCGGCCTTCGCATCGACGATCTAGACGAGCGACATGGATCTCTGTGCATCGTCCCCCGCCACAATGCTAACGACGCTCGAGTAAAGGGTTCGAAGGAGCGAACCGTGCCAGTCGGTCGCCGCTACGTCCGATTGGCAATCGATTATCTGACCCTGGACTACGGCTCCATCGACTCGGACTACCTCTTCGTCAATCTCTTTGGCGGGTCCGTGGGCCGGCCCTGGACCTACAGTTCACTTGACGACCTAGTCAAACGTCTGCGGTCAAAGGTGGGGTTCTACTTCACGCCCCACACCTTCCGCCACACCTACAGCACTCGACTCCTTCAGGCCGGCGCGCGAATCGAGATCGTCTCGGAACTGCTCGGCCACGCCGACATCCAGACGACACGATCGATCTACGGCCACCTCAGCGTTGAAGACTTACGAACCGAGCTGGACCGGGTCGGTTGGCTCGACGACTCGGCGGTGACGCTGTGACGCTGCGAGTTCTCAAAGATGACCCGTACGCCAAGTGGCGCGACACCTTGCGCAATGCACTTCGCCCCGAGTTCGACCGGGAGATCTTCTACTGCTCGGAACTCACCGGTGTTCTCCATGTTCCCGACTGCATGATCAATGGATGCGTCGGCAGCGAATCGGCCTCTGCGCTCTGCATTGGTCACTACCACCGGTGGCGCGATGCCGGCAGACCCAAGGGTGCACAGAAGCTGGAATGGGCTGCAACCCAGCCGGCAGAACTCCGGGGTCGGCGGGCTCCCAGGAAGTGTCTCGTGCCGGACTGCCGTCAGGGTCAGGACAGCGTTCTCTGCCGAACCCACGCGTACGCGTGGCGACAACACGGAGGCTCGAGCTCAGTTGAGGTCTGGTCCCTATCCAAGGAGGCGTCAGCCATCTGCAGGCCGACCCATTCGTGCCCCGTCGCGATCTGCCACCTCGATGTGCGACCAGGACAACCCTTCTGCACAGCGCACCTACTCAGGTGGAACCGCAACGGCGCGCCGCCGGCCGACCAATTCGCTAGGCAGCTCAATGACGTTGGCCGAGCGCGTTTTGACCTCAGCACCTTGCCCGCGACCTTGCGTCGTGAATCGCAGTACCTTCTCCAGACCCTTCACGATCGCAACACTGCCTCTTTCACGTACTCACTGGGAATGGAGTTCTTCAGCACACTTCGTCGCAGCGGCATTGAGACACTGACCGAGATTTCCCGCGATTCGTGGAAGGATTGGTGGGCAGTGCATGGATCGAGCCGAGGGCTCGGCTCGGTCGGCCTCTTGCGATTCGCCTCTGACACACTGGCCGATCTCGTCGAGGGCACCGGCTGGGACAACGAATACCCACGAGATGTCTGGGACCGGCACCGTCTTGGCATCGCCGGAAGGGTGCGTCACCTCGACTTTCGCGACATCACCCAACCTGGACTCCGCGACCTCGTCAAGCGATGGTGCCGACAACGACTCACTGCCAAAGGAATGGACATGAACGGCGTTGGGAAAGACCTACTCGCTATGCGTCACCTTTCTGCGTCATTGGCGAAACGACGACCGGGGAAGGACCTCGCGAACATGGACCGCGCGTTTCTCGAGGAGTGGTTCGTTGACATGTCGACGCTCAGAAGCACTCGGACCAACGAACCCATCAGCCACTCTCACCGCAAGGCGATGCTTAGCGCAGTGAGTGTGCTGCTACGTGACAACCAACGCTACGGTTGGCACCCCGAAGTCCCCGCAACCTCCCACGTGCACCCGGACGACTACCCACGGCGAGCTGAGCTCATTCCAAGGGCCATACCTGAGTCCGCAATGCGCGCCATCGAGGCACCTGGGGCCCTGGAGATGATCTCGCGACGCGAGTACCGGCTGATCACCCGTCTCCACATCGAGACCGGGATGCGCAGCGCCGACATTCGGCACCTCGTGCACTGGCGCTTCCTCTCGAGGGATGGCGCCGGTAAGCCCTATCTGCTCTTCTACAACTCGAAGATCGGACGCGAAGCCGTCGTTCCGATCGGCGAGAATCTAGCGAAGGAGCTCATCACGTGGGCAGACGTTGTGCGATCTAGGTACCCCGACATCGCCAAGCGAGAGAGCTTACGACCCCCTTCGTCGCGAGTCGGCGCGCTGAAGCTCTTCCCTTCACCGAACGCGAATCCGACCGGGTCCAAAGCCATTAGTTACTCAGGCTACCATTCTGCCATTCAGGACTGGTTCGACCGCATCAATCTCATCGATGAAGTAGGCAAAGTGATCCACGTCACGAGTCACCAGTTCCGCCACACCTACGGCACGAGGCTCATCAACGCCGATGTTCCGGCACACATCGTTCAGGCTTTGTTGGACCACGCGTCACCCGCCATGACCGCCCACTACGCCCGGCTGAACGACAAGACCATCCGCATTGCGTGGGAGGAAGCCACGGCCAAGATCGACGGCGCCCGCACCACGCCCGATGAGGTACTCGACGTTGAAGGCAGACTCTCGGACGCGGCGTGGAGCCGCCATCGGGTCGAGCAGGCGGCGTCACTGCGCCTGGCCAATGGCCACTGCGGCATGTCACCCAGCAAGGTCTGTGAGCAGGCCAATCCATGTCTCTCGTGCGACCTCTTCGTCCCTGATGCGGAGTTCCTCGGCCAGTACCAGCAACAGCTGGTTGTCACCGAGGCGGTTGCACTCAGGGCCCGCGGCGAAGGCTACGTTCGGCTAGCCGAGAAGGCCGACCAAGACGCGCTCGCACTGCACGGGATCATCCGGAGGGTCACCGGGGCGGAGTCCGCCGAACCGGTCCGAGTCGAACCACCCCGGCGCCGAAGGAGAGAGAATGCGAGCTGACAATTCGAGCCACCTCCGCGAGGCGGCGAGGCGCAAGCACGAAGAGTGCCTGCGACGAGTCACTGCGGCTATACGCGAGGCCGATCGCCTCCACCAACCCGTCACCATTCAAGGTGTCGCGAAAGCGGCGAGGGTCTCACCTTCATGGATCTACACCCAACCTGAGATCTACGAGGCTCTTCGCGCTCGTCGCGCCCAAGGAGACCGACAGGCGTCCGGACGAGTACCTAAGGTGGAAACGGCGGGACGCGCGAGCCAGCAAAAACGGATCGAACTCCTGGCCTCACGACTGAAGGAGACGACCCAGGACAATCACAGGCTGCGGAGCGAGTTGGCCGTGGTCCACGCAGAATTGCGCCGATTGCGCCAACTCCAGCCACGCCACACTGTAAGCAGCGAGCAGCGAGGAAACCTGGGATGACGATCGATCGACGAAGTGAATGGACATCGACAATGCGCGGCAACCCCGCGGAAGAGGGTCTCGTCTTCGCCCACCGCGACACGGCGCCGCCCCGCATCGAGCCGATGCTGCTGTCGAGAGAGCAGCGCGAGGAGCTCGAGGATCAGGCGTCGAACGGCGGCGCCACGCGAGCTCGCGGAGCGGGCGATCGCGTCATCGCCGAGCAACCCGACCCCTTGCGCACCTGCTTTGAAAGGGACCGCGACCGGATCCTCCACTCCAACGCATTCCGTCGCCTCGCCGGCAAGACGCAGGTCTTCGTCTACCCCGCTGACCACCAGAGGACCCGTCTGACCCATGCGCTCGAGGTAGCGCAGGTGGCCACGTCCATTGCTCGGGCAACGGGACTCAACGTCGCACTCACCGAAGCTATGGCGCTGGGTCACGACTGTGGCCACGGTCCCGGGGGACACGCCTCCGAAGAGGCCTTCGATCTCTTCATCCCCGGTGGCTACCACCACGCCGTATGGGGAGCAGACGTGGTTCTACGACCCCTCAATCTCTGTCAAGAGACGCTGGACGGCATTCGCAACCACTCCTGGTCCCGGCCGACACCATCGACGCCAGAGGGCATCGTCGTGAGCTGGGCCGATCGATGCGCTTACAGCTGTCATGACCTGGAGGACGCCATCAGCGCGGGCATCGTGATCCAGGACGACGTGCCCCTGTCCGTTTCCAAGGTCATCGGGGTCACGCGCTCAGCACAACTCCGGTCCCTTATTGGAGCTCTGGTCACGAGCATCAGCACGACGGGCCAGATCGGCATGGCCACCTCGTACGCCGAGGCGTTGGCCGACCTGCGTGCATTCAACTACGAGCGGGTCTACAACCGGCCCGAGTCGCTCGCTCAGGGCGAATCCGTCGTCAAAGTGTTGAAGGCACTCGTCGAGAAGTTCATCGAGTCGCCTGAGCTTCTCGCGGACGGCGGCTTGTCTGAAGAGGATGCGGTGGTCGCTTCGGTGACCTACGTAGCCGGCATGACCGACCGGTTCGCCTTCGATACCGCGACTCGGCTTCTCGGCTGGCCAGCCAGCCAACTCCCTCGAGGCATCTCCATACCCTCCTGAGCCGAAGGGTACGTCGGTGCCCGCGCCGTCGCGACGAAGTCCGTTGCGCTCTCGGGCGAGATTGTCCGCGCCCGCGAGCGAGTTCAACGTACTCACAAGCCCGATGGCGGTCGGTTGGTTCGATCCTGACGCACGATGTCAAAGGCGCTGACGAGAATCTCAACGGCCGTCTCAATCTGAGCACGAGTGTTCGCGCGGCCCAGCGAGATCCGGATCGCACCGAGGGCGATCTCCGGGCTCACGCCCATCGCCAAGAGAGTTTCGGCGGGTGTGTCTACACCCGAATGGCACGCTGATCCGGTTGAGGCAAGCACGCCATCGGCCCGAGCAAGCACATCCCTTCCCAGAACGCCTGGAAACGACAACGACAACGTATTGGGGAGGCACGACTTAGAAGGCGTGTGGCGTACCAGTCCGGGGATCTTGCCCGCCAGACCTGACCACAACTGCTCTCGCAAAGCATCGATCACCGTCAGGTCAGTCGCGACGCGCAACCTCGCTAGCACTGAGGCGGCACCCAGACCCACGATCCCCGCAACGTTCTCGGTGCCCGGACGCAGTCCTCCTTCCTGTCCGCCGCCGAGCAGAAGTGGATCGATCGGTGTGCCCGAACGGACGTAGAGAGCACCGACCCCTTTGGGCGCGTAGAACTTGTGACCGGCGATCGAAAGCAGATCGACGCCAAGGCGATCCACGTTGACGTCGATCTTCCCGACCGCTTGGGCGCCGTCTGAATGGATGAGCGCACCGTGTGATCGCGCGATCGAAGCAATCTCCCCAACCGGCATGATTGCACCGGTCTCGTTCTGCGCCAACATGACCGTCACGAGGGCAACATCGTCCCCGATCGCCTCCGCTGCGGCGATGGCGTCGACGAAGCCATCGCGCGAAACGGGCAGCCGAGTGATGCTCCAGCCTTGCGCCTCAAGCAGTGCGCACGCTCCCGCCGTCGCGGGATGCTCGACCGGTGTTGTGACCACACGGCGACAGCGTGCCGAAGTCGAAGCCGCCACCCCCCTTATCGCCAGATGGTTCGACTCAGTCCCTCCCGACGTGAAGACGATCTCGTCGGGCGACGCGCCGATGAGCGTGGCGACCTGATCTCGGGCCACATCCACGGCACGTCGCGCCTCTCGACCGAGGGGGTGATCACTCGATGGGTTGCCGAAGGACTCCGTCAGGTAGGGCTGCATCGCGTCGAGGACCTCCGGCGCGATCGGAGTCGTTGCGTTGTGATCCAGGTAGATCGGGGACGTTGACGCCGAGTCGCTCATAGCCACCGCCTCATCACGTTGTACTCGAATGCGACCTTGTAGAGGTGACTTCGCCGAGAGGGCGGGCGAACTGTCACTCGCGGTGAGGGTTCGGCGTAGAAGTTGCCCGAACCGTAACCGGCCTTCGAGAAACCCGTCTCAATGAAGCACCCGCCGTTGCCGTCGAAACGGGCGTCCGCGGGCCGACCCTTGATCGCCGAGGCGATGTTGTCCGCGACGACCAGCGCTTCGGCGTGAGCGAAGACACCGGCGCGAGGCAGCGGCTTACCAATGCTGAGAGGGATCTGCGCATTGTCGCCAATGGCATAGACGCCCGCAAAACTAGTGGCAAGCGTCCCACGATCGACCTCGATCCAGCCCGACTCCGTGGCGAGCGATGACGCTGCCACGACTTTGGGTGACCGGATCGGGGGCATGTAAAGCAGCAGATCGAAGGGTTCCACCTCCCCGTCGGCGAACTGCGCCCGGCCAGACTCGACTCGCGTGATCTGATGAGACGGTCGGTAGTCGATGGAGCGATCCGCCAGCATTGAGGTGACCGCCGCCGAGACGTTCGGTCCGGCCACGCCCATCGGCCCGGGTTCCGCTGAGTGGACTGCCATCTCGACGCTAGAACGCACTCCGGCGCGCCGAAGCGCGGCGTCGATGAGGAAGGCCGACTCGTAGGGTGCCGCCGGACACCGATAGACGGGGGCAGCCGTGACCACGAGGACGCGACCTTTTACCAGGGAGTCGATACGCGGGGCGAGGGCCTCGGCACCGCCCAGGGTTGCGAAGGTCTCACCGTGTTCACCGAGGCCTTCGATGGAGTCAGTCGCGTAGTCGGCGCCGAGCGAGACCACCAGATGATCGGCCTCGAGCACGTGATCGGCGACGGTGACCGTGCGCCGCACCGGATCGACCTCCTCGACATCACCCACTACCACCTCGATCCCTCGGCGCTCGAGACGCTTGAGCGGCCGGGTCACCTGCTGCGCCGTTCGAGTTCCCGCCATCACCCAGAGGTACGAGGCGGCAAAGCTGAAGTCGGGCTCTCGGTCGATGAGGACCACGCGGTGGCGCCGATCGAGGCGGCGACGCAATCGGTTCGCCGTGGTGACCCCGCCGACGCCCCCACCTAGCACAACGACCGTCTGTGCAGATTGGTGGACCACGCCGGCCACTAGAACACCAGCACCTTGTCGGCGTCAACGGTCAGTGTGCCCAACTCATCCATCGTGCTGCGAGTGGCACCTTCAAGGAGGTCGGCCCCGGCTAGGGCACGCGCGTCCATGCACGCACCAGAGACGAGCACCCGACCGCCCTTCCGAGTCACGTTCTTGAGCATTCGCTCGACGTTGTAGTAGCCGTTAGGGGTCTGCTGGCCCGCCTTCGCGCCACTCGCCGCATCGCCCATGAGGAAGATCGACAGTTCGGTGCCCTCGTGCTTGTCCAGCAGATTGGTCGCAAGCCGGAGCCCGTTGTACATCCTCTCAGTGCCGTAGGGCGGGTCGTTGATGATCATCACGTGCTTCATTGGTGCTTGCCTTTCAATGCGTTGGTAGATCAGGTGGTCGAAGCCGCGAGTACGACTTCATCGCCGCCGGAGCCCGAGACGATTGGCAGTCCGGCCTGACGCCACTCGAGCGGTCCCACGACGAGTCGCTGGGCAACAATGCCAGCGAGGCGGAGCTGAGTCACGGCCTCAGCCGACATCACGCAGTAGGGGCCACGGCAGTACGCGACAACTCGATGGTCACCGTCGATCTCGGCAAGCCGGGCCGGCAGTTCATCAAGTGGGATGCTGACGGCACCGGGCAGGTGACCGGCTCGGTACTCGAGTCGGGGGCGCACGTCGATCACCACCACGTCACCCGCAGCGGCCCTCACCAGAAGCTCCTCGATCCCGATCGGCTCGGCTCCGTCGACCTCTTCGAAGAATGCCTCAGCGAGTTGGCGCACCTCGACCAGCCTCGATTCGGCGAGTGAGCGAAGAGCCTGGAAAGTCGTGACGACGGAGACCTCGGAGATCCGGTAGAAGGCGTAGAGGCCTTCTCGGCGAGAATTCACGAGTCCACTGTTGCGAAGGACGCTCAAGTGCCGGGAGGTGTTGGCCACCGACATGCCCGTCGCTACGGCCACGGACTCAACGGTCCGCTCGCCTTGGGCCAGCAACTCGATGATCTCTACCCGCTTCGGGCTGCTGAACGCCGCGCCAACGCGCGCCAACTGATCAAAGATGCTGTCTTTGAACTCACGGGGCTTCATACAGTCCTTATTCAATTGAGTGATTGAATACTATAACACCACTTTTTTTTGGAGTTGTTCAATCTGGCGATGAGCCACGAGCGTTTGGCCTCGATCGACGTTCTCGACTCGAACGCGCTGCCGATCTAGGACCAGAGCGGGAGCCAGGGCCAGCCATTCGACCAAGTTCAGATACGAAGCGTCCCGAGATCCGACTCCGCTATTGACTATCTGACATGAGCGTTCGGCGTTCAGGGGCCATCTAGGTTAAATGGGGGTGTCCATGTCACTGTCAGCAAGTAGCCTCGAAAACAATGGTGAAAGCAAGCGACGACTATCCACGCTCCGAGCGCGAGTTCCGTGCGTGGTTTCAGACTGAAGAGGACTGCCTCGACTA
>JAJZBX010000026.1 GCA_021846325.1 Actinomycetes bacterium | reverse complement strand
TCGAAAAGGTGTCCTTCTGAATAGGTGAAATTGGTTGTGTAGAGACTCCAATTCTACCTGATGGGGACACTTTTTTCGCGTATGGTCAGCCCTTCAGATCAGCGTTTTCACGGTGGATCCAGGCTAAGAGGAACAACAGACTTGCAGGGCCCCCGTCCTTGGCCAACCACCGACTGCTCGCTACCTCAACTCCCGAACCCCGCTCATTTGCGAAGTGCCGGTTTTCTTACCCCGAGTTCACACGAGAACGCGACGACGTCAACCACGTCCTTCAGCCACGTTGCGATCCACGACATCGGCGTTTCCGCTGAACAGTCCGTGACGACGCCAAGCAGGTGGCCTCGCGACTTTAGGTTGACCAAGTGCGGCGCCGAATACGTGTCGCTCAGCAACTTCCTGGTGAGCGTCAGTCGCTGTTGCGCGGCCAGCGCAACTTGCTGGGCGGTGGGGCGTCCTCCGACCCGTCGCGCTAGCTCGGAAATTGTCTCCGAAAGTCCTCCCATTGATCCGCGAACCCGAGCGTCGAACGTTGACCGCACGATATGGGCGAACTTGAATCGATCGACGTCTAAGACTTGCGCCATCTGAAACGCGAGAGCGTCGCGCTGCACTCGTGAACCTCCCGGCACCAACGTTCCGTAAAGATCAAAGAGGATTGTTCGTGGCAGAGGCGAATCAGTCACATCGTCAGGGCGCGATCACGATGCCACGTGGATCACGGCTGCGTGAGAATGTGGGACGGGGATGTCTTCGCCCATACCTCGAAGAATCTCTACGTGTTCGGCAATGGCCTCTCGGAGCGTTCCCGTCACCTCGGCAACGCTCGCGCCCGTGGCGATACAGCCAGGAACATCAGGGGCGTAGGCCGCGTAGTTGGCACCCGCGTCCTCGATCACGATGGTGAATTCGGTCATCGTGGTCTCCTTTCGAGCCCGGCTTGTCTCACAATGGTACCGAGGCTTCCTTTGGGGATTTCATCACCTAAATTTCCCAGGGTTCGGCGTAGGTGGACATGCTGGTTGATATACGGCACAAAGGGATAAATACGGCCGAATTAGTGGATCGAAATCTCGTAAGGCTACCCAAAGCACCGCGCGCCACGTCCACGTTCGTGGCCGCGGCGTTACGTCTTCGGATGAGTCGCAGTGACGTTCTTGAAGAGTCACGATGTGGTGAACGCCTTCTTGTCTGCTGCGAGGCTCTTCCTTGTTCCGGTCGACCACAGTACGCACGTCACGCGGTAGGGATCTTGGGGGTCTCGATCTCACCTGAGTAGTGGTTGCCGACGCCGATGCTTCGCTGGGGTCTCGCCTTGAGGTACTACCCCGGCGAACCAGGGATGCTCCGGTGACATGGGTATCGCCGCCGTCTCATCCATGTGGGCCGCGAAGACGGCGGCCCGCGCACCGCTCAGTTGGCCCCAGGTGCTCTCGTCGCTGGCAGCAAATCACCGAGAATTCTCAAGGCCCGGGGCTTCATGGACTCCGTCGGGTAGTAGTCATCGAACACGTCGATGGCGGCTTGGCGCGTGGTAATGCCACATGCCTCTATCAAGAGGGCAATATCCTCGGCGTCGCGGGGCCGGGCCGCGAGCAGCTTCATGGCGAGCAGGAGCCTGCACGTTGCAACGCTCACCGTCACCCCCGCCCGAGTGATGTGAATCTCCCAGTCTTTGTCGTCGTCGTAGTTGCTCGCGAACATCTTGACGGCATCGTTAAGCCACGTGGTGGGCCAGTGCCGCGTCATCGCGACCGAACGAATTGCCTCGTCGATGCTCGACGACGGCGAGTACAGCGCGTCGATGTCGCGTGACAGCGACTCGCGACCAGCCTGGATCATGACGGCCGCCCCTCCGACAACTCGAATATGTGTTGATGCACCGCGTTCAACGAGTTCATAGACGAGGGCCTCGAGACCCCTGCGCACATCGTCTGGTGACAGCAGTGGATCAGACACTGGCAAGATCCTCCTCGGCCAACCAGACTCCGTGACGAACCAGTGCCTGGGGAACCTCTGACCGGTCGGTGTAGGGAGACACGTGCCACGGCTCAGCCAGGGTCCGCCCGGGCTGGTCAACCCAATCGGGAACGGGTAACCGGTCCTTGTTCAAGTAGTGCTCGACGAGCCCGGCGATCGCCGCGTCATAGCGCTCATCGCCGCACGGTGCAGGTACTGCCACACACAACGCGACGCGCAACGGCTGCGTTGCTGCCGCCAACTCGTCGCTCAGTCCAATCAGTGCCCGGAAGGCCACTGCGTGACTGCGCCGCGCCGAGCGGAGTTCGCGATAGATAAAATCGGCCCATTCTGCGACCGGAGAACTCGTGGTGGGGAGCGTGCAGAGCCGGTGACCCGCAGCTTCGAGTAGGCGCTCGAGTGACTCCGATCCCGGGTCGTGCGCGGAACGCTCAACGTCGGCGACGGCCGACCCACTGACCCGTGCCCGCCCCGCCAAGGCGCGCTGACTAAGCCCGCTGGCTCGTCGAGCAGTCCTCACTAGTTGTGCTGCCACCTGAGTCATCATCACTCCTCTGCTCTTATATTTCATAGCATAGTGTCGTCACCACCGCGCTGCGCAATCACGAACCTGTAACGCCACAAAATCTTCTTCGCCTGACCGCACTCCACCGAAATGGATGCCCCCAGCCAATTAATTCGGCCGATAATGATGAATATCGACTCGTATCAACCAAAATGTCCACTAAACGCCGAACCCTACGTTCCCGCCACGCAGACCAAGCCGGGGCATGGCGTGCTTGTCGTGACGATGACTACCGGTTTGACGGATCTGAAACCCAGCCTGCTCGCTCCAGCTCGCTGATGATTTCTCGGACCTTCACCATGCACAACGGTCGCGGCCACGTACGAGACGAGTGCGTTATGGCCAGCAGTCACACCCCGTGAAAGAACCACGCAAATGTGACCTCGAAGTTGGTCCCACCAATTCGTTAGCGGGTCCATTCCTCCTACGATCGCAGTCTCCAGGCGCCACCACTCGAGGTCGTCGTCGTACGGGCCTGCCTGTTTTTGAGACTTCGACTACTGAATGCGCACGCCGGAGATGGCCCTCGCGATCACGAGTCGCTGAATCTCCGAAGTTCCTTCGAAAATGGTGTAGATCTTCGCGTCGCGGTGCCAGCGCTCGACGGGGTACTCACGCACGTAGCCGTAGCCGCCGAGGATCTGGATCGCCTCGTCGGTGACCTTGACGGCCGTCTCACCGGCGAAGAGCTTGGACATCGAGCCCTCCCCCGCGCTGAAGGGTGTGCGCGTGGCGGCCATCCACGCCGCGCGCCACACCAGCAGACGAGCGGCGTCGAGTTGGGTCTTCATATCGGCGAGTTTGAAGGCGATTGCCTGATTCTCAATGATCGCCCGACCGAACTGCTGACGCTCTTTGGCGTAGTCGAGCGCGTACTCATAGGCGGCGCGCGCGATGCCGACGGCCTGGGCACCCACGCTCGGCCGCGTCGACTCGAAGGTGGCCATGGCGGCCTGGGACGAGGACCGCTGGCCCTCGCGGACCCGCGCGAGGCGTTCGTCGAGCTTCTCCTTGCCCCCGAGCAGGCACGACCCCGGAACCCGGCAGTCTTCGAGGACGACCTCGGCGGTGTGGCTCGCGCGGATACCCATCTTGGAAAACTTCTGACCCATCCGTATGCCCTTGGTGCCCTCGGGCACGACGAAGGAGGCCTGTCCGCGACCGCCGAGCGCGGGGGCGACCGAAGCGACCACGACGTGCAGGTTCGCGATCCCGCCGTTGGTGATCCAGGTCTTGGTGCCGTTCAACACCCACTCGTCGGTCCGCTCGTCGTAGGTGGCGCGCGTGCGCAGCGACGAGACGTCGCTGCCGGCGTCGGGCTCGCTCACCGCGAAGGCCGCAAGTTTCAGGTCACCGGGTGCACCAAAGCACTGGGGGATCCACTCGATCTGCTGGGCCGGCGTGCCGTTGGCCATGATTCCCGCGACCGCGAGGGTCGAGCCCATGATGGCCATGCACAGCCCGGCGTCGCCCCAGGCGAGCTCTTCGAGAATGGCGACCATCGACAGACCCGTGGGGTCGGCCATGGCGTTGGCGAGAAAGTCGACCGAGTAGATGCCGAGCTTGGCCGCCTCTTCAATGATCGGCCACGGCGTCGCCTCGCGTTCGTCCCACTCGTGGGCGGCGGGACGCAGCACGTCAGCGGCGAAGCCGTGCACCCAGTCGACCAGCGTGCGCTGGTCGTCGTTCAAAGACAGAGAGAAATCAGTCACGTACCACCTCGTCTCGTCGTTACCGACCGGTAACCGACCTCTATCGTAGAGCAATCGCCCGATGCTCGAGTGGCGAGGCGGCCGCCACGCACCGCTGGCCGCCGCTCGGGCACACGCACAATGGGCCGTCACCCGAAGGTGACGGCCCGTGCACGTCGCAGGGAGTTAGCCCAGTTGCACGCGCTTGGCGAGCGGACCGCGGTCGCCCGGCTCGATGTCGAATCGAACCGTCTGACCCTCGACCAGCGTGCGCCGGCCGTCACCTTGAATCTCGGAGTAGTGCACGAAGACGTCGGGCTGTCCCTCGACGGCGATGAACCCCCAACCCTTCTCGTCGTTGAACCATTTCACGGTTCCTTCAGCCACAGCGGGCCTCCTTAACTTCTTTGGACAACTCGTCCGGAGGGAACCACTACGGCAACCTCAACGCCCCACCATACCCGTTGGACGTCAACGTGCCAAGTCCCACAACGCCCTCGTGAGAACAGTCTCAGGCGCGGCGCACGACCGTGCCGCCGGGGCCGTCTTCGACGACCCAGCCCCGCGCGACGAGGTCGTCACGGTAGCGATCGGCGACCGCCCACTCGCGCTGCGCGCGCGCCTGATCCCGCCGGGTCACCAGTCGCAGCGTCTCGGCGTCGAGCGCGCTCTCGTCACCGATCAGGCGAAGCCCGAGCGCACCGCAGCACGCGTTGAGCGCCGCGGCGAGCTCGGTGGCGCGCGCCGTCGCGCCCTCGTCGGCGAGGGCGTTGGCGCGCGTGGCCGCCTCGAAGAGCGCCGCCACCGCGCTCGGGGTGTCGAGGTCATCTTCCATCGCCGCCTCGACGGTCTCGTAGAGTGCGAGGCCCTCGTCGCCCCACACGACACCACTGGCGACCTCGAGGCCCTCGCCGGCGAGCGCGGGCAGCGCGAAGCGCCGGGCCAGGGCGTCCAGTCGCGCGAGCGCTCGCTCGGCGTCGGCGACGGTGGCCGGGGAGACCTCGATCGGGCTGCGGTAGTGCGAGCGCAGCACGAGGAGCCGGTAGGCGCGCGCGTCGGTCTGGGCGAGCAGGTCGGTGAGCGAGGTGAAGTTGTGCAGGGACTTGCTCATCTTCTCCCCGCCGACCATCACCCAGCCGTGGTGAGCCCAGTGTCGCGCGAAGGGCCGGCCGAGCGCGACGGCCTGGGCCCGCTCGTTCTCGTGATGGGGAAACTTGAGGTCGAGGCCCCCGCAGTGCAGGTCGAAGTCGTCCCCGAGCAGTCCGAGGGACATCACCACGCACTCGGTGTGCCAGCCCGGTCGGCCCGAGCCAAAGGGCGACGACCAGCTCGGCTCGGCGAACTTCGCGTTCTTCCAGAGCGCGAAGTCGAGCGGTGAGCGCTTGTCGGGATTGGACTCGACGCGCGCGCCGGCGCGCAGCGACTCGAGCGGCTGACCGGCGAGCAGTCCGTAGTCGGCGACGCGGCTCACGTCGAAGTAGATGCCGTCCTCGCACTCGTAGGCGACGTCGAGCGCGAGCAGCCGCTCGATCAACGCGATCATCTGGTCGACGTAGGCCGTGGCGTGGGGCGTGGCGTCGGGACGTGCGACCCCCAGAGCGTCCAAGGCGTCCCACCAGGCCGCCTCGTAGGTGGCGGTGATCTCGTCCTCGCCGACGTGCTCGGCGTCGGCGCGCGCGATGATCTTGTCGTCGATGTCGGTGACGTTGGAGACGAAGCGCACCGCGAGACCGCCAAAGGTCAGCCAGCGCCGCAGCGTGTCCCAGACCAGGGCGTGGCGGCCGTGGCCGAGGTGGGGCAGGTCATAGACCGTCGGGCCGCAGAGGTAAATCGAGACGGCCCCCTCGTCGCGCGGGTCCAGCGGGACGACCGAGCCGCGAGCCGAGTCGTAGAGGCGAATCACTGTTCTAAACTACGCCAACCATGTCCAGTCAGTTAAGCCCCGTCCCCGAGCGCCCGAGCGTCGACGGACTCGAGGCGCGCTGGCTCGCGAAGTGGGAAGACGAGGCCGTCTACCGCTTCGACCGCACGGCGACGCGCGAGCGCGTCTACTCGATCGACACGCCGCCCCCGACGGTCTCGGGCTCTCTGCACATCGGCCACGTCTTCAGCTACACCCACACCGACTTGCTCGCGCGCTTTTGGCGCATGCGCGGGCGCGACGTCTTTTACCCGATGGGCTGGGACGACAACGGCCTGCCGACCGAGCGCCGCGTCGAGAACTACTTCGCGGTGCGCTGCGATCCGAGCCTCGCCTACGACCCCGACTTCGTCGTGCCCGAGCCGGCCGCCGGGCGCGGCGAGAAGCGCGGGATCAGCCGCAAGAACTTCGTCGAGCTCTGTCAGCACCTGACCACGCGCGACGAGGAGGTCTTCAAGGATCTCTGGACCCACCTCGGCATCTCGATCGACTGGTCCCTCGAGTACGCGACGATCTCGCCCCTCGCCCAGGCCGTCTCCCAGCGGGCCTTCCTCGCCATGCTCGCGCGCGGCGAGGTCTACTCGAGCGTCGCCCCGACCCTCTGGGACGTCGACTTTCGCACCGCCGTCTCCCAGGCCGAGCTCGAGGACCGCGATCGGCCCGGGGCCGCCCACCGCGTCGCCTTCGCCCTCGAGTCCGGCGGCGTGATCGAGATCGAGACGACCCGGCCCGAGCTGATCGCGAGCTGCGTCGCGATCGTGACCCACCCCGACGACGAGCGCTACCAACACCTGCGTGGCACGAGCGCGATCACGCCACTCTTCGCCGTCGGGGTGCCGATTCTCGCCCACGAGCTCGCCGACCCCAACAAGGGCACCGGGGCGGCGATGGTCTGCACCTTCGGGGACCTCACCGACGTCACCTGGTGGCGCGAGCTCGACCTGCCCACGCGCGCCCTGATCGGACGCGACGGCCGCTTCGTGGCGGCGGACTTTTCGAGCGACGAGTTCCCCTCGCGCGAGCCCGCGGCCGCCCAGACCCGCTACGACGAGCTGGTCGGCCAGACCGTGAACCAGGTGCGCGCCACGGTCGTCGAGGGCCTCGCCGAGACCGGCGCGCTGCTCGGCGAGCCGCGCGCCATCACCCACCCGGTCAAATTCTACGAGAAGGGTGAGCGTCCCCTGGAGATCGTGACCTCGCGCCAGTGGTTCGTCTCGACCCTCGCGCACCGCGCCGAGCTGCTCGCGCGCGGCGAGGCGCTGACCTGGCACCCCGACTACATGCGCCACCGCTACGCCAGCTGGGTCGCGGGCCTCAACGTCGACTGGAACATCTCGCGCCAGCGCTTCTTCGGGGTGCCCTTTCCGGTGTGGTACCCGCTCGACGGCGACGGGGCGATCGACTACGACCACCCGATCCTCGCCGAGCTCGACGCCCTGCCGGTCGACCCGTCCTCGGACGCGCCGACCGGCTACGACGAGGCCCAGCGCGGCCAGCCCGGCGGCTTCGTCGGTGACCCCGACGTGCTCGACACCTGGGCGACGAGCTCACTGACGCCCGAGATCGCCGGTCGGTGGGGCAGCGACCTCTTCGAGCGGGTCTTTCCGATGGACCTGCGACCCCAGGCCCACGACATCATTCGCACCTGGCTCTTCGCGACGATCGTGCGCAGCCACTTCGAGCACGACCAACTCCCCTGGTCCCACGCGGTCATCTCGGGCTGGATCCTGGACCCCGAGCGCAAGAAGATGAGTAAGTCAGTCGGCAACGTGATCACCCCCATGCCGCTCTTACAGACCCACGGCGCCGACGCGCTGCGCTACTGGGCGGCCTGTGGCCGACCCGGCACCGACACCGCGATCGACGAGGCCCAGATGAAGATCGGCCGACGCCTGGCGACCAAGGTGCTCAACGTGACCAAGTTCGTGCTCGGCCGCCTCGATGGCCCCACCAGTCCCGACGAGGTGAGCGAGCCGCTCGATCGAGACCTGCTCAGCGCGCTCGCCGACCTCGTCGACGAGGTGACCGCGGACTTCGCCGCCTACGACGCGGCGCGGGCCCTCGAGCGCACCGAGGCCTTCTTCTGGTCGTTCTGCGACGACTACGTCGAACTCGTCAAACTCCGTGCCTACGGCGAGAACGAGGACCCGACGACCCGATCGGCGCGCGCCGCGCTGGCGGCGGCGCTCTCGACACTCACGCGCCTGCTCGCACCGGTCATCCCCTTTGCGACCGAAGAGGCCTGGCGCTGGTGGCACGAGGGCTCGGTCCACCGCGCCGCCTGGCCCGACCGGTCCGAGCTCACCCACGAGCCCCTCGACGAGCCCGGCTCGATCACCGGCCCGGTCGGCCAGGTCCTCGAGGCGATCCGGCGCGCCAAGTCAACGGCCAAGGTCTCCCAGCGCGCCGCGGTCGCCCGCGTGGCGGTGAGCGCCCCGCCGCACTTCATCGGCGCCCTCGCCGCCGCCGAAGGCGACCTCGCCGCGGCCGGCTCGGTTGGGGCCTTTGCGTACCTCGACGGCGATGAACTCGTCGTCGACGTCGAGCTCGCCGACGCCTAACGTGGGCCGTTGCCCGCCGGCTGGCCCCTCGGTTGGCCAAGCGAGAGAATCCCAATCCGGTAGGACGATGGCCCGCCAGCCGGTGAACCGAGCCACCGCGCCGGTGTCCAATGCGATTTCGAGCGGTCGGCGCCGTCGTCGGCCGCGCCGGCTGATCAAGGAATCCGGCACGCTCACCACGACCGGTCGACCGCGATCGCCCTCGCAATGACCATCGCCAACCGCACTCCCACGTCGAGCGGCGATGTGGCCAACCCGGCCGCGAGCGTGATCACGATCATCAGTGCAACGCTCGCCCCGTCGCCGCGTCGAGCACCGAGACGGCCGCGCCGTCCACCACGTAGAGTGCGAGCTGGTCGTAGCGTCGCGCCAGGCCGAGCGCGAGCGAACGATCCTCGATCACCCGGCCAACCTCGTCGGGGAAGCGGCCGCGGCCGTCGCGCGCGCGCGTCGCCACGACCGCGAGACCGAGTTCGACGAGTCGCGCCGTGAGCTCGGCGCGCTTCAACTCGTTTTGCTCGTGGGATCGCACGACCGAGCCGGGGTTGTCGCTCGTGACGACGTAGTAGGGACCAACGCGCGCCGCGTACTCGACCGCGCCCACGCGGGCGCCGTCAACCTCGACCTCGAGCTCGGTCGGCGGGACGTGGTAGCACTCGAGGAGCTCGTCGCTCAGGCGCGGCCGTGGCGCCGCAACCGACTCGGCGAAGGCGATGGCGGCGCGCGTCGTCGCCGAGGTGCGCGGGCTCGCGGTCACGTCGAAGGCGTGCTGGGTGAGGGGCAGCTCGACGTAGTAGACGGGCTGGAGCGAGACCTCGCGCGCGCGCGCGACGAAGTCGCGCGCCACCTGCACGTCGACCAGGGTGTCGGTCACCCCCTGGACGACGAAGAAGGGCGGCGCCGCGGCGTCGAGGCGATGAAAGGGACTGAGTTCTCGGTAGAGCGCCTCGTTCTGCTTGAAGGGGACCTGGACGACCCGATGCTCGAGGAGGCGCCGCAGTCCCCACCCGAGCCCGCGCCAGTGGGTCTCGTCCCCGGTCATCTCGAGGACCCCGTAGAAGGAGAGACAGCCGCGCACCGACCAGTCCTCGAGCAAGACGTCGGCCGGACGCCACGTCGGGTCGTCGGCGCTGAGCGCCAACAGGGCCGCCAGGTGCCCGCCGGCCGAGCCGCCGGCGACCACCACCCGGTCGGGGTCCCCGCCGTAGGCGGCGACCTCGCGCTTGATCCAGGCGAGGGTGCGCGTCACGTCCTCGATCTGGGCCGGCCAGGGGTGGCGCGGGGCGAGCCGGTAGTTGGCCGCGACCGCGACCCAGCCGCGCGCGCAGAACTCGTGGAGCATCGGGCGACCCTGCTCACGCTTGTCACCAAAGGTCCAGGCCCCACCGTGGACGTAGAAGATGACCGGCGCACCCGCGAGGTCCTCGCGGGTGCGCCACACGTCGAGACGGTGGCGCGGCTCGGGGCCGTAGGGCACGTTCGCGCTCACGATCAGGTCGCGCGGGTGCAGCGGCAGCTGCAGGGCGGTGCGCCACCAGCGGCCAAAGACGTCCTCGCCGGGCCCAGTGACGACGAGCGGCCGGTCGGCGCCGGCCATCGAGCGCGCGACGACCGCCCGAGCGCGAAACGAGGCGACGAGCAGCGCGCCGTTGGCCGCGACCACGACGAGGGCGAGAGCGAGCACCACGGGATCGATCCAGCCCACGGGCCAGCCCCACCACGCGAGCAGGCCGAGCAGGCCGAGCTCGACGACCATCGCCTGAACGGGCAGCTCGCCCGCGATCCAGCCGACGGGGTAGCTGAGCGCCGCGAGCGCACCGCGTCGGCGCGGACGAAGCGCCGTCACCGCGACGAGGGCGAGCCACAAGCTCACTGCGGCGACGACGTAGGCCATGGTCCATTGTGGTCGTCGGCGCCCAACTCGCACAAAACCTACGATGGGGTCATGACGACTCCCGCGATCCTCGAACGACTGCGCGGTGCGACCGGGATCTGGACCATGACGCTCGACGGCCAGTCGGTCGCCGACCTACGACGGATCGTCGCCGAGCTCGACACCCTCGGTTACCGCGCCCTGTGGCTACCCGAGGCCTGGGGTCGCGAGGCGCTGGTGAACGCCGCCCTCGCGCTCGAGGCGAGCACGTCAATGACCGTCGCGACGGGCATCGCCTCGATCTGGGCCCGCGACGCGGTCGCGGCAATGAACGGCGCTCGCAGCCTCGAGGCGGCGAGCGAGGACCGCTTCGTGCTCGGCCTCGGAGTGAGCCACCGGCCACTCGTCGAGCGCCTGCGCGGACACCGCTACGAGAGTCCCCTCGCCGCCATGCGCGCCTACCTCGAGGCGATGGACGCAGCCCCCATGCGCGCGGCCGACGAGGGCCGGGTCGTGCCGCGCCTGCTCGCCGCACTGGGTCCCAAGATGCTCGAGCTCGCCGCGAGCCACGCCGACGGCGCCCACAGCTACCTCGTGACGACCGAGCACACGGCCGGAGCGCGCGAGCGCCTCGGCTCGGCCTTTCTCGCCGTCGAACAGGCGGTGGTACTCGGCCAGAGTCGCGAGGAGTTCTTGCGCCGAGCCCACGCCCACCTCAACGTCTACACCGGCCTCGAGAACTACCGCCGCAGCTGGCGGCGCCTCGGCTTCGACGAGGCGGACTTCGTGCGCGGGGGTTCAGAGCGGCTCTGCGACGCGATGGTCGTGCACGGCGACCTCGACGAGGTCCGCGCCCGGGTCGGTGAGCACCTCGCCCTGGGCGCTGACCACGTCTGTCTCCAGGTGCTCGGGGCCGATGCGGCGCCCCCCCTCGACGACTGGCGCCGGCTCGCAGAGTAGCGCACCGGTGCCCTGGCGGCGTATGACGTCGCCGCCACGAGTCGGGCCAACCCCAGCGCAGGCAGAGCCGGCGCTGGGGTTTACACCCGGTGACCCGTCAGTTCGCAACGTCGAGGCGCCACATTGCCGTACACCGCCTTGCACTTAATAACGACGTTGGGCGTTACCCGCGCGACTCGCACGGCAATGGCCACCCGGTTGAGCGGCGGTCATGCCTGGAGCTGTCGCGCGCACCGCCGTGCGCGAGCGGTCACCTTATCGGTCAGCAGCGTAGTGAAGGGATCTCCGCTCGCACTCGCTCGGTAGGTGCGAGCCGCATCACTGAAGGCGTCGGGGAGCCGCAGCGAGAGGTCGATCGCTCGCGCGACCACCGCTTCGGCGTCCAAACCCATCAGGATCGCTTGGCGCACCCACGTTGCGCGGCCGATAGCGCCGACCCGATAGTGGTTCCCGACCTTCATCGCCAACTTGATCTTGGGCTCGTACGTGCCCCGATACGGGAGTGCCGAGGCGACGTCGTACAGCGGCGCGAGGCGAACCGCTCGCTCCACCAACAGCACCGAGTAGTTCTTCGCGTGGGCGTCTGGCGCGGCGAGAAGCCAGTTAAGTAGCAGCGCATCGACGAACTGCGCCACGACGCGACTGGCGGCCGGTTCGCTGACCTGATCGTGGAGCAACGTCGCGATGCGCTGCGCGCTCGGACCGCCCTCGGATTGGTACTTCTGATCGGGCATGAGGCCCAGGGACTGACAGAGGTCCTCTTGGTGGATCCTTCGAATCGTGCCGTCCGCTTCCTCGACTCGGTCGTAGCGATCCACGCAGAGCGCGCGCTGTCCGGCGAAGTCGACGACCCGACTACGCGCCGCCACGAGCTGGAGGTTGCGCGCCGCGGTGAGACAGAGGTGCTCATTGATGTCGTGCCCGTCCAAACCAGCGGGTGCGGGCTTCACGATGCGATTGGTCGGTACCGCGCCACTCGGCCTGCCCCACCTCCCCGCCACCTCGAGCAACGCGATCTTGGCCTGCGCCCCGCCCAGACTCCAGCGACCCCGGGTGCCCGTGGCGATCCACGCTGACTGGTCCTCGCGCACCGCTTCGAGGAGCCTCGCCACGTCGCCTTCGTCGAGCCACTCAACCTCGTGCGTGCCCTGGGTCGGCGTCGCTCCCGCCTCGAGTAGCTGGAGACCACCCGGCAGGTCAGACCCCACACACTCGAGCAGGGCCATGGGATTGGACGCGGCGACGTGGAACTCCCTGCTCCAGCGACGCAGTACGAGTTCGTTCTCGGGAAGAAGACCCCAGAGGAATGGCGTCACCACCTTGTCGAGGTGATGGGCCGTCGCCAACGGCATCGAACACGACAGTGGCGTAGCCGTACGTTGGAATCGGTAGGTCTCGAGGTAGTCGAAACTGACGCGACCGGCCGTGCGCGAAAGTGAACCGACGTGCTCACCATGGAGAAAGACATCCAACGTGTCGGTTGTCACGGGGTCTCGTGGCGCAGGCTCTCGAGGTGCGCATCGAGGAAGGCGTCGGCCGAAAACTCGGCCGACGCGGCGCTGAGTTCCACGCCGAGAACGCTGAGCAGCGACAGCAGTGGTCCCACGGCAACGCCCGGCTTGCCTGCTTCGACGTCGGCGATCCACCGCCGCGACATGGGACTGCGCGCGGCGAGTTCGTCCAATGTCCACCCGAAGGCCCGGCGCCGGTCACGAACCAGGGCGCCCAGATCTCGCACGGTTCTGATCCGCATCCCTACCTCCGCCCATTGTCGTAACATGCAATATCCTGCATTATTTACTGTAGTGCAGAATATCGCACTTGCCGCCCCTATGTGCAAAGCGGTACGACAACTGAACACACTAGGTTCAACCGGTGGAAGCAACACCTGCTTGTTGGATTGATTGTAGATGCTCGTCAAAGGCCTCTGCTGGTGTCTTCCAACCGAGGGTCTTTCGAGGTCGCGTGTTGAGTGCGTGAGCGACGGCATCAAGATCTTCGGATGACCAACACGAGAGGTCCGTGCCCTTCGGAAAGTATTGACGTAGGAGGCCGTTGGTGTTCTCGTTCGTGCCACGTTGCCAGGGGCTGCTGGGATCGGCGAAGAAGACCGGTATGCCAGTTTCGACTTTGAACTGCGCGTGGGCGGACATCTCCTTGCCGCGGTCCCAGGTCAGTGAGCGTGCGAGCTGTGTGGGCAAGGTGGACATCGTGTTGGTGAGTGCATTCTTCATCGTGATCGCCCCGTAACCACCGAGGGCGGGTCCGTGCTTGGGTGTCTCCTTATGGCGATAGCCCTCTTCACGCGGCAAGTGGACGAGCATGGTGA
>JAJZBX010000025.1 GCA_021846325.1 Actinomycetes bacterium | reverse complement strand
TCGTTTCGGAACTACCGCATCCGCTCACTGCTTTACGCAGGTCGCCCCAACTGGTCACTGCTCGACACCGTCACTCCCCGGTGATCTGCGAAGAGCCAGAAAAGCGTCACGCCACTCCCCCCGAGTGCTGGCCCTGCGCCGCGAATACGGCGTAACGAGATTGAGAGTTTCTATCAAATAGGTCTACGCCTGTCAAGCGCACCTCGGTACAAAACTCTGAAATTCGTACCAGACTTGGGGTTTCAACACTGGTCACTCTCAGGAGCGCATTTTGCCCCCGATGGCACTACCGGGAGGTAATGCCTCGTCACGTCGTGGCGGAACGAGCGCGGACCGCCCCGTGCGGACCGAATTCGCGACCGCAGTTTCTTATTTTTCTAACGCTCGCCGCTGGGACCGCGGGCCGACGCGACCCGCCGACGCCTGACCAACGAGAGGTGGGCCACGGACACCGGGTCGCGTCGTCGGGCTACCTTGCGGTGGCGTCAGCCGGCGAGCGCGTCGAGAACCGCGGCGCGGGCGTCACCACTCGCGTCGAGACGCAACGTCAACCCCATGGTGTTCATCATGCGAACCATGCCGTCACCAACGTGGTGGGCGACAACCGTCTCCACGTGGTGCTCGCGCAGGAATCGTGCGATTCGCGCGTGGTGGCGCGCCGAAGACCCCGTATCGTGCAGCTGGTCCCACGAGACTTCGATGACACGCCACTGCACGATCTCGCCGTCGATGACCTCGGCCACCGCCACCGACTCGGCCCGTCCCCAACGCGGATCAATGGCGCCTTCAATGGTCACGGGAACGCAGAGAATCACAACGCAATCTTACGCCGTGACTGAGCAGCTCGCCTCGTGACGTTGCGAGCGATGCCCGGAGACCAGACAACGCGTTGGTGCACGTCGGCGCGTACGCCGCTACGGCGCGTAGCACACCAACGTCGAAGCGCCACGCAGCTCAGCTGTCGTTGGCGAGCAGGACAGTACGGTGACTCGTCGTGCTCGGCGCCCCGGACGCGGGCGGCTACGGACACGTAGACGGCCAGGACGATCTCGTCTTGGGTCCTTGAGCGAGCAAGACGGAGCGCGCCGGAAGTCGTCGGCATGTACGGGACCGAACCTCGCGGCTGAAGCTTCAGCGTCGATAGTGGTCGAACATCGCAAGTACGTTGGCACCGTCGGGGAGGCGAAGTTGACTGCGTACCCATGTAACGCGCACGCGTGATGACCCACACTCTTGAACCGGAAGGGGTCATTGCGGTTGCCCGGGGCCGACGACGGTGTTGTAGGCAGCAATTCATACTGATGCACGCGTGCACCTTGGCAGAGGCGCCGTGGTGGCGGTACAAAATCATCGAAATCGAATACGCGGCGACGAACATTATCGTCAACACGTGAGCGTCATTGCACCGCCTCGCTAGTCTTCACACTCGGCGAACTACTCCAGTTGCAACCGTTAGACATTGGTCTATCGCCAGTTCTTGAAAACGGGATTTCGAAAAGAACGCAGTATTGGGCGATCAGACGGCGATCTTTGTTGTACCAACTAAGTCGAGCGGCTCCGGTATCGCCTCACCCGATGCCACCATGAGCTCGAGATGGGCTTCGATGGCTTCTCGCATGTTCTTGACAACCTCCTCAACAGTTCTACCCGTCGTGGTGCAGCCATCGAAATCAAGTACATACGCGCTCAAGTTAGGGCCAGCGTCTTCAATGACGATTGTGTACTCTCTCATCGTTGCTCCCTTGACAATCCTGCCTGTTTCCAAATGCTACTGAGGGTTTTTGGCGCCATCTCGTCGCCGGGATGTCCTGGCACGGTAACGGTGCCCGACTTCGTGGAGTGCTGAAAATGACGGTGGCTGCCTCGATGGCGGACAAGTTGCCATCCATCCGCCTCAATTATCTTGATGACATCCCTGACCTTCACGACCTCCCAAAGGTCGCAACGGATTCAACTTTCTAGGGAAAATCGGTACACATTTGTCTACCGTTGGTTGATAAAAGTACGAGGCTGTTAGGAAGCGACTTCGACAAGCACCACTTGCGACGACGGCGGCGGGACATCTTCGCCGTGCTCAATCATCGACGCAATGTGCAATTCAATTGCCTCGTGGATGTTGGCGGTGACTTCTTCAACGGAGTAGCCCGCAGAAACGCAGCCCGGCAGGTCGGGAACGTACGCGCAGAGATTCGGTCCGGCATCCTCAATAATGACCGCGTACTTGCTCATCGCGACCTCCGCTCAAGACCTGCCTGCCTCAGAATGCTAGCCAGTGTTGATTTCGAGAGTTCAATACCCAACGCTCCAGGCACGGTCACTGACCCCTTCTTCTCCGGATGTCGGAAGATGCGATGACTTCCGGATTGCCTGACCTGAAACCAGCCGTCCGCGTTCTGTTCGCCAATCATCGCTCGCACCTTCACGACCTCCCAACGGTCGAAGGACTATCAGTCCTCGATCACGTGCCCGAAGGCGCTTGTCAATCGTTCCTCGTTGAGGAACTATCTGTCTGGGTGCTCACTTGCCATCTCCACCGAGCCACTGTGGAAGATCGGAGCCGAGACGACCAGCGGGAAACGCCCACTGAAGTGGTGACCCTTGCACAGCAAGTGGAGCTGGAAGACGTAGTGCGTCGCCCCACGCAGTTCGCTCAATCCGGCCAGTCGGATTGAGAGCCGCTGGTGAGCTACTCGGATCAGCAGGCACGTGCAGTGGCGCCGCCCCAATCAGCAACTCCGCCACGCGCGCGAGTGAGGTTCGCCATCGGCTACCGGCGCCGTCAATCTGGCGCTGCGTCAAACCAGTGATCGTTGCGGCGGCCAACAGATATCCCGTCGCATGGTCGAGTGCTTGCACGGGAAGGGGTACTGGCCGAGCACCGGCCGTCATGAGACGACCCGCATCGGCGATGCCTGAACTCATCTGAACCAGACTGTCGAATCCTCGACGTCGCTGCCAAGGGCCGGTCCACCCGTATGCGTCAAGGGTCACATCGATGATCCCGGGACAAACGCTGTCACGGACTTCGTCACCGAGTCCAAGTTGATCGAGGGCGTCCGGACGGTACCCGTGAACGAGGACATCTGCGGAGTGAAGTAACTCAATGAAGTGACGCCTTCCGTCGGATGTCCGTAGATCGAGGCGGGCACACCGCTTGCCCAGTGTCACCTCAGGGACAATCTCCGGTTCGTCCCAGTCAGGTGGGTCGATCCTCAGCACCTCGGCGCCCCACCCCGCGAGCAGTCTCGTCGCGACTGGGCCAGCGAGCACCCGAGTGAGGTCGAGTACACGCAGCCCAGCAAGAGGACGTTCCCTGCTTCCCAACGCAGCGTTGTGCCGGCCAGCAGTTGAAGTGCGCTGTGTCCAGACCAGAGGCTCGCCCGCCAGCGCTTGACCTTGGGGGTGCTCCTGCCAATCCGTAACTGATCTCATAGCCGCCGCCGCACCGCCCGCGGCAATTACCGCAGTCTCCAGCTCTTGGGCCGACCACGTACCCACGGCCGCGCCAACAGCAGTTCGGTCCTCTGGAACGTCGAGAACGGTGAGCGCCGCCGCGCGGTGACGAGGAGCGTTCGTATGGAGTCTGATCCAACCATCACGACACTCGTACTCCCCGCCCACTGCGTCCCAGGCCGGCAAAAGATCCCAGCCCAGAGGTCGGATCGAACCCGAGAACCAGGCCGAGGCCAGGTCTCTATCGACGACCACGTCCGGCGGAGGACCATTGCGATTCAGGGTCACGAACGAAGCCAACGTTGAACCGGCCACGGCGATCGAAGCTTGTGCTAGGTCACTTACGGCGAACACTGAGCAAAGTGACTGTCCGCCTAACAACGTCACCGGCGAAGGCGGCACCGGGGAACCAAGTGCCGCCTGGAAGCTGGCGATGAGATTAAGGGCCACGTCCGTCATGTCACATACTTGCCTGACCTCGAGGGCAAGTTTTCACGCCGACTCAGACGGGAGATTGCTTTCGAGGAAACAACGATAGACATTCGTCCGGCGTCTTCCCATGGGGCGCGGAGTCAATTCAATACTTGGATGGTCTTCACAAGAGGAAGATGCTCGGGCAACGCATCACCGTTCAAACGCATGCCCTCCAAGTGGAACGGGATTGCTTCACGCATGTTCTCGATTACCTCGTCAACCGTTTTCCCCGTCGTAATGACACCATCGAGACCAATGACGTACGCAGCAAAGTTAGTCCCCGCATCCTCAATTACAATCGTGTATTCAGTCATCGCCTTCGCCTCTCGATTCCTGCCTGTTTCATGATGCTAGCGAGCGTTCGAGTAGGCACTTCGTCAGAAAAGTGACCTGGAATGGTGACACAACCCTTCTTGACGCGATGATGGAACTGACGATGACTTCCGCGCTGTCGAGTAAAGAACCAACCGTCATCTTCAATCATCCTGATGACCTCTCGCACGTTCACGATTCACAACGGTTGTCGCAATCATCAATCTATGAGTGCGAAGGATCTACTTCGCTGGCTCCTTACTTTCTAGGAAAAACCGATAGACATTTGTCTGCCGTTGGTTGATAGAAGTACGAGGCTGTCAGGAAGCGACTTCGACAAGCACCACTTGCGACGACGGCGGCGGGACATCTTCGCCGTGCTCAATCATCGACGCAATGTGCAATTCAATTGCCTCGTGGATGTTGGCGGTGACTTCTTCAACGGAGTAGCCCGCAGAAACGCAGCCCGGCAGGTCGGGAACGTACGCGCAGAGATTCGGTCCGGCATCCTCAATAATGACCGCGTACTTGCTCATCGCGACCTCCGCTCAAGACCTGCCTGCCTCAGAATGCTAGCCAGTGTTGATTTCGAGAGTTCAATACCCAACGCTCCAGGCACGGTCACTGACCCCTTCTTCTCCGGATGTCGGAAGATGCGATGACTTCCGGATTGCCTGACCTGAAACCAGCCGTCCGCGTTCTGTTCGCCAATCATCGCTCGCACCTTCACGACCTCCCAACGGTCGAAGGACTATCAGTCCTCGATCCGGTATCTGCACACATTCATAGGCCATGTGATCGAATGAGCACTCAAGTATTTCGAAAGCAGAGAGTTGGGTCTCGCGATCGGTCCTCGCCACGCGGACAAAGCGAATCGAACGGGCGTAGAGATCCCATGAGCCGTCTCGGCCACGTGGAGACCTGTTACGGTTCCTTGACACGGGGGTAGCAGGTGAGCAATACCGACAAGAAGCGATGGAGAAGGGTCCTTTCGATATCGTTGCCCTACCTTGAACCAGGCGAGCGCGTCAGAAGTTTCGCGCGGGCCCAGACCTTTAATCCACTCTGGATGTTCTCGTACCTGCCGCTATTACTCATTGAACCCTTCCATCGATCATGGTTTCCATTCATCTTCGGCGCCTGCATCATCGTTCTCATCGTCTTGTATTTCACGGTCTGGAATAGGAAGAGCATGAGTCGGATCGTGGTCATCACGGATCGAAGGGTTCTCGTCTGGGCGACCTTCGGCCCGCTCGGCGGAGAAACGGAGTTCCTTCGTGAGTTGCCCCGTGAGACAACGATTGGTTCGGCGTCTGGCAATTGGTGGAAGAGTTTTAACACGTTAGGCGAACGTCTCTATCTGGCATGGCCAAGTCGGGATGGCGAAGAGCAAATAGGAGCAAGGGCCTAATTCGTAGGCGGCCACCACACGCACCTTCTCCTACCGGAATTGACACCTCTGGATCAATGAGTCCGGGTTTCTACAGGAGAACGGTGCACATTCGTCTAGCGCGCATTGATAAAAGTAACTCCGACTACGAGGCGACCTCAACAACAACCACTTGGGCACTCGGAGGCGGAACGATCTCACCATGTTCGCGCATCAATTCGATGTGCATTTCAATCGCCTCGACGATATTCGCCTTCACTTCCTCAACGGTCTTGCCGGTCGAGACACAGCCATCCAGATCCGGAACCCACGCTCCGTAGTTGTTAGGAGAGCGCTCGATTACTACGGCGTACTCAATCATCGCCTTCTCCGTTCCAATCCGGCCTGCCTCACAATGCTACTGAGAAGTTCCCGATGGAGGTCGTCGCCCAGCGCGCCAGGCACTGTCACGGTGCCAGTCTTGAAGGGGTGATGGAACTGTCGGTGGCTTCCCTTGTGTCGAACCTGCCACCATCCATCGGCTTCGAGTTCACGAATCATCTCTCTCACCTTCACTCGACCCAATGGTCGGGGAATGAGAGATCAGTACCAGAGAAACAACTCCTGAATCTTCGTCTGCTGATTGCCCGCAGACGTCACCGAGATGCGTGGCTAGCCCTCCAGCCACCGTGACAGAACTTTCACATCGCTTATCACATAGCCGACTTTCTCGTAAAAACTCAACACGAGTTCATTTTGACTCCGAACCATCAATTGAACCTTGACGGCACCCCTCTCGCGCAGCCATTCCTCGGCTGTCCTCATGAGTTCTGAGCCAATCCCCTTGCCCTGGTGATCCTCTGCGACTGCGAGGTAGTAGACCCAGCCACGGTGACCGTCGTATCCCACCATCACAGATCCAACTAGCTCATTGTCATGCTTGAGACCCAAAACCGAGGACGTCATCCCGCTCAACGCACGCTGAAAATCCGCTTCGGGATCATTCCATGGCCGGGTCAACCCAGCCTGAGTCCAAAGGGTAGCGGCCGACGAGGCATCGGCACGTTCGAGCTCACGAATCTTCATCGGCCAATGGTACTGACGGCGATGAAACACTCCTACAGACTTAGCCTGTACACGTTGGTATCGCGCGCGACGAACCCCAATTTTCGATACAGCGCGTTCGCCGAGGTCCGCGAGGGTCGACTAGTGAGATCAACGGTCCGGGCACCGAGGTCCCGAGCCGCGTCAATGGCCGCACGGGTCAACGCGGCCCCAACGCCCGCCCTGCGCGCCTCGACGTCGACGATGACATCCTCGATCCACGCTCGGCACCCACTGGGAATGTCGAACAGTACCAGCGTCAACGTGCCGACGATGGCACCGTCCAGGGTCGCCACAAAGAGCGTTGTGTTCGGCGACGAGATTATCTTTGCGAGGTCGTCGTCACCCAGCGGCTTCGCCGTCGACGAGAGCTGCGGCAGCAGTCGATTGATGGCGTCGCGCAACTCGACTGACGCTTCGCGCGCGACGGCGACAGAGACGCTCACTCCTCACCTCGCCAGACTGGCCGACGCAGGTCGTCATAGTAGACGTCGCGCACGTCGTTGTTAATCGCGGCAAATATCGGATCGGCCCACCGCTCCGCGCCGAGGGTGGTCGCGGGCAGGTTGTCGCGGGTGAACCAACCGGCGTCGGTGCACTCGAGCGGATGGATCTTGAGCGCACCACCGGTCGCGCGACAGAAGAAGAGCAACGAGTACAACGGGATCCGCGAGACCCCCAGGCGCATCCCGTCGAGCACGCCGATGAGTCGCACCGGCTCGACTTCGATACCGGTCTCCTCGAGCACCTCTTTCACCACCACTTCGGGCGCGGAGTAGCCAACGTCGCACCAGCCAGTTGGGTAGAGCCACACCCCCGAGTCGGCCCGCTGAATGAGTAGCAGCTCCCCGCGGTCGTTGGCCACCGCCGCCCCGACGGCGACCTTCGGGGTGGCGTACCCGGGAACACCACGACCGACGTCGCCGAGCCACTCGGTGACGTAGCCGTCCACGTCGGGTCGATCGTCACGTCCAAAGTCGGCCGCAATCTTGATGTCAGCGGCGATGCGCAGTACCTCTTCGTAGCGCTCGCGCTCGAACAGGCTCTCGGTGAACCCCATGCCGGTGCGCGCCACCCCGGCGAGCGACTCGGCCCAGCGCAACAGCATCTTCTCGGTCACCGGTTCGTTCACCAGGTCACCCGATGGCGGCGTCGAGCACCTCGTCGACGGTACCCACCATGCCCGTGTAGAAGGCACCAAACTCGCCGTAGAGGGTTGAGGCCTCGTCGTAGCGCATCGTGTAGACGCAGTCCTTCAGGTCGTCGACGTGCACGGCGAAGAGCGTCACACCCCACTCCCAGTCGTCCAGGCCCGTCGAGCCAGTTACGACTTGCAGGACCCGACCGCGAAAGTTACGTCCCGAGGCCCCGTGCTGACGCATCAACTTTTCGCGCTCGTCGTAGTCCAGCGCGTACCAGTTGTGCTCCTGCCCCCGTCGCTTGGACATCGGGTAGAAGCAGAAGGCGTTCATGCCATCGGGCGGCAACTGTGGAAAGAGCCGATCGTGCAGCATCTTCTCGGGCATGCCGCCGGCGTATTCGCTCACCTCGGTGACCGACACGTAACTCTCGGCAACCCGCAGTCCGGCGGCCTGGATCTTGGACTGGAAGCGGCGCAGGTCCCACAGGTCCTCACCGAGCACCATGAAGCACGTGTCGGCCTTCGCGCCGACGATCGCCACGGTGACCACCTGGAGGCCGCCCGCGACTGCGTCGTCCACGGCCTTGCGCACCGCGCCCGCGTCCACGGGCCCCGCGGGGTGACAGAAGAGATGGACCACGTTGCGTCCGCGCGACGTCACCACGGGGGCCGGTGTGCTCATAGCGCCATGCTACGGCGATTCGTCCGTTACCGAAGCGACGTCAAACGACCGAGTGCGGGGCCCCAAGGGGCCCCGCACTCGCTTCGATCCCGCGTGGATTTAGTAGTCGTCCATGCCGCCGCCGGGCATCGACGGGGCCTTCTCCTCGGGCTTGTCCACGATGACGGCTTCGGTCGTGAGGAAGAGCGCCGCGATGGAAGCTGCGTTCTGCAGCGCCGACCGAGTCACCTTGGCCGCGTCAATAACCCCGGCCTTGATGAGGTCCTCGTACTCGCCGGTGGCCGCGTTCAGTCCCTCGGTCGCCTTGGGCAGGTTGCGCACCTTGTCGACAATCACGCCACCCTCGAGACCGGCGTTCACCGCGATCTGGGTCAGCGGCGCCTCAACGGCCTTGGCCACCATCCGAGCACCGGTGGCCTCGTCGCCCGACAACTTCTCGGCGGCCTCGAGGATACGGCTCTGGCTGCGCAGCAGCGCTACCCCGCCGCCGGGCACGACGCCCTCTTCGATCGCGGCCTTCGTCGTGGAGACGGCGTCCTCGATACGGTGCTTCTTCTCCTTCAGCTCCACCTCGGTCGCGGCCCCAACCTTGATCACCGCGACGCCGCCGGACAACTTCGCGAGGCGCTCCTGGAGCTTCTCGCGGTCGTAGTCGGAGTCGGTGTTCTCGATCTCGGCCTTGATCTGGTTGATGCGTCCCTTGATGTCGTCGTCGGAGCCGGCGCCTTCGACGATCGTGGTCTCATCCTTGGTGACCACGACCTTGCGCGCGGTACCGAGCAACTCGATCCCGGCGTTCTCCAACTTGAGGCCGACCTCTTCGGCGATGACGGTCGCCCCGGTCAAGATGGCGATGTCCTGGAGCATGGCCTTGCGGCGCTCACCGAAGCCCGGCGCCTTCACCGCGACCGACTTGAACGTGCCGCGAATCTTGTTCACGACCAGCGTGGCCAGGGCCTCGCCCTCAACGTCCTCGGCGATGATGAGCAGGGGACGGCCGGACTGCATGACCTTCTCGAGGACCGGCAGCACGTCGCGCACCGCCGTGATCTTGCCCGAGACGAGCAGCAGGTAGGCGTTCTCCAGCACCGCCTCCATCCGCTCGGTGTCGGTCGAGAAGTACGGCGAGATGTAGCCCTTGTCGAACCGCATGCCCTCGACCAGGTCCATGTCCATACCGAAGGACTGGCTTTCTTCGACCGTGATGACGCCGTCCTTGCCGACTCGGTCGATCGCGTCGGCGATCATCTGGCCGATCTCGGTGTCCGCCGCGGAGATTGACGCGACCTGGGCGATCTGCTCCTTGGTGTCGGCCGGCTTGGCGAGGTCCTGCAGGGAGGCGACGGCGGCCTCGACGGCGGCCTCGATACCCTTCTTCAGCGACATCGGGTTGGCGCCGGCCGCGACGTTCTTCAAACCCTCACGGACCATGGCCCACGCGAGCACCGTCGCCGTGGTGGTGCCGTCACCGGCGACGTCGTCGGTCTTCTTGGCCACTTCCTTGACGAGCTCGGCCCCAATGCGCTCGAAGGGGTCCTCGAGTTCGATGTCCTTGGCGATCGACACCCCGTCATTGGTGATCGTGGGGGCGCCCCACTTCTTGTCCAATACCACGTTACGGCCCTTGGGGCCAAGGGTTACGCGGACCGCATCGGCCAACTTGTTCATGCCGCGTTCAAGCGAGCGGCGAGCCTCTTCATCGAAAGCGATCAATTTCGCCACGGTGATTCCTCCTAGTGCGAGAGTGCAACCTTTTTGGTGCACGGTCATGTTAGCACTCACAGCATAGGAGTGCTAACGGCTCAGCCCCCCGCCACCGCCGGCACGAGCGAAACCGTTTGACCGGCCTCGAGGACCGTATCGAGACCTTGGAGAAACCGTACGTCCTCGTCGGCGACGAACACGTTGACGAACCGGCGCAGGGCGCCGCGATCGTCCAGAACGCGCAACGCTATCCCCGGATACGCGGCGTCGACGGCCGCGATCGCCTCGCGCACCGTCGCGGCGTCGACGGGTACCTCGCCGGCGCCACCCACCAGGGTGCGCAACTGGCTCGGGAGTCGAACGGTGACGCTCACGACGCCGCCACCAGCTGGTGAAAGCGCAGGGCCGACTCGGCGTCGGCGAGGGACGGACTGATCGTGGCGCTCACCGTCGCGGTCTCGACAACCGCGTCCAGCGTCTTGAGGCCGTGGCCCGAGATGATGGCGACGATGGAGCGCTCGGGGTCGATCGAGCCGCGCCGAAGCAGCTGGCGCAGCGAGGCGATAGTGACGCCACCGGCGGTCTCGGCGAAGATTCCCTCGGTGCGCGCGAGCAGCCCGATGCATTCGAGGATCTCGTCGTCGCTGACGGACCCGCAGTCCCCACCGCCGGCGCGCAGCTCGTCGAGCACGTAGGGTCCGTCCGCGGGATTGCCGATCGCGAGTGAGCGAGCGATGGTGTTGGGCCGTTGCGGGGTGACCACGTCGGCGCCATCAGCGAAGGCGGTCGCGATCGGGGAACACCCGGTCGCCTGAGCACCGAACAGTACGGGCTGTTCCCCCTCCACCAGGCCCAGTTCGAGAAACTCGTGGAATCCCTTGGCTACCTTGGTCAGTTGGCTACCCGACGCGACGGGCACCACGACCTGATCGGGTGTTCGCCACCCGAGCTGTTCGGCGATCTCGAAGGCGAGCGTTTTAGAGCCCTCGGCGTAGTAGGGACGCAGGTTGACGTTCGCGAACGCCCAGTCCTCGTGCTCGGCCACCAGTTCGACGCAGAGACGATTCACCTCGTCGTAGTTACCCTCGACCCCGAGGACCGTGCCCCCAAAGATGGCGGTCATCGCGATCTTGGACGACTCGAGGTCACTGGGAATGATGACGACGCTCGGCCAGCCGATGGCCGCCGCGTGGGCGGCGACCGACGTGGCGAGGTTGCCCGTTGAGGCGCACGCCGCGGTGCTAAAGCCGAGTCGGCGCGCACTCGACAGCGCGACCGACACCACGCGATCCTTAAAGGAGCCGGTCGGATTACGCGTGTCGTCCTTGAGCCACAGCTCGCGCACGCCTAGTAACTCACCCAGACGAGTCGCCCGACGAAGTGGCGTCCACCCGGCGCCCAGGTCGACTGGCTCGGGGCCGGGATCCGGGAGCAGTGCCCGGTAGCGCCAGATCGACGCGGGCCCCGCTTCGATCGAGGCGCGCGTGACCACGCCGCGCGCGGCCTGGAGGTCGTAGTCGACCTCGAGCGGACCGAAACAGAAGTCGCACGAGTAGCACGCTTCAGTGGGGTAGAGCGCACCACACTCTCGGCATTTGAGACCAGTTGAGAACGTCATAACTCCCTTTGCATCGTTCGGGCTTTGGCACCTGGTCCACGTGCAACGCGCGCGAACTGGTTGTCGCGACTTCAAAGGGCCCGTCCCTCAGTCGCTCTTGATGACCCCTCCATTGTGCCGATGCGCACCGCCGGTGTCAAGTGCGCCCCGCTCCTGGCCAGCCCGTAACCTCGTACACGATGCTCGACGCGCCCCTCACCGTCCCACGCGAGGCTTTCGATCCCCGCCGCGTACGTCGCCTGATGGCCGACACATCGGTTGCGGTCATTATCCCCGCACGAAACGAGGCGACGACGATTGGCGCGGTGCTCGACGCCGTGTTCACCAGTCGAGACGTCATTGACGACGTGGTCGTGGTGGATGATCACTCCCACGACGACACCGCAACGGTGGCCGCCCACCACGGCGCTCGGGTCGTCTCGTCGCTGGGCCGCGGCGGCAAGGGCAACGCCATGACGACCGGTCTGGCCGCCACCACCTCGGAAGTTGTCGTCTTCCTCGACGCCGACGTGCTCAACACGGGCCGCGACTACGTGACGCGCCTCGTGCAGCCCTTGGTGGAGTCACCCGAGATTGAATTGGTGAAGGGCTACTACGAGCGACCGCTCCAGCACATGCCCACCGGTGGCGGACGGGTGACCGAGCTGACCGCCCGACCAGTCCTGTCACTCCTCTTTCCCGGGCTAGGCGAGATTCGCCAGCCCCTGGCCGGTGAGACCGCGGGTCGGCGCTCGGTCTTTGGCGCCATCGACCTAGAGCCCGAGTACGGCGTCGAGATCGCCCTGCTCATCGACGTCGCCGCGAAGTTTGGCGTCCGTAGCCTGGCGCAGGTCGATCTGGGAGTGCGAAGGCACCGCAATCGTCCCCTCGAGGAGCTGCGCCCGATGGCGGTTGATGTCTTGTACGCGGCCTTGGTCCGCTACGGCGTCGACATACCGACGACGCCCTAGCCGGTCACCGCGGCGTTCAGCCCGAGCACCATGACGACGTCGTCGCTCGCGGCGCCCGTTACCGGAATCTGTCCATTGAGCGCGCGCACCGAGGTCATCGGGAACTTCAACTCCGTCGCGATTTCGCGTGCGGCCCACTGGAAGTTCGGATTGAAGTAGATGATGGTTGCGCTGACGCGCGGGCCGTTCAATTGGGGCAGCGTGTCCCAGCCGTAGGTCAGGAGTTGCTGGGTATATCGACGAGCGAGGTTCGGAACCGTGGTGCCGTTGGCCACCTGCACTCGTACTTGGGACTTGGCCACCGTTGACGTCGTTTTCGCTGTGCTCGTGTGGGTTCGGGGTTGAGTCACCGGCGGCGAGGTGACCGTGACCGGACCGGGCTTGGAGGATCGAAGCATCAGATACGCGCCCGCCACGAACACCACGAGGATGGCGAGCACGACACCCATAGAGGGTTGGTAGTGCGAACCGGGCGTCGTTGGTTCAGTTGGCGGCGAACTCACGTTGACAGCCTACGACCAACGGCCACCGCTCACTAGTCTGGTTCCACCACGCCGGTGTGGCGCAGTGGTAGCGCAGGCGATTTGTAATCGTCAGGTCGTGGGTTCGAATCCCTCCACCGGCTCCATCGCGGAATCATCCACGAAGCGGTTTTGAGTTGCCATGGTTCCTTGGACACGAACTGGTTAGTGATTATGCCACTTTCGCCGTCGCGTAGTACTCCGCGGAGGCCAAGTGGCCGAGGATCGCCTGGTGCCGTTCGCGGTTGTAGAACACCTCGACGTATTCAAAGATGATCGTTCGCAGCTGGGACTTCGAGAGCTGACGCACTGGTCCGTGCAGAAACTCAATCTCGCGCTTGGCGGAGGCCCAGAAACTCTCCATCGCGGCGTTGATCGCCACCCATCTGACGCCGACAGATCAATGCCAAGGCACTCTGGCCAGTCGTAACACGGGTCAGACGTCAAACGGATGACCCCTCTATTGTGCTCACAGTCGTATCCGTCACCCGTGGACCCGAAACTCACCGACAGTCCCCAATCGCTGAGACGGTTGGCGAGTTCCACACTCGTGTATTGACCGGGTTCAATCGATCGAAGCAACACGAGTTTGCTGAGCAGACTGTAGTAGTTCGGTTCTTCAGGGCTCGATGGGCCGAGTCGGCGCCGCGGGCGACAACGCGGCCATGGAATCGTTCCACTCCCTGCTCCAGCACAACGTCCTCGATCGTCGGCGCTGGGAGACCCGCGAGGACCTGCACCTCGCCATCGTCACCTGGATCGAGCGCACCTAGCACCGTGTGCGCCGCCTGCGCGCGTTTGGCAAGTTCACGCCGATCGAATATGAGACCATCGACACGGGTCGCGATAAGAGACCCCGAACTATCAACCCAACAAGTCAACTGAACCTGGGGCGGCCCCCAGCGCCTGTGGCGTGAGGAGGGCTTGAGGGTCCCCTATCACAAGAGAAAGAAGCGTCTCACCGGCATCGGTGTCCCGGTCAGAGAGATGCGCCCAATGCGACCCAACGTCATCTGGGCAATGGATTTTCAGTTCGACCAGACGAGCGACCTTCGCACGTTCAAGATGCTCAACATCATCGACGAGTTCACCAGGGAGTGCCTGGCGATCGATGTCGGTCGCTCGATCAGGGCCGACTGAGGTTCCCCAGAAATAGTGGACACGGATTATGCGGCTAAAGCGACTTGAGACAATGCTAATTCGAAGTTGACGGGACTGACGTTGCCGATGGTTGAG
>JAJZBX010000024.1 GCA_021846325.1 Actinomycetes bacterium | reverse complement strand
GTCTCAACGTACTTTCCCGGTGTTGAACGAGTCGTTTGGTCCGCCGACATGACAACGCTCAAGGAATGGATCGAAATCGGTAGACGATGTCTTCGGATTTCATGGGAACCAACCACCGCCGAACCTCCCCTCACGCTGACGATTTGGGCCGTGCCGACCGAACACCGCATCGAAGTTCGCAAGTGGATCGATGACGAGGTCGGTCCCGAGTCACGTGCCTGGCTGCAATCTCTCGACGTTCGAGACTCTGTCTGGCTACGTCACGGGCACGCATTTCATTGGTTCTGGCACCCTGCTCCTTCTTCTACCTAAGTCGCTGTCCCGACTAAATGAAAGTGCCGCCCGTAACCGGTCACTCGATCACTTACGCAGTTGGCCGCAATAGCACCAAACTACGCATCTGCCGGCGGCCCCCAGAGTCTGCTCCACTAGTCGCAGCTCGCGAATGTCGGAGGCCCGACGTGAACCCGCACTCACTTGCCACGAGGCATTTGGTCACTGTTTGTCGAGGGTGCGCGCGCCATGAGCCGGACGAAGGCGGCACGCCGAGCAGCGCCGGCCCCGTGCGAGACCACGAACACGCTTGTCACCACGAATGTCACCACGATTCGCGCTGGCCGGCCGATCCGAGCCAGACGGCCCGACGGCTGCTCCGCTACTCTCGATTCCGATTCCCCTGGTATCGTACGGCTTGGTCCTACTTCAGTAAGTGCTTGGCGACCACGACGCGTTGCACTTGGTTCGTGCCCTCGTAGATCTGGGTGATCTTCGCGTCGCGCATGAAGCGTTCGACCGGGAACTCCTTGGTGAAGCCGTACCCGCCGAGCAACTGCACCGCGTCGGTCGTAACACTCATCGCGGTGTCCGAGGCGAACGATTTCGCTGCCGCCGTGAGATAACTGAGGTTGTGGTCGGGATCGCCGGCGTCGATCGTCGCGCACGCCCGATAGACGAGCGCGCGCGCGGCCTCGGTATGAATTGCCATGTCCGCGAGCATGAACCGAAGGCCCTGCAGGTCGCTGATCGGTCCACCGAAGGCTCGCCGTTGCGTCATGTACTGCGCGGCGAAGTCGATGGCCCCCTGAGCGATGCCCACCGCCTGTGCGCCAATGGTCGGTCGCGACCGGTCGAGGGTATGCATCGCGATCATGAAGCCGTCGCCCTCGGCACCAATTCGGTGGGACGCCGGCACCCGAACGTCGCGAAAGATCACCTCACCAGTCGGCGATGCTCGCAGACCCATCTTGTCCTCGTGCTTGGGAAACTCAACGCCCCAGGCCCGCTCAACCAAGAAGCAGGTGATGCCGCGACCCCTGGCCGCGGGGTCGGTGCTCGCGAATACCGTGTAGGTGTCCGACACCCCGGCGTTGGTGATCCAGTACTTGGAGCCGTTGATTACGTAGTCGTCACCGTCGCGTTCGGCGCGCGTGCGCATCGCCGCCACGTCCGAACCCGCGTCGGCCTCGGAGAGGCAGTAGCTGGCCTGTAGTTCGCCCGAAGCAATACGCGGAAGGTACGCGTGTTTGATCGCCTCGGAGGCGAAATTCATTACCGGCAGCATGCCCAGCTTGGAAATCAGCATCGTCACCGAGGTTGATGCGCAGGCTCTCGCCAACTCCTCGGCCATGATTGCTTGGGTCACCATGTCGGCGCCGGCCCCCCCGTACGCGGCGGGCACGCTGAGCGACGGCAGCTCCATCTCGACGCAAGCGTCAAAACTTTTTTGCGGGAAGACCTGGTCGCGGTCGTATTCGGCGGCGTGCGGGGCGATCCGCTCGTCGGCGAAGGCGCGCATGACGTCGCGAAACGCTCGCTGTTCATCGTTCAGCACAAAACTCATCGTCGTTCCTCTCCGCGACTCAGCGAACCGTCGTCGCGAGTCGATCCCCGTCGATCGCGTCGGCGAAGGCGCGCTGGGCGAAGTAGCTGTGCGCGAGACCGGCGAACGGGCTCGCGCGGTGGTGGTCGATGGGGGTGCCGTCGGCCAGTGCGAACAGATCCAGTGCGAAGCGCACGTCCGCGAGCGTTGGCCCACGACCTACGACGCTCGCTCGCTTCGCCGCGACCACCGCGATTCCCACGGCGACGTCGTGGCGGTCGTGCTCGTGCGCGAAGGGCAACTTCGCCACTTCGCGTTGCGCGATCGTAAGCGCGTAGCCACCGTCTGGAGCGGGCGTCCCGGCCCCCCGACCAGCGAACGGGTGGGGCGAGCGCTGGAGTCCCGCCTTTTTCGGGCGCGCGAGCTCGGGGGTGGGCGTCGCCATGCTGGGGCGCACTTCGCCGGCCGCGGGAACTGGAACGAACGTTGGTTGGGTCACGTACCGAGACTACCGCCCGGCCAAATCACACTTCGGTGAGCCAGCCACTGTACCGATCGATCTCCCCACGCACGGCCTGAAAGTACGTCGACTGGATCGTCGTGGTGACCGGACCGGGCTTGCCGTCACCGACGATTCGGTCGTCGACCGATGAGATCGGGACGACCTCGGCCGCCGTGCCGGTCAAGAATGCTTCGTCGGCGAGGTACAGGTCGGTGCGAATCATCGTCTCGAAGCGAGCCGTGAATCCGAGGTCGGCGGCGATTCGCATGACGGTGTCCTGGGTGATGCCCGGCAGCGCACCCGCTTCGGAGGACGGTGGCGTGAGCAGCACGCCGTCACGAACCACGAACAGGTTTTCGCCGGTGCATTCAGAAACCTGTCCATCGGGCCCGAGCATGATGGCCTCGTCGTAGCCGGCCTTGATCGCCTCGATCTTGGCGAGACCCGAGTTCAGGTACATCCCCGTTCCCTTGGCGGCCGTCGGCATCGCGTTGGAGTCGTGACGCTGCCAGGACGAGATCTTCATGCGCACACCGTTGGTCAACCCGTCTTCACCGAGGTAGGCGCCCCACGGCCACGCCGCGATGGCGACGTTGACCGGGGCGGGCAGCGGATTCACGCCCATCTCCCCGTAGCCGAGGTACACGAGGGGACGGATGTAGCACCCATTGACGAGGCCGTTGGCGCGCACCACGCTCACCACGGCGTCGCACAGTTCGTCGAGCGAGAACGGCACGTCGATCATCAGGACCTTGCAACTGCGCAAGAGACGGGCCATATGTTCGCGGAGCCGAAAGACCGCCACGCCCGTCGGAGTCTTGTAGGCCCTGATGCCTTCGAAGGCGCCCGTACCGTAGTGCAACCCGTGGCTGAGTACGTGGGTCGTGGCGTCCGCCCAGTCGACGAGCACGCCGTCCATCCAAATCTTTTCCGTCGGTGTTATGGGCATCACAACCTCTCAATCAATCGTTGCGTAATCGCCGACGTCCCCGCCGATATCTGGTCACGCTCAAAGTCTGCCACCGCGGAGGCGATCCGCCGTGCGGCGTCGGCCTCGCCCAAGTGTTCGAGCATCAACGCCGCCGACGAGATCGCGGCCAGCGGATTGGCGACGCCGGTGCCGGCGATATCGTGCGCGGCCCCGTGAACGGGTTCAAAGAGTGACGCGCCGGTGCGCGCCGGATTGAGATTGGCGCTCGCGGCGTACCCGATGCCGCCCGTGACCGCACCAGCCAGATCTGACAGGATGTCGCCGAAGAGGTTGTCGGTCACGATCACGCCGTAGCGGCCCGGGTCCTCGACGAGATAGATGCAGGCGGCGTCGACGTGGTTGTAGTCGACGGCGACGGACGGAAAACTGGCCCCGACGTCAGCCACGACCCGCGACCACAGGTCACCGGCGAAGGTCAGGACGTTGGTCTTGTGCACCAGGGTCACCTTCGGTTGCTCGAGCGCCATCGCCCGCTCGAAGGCGTAGCGCACGCAGCGATCGACCCCGAACCGGGTGTTGACCGATCCCTGCGTCGCCACTTCGTGCATCGTGCCGTGGCGTAGGACTCCCCCCTCGCCCGCGTAGGGTCCCTCGGTGTTCTCGCGCACGATAGCGAAGTCGCGACCCGCGGCCAGTGAACCCGCGACGCCGTGGAATGGTCGGTAGTTGACGTAGAGATCCAGGCCAAAGCGCAATCGCAGCAGCAGGCCCCGCTCGAGGACGCCGGCCGGCACGCGCCGATCGCCGATCGCCGGGCCGATGGCACCGAGCAGGATCGCATCGAATCCGCGCAGTACCTCGAGTGTCTCGTTGTCGAGCACGAAGCCGTCACGAAGGTAGCGTGCGGCACCCAGGTCGAAGGCCGTCGGCTCGACCGCGACGCCGGCGGCCGCCACGACGCTGAGCGCGGCCTCGGTCACCTCGGGCCCAATGCCGTCGCCACCGATCACTGCCACGCGGTACGCCCGATTGGTAGTCACGTCACACCTCCCTGGCTCCCAGTCTGCTCGGCGCGACGACGACGGAGCAAACCGGCACCACGCTTCGGGGGTGCCCTACTAGAGTCGTGTTCCTACCCGGGAGACGATGACCTTGGCTGGCGAGATCCACCGCATCACCAAAGAGACGCTGGACAAGCTCCGCGACGAGTATCGCCACCTGACTACCGTCGGACGAACGGAGATCGCCCGCGTCATCGAAGCGGCCCGTCTGTTGGGCGACCTCTCAGAGAACGGCGACTACCACGCCGCCAAGGACGAGCAGGGCAAGATGGAAGCCCGAATTCGCCAGATTGACCAGGTACTGCGCAATCACGAGTTGGTCGAACGCGACGCCAACGCGCTCGTCGTCCAGCACGCGACCATCGTGCGAGTGGTCTACGACGGTGACCCCGAGGATGATTTCCAGGAGTACTTCATTGGCTCCATCGAGGAGAAGCCCGACGGCGTCATGGTCGCCTCGCCCACCTCGCCACTGGGGACGGCGCTGCTCGGCCACGTCGTGGGTGACGAGGTCGACTACGAGGCACCGTCGGGCACCCTTCGGGTGCGTATCACGGGGTTGCGCTGACGTGGCCGGACGCACGTTGTACGAAAAGATCTGGGACGCCCACGTCGTCGCCAGCCCCGACGGCGAGCCGACCATCATCTACGTCGACCTTCACCTGATTCACGAAGTCACGAGCCCCCAGGCCTTCGACGGCCTGCGGCTCAACCATCGTCGGGTGCGACGCCCCGATCGCACCCTGGCCACGGCCGACCACAACGTACCGACCGATCCGGTCGCCACACCCGTCAACGACCCGGTCTCGCGTCGTCAACTCGAGGCGCTCGACGAGAACTGCCACGAATTCGGCGTCACGCTCTTTCCTCGCGGCCACGAGAATCAGGGCATCGTGCACGTCATCGGCCCCGAGCTCGGCGTCACCCAGCCGGGCATGGTTGTCGTGTGCGGCGACTCGCACACGTCGACCCACGGCGCCTTTGGCGCGTTGGCCTTCGGCATCGGCACCAGCGAGGTCGAGCACGTCCTGGCAACCCAAACGATCCCCCAGCAGCGCGCCAAGACGATGGCGGTGAACGTGGACGGCACGCTGCCGCTCGGTACCACCGCGAAGGACCTCGTACTGGCCATCGTCGCGCGTCTGGGAACTGGAGGTGGGGCCGGCTACGTCATTGAATATCGCGGGAGCGCGATTCGCGCGCTTTCGATGGAGAGCCGCATGACGGTCTGCAACATGAGTATCGAAGCCGGTGCGCGCGCGGGTCTCGTCGCGGTGGACGAGACGACCATTGACTATCTCCGCGGCCGCCCCGCCGTCCCGACGGGCCCCGACTGGGATCGAGCGCTCGAACGGTGGCGTGACGTGGTGAGCGACGCGGACGCCGTCTTTGACGCCGAGGTAAACCTGCAGGCCCAGGACATCGTGCCCTACGTGACGTGGGGTACGAACCCGGCGCAGGTGGTGGCGTTGACGGGCGTGGTCCCTTCGCCGGACGACGCGATGGACGCTGACGAGCGTGAGTCAACTGCGCGGTCCCTCGCGTACATGGGTCTCACGCCCGGCACCCCGATGATGGACGTGGCGCTCGACGTCGTGTTCATCGGCTCGTGCACCAATTCGAGAATTGAGGACCTGCGCGCGGCCGCGGCCGTCGCCGGCGGGCGTCGCGTGGCCAGCGGCGTGCGAGCCCTCGTCGTACCGGGATCGCATCGGGTGAAGCGTCAAGCCGAGTCAGAAGGGCTCGACCGCGTCTTCCTCGACGCCGGGTTCGAGTGGCGAGAGCCCGGCTGTTCGATGTGCCTCGGGATGAACCCCGATCAACTGGCGCCGGGCCAACGATGCGCCTCGACGTCGAACCGCAACTTCGAAGGTCGACAGGGACGCGGCGGGCGTACGCACCTCGTGTCGCCGGCCGTCGCTGCGGCGTCGGCCATCGAGGGCCACTTCGCCGTGCCGGCGGTGGTCCGGTGAGGGCCGTGCGCGTCGTCGAGGGACGCGGCGTCCCCCTCGGCCGGTCCGACGTCGACACCGATCAGATCATCCCCTCGGAGTGGCTCAAGCGAGTCGAACGAACGGGCTTTGGCCGCGGACTCTTCAGTGAGTGGCGCGACGACTCGCAGTTCGTGCTCAACCAGGCGGCGTACCAGGGAGCGAACATCCTCGTCGCCGGTCCGCGATTCGGTACCGGCTCCTCGCGCGAACACGCGGTCTGGGCGTTGATGGACTACGGCTTCGAAGCGGTCATCGCGCCATCCTTCGGCGACATCTTTCGCAACAACTCGAGCAAGCAGGGCCTGGTCACCGTGCAATTGGCCAACGGTGACGTCGACGAACTCGCGACGCTGATCACGCACGATCCGTCGATCCACATCGTCATCGACGTGGAACACCTTCGCGTCGAGGTGCCGGCCAACAATTGGCTACGGCCGTTCCTGCTCGATCCGATGATCCGTGAGCGATTGCTCAACGGGTGGGACGACATCGGGCTCACGCTTCGCCACGTTGACGCCATCGATCGGTTCGAAGCGACCGTGGCGTCGCCGTCGCTCGAGGGTCTGTTCGACGCGGCTGGACACCTGCGATCGTGACCGACGACCGGCGAGGTCGGTGAACACAAGTGGGCATCGCGTGCGACCACGACGAGTGACGCTGATCTCACTGGGCGGGACGATCGCTTCCACCGCCGCCGCGCACGGGACTGGCGTGGTGCCCCAACTGGGGGCCAAGGACCTGTTGGACACGGTCGCCGGGGCGCTCAACGACGTTGAGGTTGACGTCGTCACCGCCCTGCGCGTCCCGTCGGGTGACCTGAGCTTGGACGACGTCGTCGGATTGGCTCGCGACGTGCGCGAGCACCTGGAACACGGCGCCCACGGCGCCGTGGTGGCCCAAGGTACCGATACCCTCGAGGAGGTCGCCTTCGCGCTCGACCTGCTCGTACGGAGCGATCGACCCGTCGTCGTGACCGGCGCCATGCGCCACCCGTCCGACGTCGGCGCAGACGGACCGGCGAATCTGTTGGGCGCCATTACGGTGGCCGCGTCGCCATCGGCGCGCTCGCTGGGCGTGCTCGTTGCGTTGAGCGACGAGGTCCACGCCGCCCGCTTTGTGCGCAAGACGAACACCACCAACGTGTCGACCTTCGCCTCCCCGACCACCGGACCGATCGGGCGCGTCGCGGAAGGACTCGCCCGGATCTATCTGCGTCCACCGCGCCTGTACGACGCCGTCGACGTCGCCCGGATTGACCGCGTACCCCCCGTTTTGTTGTTCAGCTGCGCCGTCGGCGACGACGGGCGACTGCTCGAACGCGTCAGCGACCTCGGGTACATGGGTGTCGTAGTTGAGGGATTTGGTGGTGGACACGTTCCCGCGATCATGGTTCAGCGTCTCGGCGAACTGGCCGCGCGCGTGCCGGTGGTGCTCGCGTCGCGTACGGGCGCCGGTGACGTGCTCGCCTCGACCTACGGCTACGACGGGTCCGAACGCGACCTGCTCGGTCGCGGCCTGATTTCGGCCGGCTTCTTAGATGGCCGCAAGTCCCGCGTCCTGCTGAGCCTGTTACTCGGCGCCCACGCCGACGCCGCCGAGGTGGCCAACGCCTTCGCGCGGGTGCATCGATCGGCCACCACGGCGCGCTAGTCCCAGTGGCCCTACGCTCTCTGCAGCGAGCCTGAGGAGATCCCGTGACCCCGTACCCCTACGCCGACGAGTACCCCATTCGCCGAAGCCTGGCCGAGGCTGGCGAGCGGCGCGAGGACGTGCTCGCCATGATGGCCGATCTCGCCTCGCGCGAGGACCGCGCCTGGGAGTCGGGCCAGTGCTCGGGCACGATGTACTGCGGTGACCACGATCACTACGACTTCTTGAACCAAGCCTTTGCCCGCTTCTCCCACGTCAACACCCTCCAACGCGACCTGTGCCCCAGCGCGACGAAGTTCGAAGCCGAGATCATCGCAATGACCCTCGACCTGCTCGGCGCGGTTTACGATGCGAGCCACACGCCCGCCGGACTCATCACCTCGGGGGGGTCAGCCTCGATTGCCCACGCCGTGCTCGCCTACCGCGAACTGAACGCACCGCGGACGGCTCGGCCCAACATCATCAAACCCGAGACCGCGCACCCGGCGTTCGAGAAGGCCGGCCACCTCTTTGGCGTGAGCGTGCGAACGGCCCCCGTGGATCCCCAGACCGCGCGGGTCGACCTGGACTGGGTGCGCGACCACGTGGACGGCGACACCATCGCGATCATCGGTTCGGCGTGCAACTACGGCTACGGCACCGTTGATCCGATCGTCGAACTCGGTGAGATCGCGCTCGACCGCCACGTCGGCTTGCACGTTGATGGATGCCTCGGCGGTTTCATTCTGCCCTTCGGTCGTGAACTCGGCTACGACATCGCGCCGTTCGACCTCTCGGTTCCCGGCGTCACGTCGATGTCGGCCGACACGCACAAGTACGGCTACGCCCTCAAGGGCTCCAGCGTGCTGTGTTTCGCCGACCGGTCACTACGCAACAGCCAGTACTTCTTCCAACCGGACTGGTCGGGCGGCAAGTACTGTTCGCCGGGCATGGACGGCTCACGATCGGGGGGCCTGCTCGCCGCCACGTGGGCGGCCATGGTGCACTTGGGCCGATCGGGCTACCGACGCTACGCACAGTCGATCTTCGAGGTCGCGACAGCGATGACGGCGGCGGTGCGCGCGCACCCGAGTCTTCGAGTTATCGGCTCGCCGAGTTTTCTCTTCTCGTTTACGTCCGACGATTTCGATGTCTACCACGTCAACGACTTCTTGCGCACCCGCGGCTGGCGTCTCAACGGCCAGCAGTACCCCAACGCCCTGCACATGGCGGTCACCAGACCCCAGACCCAGCCGGGGGTCGTCGAACGGTGGAGAAGCGACCTCGCTGACGCGGTCGCCTACGCCCAAGCCCGCGCCGGCACGCCCGCGCAGTCGGGCGCAATCTACGGTGGCGTCGACGGTGGGCCGACTGCGGAGACCGACGACATCATTCGATTCTTCATGGCCGACATGATGGACCAGCAGCAGGCCGTACCCGACGCGCCATGACCGGCGATCTCGTCCTCGCGATTGACCTGGGTACCGGGGGACCCAAGGTCGCCTTGGTGGATGACACCTCTAAGGTCGTGGACATTTCGTCACGGGCCGTAGCCACCTTCTTCGCCGAAGACGGGCGAGCCACCCAGGACGCCGACGAGTGGTGGCGCCTCATCACCGAGATGAGTCGGCGCTTGGTGCGCGACCCGAGCATCGCCCGTCGGGTTCGCGCCGTCGGCGTGACTGGACAGTACGGCTCGACCGTGCCGGTCGACGCCAACGGACACCCCACGGGACCCTGTATGACGTGGATGGACTCGCGAGGCGCCACGTGCAGTCGGCGGGTCATCGGCGGGTCGTTCCAGGGGTACCGAGCCCGCGCCGCCATCGCCTTCATCCGCCACAGCGGTGGCGCGCCAGCGACGTCGGGAACCGATCCCGTGGGCCAGATCCTCTACCTCGAACACGAATGTCCCGACGTCGTGGCCGCGTCGCGTTGGTACCTCGAACCGGTGGACTACCTCACGATGCGCCTCACTGGCGTCGCGTCGGCTACGCACGCGTCGCGCCTCGCCCTGTGGATGACCGACAATCGCGACCTCACGCACTTGCGCTACGACCCCGTCCTGCTCAAGCTGGTCGGACTGTCCGACGAGCGCTTGGCGCCGCTCGTGACGTTCGGCTCGGTGGTCGGAACGCTCACCGCGACCGCGGCCGAGGACCTGGGACTCGCCGCGGCCACCGTGGTCGCCACGGGCATTCCGGACCTGCACGCGGCCGCCATCGGCGCCGGCGCCACCGGCCTGTACGACACCCACCTCGCACTCTCCACCACCTCGTGGATCAGTTGTCCCGTGCCCATGAAGAAGACCGATGTCGTGCACTCGATCGCGTCCGTACCGGGACTCGGCGACGGCCGCTACCTCGTCATCAACAACCAAGAGACGGGGGCACGGGCACTGGACTGGCTGCGTGGGCAGTTCGCCGGAGCCGGTTCGTCCATCGGTTTCGAGCAGCTCACCGCGCTCGCGGCGACGTCACCGCCGGGCGCCAACGGTGTCCGATTCAGTCCGTGGCTCGCCGGCGAGCGCTCCCCAGCCGACGACCGGCGAGCGCGCGCGAGTTTGACCAATCTCGGGGTCACGACCACGACGGGCGATGTGGTTCGGGCGGTACTCGAGGGGGTCGCCGCCAACAGTGCCTGGCTCTTCGGCCACGTCGAACGATTCGTCGGACGTCGGCTCGAACCGGTGCGGCTCATCGGCGGTGGTGCGCAGTCTGAGCTCTGGTGCCAGATTGTCGCCGACGCCCTCGATCGGACGGTCACCCAGGTCGCCCAGCCGCTCGTCGCTCAACTGCGCGGCGTTGCCCACGTGGCCGCGAGCGCCGCGGGTATCGCCCAGCTCGACGCACCGCCGCCGAGTGGCGACGCCGCGACCTTTGGTCCCATCGCCGCGAATCGGGCGACCTACCAGTCGATCGTGGGGGATTTGCCCCGGCGCTTCGCCCGCGAGCGACGCTGGCGTCGCGCGCATCGGTAACCCTCGGGTATCGTCGAGAAGATCGCCGAACCCGAGAGGAGGACCATGTCCCTCGACCAGTTCCCCCGGTATCCGCTGCGCTTTGGCCCGTCGCCCATCCACCGGCTCGACCGACTCACCGAATACCTTGGCGGCGCCACGGTGTGGGCCAAGCGCGACGACGTGAACTCGGGGCTCGCCTTTGGGGGCAACAAGGTCCGAAAGCTGGAGTACCTCGTCGCCGACGCGCTGGCCCAAGGATGCGACACCCTGGTCTCCATCGGCGGCGTCCAGTCGAACCACACGCGCCAGGTCGCGGCCGCGGCCGCGGCGGTCGGCCTGAAGTGCGTGCTCATCCAAGAGAGCTGGGTCGAGTGGCCCGACGTGACGTACGACCGCGTGGGCAATATCCTGCTCAGCCGACTCATGGGCGCCGACGTGCGACTCGTGCGCGCGAAGTTCGACATCGGGTACAAGGAGAGTTGGGAGCGCGCCATCAGCGAGCTGGAGGCGGCGGGACACCGACCGTACGCGATCCCCGCCGGCGCGTCCGATCATCGTCTCGGCGGCCTCGGCTTCGCCGGCTGGGCACTTGAGGTCGAAGAGCAGGAGCGACTGCTGGGCGTCGCCTTTGACTACGTCATCGTCTGCTCGGTTACTGGCTCGACGCAGGCCGGTATGGTCGCCGGTTTCGCGCTGCACGACCTACCACGCAAAGTCATCGGTATCGACGGCTCGGCGAAGCCCGCCGAAACCTGGGAGCAGGTCGCTCGCATCGCGCGCGCCACGGCGGAGCTGATTGGCGTGACGCGTCCGTTGCTCGACGAAGAGATCATTCTCGACGACCGGTATCACGCCGGCACGTACGGAATCCCTGACGAACGCACCATTCAGGCGATCAAACTCGGTGCCTCGCTGGAGGCGATGATCACCGACCCGGTCTACGAGGGCAAGTCCCTCGCCGGACTGATCGATCTGGTCCAACGCCACGAGATCGAACCCGACGCCAACGTCCTGTTCGCACACCTCGGGGGTCAGCCGGCGCTCAACGCGTACGCGGGAGCATTTGGTTAACGGGTCATTGGTCTGACCACGAGAAGGCTTATTTCTACTGGCTGTTGAGTTCCAAGACTTCGCGTGACGGCACTCCGATGAGTTGCGACGCACGCTTACCAGTCGCGTCGGCGTAAGCCTGGCAAAGCCGGTATCCGTAGGTGTATCCAAAAGAAAAGGTAATGCCGTTGGCACCGAAGAACCACTTCTTCTGGTTGAACTCGGGTTCGTAAAACGCCGCACGAGCCCCGGCAATCTCGTCGTCGGTGATGCTCACGCGACTGAAGAACGGGGCTTCACCGAATACCTCTTCTTCGAAGAGTTGGGCCATTCCCTCACTGACCAACATCTGTGCGAGGCTCCCTCCGCAGCCTTGGCCACGCCAACGCATCGTGTGGTGGAACTCGTGAACGAGCGTTCTCTCGATGTGGTGGCTATCTACTGTCGCCGCCGGGTCTATGGCTAGGAGAATGGCGTGGGGGCCGTAGGTGTAGCCACCCACTCCCCACTCGGGGATGGCATCGTCGGGAGCGTCAATGACGAGCACATCCACGCCCTCTAGGCCGAGCAACTGCTGCGCGGGCGTGACGGCGGCCCGGAACGCCTCGTTCGTAGCATCGACAAGGTCATGAAGAGTCCCGCCGGCGTTGGCGATGAATAGGTTCACCGGTCTCACGAATAGATCCTCACCGTCGTCCACGGGCGAATGGCGGATACCGATAACAGCATTGTCCCTGCGGCGTCGGTGTGCTTGCGCGCCAGGGTCGCCCAGGTGCGAGGAACGACAAGGTGTTCGGTTACTCCTTCTTCGTTTTTGACGGCGCCGGTGGTGAGTAGGGCCGAGGGTTCTTCACCATGTCGTCGTATCGAAGCGGTGGCGCTTGGACCGCTCAGGTCATCAGTTGGTGACAACGAAGCCCGCGATCAGGTGCTCAGCGCCGGTGCCACCATAACCGCATTCGTTCAATCTCTTCAGCTCAGCGCAAAGAGACGTGATCAGCGGACACGGTCTGGGCCAGACGTTGGCGACACACCGACCGCGAGGTCGACCAGCGTGGGGATCGAGCCGCTCCTTCGACATCAGAGCTTGGCCAAAACCGTCGCGCTCATCGAGGTGGTAGAGGTTGTGGGTTCGCGGTATCAGCAAGGAACTGACTGAGGAATGCCATAGGCGGTCTTCGGCAACTGCACACAGTTGTTCACCGTGAATTTCGTATTGAGACCCATCTCGACCAGCGTGGAGAACTGCACGACGCCACCGTGGCCCGCCTGGAACGTGGGTTTGTGGCGAAGCGTCACGCCGTAGATCTTCGCGGCCGCCACTACGTCAGATCCTGAAACCGCACGTCCCTTCGCCGCGGCGTCAGCGATCGCCCGATTGCTGACAGCTAGCGCGCCGGCGCGACCGCTCCAGAGACCTTGGGCTTGGTGGGGGCAGGGGATGACTTTCGGTGCACCGCCCACCGTGTCGGGCATGTTGAGACAAATGTTGGCGAACGTTTTCTGGTCAAGGAACAGGACGAGCCGGGGGTACTCAAACACGCCGCCCACATTGATCACCGGATCGAGGCTTGTCGTGTTAACCGCGTTGATGGAGGCGGCGTTGGTGATGTCAGCGCTATCGACGACGTGGGCCGGCCGGTCGTGGGTCGCGGTTGCCACGGCGTACTCCGCGATCCGCAGGGCCACCGATGAAGAAGGGGAAGCACTAGCGGGGCTACCGACGCCAAGCAGCCCCGCGATGGCCATCGCGGGGATCAAGCAGTGCGCGCCGCGCTGGGGCCAACGTCGTGGTTGCCGTCTTGTCATCGTGGTCTCCTCATCGCGTCGTGCCCTACATCTTGCTTCACGGTGAGGAGGCTCGCTCAGAGGCACGTTTGCCATCCAAATGACGGCGAGAACCCGTTGGCACTCCTGCGCTCGGCGAAGCGTTATGCCAAAAGACCAATGAATCACCGCTGCTGGGCGAGTCCTACGACATCAAGACCGATGCCTCCATTGGTCAAACCGCAAAGATCTCGTCGCGGATGAGATCACGGCGCGACTGAGCGTGGCGCCAGGCCGCGAGGCCAGCGATTAACACATTGCCCAGACCGGCCACCGAGGTAGCCACGAGTGGCGCCCAGAGATGAGCCCCATCGTAGAAGGACACCCACAGAACCGATCCGACCGCACCGAGCACCCAGGAGCCCGTGGACACGCCCGACGCGTCTCGGTACCGCACCAGTTCGAGCAACTGCGGGGCGCGCGTCAGCGTCATGGCGACGCCCGTACCGTAGATGCCACCGGCCCACCCCCAGAAGAACGTCGGCGCGACGCAGGTCGCCGCGAAAAAGGAGAGGGCCCACCACACCGTGGCACCGTGGCGCCACGGGCGCAGCCGCACAAGGATCGCGAGCTGGAGCGGCAGCACGATCAGGCTGCCCATGATCACCGCCCACGAGTGGGCACTGACTCCGTAACTGATCCAGAAGCAGCCCATGTAGACGAAGAGCAGCCAGGTGGCCAACGAGACGCCCTCGACGCCCAGGTCGACCACGCGACGCCATTGCACCGTGGTGCCGATAAGCCCCACCCCCACCGCAGACCATCCCAGGTCGGCCGCGAGCATGTGAAAGTTCACCCCGTAAGGGTACCGGTGAATCGGCTCAACGACGTCGATTGGCCGCCGAAATCACCGCCTCGAGCGAGGCGTCGAGAATCGATGAGCTCATGCCCACGCCCCACCACGTCGC
>JAJZBX010000012.1 GCA_021846325.1 Actinomycetes bacterium | reverse complement strand
GGTCCCTTACTCGTGGCGGAGAGGTGGTCCCTTACTCGTGGCGGAACCACCCAGCAGGTGGTCCCTTACTCGTGGCGGGAACACCAGTCAGTGGTCCCTTATTCGAGGCGGCTGACACATTATTGAGGCGATCACCGCAATCCGAAGCCACCCCAGCCGTGGTGACCTCTCCGATGGCCTCATTTTCGACGCGGTTCGTTTACGTCTCATTGAAATTGGCGAAGCCGTCAAGTTGCTGGATCCCCACCTCGTCGCAAGCGAGCCCAAGGTCAAGTGGTCTGAAGTAGCCGGGACGCGGAACTGGCTTACCGTCACTATTTCGACACCTCCAGAGCAATCGTCGAGGCAACGATCATGGAAGACCTGCCATCTCTTGAGACAGCAGTCCTTCAACTCGAGGCGCGACTCCAACTCACCAAGCGCCACGGCCCCGACATTCAAAATCCTACGAGGAACCACAGTCGTGGCCTAGGCCGTTAGCGAGCGGCGTTTTACCGTACAGATCACCTGGGGTGGGATGGGCAACCGAATGGAACACGGGTTACGGAATGACACGTTGGCGAGACCGCCACGAATGTCTCGCGCAAGAAGCCGTCGGGCGTTAACGGCGAGAACGTAACGGACGGGTGTTAAAACCAACGGGTCGCGAACGCCCCACCATCCGGACTGCTCACGAGAGATTCGAGCGAAGAATCTTCGTGGACCTTGAGTCACACAATACGAACCGGTATGTCTCCGTTCATGACACCTGCCCATAGACAATACGTACTATCATCGACCTGTGACGAAGTTCGAACACAACACCACCGGACAGTTTCTCAAGCAAGCGCGCGTTAGCGCGCGGTTGTCGCAATCCGATGTAGCACGTCGAGCGCACGTCGCTCAAAGCGTAATCAGTGCTTACGAGTCTGGCCGTAGGGAGCCATCGGTTGCGACGCTCGAGCGTCTCGTACGCGCGACGGGACACCGCCTGGTCTTCCAGTTAGAGCGCTTGAGAGAATGCCCACCCGGACTCCCCGATACCCCTCTTGGTCGTCGGCTCCGTCAACGCCGTCACTCGATACTCGCATGTGCGGCACGCCATGGCGCGAGCAACGTTCGCGTCTTTGGAAGCACCGCGCGCGGAGAAGACCATCCAGGTAGCGACGTCGATTTGATGGTGGACCTAAATCGCAATTCTGGACTATTTGCGTTGGAAGCACTACGCAGGGAGCTCTCGGAGTTACTTGGCGTCTCGGTGGACGTCGCTCCTTCGGACAGCCTTCGACCTTGGATCCGAGAAGAGGTCGAACGCGAGGCCATCCCACTATGAGTTCGCGACACGACGAAGAGCGTCTGGCCGACATCGTTGACGCGATGACCGCAATCAGGAGCCACCTCAGTCGTGGCGATCTGTCAGACGGGCTCGTTTTCGACGCTGTTCGGTTACGGCTAATCGAAATTGGTGAAGCCGTTAAATTGCTCGATCCCCAACTCGCTGCAAGCGAACCCGACGTCAAATGGTCTGACGCAGCGGGTATGCGAGACTGGCTTACACATCATTATTTCGACACATCTAGAGCAATCGTCGAGGCAACAATTGCGGAAGACCTGCCTCCTCTCGAAGCAGCAGTCCTGCAACTTGAGGCGCGACTAGAACTCGCCAGACGCCGCGGCCACGACATCCAAAATCGTAAGAAAGACCAAGACCGTGGACTGGGGCGTTAACGCACAGCATTTTGCCGCAACGACCTCTTCAGATGGTGTGCGGCTCAAAATCACGGCTCAAAATCACGGCTCAAAATCACTTCGGAGTGGAGGTGATGGGATTCGAACCCACTGCCTCTACATTGCGAACGTAGCGCTCTACCAATTGAGCTACACCCCCGAAGGAAGTTTTAGTTTACCCCAAGGCGTAACGGTCGAATCGCGCCTCGCGGCCGGAACGGCCCGACGCAACGTCGGCGTAGGCGCGATGGCGGGGATCGTAGCCGTCGCCACCCTCGTAGCCGCCAAACTCGGGCTCGCCTCGCCAGCTCTCGTCGGCACGGTGACGATCGAGTGGTTCGACGGTGGCGAGGGATCGCCCGCGTGCGCGTCCCAGGCCCAACGAAGATTCGTGAAGGTAGCCCTGACCAACCGCGTAGAGCGCGAGGGCGACGAAACTCACCACACCGATCCAGGCCACGATCGCGAGGTCCCACACGAAGGAGTAACCGACGAACACCGCGGCCACCGTGAAGACAACGGCGGCCAGAACGAGCCTGGTGAAGACGACTCGCCGCCGAGCACGCATCGAACGACGCCTCGTCTCGGGTGCCTCTCGCGCGACACGCGACGCCGACGGCGTGGACGAGTAGGCGGCGGCGTAACGGTTCACCGGTGGGCGAGTGCGTGATTCACGCTCGCCCGTCGCCTGCGCTCGCCGGGTTCGCGGCTCATCGAACTCGTAGTCGGCGGCCCATTCATCCCACGAACGGCGCGATTCAATCGACTGATACGTGTCATCGTCGTGCACCACCGTTAAGCGCGGCCGGGCGTCCACGCGTGGCCGTTCTGCGCGCGGGTAGTGTCGTTCGCTGACCTCAACACGTTCGGGAACGCCGTAAGCGCCCGCGTAGGCCACGTCGTCGTCGAATCGTTCGTACTCGTCGCGCTCGTCGAGTCGGTGCAACGGCGCCACCGCAGCTCGGCGCGCCAGCAAATCGTGCTCCAGATGGAAGTGCTCGATTGATTGGTCGTTGCGCCAATCGCGTACCTTACGAACCACGGTGGGAACGAGAAATGCTCCCCAGAGCAGGACGAGGACGATCAGTAGCATCCGACCTGCGTTCGTCCGTTCTTACTCGACATCGACGTTAAAACTACAAGGCGATTTCGTGAAAATGGTGGATGTTATACCTCGTGCAGTCCGCATTCGACCTTGTCAGCACCGGCCCATCGACCCGATCGACGGTTCGACGGGTCCGCGGGGGGCGTGGTCACCGCAGCGCAGCCGATCGACGCGTAGCCGCGCGACCACAGCGGGTGCTCAGGCAGTGCGTGGTGCGTGAGGTAGTACGCGATGTCCTCGTCGGTCCACGTCGCGAGTGGATTCACCTTGATGAGACCGAATTTCTCGTCAACGCTCACGATCGGCGTCGTCAAGCGCGTCGGCGCGTCGACGCGCTTGAGCGCCGTCACCCAACCGGCGCGACCAGCGAGCGCGAGTCGCAGCGGGTCGACCTTGCGAAGCTCGCAGCAACGCGCCGTCCCGCACGGCCAGTCACGCGCGTTCGAGCTCGGCTCGGTTCGCAGCAGCGCAATCCCCCACTCGCGTTCGATCTGGTCGACGAAGGCCAGGGTTTCGGCGAAGTGGCCACCGGTATCCAAGAAGACGAACTGAGCGTCGGGTCGCTGTGCCCGTACGAGGTGCACCAAGACGAGGTCCTCGAACGAGCACGCGACGACGACGTCACCGAGCCGCTCGAAGGCCCACCGCACGATCTCACTCGGATCGGCCGTCTCGAAGCGCCCGTTGAGCGCAGCCAGCTCGGCGTGCGAGGGGGGGCTCGGTATCATCATGGGGAGACCTCGATAAGTTTTATAATTCCTAGTGACATTGTAGACTATTCGAGGAACGGAACCAATGACCTTGACACCCCTGCGCCCGCCGACGACTACCGACCATCTCTCGCTCCTCGAGTCCCACGCCGTGTACATTCTGCGCGAAGTGGCGGCGGAGTGCGAGCGGCCGGTGTTGCTCTTCTCGGGCGGCAAGGATTCGGCCGTCCTGCTCCACCTGGCCGTGAAGGCCTTCGCGCCGGGTCGACTCCCGTTTCCGGTCATGCACGTCGACACCGGACAGAACTTTCCCGAGGTGCTCGCCTTTCGTGACCGCACGGTCGCGGCGATCGGCGCCCGCCTCGTCGTAGCGAGTGTGCAGGACGCCATCGATCGCGGCCGAGCCGCCGACCCCGGTCCGCGCGGCTCACGCAACCGCCTGCAGACGGTGGCCCTGCTCGACGCGATTGTCGAGCAGCGCTTCGACGCCGCCTTCGGCGGCGCGCGGCGCGACGAGGACAAGGCGCGAGCCAAGGAGCGCATCTTGTCGTTTCGAAACGCCTTCGGCCAGTGGGAGCCGCGCCACCAGCGCCCCGAGCTCTGGCAGCTCTATCAGGGGCGCGTCAATCCCGGTGAGCACCTGCGAGCTTTTCCCCTCTCGGACTGGACCGAACTGGACGTCTGGCAGTACATCGAGCGCGAGGGCGTCGCCCTGCCCTCGATCTACTTCGCCCACGAGCGCGACGTCGTGCGTCGCGACGCCATGTGGCTCGCCGTGAACGAGCACGTCGAAGCGCGTCCGAGCGAACGAGTCGAGCGGCGTCTGGTGCGTTACCGCACGGTCGGCGACGCCACCTGCACCGGCGCGGTGGAATCGGACGCGGTGACCGTCGCCGCGATCGTGCGCGAAGTGGCTACCGCTAACGTCTCCGAACGCGGCGCGACGAGGGCCGACGACCGGTTCTCCGAGACCGCGATGGAAGACCGAAAGCGCGAAGGCTACTTTTAAGTGACCGTCACGTCCGACCTACTGCGACTGGCGACGATCGGCTCGGTCGACGACGGCAAGTCGACGCTCATCGGACGGCTTCTGGTAGACACGCGCCAGCTGTTCGACGACCAGCTCGACGCCGTGGTCAACGCCTCGGAGCGCCGCGGCGTTGGCGACCTCGACCTGAGTTTCGTCACCGATGGGTTGCGCGCCGAACGCGAGCAGGGCATCACGATCGACGTCGCGTATCGCTACGCGTCCACCCCCCGACGAAAGTTCATCATCGCTGACTGTCCCGGGCACGTGCAGTACACCCGCAACATGGCGACCGGAGCATCGACGGCCGACCTCGCGCTCGTCGTGGTGGACGTCGCTCACGGACTCAAGGAGCAGACTCGCCGCCACCTCTGCATCGCGGCGCTGCTCGGCGTGCGCGGACTGGTCGTCGCGGTCAACAAGATGGACGCGGTGCACTGGTCCCCCTCGGCCTTCCAAAGCGTCGTCGACGAAGTGGAGACGGTCGCGGGCGAGTTGGGCTTCGGCGTCGTGACCTGCGTGCCGACCTCGGCACTACTCGGCGACAACGTCGTCGAGCCGTCGAACCACACGCCGTGGTACCGGGGCCCGACCGTGCTCGGCGCGCTGGAGTCCTCGGACGCTGGCGCGTGGACCAACGCCACCAACGGGCCCCGACTGCCGATCCAGTGGGTCCTTCGTCAGCCCGGTGGTGGGCGAACCTACGCCGGCATGGTGAACGGCGACGCCCTCCACGAGGGCGACGTCGTGACGCTCTTGCCCGCAGGAATTGAAACGACGATCACCACGCTCAACACCCTGCACGGTGGACGCAGTGCCGAAGCCGGAGCCGGACTGTCCATCGACGTGGCGCTGGCCGACGAGACCGACGCCGGTCGTGGTGACCTGTTGGCCCGCGCCCCCCTGCCTCGCGTAACGAGCGAGCTGTCCGCCACCCTCTGCTGGTTCGGCGAACGACCGCTGGGCGCAGGCCAGCGACTGCGCCTGAAGCACACCACACGGGTGACGCCGGCGCGCGTCGTTGCCCTCGACGGCGTCGTCGACGTCGCGACCCTCGTCGTCAGCGACCGAGCCGAGCTTCGCACCAACGACATCGGGCTCGTGACGCTGCAGACGGCCGACCCCCTCGTCGTCGACGACTATCGCGACAATCGGGTGACCGGGAGTTTCGTGCTCATCGACGAGGTCACCAACGCGACGGTCGCGGCCGGGATGGTCGGGCGAGCGTCCTTTCTCGCCTAGTGCCCGAACGAAACTACTGCGAGTCCACCCGTCGGCGCGTCGCGTCCGATCGAACCCGACCGGCGCCACGCGGACCCGTTGGTCACGAACGTCGGATTGTCACGGCCCCCAGACTCGGGTTCCTGCGAAGTCCCCTCCACCGGTTCAACCAGTCGCGGCGTGGAAATCGTCGCGAGGAGGCGCGGTAGACCGCGCGGTTCGTCGCGCCGAGCGCTCGAGAGGTAGGGCGAGCGCAGTGGCCGAGCGCGGTGGCCGAGCGCGGACGCGACTACGTCAAAGAGTGACCGTTAGAACTGAATCAGCATGGCCAAGAGGGCGACCGCGAGCAGGGCGAGGACCGTGTCCACCGATCGCCCCAACTGACGGCCCCGCTGGGGTGACGCGACACCGTCGTGCGCAATGACCTCGGCGACCACGCGCTCCTGGGGCAGCGTGCGCGCCTCGAGATGAGCGGCGGCGGCGAGATAACAGAGAATGCCCAGGTCGATCCAGGGACGCGTCAGCGAGACGTCGCTCGAGCCGGCGAGCGACATCGCAACCCCGGTGATCGGCAGCACGTGGATGAGTCGCGCCGCCCAGTTGCGTCGGTCCGGGAATCGCGTGCCCTGCACCGCGGCGTCCGCGCCGCGCGCGACCTGGGCCGCGCTCGTGCGCATCACGATCAGCACCGTAAACGTGGCCACGGCGGCCAACACGTGGGCGAGGAAGAGCAGGTCGTAGCCGACCGTCGCGGCGATCACGACTCTGAGAGTAACGCCTCGGCGGCAAGATACGGGTCCGTCTCGCCGGCTCGCAGTCGGGCGATCTGCTCGGCGTAGGCCCGACCCGCGGCGAGTTCCCCAACGCGGGCCCGCAGCATCACGGCGAGCACCCGGTCCAGCTCGGCCCGCGCCTGGGTGTCGCGGTGTTCCTCGCGTCGATCTCCTCGAAGCAAACGTCGGTGCGCGACGATGGCCGACCACAGGGCGTCGACGCCGGAACCGTCGGTCGCGACCGTCTCGAGGATCGGCGGCCGGGGATCCTTTTTCGTGCCCAGGTCGAGCATCTGCTCGAGGTCGCGACGCGTCTCGCGCAGTCCCGCTCGATCGGCCTTGTTGATGACGAAGATATCAGCGACCTCGAGCAGGCCCGCCTTGTTGGCCTGCATCGCGTCACCCCAGCCGGGGTTCGTCACCACCACGGTGGTGTCGGCCGCTGAGGCGACGTCGACCTCCATCTGGCCGACGCCGACCGTCTCGACAAACACCAGCGCGAAACCGGCCGCACCCAGCACGCGAACGGCGTCGGGCACCGCCAGTGCGAGGCCGCCCAGGTGGCCCCGGGTCGCCATCGACCGGATAAAGACGCGATCGTTCGTCGCGTGGTCCTGCATCCGAATCCGGTCGCCGAGGATCGCGCCGCCGGTGAAGGGCGAGCTGGGGTCCACGCAGAGCACGCCGATCTCGTCGACCGGCTCGTCCTCGAGGGTGCCCCCGGCGAGGACGGTGGCGAGCAGTCGATCGGTGAGCGTCGACTTGCCGGCCCCCGGTGGCCCCGTGAGCCCGACGACGTAGGGAGCGGGCGCCCGGTAGGCGCGCGCGATCGTGGCGCGCTGGTTGGCGCCACCCGACTCGACGTAGGTGATGAGCCGGGCGAGGGCCGACCGCGAACCGTGACGCGCCTCGCCGAGCAACTCGTCAGGGTCGCGCGCGATCACCGTGAACGCTCGATTCGGGCGCCGAGCGAGATGAGGCGCGTCGCGAAGTCGTCGTAGCCGCGCTCAACGTGCTCGAACCCGTCGACCGTCGTCGCGCCATCGGCGACCAGCCCGGCGAGCACGAGCGCGGCCGCCGCGCGGATGTCGGTCGCGCGCACCGTCGTGCCCACGAAGTGGTCGACGCCACGAATCATCGCGTGGTGGCCCTCGGTCGTGATGTTCGCCCCCAGACGGACGAGTTCGTCAACGTAGCGAAAACGTCCCACGAAGAGGTTCTCGCTCACCACCGAGACGCCGTCGGCGATGGCGAGCATCGTCGTGATCAGGGGCTTGTAGTCGGTCGCGACACCCGGGTAGGGCAACGTTGCGACGTCGCAGCCGCGCAGTCGCTTGGGCCCGCGCACCACGATGCCCGGTCCCGAGACGTCCACCACGCCACCCATCGCGTCGATCTTGCGCAACAGCATCTCCATGTGGTCTGCGCGCGCGTCGACCACGCGAATAGCGCCACCGGTGATCAGCCCGGCCGCGAGGTAGGTCGCCGCGACCACCCGATCGGGAATCACCTCGTGCTCGGTCGGCGAGAGCGCGACCACGCCATCGATGGTCAGTCGCGACGTTCCCAGCCCTTCGATCCTCGCGCCCATCGCGATGAGCTGGCGGCCCAAATCCTCGACCTCGGGTTCACGCGCCGCGTTGTCGATCACCGAGCGGCCGTCGGCGAGCACGCAGGCCATGAGCAGATTGTCGGTCGCCGTGTGGCTCGGGTACTCGAGCGTGATACGCGTGGCGCGCAGTCGGGGTCTGGTGGTCGTCGCGCGGATCGAACCGCGGTCGTTGTCAAAGACCGCGCCCATCGCGGTCAGACCGTCGGTGTGAAAATTGATTGGCCGCTGCCCGAAGTCGTCCCCGCCGGGCAGCGCCATGTGGGCCTCGCCGCAGCGCGCGAGCAGCGGACCGAGCACGACGATGGAGGCTCGCATGGCTTCGAACAGGTGCGCGGGCGCGATGGGTTTGAGCTCGGCGGCCTCGGGGACGACGATGCGTAGCGCGTGTTCGTGCGAGCTAACCGAACAGCCAACGGCCTCGAGCAGCCGCGACATCACCGCCACGTCGCTGATGGCCGGCACGTTGGTGAGTCGGTGCTCGCCCGTCGCGAGCAAACAGGCAGCCATCTGCTTGAGCACCGCATTTTTCGCGCCGAACGCCTGGACGTCGCCCGAGAGCGGGCCCGCGGGCTTGACCAACAGAGAACTCACCCACCAAGTATTGCCGGTGCGCGAAGGTGCGACTTCGACCTGGTCAACGCCGAGCGGACTACGCTTCGGAGCGTGCAGCCACCGTCAAAGCCGGACCGCAACATCGCCCTTGAAATGATCCGCGTCACCGAGGCGGCGGCCATTGCCGCGGCCCGCTGGGCCGGACGCGGCGACAAGATGGCCGCCGACGGTGCCGCCGTGGACGCCATGCGCTTCGTGCTCGGGGCGGTCGCCATGGACGGCATCGTCGTGATCGGCGAAGGCGAGAAGGACGAAGCCCCCATGCTCTTCAACGGTGAGCACATCGGCGACGGGCGACCGCCGCTAGTCGACGTGGCCGTGGACCCCATTGACGGCACGACGCTCACCGCGATGGGCCGCAAGGGGGCGGTCTCGGTTATCGCGCTCTCCGAGCGCGGCACCATGTTCAATCCCGGACCGTGCGTCTACATGCGCAAGATCGCGGTCGGGCCGCGCGGTCGCGGCGCGGTGGATGTGAACGCGACGCCCACGGACAACCTACGAGAGTTGGCCAAGCGGCTCGGCAAACCGGTCCAGGAGCTCGGCGTCGTCGTCTTGGACCGACCGCGCCACCACGAGCTCATCGCCGAGGTTCGCGAGGCCGGGGCGCGCGTCCTGCTGATCTCGGACGGGGACGTGACCGGGGCGATCGCCACCGGCTGGCCCAATTCGGGTGCCGACATGCTGCTCGGCATCGGCGGCACGCCCGAAGGCGTCATCGCGGCCGCCGCGCTCAAGGGCCTGGGCGGCGAGATCCAAGGTGTGCTGTATCCGCGCGACGAGGTGGAGCGCGAGACAGCCCAGGCGATGGGCTACGACCTCGAACGCGTGCTCACCACCGACGACCTGGTGACCGGTGACAACTGCTACTTTTCGGCGACCGCGGTCACCGATGGCGACTTCCTCAAGGGCGTGCGATTCACCGAGTTCGGCGCGACCACACAGTCCCTCGTCGTGCGGTCGCGCTCGGGTACCGTGCGAACCATCGAGACCTTCCACCGTCACAATAAACTCCAGGAGTTCACCACCGCCGGATTCTGATCACGTGAAACAGAACACGAGCCGGACCGTTGCGCGTCGCCCGGCCGCGCGTTATGGTCCGCGTACGGGGAGACTCCTCGCCACTACCAAGGAGGCAGTCGTGAACGTAGCCCAATTGCTGGCGTCCAAGGGCCGCGAGGTGGCCACCATCAACCAGGAGCGCTCGGTGCGTGACGCCGTCGCGATGCTGAAGGAGCGTGGCATCGGCGCCCTGGTGGTCGTGGGCGGCGCGGGACCGCTCACCGGCATCCTCAGTGAGCGTGACGTCGTGCGGGCCATCGCCCGCGAGGGCGCCGACGCCCTCGACCTGCGCGTCAGTGCGCTGATGAGCACCGACGTCACGACCTGCACCGAGGCGACCTCGGTCAACCAGTTGATGTCGCTGATGACCGAGAAGCGCATTCGCCACGTGCCCGTGGTCGAGTCATCGCTCCTCGTCGGCCTCGTCTCGATCGGTGACGTCGTAAAGGCCCGCGTCAACGAGCTCGAGAGCGAGAAGCGCGACCTCCTCGACTACGTCAGCGCTCGGTAGCCGACACCGCGGCCGACGCGGCGGCGGCGTTGGGTCCTCGCGATGGTGTTGAGCGATGGGCGACCCGAGCGGTTCCACCCACCCACTACGCAGTGGCGCGCCGGTTAACTGGTAGTGCGACGCAACGGCGCGCCGCTCAGCGCGTCACGACGACGAGGCCGCGCGCAGGCGCAGTTCGGCTCGCTCGAGGGCCGCCGTCGCGAGCTGTGAGGTGCCGTGATCGGCGCCCTCGCCCTTGTTGAGTCCGGCGAGCTCGGCCAACGCCCGCTCCTTGGCGAACTGCGCCCGCGTGACGTCGATTGCCGTCGTTCGTTCGGCCACGCCGGCGAGCACGGTGGCGCGCGTTACGCCCGCGGCGTCGTCGGGGCCGACTTGGAAGTAGCCGCCGTGCACGGCGAAGGCGAGCTCGCCGTCGGTCGTCTGCACGCGCACCACGCCGGGCACCACGTCACCGACGGTCGCGGTGTGCTGCGCCAGGATCGTGAAGTCGCCGTCGGACGACCGCGCGATCAGCGCGGTCGCCTCACCCGACCACAGCGCCACCTCGGGCGTCACGATCTCGACCATCAGCGTCGCCACGGCTACTCTTTCGCCAGCTCGGCGGCCTTACGCTCGACGTCGGCGGCCCCACCGACGTTCAAGAAGGCCTGCTCGGGGTAGACGTCGAGGTCACCCTTGACGAGGTGCTCGAACGACTCGATCGTCTCGGCGACCGGAACATTGATCCCGTCGATCCCGGTGAAGACCTTGGAGACGAACATCGGCTGGGAGAGGAAACGCTGAATCTTGCGGGCGCGCGAGACCGTGATGCGGTCCTCTTCGGAGAGCTCGTCGAGACCCAGGATGGCGATGATGTCCTGTAGCTCCTTGTTGCGCTGGAGAATCTGCTGGACCTGACGGGCGACGCGGTAGTGGCGCTCGCCCACGATTTCGGGCGCGAGAATGTTCGACGTCGAGGTCAGCGGGTCCACCGCCGGGTAGATGCCGAGCGCGGCAATCTGACGACTCAGCTCCGTGGTCGCGTCGAGGTGCGTAAACGTGGTGAACGGCGCGGGGTCGGTGTAGTCGTCGGCGGGCACGTAGACGGCCTGAAGCGAGGTGATCGAACGACCCCGGGTCGACGTGATGCGCTCTTGGAGCTCGCCCATCTCGTCGGCCAACGTCGGCTGGTAGCCCACCGCGCTCGGCATGCGTCCGAGCAGGGTCGACACTTCGGATCCGGCCTGGACGAAGCGGAAGATGTTGTCGATGAACAACAGCACGTCCTGGTTCTTCACGTCGCGGAAGTACTCGGCCATCGTGAGCGCCGCGAGGGCCACGCGCAAGCGGACCCCCGGTGGCTCGTCCATTTGGCCGTAGACCAGCGCCGTCTTCTCGATGACGCCCGACTCGCGCATTTCGAGCAGGAGGTCGGTGCCCTCGCGCGTGCGCTCCCCCACGCCCGCGAAGACCGACACGCCGTCGTGCTGCTCGGCCACGCGACGGATCATCTCCATGATCAACACCGTCTTGCCGACGCCCGCCCCGCCGAAGAGGCCGATCTTGCCACCCTGCACGTAGGGGGCGAGCAGGTCGACGACTTTGATGCCGGTTTCGAACATCGTCGCGTGGGGCTCGAGTTCGTCGAAGGCCGGCGCGCTGCGGTGGATCTCCCAGTGATCCTCGGCGACGCCGATGTCGTCGGTGTCCAGCGGCTGGCCAATGACGTTGAACACGTGGCCGAGGACCGCCTCGCCAACGGGCACGGTGATGCCTCGGCCGGTCTGACGTACCACCGCGCCGCGCACGAGGCCGTCGGTGGGCTTCATGCACACGCAGCGAACTCGACCCTCACCGATCTGCTGGGCAACCTCAGCGACGACGGTGATCGTGGCGCCGTCGAGCACGATGTCCATCTCGACGGCGTGATTGATCTCGGGTAGCGAGTGGGGCGGGAACTCGACGTCCACCACCGGTCCGGCGATCGCCACGACGCGACCGGTCTCCAGCGCGATCTGTTCGGGGGCCATGGTCATTGGTCTCTCACTTTCTCGAGCGGAGCGCTTCGGCGCCGCCCACGATTTCCATAATTTCGGTGGTGATCGAGTCCTGTCGGGCTCGGTTCATGGTGCGCGTCAGGTTCTGACTGAGCTCGTCGGCGTTGTCGGTAGCCGCGGCCATCGCGCGTTGTTGGGAGGTGTGAAACGACGCGGCGCCTTCGAGCAACGCGCTGAAGATCTCACTCTCCAGCGCCCGGGGCGCGAGCGAGATCAGCAGTTGCTCGACCTCGGGCTCGAATTCGGTGTAGCCCTTGAGGGTCGCGGGTGCCGCGACCGGCACCGGCTCGGGCGCGCGCAGGGGCAGCAATTGTTCCACCTCGACGCTCTGGGAGCCGGCCGAGTGGAAGCGCGTCGAGACGAGAAAGACCTGCTGCACTTCGGCGTCGATGTAGGGCGCGGCGACGAAACCGGCGATCGCGCGGGCGTCGGCGAAGGTTGGCCGGTCCGCGAAACCGACGAAACTTCGCTCGACCTCGAGGCCCCGAAAGCGGAAGTAAGGCGCCGCCTTCTTGCCCACCACGCTCAGACGGACCGTCGCCCCGGTGGCGCGCAACGACGCGACGAGTCGCTCGCCCGCGCGCATCACCGACGAGTTGTACGCACCCGAGAGTCCCCGGTCACCGGCGATCACCAGCACCAGCGCCGCGTCGACGCGTTCGGGCGTGGCGAGCAGGCGTTCGGCGGCGGCCGGATCGGCCTGGGCGGCCTCGATGATGATGCGCCGCATGCCGTCGCGGAACGGACGGTTCGCGATGATGCGCGACTGGCTTCTCGTGATCTGGGACGCCGCGATCAGTTCCATCGCCTTGGTGATCTTGCGCGTAGCCACCACCGTCTTGATGCGACGACGAAGGAGCCGTTCTTGTCCGCCGGCCATCGTTACTCCTCTCGCCTCGCCGGTCCTAGTTGCTGACCGCGAAGTTGGCGACGAACTCGCGCATCGCGGCGTCGATCCCGTCGGTATCGGGTAGCACGCCGGTGGTGCGAATCTGATTGAGCAGATCGCCGTGCTTGGCGCGGAACGTGGCCAGCAGCTCGGTCTCGAATCGGCGCACGTCCTCCACCGGGATCGTGTCGAGCCAGCCTCGCGTACCGGCGTAGATAACGATGACCTGTTCGTCGACGGGCACCGGGGCGTTGAGCCCCTGCTTGAGCAGCTCGGTGAGGCGGTACCCCCGGTCCAGCTGGGCCTGGGACGACTTGTCGAGCTCGGAGCCAAAGGTCGCGAACGACTCGAGGTCGCGGAACTGGGCGAGGTCGATCTTGAGGGTTCCCGCCACCGCCTTCATCGCCTTGATCTGCGCCGCTCCGCCGACGCGCGACACCGAGTTGCCGACGTTGATCGCCGGGCGCACGCCCGAATAGAAGAGGTCCGACTCGAGAAAGACCTGGCCGTCGGTGATCGAGATCACGTTGGTCGGAATGTACGCCGAGATGTCGCCGGCCTTGGTCTCGATGATCGGCAGTGCGGTCAGGGACCCACCGCCGCGCTCGTCCGAGAGCTTCGCCGCGCGCTCGAGCAAACGAGAGTGTAGGTAGAACACGTCACCGGGGTACGCCTCGCGGCCCGGCGGCCGGCGAAGCAACAGCGAGATCTGCCGATAGGCCTCGGCCTGCTTGGAGAGGTCGTCGTAGACGACCAGGGCGTGCTCGCCGCCGTCCATCCACTGCTGGCCAATGGCGCAGCCGGCGTAGGGGGCGAGAAACTTAAAGGGGGCGGGGTCGCCGGCCGACGCCACGACCACGACCGTGTACTCGAGCGCCCCGCGGTCCTCGAGGGTCTTGACGGTCTGAGCGACCGAGGAGTTTTTCTGACCAATCGCCACGTAGATGCACTTGACGCCCTGGCCCTTCTGGTTCAGGATCGTGTCGATGGCGACGGTGGTCTTGCCCGTCTTGCGGTCGCCGATGATCAATTCGCGCTGGCCCCGCCCGATCGGGGTCATCGCGTCGATTGCCTTGATGCCGGTCTGGAGGGGCTCGCTGACCGGCTGGCGACCGATGATGCCGGGCGCCTGGACCTCCATGCGGCGTGACTGCGGGTTCACGAGCGGGCCGCGTCCGTCGATTGGCTCGCCGAGGGCGTTGACCACCCGACCGAGCAGCGCGTCGCCGACCGGCATCGAGAGGATTCGGCCCGTCGCGCGGACGATCTGCTCCTCCTCGATGCCGTCCACCGAGCCGAGAACCACCGCGCCGATGGTCTCCTCGTCGAGGTTCATCGCCAGTCCGACGGTACCGTCTTGAAACTCGAGCAGCTCGTTGACCTTCGCCGAGGGCAGACCCGACACCCGCGCGATGCCGTCACCAACCTCGACGACCCGACCAACCTGCTCGGCGCCGATAGCCGGGTTGAACTCGGCGACGTGCGCGCGCAGGGCCTCGGTGATCTCGTCGGCACTAATGGTGAGCTCAGTCATCACAGTTTCCTTTTCCTAGTCGTTTCGATTCAAAGCGGATTCGTAGAAGTGGCCGGCCGCCACCGTGTCGCGCAACGTCTGGAGACGCCCCCGCGTCGTGGCGTCCAGACGAAGGTCGCCGACCTCGACGAGAACGCCACCGAGCAGCTCGGGCGCCTCGGCGACTTGGAGCTCCACCGGAGCACCGGTGAGTGCTCGCAGCGAACGCGCGAGCACCTCCTGGGTTGGCTCGTCGAGCGGTCGTGCACTGTGGACTCGCGCCACGCGCCAGCTGCGCGCGGCCGCGACGTGGTCGACGACGAAGTCAATCGTGCCCACGACGTCGCGGGGGCGACCACCGACGACGACGTACTCGGCGAGGCGCAACGTGGCCGGACTCACCTTGCCGCTGAGCAGCTGCGCCGTCGCACCCACGCGCGACGCGAGCGCGGCGTCGCGATCGACGAGCAGGCGGCGAAGCGCGTCGCTCGCCTCAATCGTGCGCGCCCAGGCGAACAGCTCGTGCTCGATCGCGGCGAAGTCCGACGTCGCCAGGTCCTCGAGCACCGCGTCGGTGAAGCCACCGACCCGCGTGCGCGCTTGGAGCAGGCCGAGGCCGGCCGGCTCCACGACCCCGTTCTCGAGCAGGTGATGGGCGTACTGCGCCAACTCGCCCAGGGCGCGCGCAACCTCTTGAGCCGGCGACGCGACAGCGGCGAAGACCGCGAGACGCTCGGCCGGGCGGCTGATCTTGCCGGCCAGCAGCTCTCGCAGCACCGCACCGCGAACGACCCCGGCGATCGAGGTGTCGGCCAGCACCGCGCGAAGGTCGCTGCGCGCCAGCACGGTCTGCTCGAGCGACCCCAGGTCGCCGGCCACCGTGGCGAGCTCGGCCGCGTCCAACGAACCCAGGAGGGCGGCGGCGTAACCTTCGAGCTTCGCGAGCATAAGTTAGCGACTCGTTCCGCGCTGCGCTTCGGCGGTCAGTGCGGCCACCGCCTCACGGATGAGGTCGTCGTGGGTGCTCTGGTCCACCTCGCGGCCCACGATCTTGTTCACGAGTTCAAAGACAATCTCCCCGACGCGCGCCGAGGCCTCCTCGATCGCTCGTTGACGGGCCATCGCAACCTCGTCGTGTGCCGATTCGACGATCCGCTCGAACTCGGCCTGACCCCGACCACCGGCCTCACTCTTGACCTGTTCGGCCAACGACTGGGCGGCCGCGACGATCTCGCGGGCCTGGTCACGGGCCTGGGTGAGCACCTTGGCGCGCTCGTCATCGGCCGCGGCCGCCTCGGCGCGCGCCTGGTCGGCGGCGTCGAGCGAAGCGCGAATCTTCGCCTGGCGCCCCTCCATGGCCTTGTTGAGCGGCGGCAGGACGAACTTGGCCATGACGAGCAGAATCGCGACGAAGACCAGCAGTTCGACGAAGAACGTGCCGTTGGGGAGAAGGAAGATTGAAACGCCGATCATCTCGAGTCCTACTTTGACTTGTGGGTGAACGCGCTGGTCATACCCGGGGGCGACCAGCGCCGTGACTACTGCTTCTGGAAGACGTAGACGAAGACCACCATGAACAGCAGGTTGATGAAGTACATCGCCTCGACCAGACCGACGGTCAAGAAGAAGTACTGACGGGCCTTGTTCTCGATTTCGGGCTGGCGAGCAATGGCCGCGATGGTCTGACTACCGGCGAGGCCGTCACCGATGGCGGCGCCAATCGCGCCACCGCCGAGCGCGAGACCACCGCCGACGAGGGCGCCGGCGATGCGTACCGCAGACGCAACGGAGTCTGTGTTTGCCATTATTTCTTTCCTCCTGGGTTGGGTTTAGTGTGAGACCTCGACGCCCGGTACTTCGTCGTGGCTCGTCGCCATGCCGAAGTAGAGAATCGTCAAGAGCATGAAGATGAACGCCTGGATCGCACCGAGCAGGCCGGTGTCAAAGAGCTTCCAGCCGATCTCGAAGGGCGGGCTGACGTAGATCGGTAGCAGCGTCGTCAGCACGACGACGAAGAGACCGCCTGAGAAGAGGTTGCCGAAGAGTCGGAACGTCAACGTGATCGGCTTAGTGATCTCCTCGATGACGTTGATCGGCGTGAGCGCCAGGTACGGCTGGCCGTAGTGGCGAAAGTAGCCCCGAAAGCCGCGCGCCCGAAATGACTCGATGTGCACCCACACGATCACGAAGAGCGCCATCGCGAGCGGCAGGTTGACGTCGCCGGTAGGGGCCGGAAAGATCGGTCCCGACACCCCGGGGTGCATCGCGGAGGGAATGAAGTCGATCCAGTTGCAGATCAGAATGAACAAGAAAATGGTGACGCCGATCGGCACGTAGCGCCGTCCCTTGGGCCCGATGGCCGACAGCGCCAGCTCGGTCACCTGCTCGACGAGAATCTCCCAGAACAACTGGAGCTTGCCCGGAACGCCGTCGGTCAGCTTCGCGCGCATGCGCAGCGCGAGGAAGAGGAAGATCGCCGTCGCCAGCAGCGTCGACATCACGATGTCGCCGTCGATGGTGAGACCCAAGACCCGAAAGGTCGGGTGCACGCCAACGGTGATCGTCTTGGCGGCGTACAGCATCTTCACTCCGGTCCTCCCTGGCTCGCCACGACCCGCATCACGTTGAACACGAACACGATCTGATAAAGCACGAGCCCTGACACAATACCGATTCCCAGCGGGCCGTTTAGCCAAACCAGGAGCAGCACCGCGACGGTGACGACCGCCAGGCGCGCACTGGTCTTGCCACCGAGCTGGCGTCGCACGGCTCGGGTGCTCTGCTCGCCGCGCAGCTCCACGCGCGCCGCCTGACGATCGAGAAATCGTAGGTTCAGTACCGCCAGTCCCACGCCCAGCGCGACCCCCAGGGCGGCCAGCGGCGGCGCGACGAACAGCGCGACGGCGAAGCCCACGAGTCCCGCCGCCAGCGCAGAGACGGTCGTGCGCCTCAGCAGGCGCGGCAACGTATTCGTGGGTAGGTTCTCAAGCACGGGCAAATGGTTTCTAAAGGAAACGCCGGACTTGCTTCACTACGCTCACCACGGCGGCGACCGTCCCCAACACTATCCCGAAAATGAGACCCCACGGTGAGGTCCCCCACGAGGCGTCGGCCCACAGGCCCAGCACCACGCCGACCGCCTCGGTGAGCGCGATCGTCGTGCCGAGCGCGGCGAAGGCCCCCAGACCGATCCAGGACGCCTCGGACTCGTCTTCGCGCTGGTCAGCGTCGCCATCGGGCGAGACGGGGCTCGAGTCATCGGCGCCCGTCCGATCGCTCACCGGCGCACCGGCTCGTCGACGGTGGCTTCAACGCGTCCCGTCCAGCGATCGAGCAGTGGACTGAACCACGTCACGAGCCCGATCACCAGCAGCGCGACGCCAAAGGGGATAAAGACGTTGACCCGGGGCTCGAAGAGCGGAAAGAGCACGAACCCACAGAGCAGTGCCGTCCAGAGCCACAGGATGATCACCGTGCGCCGGTGACCGTGACCGAGGCGCATCAGTCGGTGGTGAATGTGGTTCTTGTCCGGGGTGTGGAAACCCTGGCCCGACGCCGTGCGTCGCACGAAGGCCCACGTCGCGTCGACGAGCGGGACGCCGAGGATGAAGACCGGGATCAACAGCGGGGCGAAGAAGAAGAACGTCACACCGCTCGCTGGCGGCGTTCGACCGCCGATGACCATGGTCGAGGCCGACATGAGCAGACCGAGCATCAGGGCCCCCGCGTCACCCATGAAGAGCTTGGCCGGATAGAAGTTGTCGCGCAAGAAGCCAACGGAGATACCGAACGTCAGCGCGGCGATGAGCGGCCCGACGTTGGTGACCGGCAGGAGCCCTAAGTCCTCCAGGCGCAGTCCGTAGACACACAGCGTGCCCGAGGCGATCGCGACGATGCCGCCGGCCAGTCCGTCGAGGCCGTCGATGAGGTTGATCGCATTGGAGATCGCGAAAACCCACACCGCGGTGATGACGGGCAAGATGGACGGCCCGAGCACGACGAAGCCCGCGAAGGGCAACTTGAGTTGGTACATCGTCGCGCCGCTGAAGTAGAGGACCGACGCCGCCAGAAACTGCCCGGCCACCTTCGCTGGTGCGCTCATCTCGCGGAAGTCGTCGACGACCCCCACGACGAAGATCACGCCGGCCGCGACGACGACCCCGAACATCTCGTGCGACGAGCTGATGACCATGCGCAACTCGGGGATGAAGTCCGCAACCCCGAGCGCGACGCAGAAGCCGATGAGCATCGCCGCCCCGCCCCCGTAGGGGGTGGCGGTCTGGTGAACCTTTCGCTCGTCGGGCAGGGCCGTGTAGCCAACGCGCAACGCGATGGAGCGCGCCGGGCGATTGACCAGCAGGGTCACCATCGCCCCGACGAACGCGACCACGGCGTAGGCGAGGATGTTGCGCACGGGGCTACTTCACGAAGGCGGCGTACGGGTTGAATCCCGAACAGAGTTCGGCGACTTCGGCGCGCACGGACTGGGTCACGGCGTCGTCGGATCGCCCGCGCAGCGCTCGGGCCATGAGGTCGGCGATACGGGCGAATTCGGCTTCGCGCATGCCCGCGGTCGTCTGGGCGGCGGTGCCCACCCGCAGCCCCGAGGTGATGAAGGCGCTGCGCGGGTCATTGGGAATCGTGTTGCGATTCGTGGTGATGCCCGCTCGGTCGAGCACCTCTTGGGCCTCCTTACCGCTTAGCTCGGCGTCGAAGTCGCGCAGGTCCACGAGCACCATGTGGTTATCGGTGCCCCCCGAGACCAGGCGGAACCCGTGGTCGCCCAGCGCGGCGGCGAAGGCCCGCGAGTTGGCGACGATCTGGTCGGCGTACGCGGCGAAGGACGGCTGGGCCGCTTCGCGAAAGGCGACGGCCTTGGCGGCGATGGTGTTCTCGAGCGGTCCGCCCTGCTGGCCGGGAAAGACCGCCGAGTCGATCTTCTTGGCCAACTCCTCGCGGGCCAGTATCGCGCCCCCTCGGGGCCCGCGCAGCGTCTTGTGGGTCGTAAAGGTGACGACGTCGGCGTAGGGCGTCGGATTCGGGTGCGCGCCGCCGGCGATCAGCCCCGCGACGTGCGCGGCGTCGAACATCAGCAGGGCGCCAACCTCGTCGGCGATCTCGCGAAACGGCACGGGATCGATCCGTCGGGCGTAGGCCGTCGCACCCGCCACGATCAGTTTGGGGCGATGCGCCAGGGCGAGCTCGCGCACGTTGTCAAAGTCGATGAGCTCGCCCGGACTCTCGGGATCGTCGCTTCGTGGGGTCACGCCATAGGACACGAAGTGCCACGCCTTGGAAGTCATCGACGCCGGCGAGCCGTGGGTGAGGTGGCCACCCTGATCGAGGCGCATCGCGAGAATGGTGTCACCGGTCTCGAGCAGCGCCTGGTAGACCGCGACGTTGGCGTTGGCGCCGCAGTGAGGTTGCACGTTGGCGTGATCGGCGCCGAAGAGGGCGCACACCCGACGCCGCGCGAGGTCTTCGACCTCGTCAACGATCTGGTTGCCGCCGTAGTAGCGCCGACCGGGGTAACCCTCGGCGTACTTGTTGGTCAGCACCGATCCCGTCGCGGCCATGACCGCGGGCGACGCGAAGTTCTCGCTGGCGATCAACTGCACCGTCGTGGTCTGACGGTGCCACTCCTGGGCGAGCAACGACACGATCTCGTCGTCGTTAGTGATCCAGGTATCAAACGGTGACGCTTCCACGGCCGCCTCCTCAGTTGCGAATGTTGTCCAGCGCCGCGAGCTTCTCGATGCGACCGAGGTGTCGGCCCTCGGCGGGCGTCGCGTCGAGCCAGGCCCGTAGCGCCTCCTCGGCGACGAGAAACCCGCTCACGCGGCCGCCGAGGCAGAGCACGTTGGCGTGGTTGTGCTCTCTCGCGAGGTGCGCCGAGGTCACGTCGTGCACCAGGGCGGCGCGCACCCCGGGCACCTTGTTCGCCGCGATCGACACACCGACGCCCGTGCCGCAGATCGCCACGCCGAGGCTGGCCGCGCCCTCGACCACCGCCCGGCCGACCGCGGCGGCGAAGTCGGGGTAGTCCACGGCGTCCTCCGCGTTGGAGGTGCCGAGGTCGGTGACGTCGTAGCCCCACGACTCGAGCGTCGCCGCGAGGTGGGCCTTCAGGGGGTAGCCGGCGTGATCGGAACCCAGAGCGATGCGCATCACCACCACCCTACCGTTCAAGCATTCTCGGCTACCGATCCTCGGGCCCTAGTATCGGCGCGTGGAGCGCGTTCTGCTGGCCCCGGCCCTGGTCTCACGGCTCGACACCGTTGGCGACGCCTACCAGCAGAACCGCGACGACGTGCTCGAGCAACTAGCAACCATCGACCGCCTGCTCGACGAGGCCGGCGCCGGTGGTGGTGAGCGGGCCATGGCTCGGCTGCGCAGCCGCCACAAGATGCCGGTGCGCGAGCGAATCGCCGCGGTGCTCGACCCCGACAGCCCGTTCCTCGAGATTTCGGCGCTGGCCGCCTACGACTCGGACTACGCCATGGGCGGCGGCATGGTGGTCGGTCTCGGCGTCATCGCCGGCACCGAGTGCGTCATCATGGCCAACGACCCGTCGGTGCTCGGCGGTGCGCTAACGGTCTACTCGGCCAAGAAATGGATGCGAGCCCTCGAGATCGCGCGGGACAACCAGATCCCCTACGTCAGCTTCGTGGAGTCGGCCGGCGCCGACTTGCGAGTCGGCGCCGGTGGCGGCGGGCGAATGAACACCGGCCACTTCGCCGAAAGCGGACGATTCTTCTACGACTTGATCGAGCTCTCGAAAATGCGGGTGCCCACCATCAGCGTCGTCTTCGGCTCTTCCACCGCCGGCGGCGCCTACCAGCCCGGGCTCTCGGACTACAACATCGTGGTCAAGGACCAGTCCAAGATCTTTTTGGCCGGGCCACCCCTGGTCAAGATGGCGACCGGCGAGGAGACCGACGACGAGACGCTAGGCGGCGCGACCCTGCACGCCGAGGTGTCCGGATTGGGCGACTACTTCGCCGAGGACGAGATGGACGCCATCCGCATGTGCCGCGAGGTGGTCTCGCACCTCAATTGGCGAAAGCGCGGTCCCGGTCCGTCGTTGCGCGTCGACGAGCCGGCGCTGGATCCCGACGAGCTGCTCGGCGTGGTCAGTCGAGACCTGCGTCAACCGGTGGACGTGCGCGAGATCATTGGGCGAGTCGTCGACGGCTCGCGTTTCGAGGAGTTCAAAGCCCGCTACGGCCCGACCCTGATCTGCGGCTGGGCGTCGATCCACGGCTACCCGGTGGGCGTGCTCGGCAACAACGGCGTGATCTACCCGCGGGCGGCGGAAAAGGCCGGTCAGTTCATCCAACTGTGCAACCAGATTGACGTCCCCCTCGTCTTTCTCCAGAACGTGACGGGGTACATGGTGGGCCGCGACGCCGAGGCCGAGGGCATCATCAAGAAGGGCTCCCAGATGTTGAACGCCGTCGCGAACTCGACGGTGCCCCACCTCACCGTGATCATCGGCTCGTCCTACGGTGCGGGAACCTACGGCATGTCGGGGCGCGCCTTCGGCAACCGATTCACGTTCCTGTGGCCCACGGCCAAGATCGCCGTCATGGGCCCCAAGCAGATCGCAGGCGTCATGAGCCAGGTCCGCCGAGCCCAGGCCGAACGCGCGGGCGAGCCCTTCGACGAGGTCGAGGACGCCCGCATCGTCGCCGCGGTCGAGGAGATCCAGGAGAAGGGCTCCCTGGCACTCGCCGCGACCGGTGCGGTCAGTGACGACGGCATTATCGACCCGCGCGACACGCGCACCGTGCTCGGTCTGTGCCTGTCGGTGGTGCGCAGTCGACCGATCGATGGCGCGACGAGCTACGGGGTCTTTCGCCTATGACGCTGTCGAGCGTCCTGGTGGCCAACCGCGGCGAGATCGCTCGTCGCGTGATCCGCGGGGCTCGGTCCCTGGGCCTGCGCGCCGTCGCCGTGTACGTCGACGCCGACGCCAGCGCGCCCTTTGTCGGCGACGCCGACCTCGCCATCCGCCTCGCGACGAGCTACCTCGACGGCGCGGCAATCGTCGCGGCGGCCCAACTCGCCGGGGCCGACGCGGTGCACCCCGGGTACGGCTTTCTCGCCGAGAACGCGGCCTTCGCGCGAGCCGTCAGCGACGCCGGACTGGTCTGGGTCGGCCCACCGCCGGCGGCGATGGAGGCGATGGGCGACAAGTTGGCCGCCAAGGCGCTGGCGCGCAGCGTCGGCGTCCCGGTGCTCGCCTCGAGTGACGACCCCACCGACGCGAGCGACGTGGGCTTTCCCCTACTGGTCAAGGCCGTGGCCGGAGGTGGCGGCAAGGGCATGCGACTGGTGGAGCGGCCCGAGCAGCTGGCCGACGCCGTGGCCGCCGCGCGCCGTGAAGCCCTCGGCGGCTTTGGCGATGATCGGGTCTTTCTGGAACGCTACGTGGCGGCGTCTCGCCACGTGGAGATCCAGATCCTCGGCGACCGCTTCGGCACACTCGTGCACCTCGGCGAGCGTGAGTGCTCGATCCAGCGACGCCACCAGAAGCTCGTCGAGGAGTCGCCGTCCACGATCGTCGACGACGCGATGCGCGCCGCCATGGGCGACGCCGCCCTCGCGCTCGCGCGAGCCATCGGCTACGAGTCCGCGGGGACCGTGGAGTTCCTCGTCGATGACGCCACGCGAGCGTTCTACTTTCTCGAGGTCAACACGCGACTACAGGTCGAACACCCGGTCACCGAGGCCGTGACCGGCGTGGACCTCGTGCGCGAGCAGCTGCGCATCGCTGACGGTCGGGCCCTCGACGTCGCCGCCGACGCCCCGCGCCACGGGTGGGCGATCGAGGTTCGGCTCTGCGCCGAGGATCCCGACAACGGCTTTCTGCCCGCCACCGGTACGCTGGCCGCCTTCGAACCCGCGCTCGAACCGGTGGTGCGCTGGGAGTCCGGGGTCCAGGCCGGCTCGCTGGTCACCGTCGCCTTCGACTCATTGCTGGCCAAGGTCATCGCCCACGCGCCCACGCGCGAGGAGGCGGCCTCGACGCTGGCGCGCGCGCTCGAGCGACTCCATCTCGCCGGCGTGACCACGAACCGCGATTTCCTCGTGGCGACGCTGCGCCACCCGGCCTTCCTCGCCGGTGACACGACAACGGACTTCATCGAACGCGTCGACCCGGGTCGCCGCGAGTCCAGGGCGGACGTGGGCGCGGCCGCCGTGGCCGGGGCGCTGTGGCTCGCCGGTCGCAACCGGCGCGACGCGCCGGTGCTGGCCAGCATCCCGAGCGGGTGGCGCAACGCCCGCCTGCCCGACCAACGCGTCGACCTGCGACACGGTGATCAAACGATCGAGGTGCGCTATCACGTCGCGCGCGACGGCTCGGTCGTGTTGCCCGGCGGCGCCGCGCGCGTCTTTGACTGGCGTCCCGACGCCATCGACGTCGCGGTCGACGGCCGACGGTGGTGCGCGCGGGTCACCGCGACGCCACGGCACCTCTACGTCCAGGCTCCCACGGGCACGATCGAGTTCGAACTTCTCGCCCGTTTCGCGCCGCCCAGCGCGACGACGGTCGCGGGCGGCCTCATGGCACCAATGCCCGGCGTCGTCATCGACCTGCGCGCGCAGGTCGGTCAACGGGTGCGCGCCGGCGCGACGCTCGTCGTGCTCGAGGCGATGAAGATGGAGCACCCGATCACCGCCCCGGTCGACGGCGTCGTCACCGAAGTGCTGGTGCGAGCGGGCCAGCAGGTCGACGGCGGGGCCGAACTCCTGGCCATCGAAGCCGACGAACCCGACGAGAGCTGACACCATGGCCGAACCGATCCGCATCGCCAACTGTTCGGGCTTCTACGGCGACCGTCTGTCGGCGGCGCGCGAGATGGTCGACGGCGGACCCATCGACGTCCTGACCGGCGACTGGCTCGCCGAGCTGACCATGTTGATCCTCGCGCGCTCGCGCGCCAAGCGGCCCGGCGCCGGCTACGCGCGTAGCTTCGTCACCCAGATGGAGCAGGTGATGGGCACCTGTCTCGACCGCGGGATCAAGGTCGTCTCCAACGCGGGCGGCCTGGACCCGGGCCACTGCGCCGACGCGGTGGCCGACGTGGCCGAACGCTTGGGCCTCGCGCCGAAGATCGCCTACGTGCACGGTGACGACCTGCTCGGCCGGCTCGGCGACCTGCGCGCCAGTGGTCGAGGACTGCGCCACTTCGAGGTCGACGAGCCCTTCGACGTCGAGGCACTGATCACCGCGAACGCCTACCTGGGTGCCTTTGGCATCGTGGACGCCCTCGCGTCGGGTGCCGACATCGTGATAACGGGCCGCGTCACCGACGCGGCCGTGGTCTGCGGTCCGGCCGCCTGGCACCACGGGTGGGCCCGCGACGACTGGGACGCGCTGGCCGGCGCGGTCGTCGCCGGTCACGTCATCGAGTGCGGCGCCCAGGTCACCGGGGGGAACTACTCGTTCTTCACCGAGGTTCCCGCGATGACCCACGTGGGGTTTCCCTGGGTTGAGATCGCCGAGGACGGGTCGTGCGTGGTCGGCAAGCACGACGGGACCGACGGCGAGGTCTCGATCGGCACGGTCACCTCCCAGCTGCTCTACGAGATCGGCGGCGCCCGGTACTTCGGTCCCGACGTCACGGCCCGCTTCGACACGATCACCCTCGAAGAGACGGGCCCCGATCGCGTGCGCATCAGTGGCGTGCGCGGCGAGCCGCCGCCGGACACGCTCAAGGTGGCCACCAACGAATTGGGTGGTTTCCGCCAGGACCTGACCGTCGCGCTCACCGGGCTCGACATCGAGGCCAAGGCCCAGCTCGTCGAAGCCGCCTTCTGGGACGCGTGCCCCTACCAGCGAGACGACTTCGAGCGGGTCACCACGCGACTCTCGCGCACCGACAAGCCAGATCCGCCCACCAACGACGAAGCGGTCGCGTTCTGGCACATCACGCTGCGCGACCACGACGAGCAAAAGGTCGGCCGCGCCGTCGCCAACGCCGCGATCGAGATCGCCCTCGCGACCATTCCCGGCTTCTTCAACGTGGGAGCGGCGCCCGGCGCCGGCTCGCCCTTTGGCGTCTACCGTCCGGCCCGGGTGTCAGCGTCCGACGTGCCCCAGTACGTCACCCTGCTCGGTGGCGCGACGTCGGTCGTGGATTCGGTCGCCCCCACCGGCGAGGTGCATCTCGACGTGTCGGCGCCGGCGACGTCGGCCCCGGCGTCGTCGGCGACCAGACGCGTCCCCCTCGGTCGAGTCGTGGGGACCCGATCGGGCGACAAGGGCGCGCACGCCAACCTCGGGGTCTTCGCGCGCAGTGAGCGGGCCTGGGCCTGGCTCGAGCACACACTCACCACGCAGCGGCTGCGTGAACTGCTGCCCGAGACGGCCGCACTGGCGATCGAGCGCCACCGCTTTGACAACCTGCGAGCGCTCAACTTCTTGATTCACGACCTGCTCGAGGAGGGCGTCGCCGCCTCGAGCCGACTGGACAAGCAGGCTAAGGGACTCGGCGAGTGGCTGCGCAGCCGCGTCGTCGACGTGCCAATCGACCTGCTCGAGCCGTGACGACCACCGACGAGCTGGCGAGGCTCACCGCGGACCTGGTGGCCGAACAGGAGGCCCTGGACACCATGGTCGCGCCCCTCGAGGACGCCGACTGGGGACGCGCGACACCCGCCGCGGGCTGGACGATCGCCGACCAGATCGCGCACCTCGCGTACTTCGACGAGACCGCCACGCTCGCCATCGCCAATCCACCGGCGTTCGCGCGCTCGGTGGCTGAGCTCGCCGACGTCCTGGGCGAGCGTGACCTCGACGACGTCACCCTGGGCCCGTGGCGAGCGCGGTCGGCGCGCGAGGTGCTGGCCGGCTGGCGCGAGGTGCGCGCGGCGCTGGCCGACGCGGCGCGCGGCCTCGACCCGGCGGGCCACGTGGCGTGGTACGGACCGGCGATGAGTGCCCGGTCGTTCCTCAGCGCTCGACTCATGGAGACGTGGGCCCACGGCACCGACGTCGCCGACGCGCTCGGCCAGCCCCTCGTCGCGACCGACCGTTTGGTGCACGTTGCGCGGCTCGGCGTTCGTACGCGTGCCTGGTCCTACGCAGTGCGCGGCGAAACGCCGCCCGCGGGCGAGATTCGCGTCACCCTGCGCGCCCCGTCGGGCGCCGAATGGTCGTGGGGGCTCGAAGGCGACGACACGCTCAGTGGTCCCGCTGAGGAGTTCTGCCTCGTGGTCACCCAGCGGCGCCACCTGGACGACACCTCGCTGGCGACCGGCGAGCTCGGTCGCCACTGGCTGCTGCGCGCCCAGGCCTTCGCCGGCGGCCCCACCCTCGGTCCGCCACCACGAGCCACGCCATGAGCCTCGTCGAGGTCGGCGTTGATCGACGCGTCTGTACCATCACCCTCGCCGACGACGCCCGGCGCAACGCGCTCAGCGCCGACCTGCTCGCCGAACTGGTCGAGGCCATCGAGCGCGCCGAGGCCGACTCGGACGTACGCGTCATCGTGCTCACCAATCGCGGGAACACCTTCTGCGCCGGCGCCAACCTCACCGAGCGGCGCGACCCGGCGTCGGCGAGCCAGCCGGCGAACGGGCTCGTCGAGCTCTTCGAGCGAATTCGCCAGTCGCCCAAGCCCTTCGTCGGCCGCATCGACGGACACTGCGTCGCCGGCGGCGTGGGTCTCGCCGCGGTCATGGACGTGTCGATCGCCGCCGCGGACACCACGTTCGGCTTCAGCGAGGTCCGCCTCGGCCTCGCGCCGGCCATCATCGCGGTGGTCTGCCTGCCCAAGATGCGCCACGGCGACGCCCAGGAGGCCTTCTTGCGCGCCACGCGCTTTGACGCCACTCGGGCCCAGGCGCTGGGACTGATCTCCCACGCCGTCGCGCGCGACGAGCTCGATGACGCGGTGCGCGCAACCGTCGATGACCTGCTGCTCGGCGAGCCGGGCGCGATCGCCGCGATCAAGCGCCTGGTGCGCGTCGTGCCAACACTCGACGCCGAGGCGGCCTTCACCTGGACGGCGGGGCTGTCCTCGGAGCTCTTCGCCAGCGCCGCGGCGCGCGAGGGCATGACGGCCTTTCTCGAGAAGCGTCGACCCGCGTGGGCGCCCCAGCTCGACGAGTGACTAAGCCGGCGGGCCGAGCACCCGCGCCAACGCCTCGAGGGACACCGCACCGAGGCGCACCACCCGCCACCCGGGTCCCGTGAGGTCGACCACGCTCGACACGACGCCGTCACGCACCCCGTCGTCGAGCACGCCGGCCAGGGCCGGCGCGTCGGCGAAGGCCTCGAGCACCGACGCGGCGCTCGTGCAGGGCCCCTCGCCGTGCCGGTTGGCGCTGGAGAGCGCGATCGGCCCGACTCGTCCAACGACGTCGGCCAGGACCTCGTCGTTGGGACGACGCAGACCGACCCCGTTGGTCGAGCCAATGAGCCGCGCGAGATCGCCCGGGGCCTCGACGATGATCGTGAGCGCCCCGGGCCAAAAGGCCTCGGCCAGTCGGGCCGCGCGCGGCGTCCAGTGGACCCCGAGCGCGACGACGCGCGCGACGTCCTCGACGATCACCGGCAGGGCCACCGTGGTTGGCCGACCCTTCAGCGCAAAGAGCCGCGCGACGGCTTCCGGGTGCGCGAGCGACGCCCCGACACCGTAGACCGTGTCACTCGGCAGCGCGACGACCTCACCACGCACGAGGGCCTCGATGGCCCCGTCGCGATCGAGCCGGCCGGTCACGGCCGCCTGGCGACCAGAATGCGTGGATGCCCCGCGAGGTCGTCGTAGGTCTCGACGTCGACCAGTCGCGCGGCGAGCGCGGCCCGGCGCGCGGCCTCGCGTTGGCGCTGGCCGTGCTCGACCACCAGTGCGCCACCGCTGGCGAGCCACGCCGGCGCCCCGCCGATGACGGCCGCGAGGTCGGCGAAGCCCGCGACGCCGTCGGCGTCGGGCGCCACCAGCGCGGTGCGCGGCTCTCGTCGCACAACGTCGTCGAGTTCGTCGTATTCGAGCGCGCCGACGTAGGGCGGGTTGGCGACGATCAGGTCGAAGGATCGCGCGAGCGACGGATCGAGGCCCTCGTACCAGGAGCCCTCGACGAAGTCGACCGCGTCGAGGCCGTGCTTGCGCGCGTTCGTGCGCGCCAGCGCGAGACAGTCGGGCGACCGGTCGAGCGCGACCAGCGACGCGGCCACCGCGCGCTCGCCCAGCTCAGCGAGCAGGGCCAGTCCGATCGCCCCGCTCCCGCAGCCGAGGTCCAAGATCGACGGCGCCGACGTGCGCCCGGCCAGGGCGGCGATCGCCCGGCCGACCAGCTCCTCGGTCTCGGGGCGCGGGATCAGCGCCCGCTCGTCGACGTCGAGCTCGAGGCTGCGAAAGGGCCAGTGGCCGATGACGTACTGCAGTGGCGCACCGTCGAGCCGACGGCGAACAGCGGCCTCGAGTCCGTCGCGCCCGGCGAACGCCTCGAGCAGCCAACGCGCCTCGCGACGCTCGAGACCGGCCGCGATGAGCTCGTGCGCGGTCGCCGACTTAGCGCCCGTCACTGTGGGCCAGTTGTCGCGCTCGCTTGTCGGCGAGCAGGGCATCGACGTAGGTGTCGAGATCGCCGTTCAGCACAGCGTCGAGCGTGTAGGTCGTCAGACCGATGCGGTGGTCGGTGACCCGATTCTCCTTGAAGTTGTACGTGCGGATCTTCTCGCTGCGTCCGCCGCCGCCCAACTGGGATCGCTTGAGGTCCCCGAGCTCGTTCGCCTGGGCGTCCTGGGCCGCCTTCAGCAGTCGTGAGCGCAGCACGATCATCGCCTTGGCCCGGTTCTGTATCTGGCTCTTCTCATCTTGCATCGACACGACGATGCCGGTCGGCAGGTGGGTGATGCGCACCGCGGAGTCGGTGGTGTTCACGCTCTGACCGCCCGGACCCGACGAGCGGTAGACGTCGATCTTGAGGTCGTTGGGATCCAGGTCGACGTCAACCTCTTCGGCCTCGGGCAGGACCGAGACCGTCGCCGAGGACGTGTGCACGCGACCCTTGGCCTCGGTGACCGGCACGCGCTGGACTCGGTGGACGCCGGCTTCGTGCTCGAGCCGAGCCCACGCGTCATCGCCCTTGACTAGATAGATAGCCTCGTCGAGACCTCCCTGCTCGGACTCGCGCTCCTCGACGACGTCGAGCTTCCAGCCCCGAAGCGCGGCGTAGCGGCGGTACATCTGGGCGAGGTCGGCGGCGAACAGGTTGGCCTCCTCGCCGCCCTCGGCGCCGCGAATCTCGATGATCACGTTTCGTCCCTCGTTGGGGTCCTGAGGCAGCAACAGCGTTTCGATCGTTCCCTCGAGATCGGCGATACGGGCCTCGGCGGCGTTGACCTCGTCGCGCCAGAGCTCGCGGTCATCCCCGGCGGACTCGTTGAACATCTCACGGGCCGTGGCCGCGTCGGCGCGGGCCCCGCGCAGTTGCACCCACGCGACGTTGATCTCGGCCAGCTCCTTGTAGCGACGCGAGAGGTCGCGCAGACGACCGAGGTCCTGGGCCACGTCGGGATCGGCCAGCGCCGTCTCCACCGCGCGCAACTCCCCCGCCAGGGCGTCGAGGGTCTCGTCGAGTGAACGCACGGCGGTCGTCCGAGGGCTTACGCCTTCGGAGCGCGCGCCTTCGAGGTCTTCTGGGCGTAGCGACGCTGGAAGCGCTCGACGCGACCACCGGTGTCGACGAGCTTCTGCTTGCCGGTAAAGAACGGGTGGCAGGCGTTGCACAACTCCACGCTCATCACCGACTTCGTTGAGCGCGTCTCGAAGGTGTTACCGCACGAGCACGTGACCGTGCAGTCGACGTAGGCGGGGTGGATATCGGTCTTCATGGAACTCCTTCGTGCGAGGGAAGAGTTTAGCGGAAACTCAGCTGGTGGGCGCCGGGCCCCGACCGATCTCGGCGAGGAACTCAGTGTTGGACCGCGTGGACTTGAGCTTGTCGATGAGCAGTTCGAGGCCCGCGGCGTCACGGCCCTCACTGGCGAGTCCGTTGAGCACCCGACGAAGCTTCCAGACTTGGGGCAGGGCCTCGCGATCAAAGAGCAGCTCCTCGTGGCGCGTCGACGAGCCGTTGACGTCGATCGCCGGGTAGAGGCGGCGCTCGGCCAGGCGCCGGTCCAGACGCAACTCCATGTTGCCGGTCCCCTTGAACTCTTCGAAGATCACCTCATCCATCTTGGAGCCGGTCTCGACGAGGGCCGAGGCGAGGATGGTCAGTGAGCCGCCCTCTTCGATGTTGCGGGCTGCGCCGAAGAACTTCTTGGGCGGGTAGAGCGCGCCGGAGTCGACACCACCGGACATGATCCGCCCGGTCGCTGGCGCCGCGAGGTTGTAGGCGCGAGCCAGGCGCGTGATGCCGTCGAGAATGATCACGACGTCGCGACCCTGTTCGACCAGCCGCTTGGCGCGCTCGATGGCCAGCTCGGCGACGTGGGTGTGCTCCTCGGCCGGTCGGTCGAAGGTCGACGAGATCACCTCACCGCGCACGCTGCGACGAATGTCGGTGACTTCCTCGGGCCGCTCGTCGACGAGCAGGACCATGAGGTGGACCTCGGGGTTGTTGGTCTCGATCGACTGGGCGATCTGCTTCATGACCGTCGTCTTGCCGGCCTTGGGGGGCGAAACGATCAGTCCGCGCTGACCCTTGCCGATCGGGGCGATGAGGTCAACGATGCGCGGCGTGAGGTCGAGCTTGCCCTCGTTGGTCTCGAGCTTGAGCTTCTCGTCGGGAAAGAGCGGGGTGAGGTCTTCGAAGCGCGGGCGCAGCTTGGCGATCTCGGGATCGAACCCGGCCACGGTGTCCACGCGCAGCAGCGCCGGATACTTCTCGTTGGACGCGGCCGGCCGGTAGCCGCCGGTGATCGTGTCGCCCTTGCGCAGACCGTAGCGGCGGACCTGGTTGATCGAGACGTAGACGTCCTGGGGCGAGGGGTGGTAGCCCCGCGAGCGCAGGAAGCCGTAGCCGTCATCGCGCAGGTCGAGCAGACCCTCGATGTCGAGCAGCTCACCGGCGTAGGGCTGGTCGGCGCCGGGCATGACCTCGGTCGGGAAGCGCTCGCGGCCGTTGCGGTTGCGTCGATTGCGCCGGTTGCGCACGTTGGGTTCGCCGGCGAAGTCGCGCGTGCGGTCCTGACGCTCGGCACGGTCCTGGCGCTCGGGCCGCGCGGTACGCGCCGACGGCGGCACCTCGGACTGGGGCGAGGGACTCGCCTCTGACGCCGGCTCGGGCGAACTCGTCGGCGCCGGCGCGACCTCACTAGTCACCGCGGTCGGCACGATGTCGGTGGCGAACTCACCGAGCAGCGACTCGAAGTCGTCGACCGGCGTCGCCACGGTGCGCCGCGAGCGAACCGACCGCGAAGGCGACGCGTCGCTTGCGCCCGGGTCGCCGTCGTTCATGATCGCGTCGATGAGGGCGGCCTTGGTCGCACGAGCGCCGGGGTCGACGCCCTTCACTTTCGCGATGGTTTGCAGATCGTCGCGCGATTTGGACTCGAGGTCCGAACGATCCGGGGAGGGCTTGATAGCCATGGAAGTCCTTTCTCGCCGACACGAACTAGGTCGACGAAGAACATACGAAGAACGTCGCCCTGGAGAGAGTTCCCCACGTCGGCGTAAATGGCCGGTCGCGGGCGACGTCTCTAGTGTAGCCGACGCGCGACCCACTGATGCGTCACGGCCGAGCGATCGTTCAGTCCAACGCGTCGAGCAGGGCGCGCAGGTTGGCCTCGACCACCGGTGGGTTCGAACTGGTCGACAGGGCGGTGTCGGGATCCTTGAGGCCATTACCAGTGAGCACGCAGACGACGGTGGCGCCCTCGGGCACCCCGTACTTGATGACGCCGGCGACCGACGCCGCGGACGCTGGCTCGCAGAAGATGGACTCGTAGCGGGCGACGTAGTGGTAGGCGTCCAGGATTTCCTCGTCGCTCACCGCGCGGATGTCGCCGAGGGACTCGTGGACAACTTCGAGGGCCGGCACCCAGCTCGCCGGGTTGCCGATGCGAATCGCGGTGGCGATGGTTTCGGGGTTGGCGACGGGATGGCCGATCACGATCGGGGCCGCCCCGGCCGCCTGAAAGCCCCACATCCGCGGCAGCGTCGCGGCGCGACCGGCCTCGTGGTACTGGGTGAAACCTCGCCAATACGCGGTGATGTTGCCGGCGTTGCCCACCGGGATTGACAAGACGTCGGGGGCGTCGCCCAGCACGTCGACGATCTCGAAGGCGCCGGTCTTTTGACCCTCGATGCGGTCGGGGTTGATCGAGTTGACGATGGTGATGGGGATGTGCTGGGTCAGTTCGCGCGCGAGGTCGAGGGCTTGGTCGAAGTTGCCGCGGATCTGAAAGATCCGCGCGCCGTACACCATGGCCTGGGCCAATTTGCCGAGCGCGATCTTACCCTCGGGCACCAGGACGACGCACTCCATCGAGGCCTTGGCCGCGTAGGCCGCGGCGGCGGCCGACGTGTTGCCGGTCGAACCGCAGATGACCGTCGTGGCGCCGTTGGCCTTGGCCTTGGTGATCGCCATCGTCATGCCCCGGTCCTTAAAGGAGCCCGACGGGTTCAGTCCCTCGAACTTCAGCCAGACGTTGGCGCCGAGGCGCTCGGAGAGCCGATCGGCCCGAATCAACGGGGTGTTGCCCTCCTGCAGGGTCACCACCTCGGTGACCCCGTCGAGGTTGAACCACGCGGCGTATTCATTGAGCAGTCCCCGCCAGCCGGTCACTGGTCACCTCCGTCTATCACGCGTACGCAGGCGCCGATCGAGTCGACCGACTCGAGCGTGGCCAACTCATCGATCGTCGCGTCGACGTCACGGGTCAGCGCTCGGTGGGTGACGAACGAGAGCCGGGCCTCGTCACCGACGCCGGACTGCTCCATCGATTGGATCGAGACGCGGTGTCGCCCAAAGACCGAGGCGACCGCGGCGAGCACGCCGGGCTGGTCGGCCACGTCGAGGCTCAGGTAGAAGACGCTCGTGAGGTCGCCCGCGGGCACTCGGTGCAGCGTGTCGTCGACCATGAAGGGCACGTCGTGGCGGCCGCTCACGCGATTGCGCACGGCGTCGAGCACGTCGCCGAGCACCGCGGTCGCGGTCGGCGCCCCGCCCGCACCCTGGCCGAGCCACATGAGCGGTCCGCTGACCGCGCCCTCGACGAAGACGGCGTTCATCGCACCGTGCACGGCGGCGAGCGGGTGACCGACCGGAACCATCGCGGGATGCACCCGTCGCGAGAGGCCATGCTCACCGACCCGTTCGGCCACGCCGAGCAACTTGATCACGTAGCCCGAGCGACGAGCGAACTCGACGTCGACCGCGCGAATCCCCGAGATGCCCACGCGCGAGATCTGCTCGTCGCGAAGCTCGGTCCCAAAGGCCAGCGACGCCAGGATGAGGACCTTGGACGCCGCGTCGTATCCCTCGACGTCGGCGGTGGGGTCGGCCTCGGCGTAGCCGCGGGCCTGCGCCTCGGCCAGCGCCGCGTGGTAGTCCGATCCCTGTTCGGTCATCTGGGTCAAGATGAAGTTGGTCGTGCCATTGACGATGCCCATCACGCGCTCGATTCGCTCGCCAGCGAGCGAGGTGCGCAGTGCGCGCAGGATTGGCACGGCGCCACCGACGGCCGCCTCGTAGAAGAGATCGGCGCCGTGCTGGTGGCCCAGTCGCGCGAGGGCGGTGCCTCGCTCGGCCATGAGGGCCTTGTTCGCGGTCACGACCGAAACGCCGCGCGCCAGGGCCGATTCGATGTAGGTGCGCGTTGGCTCGAGCCCACCCGCCACTTCGACCAGTACGTCAAGATCGGTTGATGACGCGAGCGCGGCGGCGTCGTCGGTCAACAGTGCACTCGGTATCCCCGGTCGGAGTTTGGTGAGGTCACGCACCGCCACGGCGACGACCTCGATGGAGGCCGTGGCGGCGTCTTCGAGCGCGTCGCGCCGCGACGGGTCGAGCAGCAGATCGAGCAGCGCCGAGCCGACGAAACCGGCGCCGATCACGCCGACGCGGATCACCGGGGTGGTCATCGAACCAGGCTAACCGGTGCGCGATCGATGCTCGTTACGCTTCGAGGCGAGCGAGGTCATCGAAGGTCTCGCGGCGCAGCACCAACCGGGCCCGTCCATCGTTGACGAACACGACGGCCGGGCGCGGCACGCGGTTGTAGTTCGAGGCCATCGAGTACCCGTAGGCACCAGTCACCGGCGTCGCCACGAGGTCGCCGACCCCCGTCGCCGCGGGCAGCCACGCCTCGTCAATGATGACGTCACCGCTCTCGCAGTGCTTGCCAACCAGGCGAACCGGCTGGGGCCGCTGGTCCAAGGGCCGAGCGACGTCGAAGGCCTCGTAACCCGAGCCGTAGAGCACGGGACGCGGGTTGTCACTCATCCCGCCGTCGACGGCCAGGTACGTTCGCTGTTCGAGCGCCTTGCGCGCGCCCACACGGTAGAGGGTCACCGCGGCTTGGGCCACGATGGCCCGACCGGGTTCGGCGGTCAGTCGCACGGACGGGTCGACGCCGTGTCCTCGCGCGCTCTCGCGCAGACCCGCCGCCCACTGCGCGATGGACGGCGCTCGCTCGCCGGCAACGTAGGGAACGCCAAGTCCCCCACCAACGCACAACTCGTCGAAGTCGTCGTCGCGAACGAAGTCGGCCACCACCGCCATCGCCTCGCGGTAGCCGTCGAGCTCGAAGATCTGCGAGCCGATGTGCGAGTGGACGCCATGCACGCGCAAGCCCGGCGTGGCCTTCATCAACTCGAGTGCCCGCCGAGCGTCGCCCGAAACAATCGAGAACCCGAACTTGGAGTCTTCTTGACCGGTTCGGATGAACTCGTGGGTGTGAGCTTCGACACCGGGGGTAACGCGCACCAGACAGTCGACGCGGCCTCGGCGACCGACGAGCGACGCCAGTCGCCCGATCTCGTCGAAGTTGTCGACGACCACCCGGCGCACACCGACCTCGATGGCGCTCGCCAACTCGTCGACGGACTTGTTGTTCCCGTGCAGCACGATTCGCGAGCCCGGTACCCCGGCGCGCATCGCGATGTCGAGCTCACCGCCGGTCGAGACATCCACGCACAGTCCCTCGTCGTGCGCGAGACGGGCCATGGCCGCACAGAGGAACGACTTGGACGCGAAGGCGACGCCCGGGTCAAAGGCCGCGGCCGCCTCCGCGCAACGCGCCCGCAGGGTCCCCTCGTCGTACACGAAGAGGGGCGTCGCGAATTCCTCGGCGAGCGCGCGAAGCGACACGCCGCCAACGACGACGTCGTCGTCGAGCAGAACCGCGCCATCTGGCAAGAGTGAGCCGTCAATTGGTTCGGCCATACGCGAACACTAGTGAAGCTCGGTCGAGGCGTGAGACGAGGGAGGTAGGCTGACGAGGCGCCCTCGTAGCTCAGGGGATAGAGCATTGGCCTCCGAAGCCATGTGCGCAGGTTCGAATCCTGCCGGGGGCACTACGGCGCACGACCGCCGAAGACCCCCGTTGCTTCACCGTGTTCTGCGAAGGTTCCACGCAGCGCGTAGGCAGCGCGCAGCCAGTTTCTCACCACCGCGTGGCAACGACTAGTACGATGAGTCGACGAGTTCATCTTCGCCGAATTGGCCGGGGGTATTCATGCAGACTCGACGGTTCGCCCAACGATTTTGCGCCGTCGCGCTCATCGCCGGCAGTATCGCCGGGCTGGCTGGAGTCGGCGGAGCGAGTGCATCGGCGTCGCGCGTCGAGTACCTCGGGCACGTTCACGCCGTTGAATCGGCAACCTACGCCGCCCGGCGTGTCGCGAATTGGGCGAACGCATTGCCCCGTAACGCCGGCGCATCGTGGTCCGACCAGACGTTGGCCCAACAGTTAAACCTTGGCGACCTCGCCCACGTCCTAACAACGAGTTGCGTCTCTTCCACGTTCTGTGTCGCGGGCGGCACCTACACGAACGCCTCGGGGGCACAAGCGTTCGTGTCGCTCTACGACGGTTCGTCGTGGAGCGTCGTATCCCTCGGCGCGGCGCTCAACCTCGGCGGACTCGCCCAGGTGAACGCCGTGAGTTGCGTGTCGCCGACCTTCTGCGTCGCGGGTGGCCAGTACGAAGACGCCTCGGGCGGCTACCAGGCCTTCGTGTCGCGCTACAACGGTTCGTCGTGGACCGATGGCGAACTTGGCGCGGCGCTCAACCTCGGCGGCTCGGCCCAGGTGAACGCCGTGAGTTGCGTGTCGCCGACATTCTGTGTCGCCGGTGGCCAGTACGAAGACGCCTCGGGCAGCTACCAGGCCTTCGTGTCGCGCTACAACGGTTCGTCGTGGACCGATGTCGAACTTGGCGCGGCGCTCAACCTCGGCGGCGGCGCCTACCTAAACGCGGTGAGTTGCGTGTCGTCCACGTTCTGCGTCGCCGGGGGCGAATACACCGACGCCTCGGGCGGCTACCAGGCCTTCGTGTCGCGCTACAACGGAGTGTCCTGGACCGATGGCGAACTTGGTGCGGCCCTCAACCTCGGCGGCTCGGCCCAGGTGAATGCCGTGAGTTGCGTGTCGACCACGTTCTGTGTCGCCGGCGGCCAGTACACCAATGGGTCGGGTATGTCCCAGGCTCTGGTGTCGCGCTACAACGGTTCGTCGTGGACCGATGGCGAACTTGGTGCGGCGCTCAACCTCGGCGGCTCGGCCAAGGTGAACGCCGTGAGTTGCGTGTCGCCCACGTTCTGTGTCGCCGGCGGCCAGTACACCGATGGGTCGGGTATGTCCCAGGCTCTGGTGTCGGTATTCGGCGGATCGTCCTGGTCCGACCAGACGCTCGCGTTGACGCTGAACCTCCTAGGTTCCGCCCAGGTGAACGCCGTCAGTTGCGCGTCGCCGTCCTACTGCGTGGCCGGCGGCGACTACACCGGCCTAACGGGCATCGAGGCCCTCGTCTCGCTCTACGGTAGGTCGACGTGGGCCGACCAGACGGTTGCGTCGGCGCTGAACCTCGGCGGTAACGCAACCGTTCACTCCGCGCTCTGCGTGGCAGACGGATTCTGCCTGGCCGGTGGAACCTATACCGACGCGGCGAATCACGCCCAAGCCTTCGTCTCAATGTACGACAGCGTCCTGACGCCGCTCGCACCGGTCGCGCCAACCTTCGTGTCGGCGACGTCGTCGGTGACCGTCGTATCGAGACGCCGCTCGCAGACGCTCACCGCGACGTGGTCGAGCGTCGAAGGCGCGACGTCCTATCGGTGTCAACTGCTCTACGGGCCCACGACTCCCGCGTCGGCGCCCGTCACGACCACTTCGACCAGTTGCCGGTTCAGCGGCCGACGGGTGGGCATTCGCTACGCGATTGGCGTCGCCGCGCTCAACGCCATCGGCGCATCGACTACTGCCGTGAGATTTATCGCCCCGCCCGTCTTTACGATCACGTGCACCCACGGTCGCCGACGACTTCGACGGTCCGGTATCAATCCCCGGTGCCCCGCCGGCTGGGCTACCCGTTGAACGACGTCATCATCGCGTTTCGCCAACTGACGAATCCGAACCCAGCTCAGACGTTGCTGTTTCACCGCTGACAACATCGACGTCGCGCGTTCGCGGCGCGCCTCGTTGCGGTTCGACGCCTCTCGTCGCTCGCCCTTGCGTGATGGGCACCCGCCAGCGGCACTCTGCGAGCTGATCGCCATCGCCGCGACGAGCGACTGCGATGCGGTCGTGATCGAGGACCTGGCTTTCTCTGACGCAACTGACCCGGGCCGTTCTTACGGCGGGCGCCGCCTTTGACGAAGGCGGGACAGCAGCTTGCGGCGCCTGGTCTCGAGTTCCCCACGGCACCATTGCGTGATCCCGTGGTCCAGATGACTGCGAACGCCGGGCTCGTTGTCAGTGCCGTCGACCCGGCCCACACCGCCACGTGGGGTGCTCAGTACTGGCTCGGTGCACTCGAGGCGATCTCGGTTGATGCTTCGGGCCACCATGCGGCGGCCCTGGTCATCGCCAGAGGCGCACTCGGACAGCGAGCACGGCAACGAAGGAGGTGTCGCTCGACCCCAGCGGAGCAAGGGCAAGCGAGCTACCCATCTGGTCGTGTGCTCCATGGTCGGGCAACCGGCTCTCGTCCGAGCAGCGAACGAGGAACACGGGAACCCGCCGGGCCACAGGGCAGCCACATCTGCGACAAAGGACCCGAACGGCCGAACGGCCACTCCCGGTCGACGAGGTGACCCAAGACCGTTCGGGGCCACCCCAAGGCGGGACTGGGTTCCCCTGAGCGTCTAGGAACGTTCCTCGACCTCAGTGACCGGCGTGCACCTCGTGCAGGTCGAACCAAATGGCCTCCACCGGAACATCGCCGACGTTGACCAGTCGATGAGGCATCTCCGAATTAAATGAGATGGAGTCACCCGCCGTCATCCGGTGCGTCTCGAAGCCCAGCGTCACCTCCAGCACGCCCGAGATGACGTAGCCGTATTCGGTTCCCGCGTGGCGAATCAGTCGTTCGTCCGACGTTGAACTGCCGCCGACGTCGTAGCGCACGAACATGAAGTCCGACGTCGGATGGTTGCTCGCCGTGAGGCGCTGCCAGGTCACGCCCGAATCCAAGACGAGCGAGCGCCGCGACTCGCGTGATACGAGCGGCGAGGTCTGGCGATCCTCGCCCGCCTCGGCCCACGAGCGAAGCAGCACGTCACGCACCCCGCCGGAGCTGACCGCGGGTGCCGCCACGGGCGACGGGGTCGGGCCGACGTCGGTCGGCGTGGCGGCGAAGAGTTCGTCGATCGACATCTCCAGGGCCGCACAGATCGAATACAGGGTCGCCACCGACGGACGCGCCTTGCCCGTCTCGAGCTGGGAGATGAAGGATGCCGAGACGTCGAGCTCGCGGGCGAACTGGCGAAGCGATACGCCACGCTCCTCTCGGCGTGCGCGCAGCCTCGTTCCCACCGAGTCAGTCGCCACCCGCTCACCGAGCGCGCGCGGGGTCGCCGCTTCGCTGGTCGACATCACGCCACCTTCCCCTCGGCCGATCGCGCCAGCCGTCCGTCGCGGCGCCACTTCCAACGGTCCCATGCCTTCGGCATCCTATCCGCCGAGGGTCCGGTGCTCGTTGACCGAGGTCACTCGCCGCGGCCCCACGTGGTGTTGAGCTGGGACTGCGACTCTCGAAGTTCGGATAATGCTCCACCGGCCGAGAAGTAGCGCTGGCCCGCCACGAGTAGCTCCTCGGCGGGAAACTTGGTGATCACCTCGCACCCCGTGGCGTTGACCACGACCTCTTCTTCGATGCGCGCGGCCGACCACCCGTCTTTAGCCGGCCAGTAGGTCTCGAGCGCAAAGACCATCCCCTCTTCAAGCACCTCGGGGTGATCGAACGAGATCATCCGACTGAATATGGGTCGTTCCCAAATCGATAGGCCCACGCCGTGGCCGTACTGGAGTCCGAAGGCCGCCTCTTCGGAGGGGAAGCCGAACTCTTGCGCGCTGGGCCAGAGCGCCACCACGTCGGCCGTCGTCACGCCCGGCTTGACCAGGGCGATGGCGGTATCAATCAACTCGCGACACTTCGTGTACGCGTCTCGCTGGGCGACCGAGGCGCTGCCCACGGCGAACGTCCGGTAGTAGCACGTGCGATAGCCGTTGAAGCTGTGCAGGATGTCGAAGAAGGCCGGATCGCCCGGGCGGATGAGCCGGTCCGAGTAGACGTGCGGGTGCGGACTGCAGCGCTCACCCGAAATGGCGTTAACGCCTTCGACGTGCTCGCTACCGAGGTCGTAGAGCGTCTTGTTCACCACGGCGACGCACTCGTTCTCGCGCACCCCGGCGCGCAGAAAGCCGTAGAGATCCTCGTAGGCGGCGTCAACCATGGACGCCGCCTGGGTGAGCAGCGCGATCTCGTCGCTGGTCTTGATGCGCCGGGCCGCGAGGAAGACCTGCTGGCCGTCGACGAGGGTCATCCCTTCGCGGGCGAAGGCGCTCAGCACCGGCATCTCAATGATGTCCACGCCAATCGGCTCGTTCGTCAAGCCGTACTGATCCAGGACCTCGCGAACCTTCGCGGCGACCGAGCCGGCTCGATCCGCCCCCGGAGGGATCGCCCCACGCAGGGTCGAGATACCCGCGCGAGCACCCTCGTAGGGCACCGTTGAGCCGTCGGGCAGTACCTGGACGCCGCTGAGCCACGGGTTGTACAGCTGGTGGTGGCGGGCCGCGGAGCCAAAGTCCCACACCACTGGCTTGCCCCCGCGCGGCAAGAGCGAGAAGCGAATCAACTTGTCCATCGCCCAGGTGCCGATGTGGGTGCCGGTCATGTAGCGAATGTTGTGAAAATCAAAGGTCAGCAACGCACCGAGATCCGAGCGTTCCAGCTCGGCCTGCAGGCGCGCCAGACGCGCCTCGCGCAGCCGCGACATGTCGACGCGCGCCTCCCAGTCAACCGCGTTGGTGCCGTACGTGTGAACTCCCATGATTTCTCCTAACTCGGACGACGACGCCAATCGCTTCGCTTAACGCCGCGCACGTCGCGTCCACATATCCAAACCAACCGCGACGAGCAAGATGATCCCCAGCACGATCTGCTGCCAGTTCGGGTCGACACCGAGCAGGTCGAAGCCGTTGCCAATCAACGCGATGAACAGCACACCGATGGCCGTACGCCACCCCGAGCCCTCGCCACCGGCGATGGACGTGCCGCCGACGACGATGCCCGCCAACACGGTAAAGGCGAGCGTGGACCCCCCACTCGAGGCGATCACGCTGCCCAGACGCGAGGCGTCGATCACCCCGCCGAGAGCCGCGGCGAGCCCGCTGAGCACGAAGGTCGTTATCTTGATGCCACCGACGCGTACGCCGGCGAGGCGCGCCGCCTCCGCGTTGCCACCGGCCGCGACGACGTAGCGGCCAAAGGTGGTGCGCGAGAGCAGCAGCGCCAAGATGATGACGAAGACGAGGGTCATCCACACGGCACTGGGCACCGAGAGAAACTGCGCCGTGGCGAACGCCGTGAAGCCGGGGATGGTACCGGTGAGGATCAGGTTGCCACTGGACACCTTGAGCGCAACGCCCTGAATGACGTAGGACATTGCCAGCGTCGTGATCAGCGGACTGATCTTAAAGACCGACACGATGACCCCATTGGCCAGTCCGACAACGAGCCCCACGATGAGAGCCGCGCCAATGGCCACGTAGATCGAGTGGTGTTGACCGATCTCGCCGGCCGTCACGCCGGCGAAGGCGTAGGTGGAACCGACCGAGAGGTCGATGCCGCCGCCCACCAGCACGAGCGTGCCCGCGGCGGCGATGCAGAGGGTCGAGGCCTGCTGGTCGAGGATATTGATCAGGTTCGTGGTGTGCAAGAACGCCGAACTCGCGATCGACAGGACCGCGAACAGAATCAGGAACGGTATCAAAATGCCCGCCGTGCGCCACGACCGGCCGAGGCGCCCTCGCACCCGTAGCGAGCGCGTTTCGCCGGTCTCGTGTTCGACTGGGTCCGGGCGTTCGGTTATGGTGTCGCTCATTTCTTCTCCTCAGCCGACGCTTGGTTCGGCGAACGCGGCCGCCAGGACGGCTTCTTCGGTCATGTCATCGCCGGTCAACTCGGTCGTGACACGACCGTGGCGCATCACGAGAATCCGATGCGCCAGGCCCAGCACCTCTTCGAGTTCTGACGAGATGACGATGATCGCCATGCCGTCGTGCGCCATTTCGACCAGCAGGTCGTAGATCGCGCGCTTGGAGCCGATGTCCACACCGCGCGTGGGCTCGTCGGCGATCAACACGCCGGGCGCGCACATGATGGTGCGCGCGAAGAGCAGCTTCTGCTGATTGCCGCCCGAGAGCATCGTTGCGGGCATCGTCATGCTGGCGGCCTTGACCGTCGACTTCTCCATGAAACGTGCGACCTGGCGCCGTTCGCTCGCTCGGGCGACCCAGCCCGCGCGGCTCACCAGGTCTAGACGCGACAGCGAGATGTTCTCGCGCACCGAGCGGTTCATCAGGAGGCCCATCTCCTTGCGCGATTCGGGAATGAAGGCGAGTCCTCGTCGTATCGAACGGCGCGGGCTGTGTCCCGTTAACTCGCGGCCGGCGAGTCGCACGGTGCCCGACGACGCCCGGGCGTCTCGAAAGATCGCTCGCGCCAGTTCCGAACGCCCGGCTCCCACCAGTCCGGCGATGCCGAGAATTTCGCCGTGGCGCAGCACGAACGAGCAGTCCTCGATCCGTGGCGCACTCAGGTGCTCGACCTCGAGGGCGATCGGCGCGTCGGGCGCGGCCAGTTGCTTGGGTGGAAAGGCCGTCGACAGCGAGCGGCCGAGCATCCCCTCGATCAGCGACTCCTCGGTGGCGTCGGACGCGTCCACGGTACGAACGTGCCGTCCGTCACGCAACGTCGTAATGGTGTCGGCGAGCGCGAGCACCTCGGACAGGTAGTGCGAGATCAACACCACCGCCGTCCCTCGACGGGCCAGGGAACGGATGATCTCGTGCAGGGTCTCGGTCTCGGTGCTCGAGAGCGCGGCCGACGGCTCGTCCATGACGACGAACGAGGCGTTGCGAGACAACGCTCGCAGGATCTCGACCTTTTGTTGATCGGCGAGCGAGAGGCTCCGCGCGACGGCGTCGGGTCGCAGATCAAAGCCGACGCGCTCGGTCAACTCGCGAAATCGCCGACGCGAGTCGCGCCGGCGAACCAACCCCGCCGTTGCCACCTCGGCACCCAAAAAGACGTTCTCGGCCACGGTGAGGTTTGGCACGATCGCCAGCTCTTGCGCGATCGTCACGATGCCGTGGGTCATGGCGTCACGCGGGGAACGCAGGTGCAACGGGTGTGCACCCAAGGCGATCGACCCCTCGTCGGGAACGATGACGCCGGCGATGATCTTGCCCAGGGTGGACTTGCCAGCCCCGTTCTCACCGATCAGGGCGTGGATGGAGCCGGCGACGATCGAGACCGAAACGTCGATCAGGGCCGGTACCCCCCCGAACCGCTTCGACACCCCGGTGACGACTAAGTCGTCACCGGGGGTCGAAGGGACCTGACCGGACGAGTCTGACGCGTGTGGCGTGGTCATCGTTAGTCGACGGTGCTTGGTTCAGGGTGAACTATTAGGTACGTGTCGGCTCAGCCGGGCCACTCGGGGGTGAAGTGCTTCAGGTTCGCCACCGTGATGACGCCACCGTTGGCGAGGCCGGCGACGGGATTCTTCGAACCCTGCGGCTTGCCCGTCTTCATGGCCCTGATCAGCATCTCCATACCCACCTGGCCCTCAGTGGCGGGCATCTGGGCCACGTCGGCGTACCAGAGCCGGCTCTTGAGCCCCGCGACACTGGCCGCACTCGCGCCGTAGCAGACCAGCTTGGCCGTCGGCTTAGAACCGAGCGCGATCTGTGCACCCTCGCAGTTCTGGTCCGAGCCAACAATGATGTTGATGCCCGGGTTCGCCTGGAGCATGTTCTGGACCTGGGTCGTTGAGGCACCCACCTGGTACAGGCCGTCAACCTGGTCAACGACCTGGATGTTCGAGTGTTTAGCCAGGTGAGCACTGAAGGCATCACTGATCGCCACGTCGGGCTCGTACCCCTTGAAGTTGTGCACCAGACCGACCTTGCACGGGTTGATGGCCCCGCAGGCCTTGACAACCAGCGCCGCCAGCTGTGTTCCGATCTTGGATGGGAAGAACACCACGTTGCCCGACAGCCCCTTCACCTGAATCTGATCGGTGGTGTACTTCGTACCCAGAATCTGGTCGATGTTGACCACCTTGATCTTGTGGGCGATCACCTGGCGGACGTACTTGATCTCCGCCGGTCCATAGATCGGCTGCAGCAGGACACCCTGGTAGTTGCCAGAGCTGATGACGTCTTGCAACTGAGCAACCTGGGTCGCCGGCGTGTTGTTGGCATCAAACACGGTCACCTGCACGCCCTCGGCCGACGCCACCGCCTTGGCCGCGGCCAGCATCGGCGCGTCGTAACTGTTCGCCACGGCGTACGACAGGTAGGCCACGTGATACACCTTCTTCTTCGCCGCCTGGGCCGTGACGCTCATGCCAACGAGTGTCATTGACATACACAGCGCGCCAACGGCGGCCCCGGACAGCCAACGCAACTTAGATCTGACCATCGATACTTCCCCCCTAGTTTCTGTCGAACGCACTGCACGAACGACTGGTATCAACCGTCGACTCCGTTGGAGTCGTCATTCGGCCAACGCGGTGACACTAGTGATGTTCACTGAACATGTCAAGTGATATCAAACACTTTCACGTCCACCGCCTGAACGGGTACGTCCCAGCGCGCGCCAGAGCGTCGCCGCTCACTCCCGTGGCAACAACCCCAGACCGTGCGACCTGCTACTTCGTGTACTGGTAGGGGTTCTCTCGCTTCTGACGCTCGGGCACCTCGGGGTTCATCCCGCCCTCCCAGGCCTCCGCGCCCAGCGTGTCAGCGAGGTAGGACACCGTTTCGTCGGCGATCCGGCGAGCTCGATCGAGGTCCGCGTTCACCAGGCGTCCCTCGTGCTTGACGACGTCGCCGTTGACCAGCACGGTGTGAACCTCGTTGCGCTGGGCTTGCATGACGACGTGCCCGTAGGGATTGACGATGGGGAACATCACCGGGGAGTAGTCGTTCTTCAGCAGGACGAGGTCGGCGCGCTTGCCAACCTCGAGGCTCCCCACGACGGCGTCCAGGCCGAGGGCCGCCGCGCCGCCGCGGGTCGCCCAGTGCACAACCTCCTCGCAGCGCAGATCCAAATTCGTCACCGTTTCGTCCTTCAGGTGCGCTTCGAGGTGCTGGCGTGCCCGATCGGCGCCGATGGTCGTACGCATCGCGGTGAACAGGTCGGCGCTCCACCACACCGAGGTGTCGTGGCTGAGCGAGATCGGAATGTCGAATTGGCGCAGTTTCCACGACGAGGGGTACCCCTGTCCCGCACTCTGCTCACTCTCGGTGGAGACCGACGCGAAGGCGCCACTGGCGGCAATGCGCTGGTACGAGTCATCCGAGAGCGTCGAGGCGTGGACGAAGATGGTGCTCGCGCTCATGCAGCCGTTCTCGTGCATGAGTCGAATGCTGTCGTCACCGGTCGCCCCGCGAACCCCCGCGTGCGTCGTGACGCTCACGCCCAGCTCGCGAGCCACCTCGAATGCGGCGCGCTCGGGAAAACTCGGATCACCCGTGACGTCGAAGGCGATTTGGAAGCCGAGCCGGTCCTTGCCGTCGAAGCGGCGGCGATAGAAGTCGGCGAAGCCCGGTTCCGTGGTCCACTCCCACGGACCGCGCTGGATGTTGCCGTAGGCCAAGACGAAGCGACCGTTGACCGCCTCGAGCGCGTCCACGGCGGCCTCGGCGTGTTCGATGGTCTGTAGACCGTGCGACCAGTCCACCGAGGTTGTCACGCCGGCGTCAATGGCCTCGAGGGCGGACAGGAAGTTTCCCGCGTACACGTCCTGTGGGCGGAAGTTTCTCCCGTGTTGCAGGTAGTACCACACGAAGTATTGCGACAGTGTCCAATCGGCCCCGTAGGCACGCATGGCGGTCTGCCACATGTGCCGGTGCGTGTCGATCATGCCGGGCATGATGATGCCGCCCGTCGCGTCAATCTCGATCGCCGACTCGGGAGCGACGAGCTGGCGACCGATCTCACGTATGGCACCGTCCACGACCAGGACGTCACCGTCGTTGATCACCCGGTGCGTCGCGTCCATCGTGATCACCAGGCCGTGTCGCAGGACGACGGGTCGTCCGCTCGCTAACGACTCCCCCGTCGCACTCTGGCGTTGCGTCATAACGGTATTCCTTTCCCCCTTGGCTAGCCGCTGAGCGTAGCACTGCGCTAAACACTGTGCAGAAGTGCTGTACAAGGTGGGTTGGCGCCCGTTCGCGACGTCGGTCTCGATCAAAACCCTAGGAATTACCCCAGGTACTGCCGAACGAGCTCGATGAACTCGCACTGGGCGGTCGCAACTTTGACCCGAGCACCAGTGGCCAAAACGTTCTACTATCCACTATGTTCATCAGCACTGAACATAGTGAGGGGGTTGTGGCGATGGATCGTACGGGACGAGTCGCCGTCGTACTCGGCGGCACGCAGGGAATCGGCCGAGAGCTCGTGACGTCGCTCGCGAGCCAAGGCGCCACGGTCTACCTCTCGGGTCGCACGATGGCGAGCGCCGACGCGGCCGCTCGCGAGATCGGCCTGGGCACCGTGGCGCTGGCGCTGGACCTCGCACAGCCGACGACGATCGCCGCCGCGCTGGCGGGCGTGCCACGCGTGGATAACTTGGTCATCGCCGCGATCGAACGTGACTCGAACACGATTGGCGAGTACAGCGTCGAACGGGCGATTCGTCTGGTCACGTTGAAACTGGTGGGTTACACCGAAGCCATCCACGCACTGCGCGATCGCTTGAGCGACACGGCGTCGATCGTGCTCTTTGGCGGCCTGGCCCTCGAACGTCCCTATCCGGGCTCGACCACGGTCTCCACCGTCAACGGCGGCGTCGTGGGAATCGTCAACTCGTTGGCGACCGAACTTGCCCCGGTTCGCATCAACGCCGTACACCCCGGCATCATCGGTGATAGTCCCTACTGGGAGAACAAGGACAACGCACCGGTCATCAATCGTACGCCGCTCGGTCGTCTGGTCACGATGGCCGAGATCGTCCACTCGGTTGAATTTCTGCTCGACAACACCGGCGTCAATGGCGTCAATCTCGCCATGGATGGCGGCTGGCTTCTCAAGTAGCGGGGGGAACTGTGTATCACCTAACCAAGATTGATCCGCTCGTGGCCCACACGCCGGCGGCCTACGCCCACGCGTCGAGCGGCTTCACCCAACAACGCCTTCTCGACCGAAGCACCGGTTCGGCGCACATGAGCCTGTTCGTTGGATACCTCGACGCGACCGGCAGCGTCGGGGCCACCGTGCACTCCTTCGAGGTGAGTCTGTACGTCACCTCGGGTGCCCTGGCGATCACGGCGCAGGGCGAAACGACGTGGCTCGGCGTCGACCACTGCTTCGTGATCCCGGTGGGCGTCACGTACTCGCTGCGCTCAGTGGACGTCGCTACCACCTTCTTGGCGATGCACGCCCCCGGTGACCTCGACGATGGCCGGCGCCAGGACACCTTCTTCACCGGTGAGTCGCTGGTCGAAACGACGCCGCAGGTCCCCGATATGCGCGACCCGCGCAACCAGCACGCCGTTCGCTTCGATCCCCACTCGATGGACCTGGGCCGTCTCGCCCGCGGCACCGCGGTGAGTGACCCCACGGCCTCGCCGTCGATGGCCACCGCGCTGCTCGCCTACAGCGGCATCGGCGTGCGCATGCTCATCGACCAACGCGTCGGCGCTCAACTGCACACCGTCTTCATCGTCGAGTATCAGCCAACGGCGATCGCCCACCCGCACGATCACCCATTTGAGGAGGCCTACGTGTTCGTCGAGGGCGAGGTGCACGCGCTGGTCGACGGCAGCGAGCTCATCCTGCACCCCGGCGACGTGCTGTGGGCCAGCGTCGGCGCCGACCACGGCTTCGAGAATCGAAGCGACGGACTGGTTCGCTGGATTGAGTACCAGGCGCCCCAGCCCCCGCTACAACACTCGTACCGCTTCAGTCGCGAGTGGGAGTACCTCGCGAGCCAACTGAACCAGCACGATCACCCGTAGGCGCCGGCGTTAGCGCCGCGCGAGATCGACCCGAGCGATATCGCGACGCAGGTCGCCGCCGAGCCGCCGTCGACTTCAGGTGGTAGCGACACGGCGAGCCGCGAGCGACGCGACGCGCGTGAAAAGTCGAGCAACGGTGGCGCTGCACTAGTTTGCTGGGGTGGGAATCCTCGTTCTTGGCATGCATCGATCCGGAACGTCGGCACTGGCGAGCGTGCTCGGCGCGCTCGGTCTTGACCCCGGCTCGGCCGACGGTCTCATGCGCCCCGACGTCGGCAACCCCGACGGGTACTTCGAAGTCGAATCGGTCGCGGCCCTCGACGAGCGGATCCTGCGCGACTACGGGGGCCGCTGGGACATTCCGCCCCTGCTCGCGCCGGGGTGGGCAACCGAGGTCGGTGCCCGCGAGCTGGTCGCTGAACTGCGCGCGACCTTTGACGCGACCTTCGCCAACCACCGGTTCGTCTTGAAGGATCCCCGGATGTCCCTGCTGGTGCCGCTGTGGCGCCAGGCGCTGCTCGACCGGGTCGCGGTCGTCGTCGTTGTTCGTGACCCCGCCGAGGTCGCCTGGTCGTTGGCCCTGCGCGACGGCATGGCGCCGCTCACCGGGCTCGGGCTGTGGGCGGCCTACAACCGCACGCTGCTCGCCGACCTCGAGGGCCTGCCCGTCCACTTTTGTAGTTACCGTGACCTCGTCGAGCGGCCCCGCGACGTCGTTGGGACCGTGGCCGCGAGCCTCGCGGCCTGGGGTGAGCTGGACGGCGAGGACCTGGACGCCGCGGTGGCCCGGGTTCGCCCCAGCCTGCGCCGCGACACCCACCCCGCGACCGACCCGATCCTCGCCGAGCCGCCATCGTCCGTGCGCGAACTGGCGGCCGCGCTCGCGGCCCTTGACGGACGCCACGACCACTTCACCACGACCGTGCCGTCACCGGGGTGGTGGGAGGGCCCGCTGCTGGACGAGCGGCGCGTCTTCGTCCAGCACTACGAGCGAGCGCTCGGCGAACGTGACCGCCGCATCGATGAACTGGTGAACGACAACGAGGCGGTGCGCCGCCAGAGCGAGGAGCTGCGCGCCGAACTCGTCGCCGCCCACGAGAGCATCATCGAGTACCAAGACGTGGTGCGAGTCCTCGAGTCCAGCCGCGCCGTTCGGATCTCGCGCGCCATTGGTCGAGGGCCGACCACGTAGTCCCCGTACGGTAGTGTCGTCCTACCGACGCCCTATGACCCCAGACGACCCACGCCCCGCCACCACGCCGTTCGTGATCTGGTTCACCGGGCTCTCGGGTTCGGGCAAGTCAACCCTCGCCTCGATCGTCGAAGAGCGTCTGCGCACGTTCGGGCTGCCCGTTCACAACCTCGACGGCGACGCCTTGCGCCGCGGCATCAACCGCGACCTCGGGTACGACGATCACGCGCGTGACGAGAGCATCCGGCGCATCGGTGAGGTGACCCGTATTCTCGTCGACGCCGGACACGTGGTGCTGGTGGCCGCGATCTCGCCATTCGAATCGGGCCGTCGGCGCGCCCGCGAGCTCGTCGAACCCGGACGATTCGTCGAAGTCTTCTTGGACGTACCCATCGAGGTGGCCGAGGCGCGAGACCCCAAGGGACTCTACCGACGCGCGAGGGCTGGCCAGCTCGAGAACTTCACGGGCATTGACTCGCCCTACGAGGCGCCCGCGAACCCCGAGGTGCACGTCGACGCGTCACTGAGCCCGCTCGAAGCGGCCGATCTCGTCGTGGGCACCCTCGCGTCCATCGGGTTGATCGAGTCGTTAGGAGACCATCACCATCCGGACGGTATCGGTGATGGACGCCCCCCCAGACGCTGAACCGGCCATCACGACCACGGCGTCGCCCGGCGACGCCGTGCCCGAGAGCTTCATCTGGGTGACGGCGAAGTCACAGAGGTCATCGATGTCGGTCGCCGGCGACAGGTAGATCTCCTGGACGCCCCACGAGCTGTGTAGTTGTCGAGCCGTCGCCTCACTGGGCGTGATGGCGACGATGGGCATCGGCGGGCGAAAGCGCGAGATCGCCCGCGCGGTCAGTCCCGAGCGCGTACAGGCGACGATCGCCACGGCCTTCTCCTCCATCGCGGCCCGCCAGGCCGCACCCGTGATCGCGGCGGTGATCCTGGTCGCCTCGGTACCGGCCCCGATCTGCTGGACGCCGAGCGAGCCACCCCACGCGTGATAGTCAAAGGACTCCTCGGCGCGGCGCACGATGCGGTCCATGGTGACGACCGTGGCGACGGGATCGTCGCCGATCGCGGTCTCCCCGCTCAGCATCACCGCGCTCGCCCCGTCCAGCACCGCGTTCGCCACGTCGGTCACCTCGGCGCGCGTGGGCACCTGCGCGTGGGTCATCGACTCGAGCATCTGGGTCGCCACTACCACCGGGCGGGCGTAGCGGATGCCGTGGCGCACGATGTCCTTCTGGAGGTGGGGCACCTCCTCGATCGGCAGGCGAACCCCGAGATCGCCGCGCGCGACCATGATCGCGTCCGAGACCGCGATGATCTCGTCGAGGTTCTCGACCCCCTCAGCGGTTTCGATCTTGGCCATGATCATCACGTCGTCGCGCGACAAGACCGTGCGCGTCGAGACGATGTCGAAGGCCGACCGCACGAAGGAGACCGCCAGAATCTCGAAGGGCTCGGTGCGCAGCGCCTCGAGGCGAGCGCGATCCTCCACCGTGGGCAGACGATCGTTCAAAATGGATGACGGCAGCGAGAGGCCGGGCTTGCCCATCACACTGCCGCCGGCGAGGACGACGGCTCGCGCCGGGTCGCCGGGCCGCGTGACCTCGAGGGACACGCCCCCGTCGCCGATGTGGATCGCGTCACCGGCGCGAAGCAGGTTGAGCACGTCGTGGCGCTCGACGACGATGCGCTGGGCGGTGGAAACCTCACCGGTCGCCTCCACCAGTTCGACGACGTCACCGGTGTTGAGGCTGATCGGCGACGTGCCGAAGGATCCCGCGCGGATCTTGGGGCCGGGAATGTCGACCATGATCGCGAGGTCCGGCACCAGGGCACGCACGCGGCGGAGCCGCTCGATACCCGACGCGATGTCGCTGTGGGCCATCGAGAGTCGAAAGACGTCGACCCCCGCGTTCGCGAGATTAGTGATGACGTCGTCGCTGTCCGACGCCGGTCCGAGTGTGGCCACGATTCGCGTCCGTCGCACGGGTTTCCCTTCATCGCTTTTGGCAAGTCTACGAGATACACTCCGCAAGCCACCCGAGACCGCACCCCGTGAGAGTGACTATTGACCCTACTCAAGCCACTCGCGGCACCAGCGCGCCCCACAAGCATGGAATGCGGACGAGTACAGTACTTCTGAGATTGGTCGTTGCGTCGTCGAGCATCGGGTCGCGCGTTCGTCTCGGGCGATTTCGAAGGAGGGCGGCGTGGAACCGACGGACGTTGAGGACCCGAATTACTACCACCGGGTCGTCGACTGCCAGTGGGCCTGTCCCGCGCACACCGACGTGCCGGGCTACATTCGACTCATCGCCCAGGGTCGCTTCGACGACGCCTATCTGCTCAACCGGGCGTCGAACGTCTTTCCCGGAATCCTCGGTCGGACCTGCGACCGACCGTGTGAACCAGCCTGTCGACGGGGTCGCGTCGACGGCACGCCGGTAGCCATCTGTCGGCTCAAGCGCGTCACCGCTGACCTCAAGGGCGACATCACGGACCGGTTGGCGCCGATCCCCCACGAGAAGAATGGCAAGCGCATTGCCCTGATCGGCGCCGGGCCGTCGTCGCTCACCGTGGCCAACGACCTCGCGCCGCTCGGCTACGAGATCACCGTCTTCGAGAAGTACGACCAGCCCGGTGGCCTGATGCGCTCGAACATCCCGAACTTTCGCCTACCGGCCGAGGTACTGGACGAAGAGACCGGCATGATCATCGACCGCGGTGGCGTCAGTGTTCGCTACAACACACCGATCACCAGCCTGCGCGCCCTGCTAGACGAGCAATTCGACGCGATCTACGTCGGCGTCGGCGCGCCGCGCGGCAAGGAACTGGACCTGCCGGGCCGCCACGATGACGACGAGCACGTCCACATCGGCATCGACTGGCTCGAGTCGGTGGCCTTCGGGCACATCGAGACGATCGGTCGGCGCGTGCTGATCATCGGCGTGGGCAACACCGCCATGGACTGCTGTCGCACGTCGCGGCGTGTCGGTGGCGAGGAGATCAAAGTGATGGCCCGGCGTCCCCGCGAGTACTTCAAGGCCTCGCCGTGGGAACTCGAGGACGCCGAGGAGGAGGGCGTCGAGATCGTCGTCAACCACGCGCCGAAGCGATTCGTCGTCGAGGACGGCCGGCTGGTCGCGATGGAGTTCGACGTGCTGGAGTGGGACGACGGGGCACGACACTCAACGACGGTGGGCACGGTGCGCGTCCCGTGCGACGACGTCATCCTCGCGATTGGCCAGGAGAACGCGTTCCCGTGGATCGAGCGAGACCTCGGCGTCGACTTCGGCGAGTGGGACATGCCGGTCGTTGACGAGACCACGTTCCAGTGCAGCCGGCCCGGCGTCTTCTTCGGCGGCGACGCCGCGTGGGGACCCAAGAACATCATCTGGGCCGTCGCCCACGGCCATCAGGCGGCCATCTCGATCGATAACTACTGCTCGGGGATCGAGCTCACCCAACGACCGAGCGACACCATGAATCTGGTGAGCGCCAAGATGGGTATGCACGAGTGGCGCTACCACAACGACTACAACCCGTCGAAGCGCCAGCAGATGACTCACGTCGACCTCACCGAGCGCTTCAGTTCGCTCAACCTCGAGGTGGAGCTCGGCTTCAATGCGGCGCAGACCGCGCGCGAAGCGCAGCGCTGCCTGAACTGCGACGTCCAGACGGGCTTCACGGCGTCGGCCTGCATTGAGTGCGACGCCTGCGTCGACATCTGCCCCGTGCAGTGTCTCACCATCACCCACGGCGGCGACGAGACCGACCTGCGATCACGACTGTCGGCGCCGTCGCCCAACCTCGACCAGTCCCTCTACGTCTCCTCGCCCCTGCCCCAGACCGGTCGGGTGATGGTGAAAGACGAGAACGTCTGCGTGCACTGCGGACTGTGCGCCGAACGCTGCCCGACCGCGGCGTGGGACATGGAGGAGTTCACCCTCATCGCCGCCTACGCCGGGTCGAGCGTCTTGCGTATCGCGGTCCCGGCTACCCCAGGAAGGAAGTGAGATGACCATCGACGCGGCCCCCACCGTGCGAGTCAACGACTTCGCCATCAAGCTCGCGAACGTGAACGGCACGGGCTCGGCCAGTGCGAACAGCCTCTTGATGCAGGCGATCTTTCGCATGGGCATCCCGGTTTCGGGTAAGAACCTCTTCCCCTCCAACATCCAGGGCCTACCGACCTGGTACGAGATTCGAGTCAACAAGTCGGGCTACACCGCCCGCGCGCTCGAGTACGACCTCATGGTCGCGATGAACGCCCAGACCTACGCCGAAGACATCGCGGCGGTCAGCTCGGGCGGCTACGTGCTCTTCGACTCGTCGTGGCCGCTCGACGACGACCTGGTGCGCGAGGACGTGAAGTTCCTCGGCGTGCCGCTCGCGCGCCTTTGCCTGGACAACTTCACGCGACCGCGCGAGCGGATCTTGATGAAGAACATCGCCTACGCCGGCGCGATCGTGGCCCTGCTCGGCATCGACGCAGAACTGGTGCGCGCGCTGCTCGCCGAAACCTTCGCGCGCAACGAGGCCCTGCGCGACTCCAACCAGAAGGCCCTGAGCCTCGGCTACGACTTCGCGCTCGAGACGTTCGACTGCCCGCTGCCCTTCCGGGTCGAGGCGATGGCCGCGACCGACTCGATCCTCATCGACGGCAACACCGCGACGGCGCTCGGCGCCCTGTACGCCGGCGCGACCGTCGCCGGGTGGTATCCGATCACCCCGGCGACGGCGGTCATGGACAACTTCACGAAACTCTGCGCGACCTACCGGCGCGAGGCGGTACCCGGCGAGCACGACGGCGACGCGCCCACCGTGAAGAACAACTACATCATCCTGCAGGCCGAAGACGAGATCGCCGCCATCGGCATGGTGCTCGGCGGGGGGTGGAGCGGGGCGCGTTCCTTCACGTCGACCTCGGGGCCGGGCATCTCCTTGATGAACGAGCTGCTGGGTCTCGCGTACTACACCGAGATCCCGGCCGTGATCGTCGACGTGCAGCGCACCGGCCCGTCGACGGGCATGCCGACGCGGACCCAGCAGGCCGACATCCTGCTCTGCGCCTACGCGAGCCACGGCGACACCAAGCACATCCTGATCTTCCCCGCCAACCCGGCGGAGTGCTTCGAGTTCGCCGTCGCCGCCTTTGACCTGGCCGAGCACTTCCAGACGCCGGTCTTCGTGCTGCTGGATCTCGATATCGGCATGAACGACTGGGTCGTGCCCAAGCTCACCTGGGACGACTCGTTCGTGCCCGACCGTGGTCGGGTCCTCACCGACGAGGACCTGGCGGGCATGAAGGAGTTCTTCCGCTACGCCAACGCCGACGCCGAACACGTCGCCGCGCGTACCCTGCCGGGCTCGGACTCCAAGGGCGCCTACTTCATTCGCGGCTCGGGCCACGACCGGTTCGGCCGCTACACGGAAAACCCGGCGGAGTACCAAGAGATCGTCGACCGGCTCAAGCTGAAGCACGCGTCGGCGGCGGCCCACGTCCCGGCACCGGTCGTGCTGCGCCGCCCGGGTGCCACGTTGGGCATCATCACCGTCGGCGGCTGTGACCTCGCGGTACGCGAGGCGATTGACCTGCTCGCCGATCGCGACCTGCCCGCGGACTTCCTGCGCGTGCGGGGCTTCCCGTTCGTGACCGACGTGCGCGCCTTCGTCGAATCACACGAGCACTGCTTTGTCGTCGAGCAGAACCGCGACGGCCAATTGCGCTCGCTCATCGCCATCGAGACCGGCGTGCCGATCGAGTCGATGCACTCGATCCTCGCCTACGGCGGCTTCCCCTTGAGTGCGGCCCAAGTCGTCGACGGCGTCGTGGCGCACCTCGACCTCGCGAACCGGAAGGACTGACGTGCCATCGATAGTGAAACCACTGATCCCGCTAGCGCCGCTGGCGAAGAATGAGTTGGGTCTGACCATCCGCGACTACGAGGGCGCGATGTCGACGCTGTGCGCCGGCTGCGGCCACGACTCGATCACCGCGGCGATCACCCACACGTTCTGGGAGCTCTCGACCCCGCCGCACACCATCGCCAAACTGAGCGGGATTGGGTGCTCGAGCAAGACGCCGACCTACTTCGTACGCGGCGCCCACGGCTTTAACTCGGCCCACGGGCGCATGGCCACTATCGCGACGGGGGCCGCGGCGGCCAACCGGGAGCTGACCTACATCGGCATCTCGGGCGACGGCGACTCGCTGTCGATCGGCATCGGTCACCTGGCCCACGCGATCCGACGCAACGTCAAGATGGTCTACGTCATCGAGAACAACGGCGTGTACGGACTGACCAAGGGCCAGCTGTCGGCCTCGGCCGACATCGGCACGCGCCCGAAGAAGGGCGAAGCTAACGTCGTGGCCCCGATCGACCCCATCATGCTCGGCCTGGCGATGGGGGCGACCTTCCTCGCGCGCAGCTTCTCGGGCGACAAGGAGCAGTTGATCCCGATCCTCAAGGCGGCCGTCGCCCACAACGGGCTGGCCCTGATCGACGTGATCAGCCCGTGCGTGACCTTCAACGACCACGAGGGCTCGACCAAGAGCTACCGCTTCATGCGCGAGCACGAGGTAAAAGAAGTGGTGACCGACTACGTGCCCGTGCGCGAGGAGATCGAGGTCTCCCTCGCCGGGCGCGGCACCCGGTCAGTGACGATGCACGACGGCAGCGTGCTCACCTTTCGCACGGTCCCCGAGGGCTACGACCCGACCAATCGCCTGAAGGTCGAGGAGTACATCCGCGAGCACCAACGCCACGGCGAGATCGTGACCGGACTGCTCTACCTCGACGAGTCGGCCCACAGCATGCACGAGATCAACCACACGCCCCGTGATGGACTGAACAAGGTCCCCTTCTCGGTCCTGTGCCCCGGCAGCGCCGCGCTCGAGGACTTGATGACTGACTTTCGCTGAACCGGGCCCGTGGCGAGTACGGCGAGCGGTGGGCTTCGGTCTCGCGGCGCTAGTACTCGATGCCCTTCATCGCGCGGATTCCCTGATCGTAGGCGTGCTTGATCACCCGCATCTCGGTTACCGTGTCGGCCACGGCCACGATGGCTCCGGGCGCGTCGCGCCCGGTGACGATGACGTTGGTCGTCGCGGGCCGCGACGTGAGAGCCGCGACGACATCGTTCACGTCGATCCAGCCGTAGTTGACGGCGTAGGTGATCTCGTCGAGGATCACCAGCTGGTAGTCGCCGCTGGCGATCTTGGCTCGAGCCACGTCCCAGGCGTGACGACCCTTGGCGAGCGTCTCGTCGATGTCGGTCGACGCCCAGGTGAACCCGTCACCGAGCGCGTGCCACTCGATGCCGAGGTGCTCGGCGAGCCGGTGCTCGCCGGATCGCCACTGGTCACTCTTGAGAAACTGCACGACGCACACCCGCCAGCCGCGGGCCCACGCCCGACTCATCACGCCGAAGGCGGCCGTCGACTTGCCCTTGCCGTCGCCGGTGTTGACGAGCACCCGTGACGTTGCGCGCCGACGGGGCCGCGGCGCGGGCGCTTCACGTGGCTCGGTGGTCACGACCGAGGCTCGCGGCGACGTCGCGGGACGACGACGAGCTCGCCGTCCACGTTGCGCAGCACTTGAATCCGCGCGCCAAAGTAGCCGCCGAGGGCCTCGTCGGCCAGCACGTCGTCGGGCACACCGTTGGCGACGACGCGGCCCTGGTGCAAGAGCAGCAGGCGGGTCGCGAACTGGGCGGCGAGCGTCAGGTCGTGTACCGCGCTGATGACGGTGAGCTCTCGCTCGCGGCGCAGCTCGTCGACGAGCTCGAGGGCCTCGACCCGGCGACCGAGGTCGAGCGCGCTCGTCGGCTCGTCAAGGATAAGCACCGGGGCGTCTTGGGCCAGCGCCCGGGCCAGTACCAGCCGTTGCAGCTCACCGCCCGACATGGCGCCGAGGGTACGTTCGGCCATGGCGCCCAGACCGAGGCGCTCGAGCAGGTCCGCGCACCGGCGTCGATCGTGGGGACCCTCGGCCCCGAAGTAGCCGAGATGCGGCGTGCGACCGAGCGCGACGTAGTCGATGGCGCGCATCTGCGCCGGCAGTTCGGGCTTCTGGGGCACGTAGGCGACCAGGCGCGCAAACTGGCGCCGCGAGAGCGGCGCCACGTCCTCGCCGTGGATGCGCACCGTGCCCCGGTACGCCACGAGCCGTGCCGCGGCGCGCAGCAGGGTGGTCTTGCCGGCGCCGTTGGGCCCGATCACGCCGAGCCACTCGCCCTCGTTCACGACGTCGCTCACCGCTTGCAGTGCCTCGGTAGCGTCGTAGCGCACCGTCACGGCCTCGAAGGCGAGCACCGGGTTCGCGCGAGCGGCCAGCGCGACCATCAGAGCACGCCCAGGTGGGAACGACGAGATCGCAGCACGAAGATGAAAAACGGACCCCCGATGAACGCGGTCACCACGCCGAGGGGGATCTCGGCCGGCGCGTTCAGCATGCGTGCGCCGAGGTCGGCCAGGATGAGGAACGACGCCCCGCTGACCATCGAGACCGGCAGCACGACGCGGTAGCTCGCGTTCGTGGTGAGGCGAACGAGGTGGGGCACGATGATGCCGACGAATCCGATCAGTCCGCTCACCGACACCGCGGCCGCGGTGCCGAGGGTCGCCGCGGCGACGACGGTGAGGCGCACGCGCTGGGGGTGAACCCCGAGGGCTGAGGCCTCCTCCTCGCCCACGCGCAGCACGTCGAGCAGTCGGCGATGCGCGAGCAGCACCACCGCGCTCAGGGCGACGTACGGCAAGATCAAGGTCACGTCGGACCACGTCGCCACCGACAGGCTGCCGAGGATCCAGGCGTAGACCGGCTGGAGGTCGGCCGCGTGCTGCTGCTGCAGGTTGGTTTGCAGCGCCGTGAAGACGGCCGCGACCGCGACCCCCGCCAGCACGATCGACGCACCCGAGGAGTTTCGTCCGGAGCGCGAGCCGACCAGGTAGGTCAGGGTGACCGCGATCGTTCCCCCGACGAACGCGGCGATCGGCAGCAGGTACGTCGACTGGTTCGCCGACACGATCGCGATCGTCGCGCCGAGTCCCGCCCCCGCGGCGACGCCGAGGAGGTAGGGATCGGCCAGGGGGTTGCGAAACACCCCCTGGTACGACGCACCGCCGGCCGCCAGCATCGAGCCGACGAGTCCCGCGAGCACCACGCGGGGCAGTCGGATCTGCCAGACGATCGCCTGATTGATCACCGAGGCCGCGGTGTGCGCGTGCCACCACGGCACGTGCGAGGCGAGGACGCTGAGCACGGTGGCGGGCGAGAGGTCGGCCGGGCCGATCGCCGTGGCGAGCAGCACGACCCCGATCAGCACCGCGACCGCGATCAGCAGCGGCCGACGAACCGACACCGGCGCGAGGTGCCCCTCGCCGGGCCCCAACGAGGTCGCCCCCGACGGTCTAGGCCGGTTGGCGCTTGAGCTCATTGGCGACGTCTTGCAGCAGGACGGTGATGCGCGGTCCCCACCGTGACGCGATGTCGTCAGACACGGTCACGATTCGGTGTTGGGCAACGGCGGTGAGGGCCGACCAGCCCGGTCGCGCCGCGACCGATTGGGGCGTCACTTGACAGCACAGGTGATCGGCGAGAAAGACGTAGGTCGGGTTCGCCTGCAAGATGAACTCGGCGGTCAGCTGTGGGTAGCCGCCGTTGCCGGCCGTGCCGGCGGCGTCGGCGATCGACTTGAGCCCGAGCAAGCCGAGGAGCTGGCCCACGAACGTGCCCGAGGTCACCGAGTAGTACGTGGGGTCGAGCTCGAAGTAGTAGGTCGTGCCCGCGGGTGGGCGCGGCGTGGACTTGACGATCCTGCTCACCGACGCGCGCAGGTGAGCGACCTCCAGACGGGCCTGGGCGAGGTGTCCCGTCGCTAGCCCCAGCCCGAGATACTGGTGATAGGCGACCGCGAGGTTCGGTGCCGCCGGATCGTAGATGACCGGGATCTTGAGCGTGGCCAGTTGGGCCGCGAGCGACGGGGGGTCGTAGGCGATGATGATCAGGTCGGGGTGGAACTTCGCGATGGCCTCGGCGCTCACGTTGTAGCCGTCGAGCCCGGTCATCGGAGCACCCTTGGGGTAGTTGGAGTACTTGTCGACGGCCCTGACCTGAGAACCCGCACCGATCGCGTAGAGCATCTCGGTCGCGGTCGCCGAAAGCGACATGATGGCCGTGGGCCGCGACGTGATGGTCACGTTGCCGTTCGTCGTTCTCACCGTCACCGGGAAGTTGCTGGCCGGCGCGCTGGCCGCGCCGCTGAGGGTGGGTAGGACTGATAATCCCAGGGCCACCACGGTGGCGCCGAGCACTGCGCGTACTGCGTTCATGGTCTATCTCCGTTGCTAGCAACGGAGGACGAGAGCTCGCCACCACTCCGAAGAGTGAAACGAACCGTCCTTCCTCCGAGGACCGATTACGTCGGCGCGGCGCAGGCGACCGGACTCGCCCCCGAGGGGGATTACCGTTGCGGGACAGTACCGGGATCTCACCGGAATTCGCTGCAACCACGTCACTGCGGAGCATCCGCAGCACCCCGAGTATATCGAGCCACGCGGTGACGAATCAGTTCGAGCGCGACGACTCGTACGCCGACCCGCCGTCGCGTGAGGAGAAGAGAGTCCCTCGACGCGCGGGCCCGTCCGTACGGGGACAGTCGCCAGGCGTTCACATCTCTATCCCCAAGCCCGCCAAGCCCTGGCGATCCGCTGGACCCAAGCCATAGCGGAGCTACAACAAACGCAGATCGGCAAGCGCTGCGGTTGCGAACTCATCTAGGTAGAGTCCGGCCAGCTCTTCCGCTGCGAACCAGTTGACGCGCATCGGCGCAGGCTCATCTTCAGCGAGCAGCCTGGCGTCAAAGACCGTTGCCACGTACGTCACGTCGGCTAAGCACTCATAGAGCACCCGATACTTGTCGCCTGAGAGCTCAGCTACGACATCTCCAACCTCGACAGTCAGACCGCAGTCGTCCCGAGCGAACTCAGTTGCAGCCCTCGCGAGGTCTTGACCGTCGACAACGCCACCACCAATGCAAGACCACGGGCCATTTTCGGAGGACGACGCCAAAAGAATTCGTTCGTTCTCATCCCGAACAAGTGCCACGACCGACAAGACGGTGCCGATGAATGCCGGGTTCGGTTCGTTGCTCGGTGCTTTGGTCATACTCTCGCCTCCATTTTCAGTCTACCGAGTGACTGTTCCTATCCAGAGGCCAGGCGCATCAAGGGGATGAGAAGTGAGATGGATAACCCTTCCGTTGAATTTCAACCACAATTGCATCTGCATTTTCCTTCGCTAACTCATCTGATCAATCAACTCAGCAATCCAAACTTGCTTCACCTACCGGCAACGAAGGCTGGCGGCTAACCTCTCGACTGATTTGTGTCCGGGCACACGAGTGAGCGTGCAACACGACGACTGGTTGACGCCGAAACTCTACCGGTCGCCTACGCGACTGGCACGACATGGACCGTTGGGATTTGCCGAACTATTTCAGTCTTGATAACACAGTGCACACGATCAAAGGCAGACCAGGAGGGCGATCCTCAATGGAGTGTCCTCCTTGTCAAGGGCGTCGACGTAGTTGACCACCGGGCTACTCATTTCTCTGCGGTTCACCTTTGATCATTTTTCAACTTTCTAATCTGACGCAGGTAAAACAGGCCGAATAGATAGAATCCAATTCCCCCGATTGCCAATATGGTCTTTACCACATCCATCGCAGCACCGTGAAACACATTCGACCATCGCAAGACAAGTTGTGCCATCAAGAAGACGCCACCGATCCGAATGCCAATCCTTGCCCGAGCCTGTAACACGGTCATCGGTCCGAGACTATCACTATGCGAAGACGCTACAACTTACACCAGCCCAACCTATGGCTTTCTCGATTGACAAGACTGGCTTCATGTCCAGGCCGGCAAAGTAATACCCCCCGTGTGATTGTGTAGAGATTATGTCGAGTCTGAATCGGGAGAGACTCCGGTGTTCACAAGGAGTTTTGGCGTTTCGGGCACTCGACTAAATCCCCACTCAATCACACGGGGGGAAGTAATAAGCGCCCGCCAGTCCGATTACGGCAATCCCAACGCAGGTCAAACCACCAACGACCGGAACCGCTGGATGGCAGGCTACCCCGGCTCGCAAAGTAGGTCCGTGCGACGTTATAAGCGAGCAGTGCTTAACTGTCCAACGTCGTCGCTTCCGGAAACTCAGCCCGTGCGTACTGGTCGCCGGGGACCGACCTCGACTCCTCTGACTACAACAATTGATACTTGTAGGGCACCGAGTTCATCCATCCGATCGTGCCAGCCAGCGAATTGCTTACGTTTGCTGAATCGTTGTTGATAGAACTGGCCTGCTTCGGCAAACTCTGTTGGTAGTGAGGCGCGGTAAATAGGTAGCCAGTCGGCTGGCTAGCGAACCACAAACAGTTGCCATGGGACGAGACCAACTAGTCCATTTGATCGGACCTGTTGGTAAAGGTGGTGGATGGTCGGAGTCTCGCAACAGTGCAGGTGAGCGAAGGGTATAAAAGAACTCTCGCTACTGGAAGGCGAAGACAAAGTTTGCTCCGCTGTGAGGTTCGGTCGCCCTACTTGCTGGAAGAGGCAAGTAACGCATCGGGCAGGCCGAGGGTCCGGCACGTCGCGCTGTCACCTGGGAACACCCCAGCAGTCCCATTCGGCATCGTGCACACCACAAGCGAGGGAACGACGTGCACGATGATAGGCCCAACGACGCGTATCGCTCGAGGTGCTCCCGCCGCGAGGAAGCCGTCTCTCCACAACATCTGACAGGTTCCGAGGGCGTCAGCGACTTGTGCGACTGAGCCGGGAGGAGTACCGACGGC
>JAJZBX010000097.1 GCA_021846325.1 Actinomycetes bacterium | reverse complement strand
TCCCGCTACGAGGAAGGCCACCTGGAGACCCCGGGCCATGTGCTCGAGCGGGAAGACCTTGCCGAGGTCGAGCATCCAGGCCGGCATGATCGCGACCGGGATGAATACCCCCGACAGGAACGCGAGGATCGTGGCCGCGAGCGGTCCGACCGCCGACGCGGCGTCGGCCGTCGGGCTCAACCGGGTGAGGGCGAGCGCGAGCGCGCTGAAGCAGAAGACCCCGGCCACCGTGTAGGTCACGAGACCGACGGCGAGGCTCGCGCTGAGCCGCACGTGATAGAAACCCGCGCCCACGCTGAGTAGAACGATGACGGTCACGACCACCACGACGAGCGTTCGGGCGATTTCGGAGAACAGGTAGACCCAGCTCGGCATCGGTGTGCCCCGGAAGCGCTTCAAGAGACCCCGTTCACGGTTGGTCGTCACGCGCACCAAGAGCGAGGCGAAGCTCACGAGCATGATCTCGTAGGCGATGATCGAGGCCGTGTAGTAGGTCCGCGCGGGGACGCGCGCCCCGGCGAAACGGGTGGAGCCGGTAAAGATCGCACTGAAGAGCAACAGCAGCAGGACCGGAAAGAGTGCTGTGAAGCCCAGCGCGCTCGGGTCGCGCAGGAAGCCCCGCAGCGCGTAGCGCGTCTGGGCGAAGGCGAGGGACACGTCACTCACGTTTCGACCTCGAGCTCGTCTCGGGCCAACTCACCCGCGAGCCTCACGAAGACGTCGTCGAGGCTCGGCTGGATCGCTTGGAGGTTCGCGAGGGTAACTGAGGCCCCGCGCGCCCAACCGAGCAGTACTTCGAGGTCGCGCTGGACGTCGTGTGACTCGAAGCGCGCGACGGCGTCGCTCTCGACGACGGGCCCCCTGATCACCTCGGCGAGTTCGACGGCGCTGAAACCCGGATAGGCGTCAAAGGAGATCGTCGCGCGGTAGCCAAGGGTGGCGCTGAGCTCGTCGGCCGTTCCCTGGGCGGCGATCACGCCGTCGCGCAGGATGATGATGCGGTCCGCCAGGTGCTCGGCCTCGTCCATGTAGTGCGTGGTGAGAAAGATCGTCTTTCCCGCGTCGCGCAGCGCTTCGATCATCGTCCACATCTCGCGGCGCGCGATCGGGTCGAGCCCCGTCGTCGGCTCGTCGAGAAAGAGGATCTCGGGGTCCCCGACCAGGCCGACCGCCACGTCGAGTCGCCGTTTCTGGCCCCCCGAGAGCTGACCGACGCGGTCGTTGGTCTTGGCCGCGAGGCCCACCGCGTGAATCGTCGCCGCCACGTCGGTCGCCCGGTCGAAGTAGCGCGCGAACATCGCGACCGTCTCGGCGACACTGTAGGCGGGGTCGAGTTCGCACTCCTGGAGCACCAGCCCGATCCGGTTGCGCCACGCGCGCGTCGCCTTGGCCGGATCGACCCCGAGCACCGAGACCGTGCCGGCGTTGTAGGGTCGATAGCCCTCGAGGATCTCGATGGTGGTCGTCTTGCCCGCGCCGTTGGTGCCGAGGAATCCGAGGATCTCGCCGGATCGCACCTCGAAGGAGATGCCGTGGAGCCGCTCGCGCTCGCCGTAGGACTTACGTAGGTTCTCCACCGACACCACGCAGTCCATGGCGCCGACGCTAGTCGGCCCTTCGCCACGTTGGTGAGACCGTGAGCTCGCGTCGAGCGACACGAATCAGACTCGTCGGGTTGCTCCCCCGTGCGCTCGCCGATCCAGGACGGCGCCGGGGCCACCGTAACACGACCCGCTCGGACCCGGTCTGTCGTACCGGACGCGATGAGCCAGGCCGAGCTCTACGCTCTCCCCATGGTCCGACCGACGAGCGACCACGGGGCGGCCACGCTGGCCTACGTGATCAACGTGTCACTCGACGGCTTCGTCGAGGACGCAAACGGCTCGCTTGACTGGACCGCGCCGAGTGACGAGGTCGTTGCCTTCATCACTGACCTCATACGCCCCGTCGGCACGTACCTCTACGGCCGTCGCATGTACGAGACCATGTCCGTTTCGGAGTCCGACCCCACGCTCGCCGCCCGGTCCGCGTCCATGGCCGACTTCGCGGGCGTCTGGCGGGCGGCGAACAAGCACGTCTTCTCGACGACCTTGCCCGAGGTCTCAACGGCCCACACGCGCCTCGAGCGGCGTTTCGATCCCGAATCGATTCGCGCCTTGAAGGCGTCCAGCGCGAGGGACCTGACTATCGGCGGACCCAGCCTCGCGGCGCTGGCGTTTCGCGCCGAATTGGTCGATGAGTGCCGGCTCTTCATACATCCGGTCATCGTCGGCGGCGGCAAACCCGCGTTCCCCGGCGACACCCGTGCCTCGCTCACCCTGCTCGGGCAGCACCGGTTCGACTGCGGCGTGGTCTACCTCACGCTGCGCGTCGAGCACTGAGCCACCGTTCGAGTGTCCGGGATGTCTCGACTCAGCCCAACTGGACCCCCAAACGGGGTTCAGCCCAAATGGCAGTCCCAACGGGATTCGAACCCGTGCCTCCACCTTGAGAGGGTGATGTCCTAGGCCACTAGACGATGGGACCATGAATCGACGGCGAACCGTCGCTTCGCTCGGGGGCAAGGATTC
>JAJZBX010000096.1 GCA_021846325.1 Actinomycetes bacterium | reverse complement strand
ACGACCGCCGGAAGGGGCGAACACGGCGAGACCCCTCGCCCGACTCGCCCGTCGTGACTCGGCCGGCGTGACCGAGTCAGCGCTCGTGGTTCACGACGTCCTCGGTCGCTCCCGACCCGTTCGAGGCCGACCAGCTCGCGAGGAGCAGCAGCGACGCCGCTGACGGCGACCCCGGTTCGGCGGAGTAGACGTTGATCCGCTGGCCAGGGTCCGCGCCCAGTTCGAACGCCTCGTAGTCGAGGGTGAGGTCGCCGACCACCGGGTGGTGCATCCGTTTGATGCCGCTCCGGTGGAACTTGACGTTATGGTTCGCCCAGCGGACGCGGAACTCCTCGCTTCGCGTGGAGAGCTCACCGATCAGGTCGGTGAGTCGTCGGTCGAAGGGATCGTGGCCCGCCTGGCCGCGCAGTATCGCGACCGTGTCGTTAGCGACGTCGTCCCAGTCGATGAAGAACTCGCTCGCGCGTCGGTCGAAGAAGATGAACTGCGCCATGTTGACGGGCAGCGGCCGATCGTCGAGCACCGGGGCGTACAGGGCGGCGCCCAGCGCGTTCGTCGCGAGGAGGTCGAGACGCCCGTTTCGCAGGTACGCGGGGTAGGACGTGATGCCCTCGAGCACCCGGCGAACCGTGGGACGCACCCGGTCCTGCGTGGGGCGCCGGCGCGCCGGGCGCGACGTGGCGGTGCGAACGAGATCCAAGAGGTGTGCCCGCTCGGCCTCGTCGAGCTGGAGTGCCCGCGCGATGCCCTCGAGGACGTCGCTCGACGCACCCGTGGCGCTGCCGCGCTCGAGGCGGGTGTAGTACTCGACACTGATGCCGGCGAGCAGCGCCACCTCCTCTCGGCGCAGGCCCGTTACCCGGCGTCGGGCGCCGTAGGCGGGCAGCCCGGCCTGGTCCGGGGTGATGCGGGCCCGGCGCGAGACGAGGAACTCGCGGATGTCGTTGGTGGGATCCACACCGCCACGTTACGGCGAGCGCCCGCGACGTGGGAGGCCCCGCCGGTACCCCTCTCAAGGGGGTCTTCCACGTCGGGCGCGAATCTGGTTGAGTGGTACTCATGCGAGCAGCCATCTACAACGGACCCCACGCCATCACGGTCGGCGAGCGACCCGACCCCATCATCCAGGCTCCGACGGACGCCGTCGTGCGCGTGGTTCTCGCGTGCGTCTGCGGATCGGACCTCTGGTACTACCGCGGCGAGTCGCCCCACGAGCTCGGTCCCATCGGTCACGAGTTCATCGGGGTGGTCGAAGACGTCGGAGCCGACGTGCGCGGGCTCGTGCGCGGTGACCTCGTGATCGCGCCCTTCATCTTCAGTGACGGCACCTGCGCGCACTGTCGCGCCGGCTGGATGCCGAGTTGCGTCGCGGGCGGCGCCTTCGGCAATCACGGTATCGACGGCGGTCAGGGTGAGGCCGTGCGGGTGCCCTTCGCCGAGACGACCCTCGTGAACGTGCCCGGATCGGGTCACTCCGACGAGACGCTGCGCTCACTGCTCACGCTCTCGGACGTCGCGTGCACCGGCCACCACGCGGCGATCAGTGCCAACGTTCAACCCGGCGCCACGGTCGCCGTCGTCGGTGACGGGGCCGTCGGCCTCTCGGCGGTCCTCGCGTCGGCCCGCCTCGGGGCCGAGCGCGTCATCGTGCTCAGTCGCAATCCCGCGCGCCAGGCGCTCGCTCGCACCTTCGGCGCCACCGACGTGGTCGCCGAGCGCGGCGCCGAGGCGGTGGCGCGCGTGCTGGAACTCACCGACGGGATCGGGGTGGACGCCGCGATGGAGTGCGTGGGCACCGGTCAGTCCATGACGACGGCCTTTGGCATCGCGCGACCGGGTTCAATCGTCGGCGCCGTGGGCGCGCCCCACGGCGTGCACGTTCCGATCGAGCGGGTGATCTTTTCTAACATCGGGCTGCGCGGTGGCGTGGCGCCGGCGCGGCGCTACATCCCCGAACTGATGGATGACGTGCTCGAGGGGCGGATCAACCCCGGGCTGGTCCTCGACTTCGAGACGGATCTCGACGGCGTCGCGAAGGCCTATGAGGCGATGGACCGGCGCCTCGCCGTCAAGTCACTCATCCGTGTTGGAACGATCTGACGGCGACCCCGGCGACAACGGCACCGATGGCCGGCGTCACCTCGAATCGAACGTAACCAGAGCAGGAGAGCAACCATGAAGCATCACCACCTCGGAACCCTCGACGTCGGGCGCATCGGCCTGGGCACGATGGGCATGTCCACGGCGTACACGGGCGCGGGCAGCGACGACGCCGAGTCGATCCGTACGATCCACCGGGCCCTCGACCTCGGGGTCACGCTCATCGACACCGCCGAGATCTACGGACCCTACGTGAACGAAGAGCTCGTCGGACGCGCCATCAAAGGTCGCCGCGACGACGTCGTCCTCGCGACGAAGTTCGGGATGGTGTCCCACGCCGGCGCCGGGCCGTGGAACCTCGACAGCAGCCCCGCCAACGTGCGCACGTCTCTCGAGGGCTCGCTTCGACGCCTCGGCACCGATCACGTCGACCTCTACTACCAGCACCGGGTCGATCCCGCCACCGCGATTGAAGAGACCATCGGCGTCCTCGCCGAACTGGTGGCCGAGGGCAAGA
>JAJZBX010000095.1 GCA_021846325.1 Actinomycetes bacterium | reverse complement strand
AGCCGGCGTAGGTGTTCGATCCCCTCGCCGCTGCGTGAGCTGGTGGTGAGGACCTCGACGCCGGGTACGGCCGAGCGAACGGCCTCGACGGAGGCCTCGGGGTCGTCGGCCTCGTCGGCCTTGGTGAGCACGATAAAGGGCTCGGCACCACTGTCGCGGGCCATCACCGCGTAGCGCTCGAGCATGTGGATGTTCGCGTCGCGGTCGATGGGCACGACGAGAAGCGCGAAGTCGATGTTGGCGGCGAGCACCTGGACGTCGTGGGTGCGCCGGTTCACCCGACGAAGCGCGCTGCGTCGGGCGAGCACCGTCTCGATGTGGTCGTCGCGCACGCCGACCCAGTCGCCGGCGACGGGCCGCGGTTCGATGCCCGGCGACATGTGACAGAGTGACACCACCTCGTTGCCGCGTGCGTCGAACCAGATCACGTCGGCGTTGGCGCCGTGCACGATGCTCACGCGTCCGAGTTCCACGCCATCGGGCAGGTCGAACGCGTCGGCCGGGGTCCGCCCCAGGGTTCGATATCCCTGCGCCACGCGTTCGGCGGTGTCTCGCGAGTCGTCGTCGTTGCTACCGGCCATGGTCTCCCACTTTCCCACGCCGCGACCCTGGCGTGCCGCCAGCCGTCCCTCGGGTGCCGAAGCCGACGGGTCCGCCGCGGCGTTGGACTTCGCGCGCGGTCGTCGATAGCGTGCGAACGATGCCGCTGAGCCGGAGTTCGTGTGGTCACTAGTCATTCGCCTCGGTTGACGTCGATGGACCGTACCGGACGGCGGATTCGCGCGCTCGCGCTGATCAGCGTGGCTTCGACCTATCTGCTCATCGTCCTTGGCAGCACGGTACGCGTGAGCGACTCGGGGATGGGCTGTTCGAGCTGGCCGCTCTGTAACGGTCGGGTCGGGCCAATCGACCACCTCCACCCGCTCCTCGAGCAGTCCCATCGCTACCTCGCGGCGATCGTCACGATCACGATCATCGCACTCGTCGCGCTCACGTGGCGAGGCGACGCCCGGGTGCGCCACGTGCGTACCTACAGTCTCGCGTCACTCGGGGTCGTCGCCGTGCAGATCGTGCTCGGCGCGATCACGGTGTTGAGCGATAACGCGCCCGCGACGGTCGCGGCGCACCTGGTCGTCGGCCTGCTCTTCCTCGCGATCGTGACGGTGAGCGCGGTGGCGTCGTTCATCGAACCCGCGACCTCCTGGCGCCGCTTCCACGGCGACCGACTCGCCTGGGCGAGTGTCGGTGGACTCTTCGGCGTTCTGGTGTCGGGCTCGATCGTCGTCGACGGCGGAGCCGAGAGGGCCTGCCGGTCCTGGCCGGCGTGTCTCTCGAGTCCGTCGCCTACCCGGTTGGTGGCGCTGCAGTACGCGCACCGATCCCTCGTGCTGCTCGCGGTGGTTCTCGTCGTGGTCTACTTCGCGCGTCTCTGGCGAGACCGTCGGTCCTCGCACCGGGTCGTCGCAGCCGGGCTGGTACTCGTCGCGGTCCAGGTCGCGGTCGGCGCCTTCGACGCCGTGCTCGGCGCCCCGGCGGCGCTCGCCGACCTGCACCTCGCACTGGCCACGGCGCTGTGGGCGCTCACGGTCGCCTCGCTCGCGCGCGTGGCCCTTGCGCCGAGCGCACTCGAGTTCGCCACGACGCGCTGATGGCGTAGTCCATGGGCCGACGCGTGGTGCTGGACGGCGTCGGCGCCTCGTGGTCCTAGGTTCTCGTTTCGAGCCAGCGTTCAATCGTGCGACGTTCGACGCGCGGGTCTGGGCGCAACACGCTCGTGATCGCGAGCCCGCGCAGCGTGACGAGGATCTCGTCGAACTCGAGGCGGGTGAGGGCCCCGACTTCGGCGCCGTCGACGCGGAGGACGCTCGCGATCTGGTGACCGAGCTCGCGTTCGGCCGGGACGAGCGCGGCGCGAAGCGACGGGTTCGTACGCGCCGCCATCCACAGTTCGAGCCCGGCGAGAAAGAGCGGCCCCGACATGACCGAGTGGAGCAGATCGACGCGCTGGGCCCGACCCGCGGCCCCGTCGTCGAGCCGCGCGGCCCCGTGGCGCAGGGCGTCCAGCTGGCGCGCGGCGACGTGGCGGACCGCGCCCACGAGCAACTCGTTCATCGACGCGAAGTGGTGAACCAGCGCACCGCGTGAGACGCCGGCCTCGTTCTGGACCCGCTGCATCGTCGTTGACGCGTAGCCGTGCTCGACGAGACAGGTGAGCGTCGCCTCGAGCAGCCGTTCGCGGGTGCGCGCCCCGCGCAGCTGACGTGAGCGCTCTGACACGTCCGCCAGGCTATCCTGAAACCGACCGAATGGTCTGGTATGGGGGCGACATGATCGCAGCGGAGATGGTGCGTCGGGGGGCCGAGCGCTACGCCGCGCGAACGGCCGTGGTCTTCGGCGACGAGCGGATGAGTTTTTCCGAGGTGGACGACGCCGCGAACCGGTTCGCCAACGCCTTGATGGCGCGAGGTCTCTCGAAGGGCGACCACGTGGCGCTCTTGGTGAACAACGGTCCGTGGTCGGTCTCGCTCGACTTCGCCTGCCTGAAGGCCGGGTTCGTACGCGTGCCCTTGAACGCACGCCTCTCGGTGCTCGAGCACGAACGGATGCTGCGCGAGACCGAAGCGCGCTGG
>JAJZBX010000094.1 GCA_021846325.1 Actinomycetes bacterium | reverse complement strand
GCGCGAGGCCGCCGAGGCCCTGGCCGCTCAGATCGCGGTCTTTCCCCAGACCTGCCTGCGCAACGACCGCCGCTCGCTCTACGAGCAAGCGGGTCACGGTGTGCGAGACGCCATGGCCAACGAGTTCGCACTTGGACAACGGTCGCTCGTCGCCGACGGACTCGACGGGGCCGGCCGGTTTCGCGACGGCGCCGGGCGTCACGGCGAACCCAGCTGAGTCGGTCGGCGTGAGCGGTACTAGCGCCAGCCGCGCAGCGCCCGGGCGAGCACCGCGTCGTAGTTCTCGAGCCCCTCGCGACTGAGGCGCGCTTCGGGTCCCGCGGCGATGCTCACGCGCTCGGGGATGACGCCCCAGACCTCGACCTTTTGCTCCTTCCACCACGCGAGTGCCGCATCGAGGTCGTTGGTGCCGAGTCGCGCCGCGCAGATCACCACGCCGTAGGACGTGCCCTTGGGGATCAGTTCGATGGTGGCCGACACCCGGGAGTACTCGACGCCCCCGGCGCGGGTCGGGATGACGACGGCGTCGGCCACGGCGACCGCGGACTGGGTGATACGTTCGTTACCCGGTGGGGTGTCCACCACGACGAGGCCCTCGGCGCGCGCGATGGCGCGCGTCGCGGTGCGCTCCGAGGGTGCCTCCACCACGGTGATCCCCGCTAGGGGCCACAGTTCGAGCCACTCGGCGCACGAGGCCTGCGGGTCGGCGTCAATGAGCGTGACCGGGTCGTAGCCGCGATCGACGCCGGCCGCGGCGAGATAGATCGAGGTTGTCGACTTGCCGACACCACCCTTGAGCGAGGTCACAATGATGTTCACAACGGCATGATAGGTCTCGTGCGACTGGCGCTTCCTCTCGCAGTCCGTGCGCCCCCCGCGACGCCGCGCGACGGTGCGGGCTTCGCGCTCGAGGTCTACCGGCGTTGGCCGATGACCCGTTGCGCAGGCGTTCGTGGTCGTCCGCTTCGTGACTCGCCCGTGAGAATCGACGCGGACGGTCGATGAGACGCAGTACAGTCCGTCGCAGCGCCGATGCGTTCATCGGGTTGCGACGTAGTCGATGAAGAGGTTCACATGCGGATGCGGTCAGGGTCTCGGCTTGAGTGGACGGGGGGCGAATCGTGATACCGCGTCGCAGGGATCGTTCGCTGCGACTGGCGCCGGCGACCACCGACGACTTCCGCGAGCTCGCTCGTCGTCGGCTCCCGCGCCAGCTCTTCGATTACATCGACGGGGGAGCCTTCGCCGAGAACTCGATGCGCGCCAACGAGGACGACCTGCGCGCGCTGCGGCTGCGTCAGCGGGTGCTGCGCGACGTGTCGGCGCGTACCCTCGAGACCACCGTGCTCGGCCAGACGCTCTCGGTCCCGGTGATCCTCGCCCCGGTCGGGTTCGCCGGCATGTTCGCGCCGCGCGCCGAAGTGCTCGCCGCCCGCGCGGCCGAGCGATCGGGGATCACCTTCAGTGAGTCGACGCTCTCCATCTGTGGGATCGAAGAGGTGGCCGCCGCCACGACCAAGCCGTTCTGGTTCCAGCTCTACGTCATGAAGGATCGCCGGTTCGCCGAGGAACTCGTTGCGCGCGCCCGCGCCGCGGGCTGTACCACGCTCGTACTGACCGTCGACCTCGCGGTGACCGGACGGCGCTTTCGCGACGCGCGAAACGGCCTGAACGGCGGGATCTCCTCGTTCGCCCAGTACCGACGCAAGATCGACATCGCGACGCACCTTCGTTGGGTGCGCGAGGTCGGCCTCGGCGGCAAGCCCCTCACGTTCGGGAACCTCGAGAGCGCCGTGCCCGCCGGCCGGGTGCCCCAAGACTTCCAGCACTGGGTCGCGGGACAGTTCGACCCCAGCGTGACCTGGCGCGACCTCGAGTGGCTCCGGTCGCTCTGGGACGGACCGATCGTCCTCAAGGGGATCCTCGACCCCGATGACGCGCGAGAAGCCGTCGCCAACGGGGCCGACGCGATCGTCGTGTCCAACCACGGCGGACGACAGCTCGACGACGTCACCTCGACGATCCGCGCGCTACCGGCCATCGCCGAGGCCGTCGGCGATCAGGTCGAGATCCTCATGGACGGTGGCGTGCGCAGTGGTCTCGACGTCGTAAAGGCGCTCTCGCTCGGCGCGCGGGCGTGTCTCATCGGGCGACCCTGGATCTACGCGGTGGCCGCGCGCGGCGAACAGGGGGTCGTCGACGTGATCGAGTCGATCCGCGCCGACCTCATGGTCGTGCTCGCCCTCACCGGGGTCATCGACGTGAAGGACCTCAACGCCTCGATACTCGAGGACCCGGCCGGGGACCGATGAGTATCGTCCGGGACTCGCGAGCAGCGCGTCAGCGGACCTCGTAGTCGACCACGACCCGGTCCGACACGATGCCGTCGTTCATCCAGTCGACCACCGCACGGTGTCGCGGGTGCACCAGGTACCGGCCGAGCGCCTCGGAGGTCTCGAACTCTGAGACGAGGACGAGCGGCCAGTGCGTGGCCACGGCGCCGAGGTCCTCGTGAACCTCGAGCGCGATGAGTCCGGGGTCCACGTCGACGAGTGCCTCCAGACGCGAGCGCATCTCGGCCGAGTGGCGCTGGCGCGTGGCGGGGTCCTCGCTCGCGAGTTGGAAGGCGACGATGTGACGGATCATGATTCCCTCATTGTGGCGTGTGAACGCGAGTCTAGAGAGTCGCC
>JAJZBX010000011.1 GCA_021846325.1 Actinomycetes bacterium | reverse complement strand
CGGGGGCCTTCCAATCTGTGGGAGTAGAGAACCAACAGACTTGCAGGGCCCCCGCCCTTCGCCAACTACAGACTGCCCACTACCTCAACGCCGAAACCCCGCTCAAATCCGAAGAGCCCTCAAAGGCGTCCGGCTGATCAAGATCGACGATGAAGCCGTGGTTCCTGAAGCGCACATCGAACTCGAACGCGAGGACGTAGTGTGTCCCACTTGCGCAGTGGTGGCGGTCGTGAAGGATCGACGCTTGGTGCCCCTCGTCGATCTCACGATGGCCGGTCGCAAGATGTCTGCGTACAGGCAAACGTGTCGCACCGCGTACGGGTGAACGTGTAGGACGCCATCAACCTAAATGCCCGGGGTGCGCGCCATCCCGCTCAGTGTCAGGACCAACCAACAAAGAGGAAGATGACCACCCCATGTCGCCTCAGGCGAGATGGATGAATCTACGACGCTTTCGGAATTTGAAAGATTGAGGCGCCGGCCTCGCCGCAATTGCGCGAGAAACCGGGTGCGGCAATTGCGCGAGAAACCGGGTGCGACTACCACACCGTGAAGAAGTACCTAGATAATGGCGCCTCGGCGTTGCCGCCCACACAAGCGGAGGTGGCCCACCCGCCCCAGGTGATCGAGCCCTTTGCCAGCTCCTGATTCCAGACCGACCGAATCTCAAAACCACGCGCACTTCCGAAGATCTTGTTATGGTGCGCCGCATGAGGCAATGGTTCACTTCGGTGGTCTTGATTGGAGCGCCATGGGCGATCGCCGGTGGAAGTATTCGCCGTCGTCAGCGCAAACGTTCTCGCGTCGCGATGCCATGGCTGCGCGCGGCCCTGCTCGTCGTGTTCTTAGTGAGCGTGGGCGCCTACGACTCACCGCGAAGTTCGAACGGACTTGTTCGGTTCATCGGATTCAGGTGGCTTGCTCGCTACTTCATTAGGCCCCCGGATCACGTCGCATTCCGCTACGGGGACGAACATTGGTGGATCCTTCCTGTGACAACTTTACTGGCGCTGCTGATTATCTCTCGCCTGACTTCAATTCTGGGCAGGGATGCCACTTCGCGATACCTCAAGAGAAGGTTCCCCAACTTCACGTCCAGCGATGACTTCGTGGACTTCAGTACTTGGAAAGTTAAGCACTCAAGCAGCGTGCGGAGCAGTACGTCGGGCACGAAACTCGCTTCCCCTGGTGCGGCCGAGTTCGAGGGCTATCTCACCAAGTGTGAGAAGGTCGTTGACCGACGGGTGTCTCTGCCCCACGTTTTCCGCGTGGGGCACTTGCTCTACCCCGGGGGGGGCCAAGCGACGAAAGCCGCTGGGGCCTTCCATGTACGCGTCACCCTTTGGATCGTCGCCGCGACCCTGCTGGCGGGATCAGCCTTCACGGCCGTCACCGCGCTGCGTAAAGTTACGCCGCAAACCGCTCTGGCTACGGGCACGGTGGCGCTGCTTTCGGGATGGACGCTGGCGAGCCTGGCCTCCAGCTTCGATGGGCGGATTCGGGTGCGCGGCGTCCTGTTCTCCAGCGCGACGTTCGCCTTGAATCCCGCGGAGTGGCTCCTCGAGGTGCCGGATGCTGACTTCTCGATCCCCGCCTCGGTAGCGCAGGAGCTCAGAGAAAGGTACTCCTCATCGGCGTGTCAGGCGTGCCAGGGTCGTGGCAGCTTCTCACGCACCGAGTATGTGGTGACCGGGTACGAGATCGTCACGGATTGGTCCACGCGGAAGAATGACTCGTGGGATGAGGGTACGTTCACGTCAGTACCGACTACTCGTCAGGTTCCTGTGCAGAAGGAAACGACGAGTTATTACCCCTGTGGAGCATGCCATGGCATCGGACGCGTTCCGGTTCCCGATGCGGAAGTGGCCGTGAGGTTGAGGGACCACATCCACAACCTTCAGGGGCGTGTTGACTGTATGAACCGCGATCTACGTATGGTTTGCGCGGCCCTGCGGGAACACAACGAGGTGGCGGAATGGCTGAGTGAAATGATTGCACGCTGGAAGACCGGGGATTCAGCGCCCTCGGGGGAGGAGGCCGTCGTCGTCCAACTCTGAGCCGGTCGGCTCATGCAGACCCAAGGTGCCGGGATCGAGACCCGGGCGGCCCATCAGTAGTAGGACCACCAATAGTTTCAGGGACGGCTTGGTCTGCCACTCAACGCAACGATGCCGCTCAGAATAATCCATTACTCGCCCGAGTTATCGGCCCTCGTGTCAGCGAGAAGACTGAGAAGTCGTCCCGGCCCGTCAGGCTCCCAGGTGCCATCGCCCGATCGACGGTACGGGTACCAACGCCCGTTTCTGGCGAACCTCAATTGCGAGTCGCCACGGGTGACGCGGTTACGCCGCGCGACGGCGCCACGGCCTAAGAAATTACGCGCCTCGGCCGTGGCGTCGCGTCCGGGGCCCCACTGTTGGTCCAACGTCTCGAGTCCCGCGAGTCCCCCGCTCGTCACGCGAGCGCCCGACGCAGCAGCGTCCGAGGCGGAGATACGCCGGCCCGACGAGCCAGCGCCCCCAAGTCCGGCCCGACGCGGTGCTGGAACGGGTCCACGAGAGTCGTCGCCCGACGAGCGAGGTCCTCGTCGCGTGACAACTCGAGGCAACTCGACACACTTCCCAAGGCCAACTCGAGGGAACGAGCGGCGGCATCGACAGCCAAACTACGCAGTGCGCCAGCTTCAAGCGCAGGCTCGATTGACGACTCAACTCCTACGCCGTTAGGCTCTGTTGGCTAAAAGTTGGCCACAAGTCAGTGAGGTCGCAGATTACCGTGCGATCATCGCCGTTGACCTGGTAGTTTACTCGCACCCCCAACGGGATTCGAACCCGTGCCGCCACCTTGAAAGTGCTGATGAGCCGATGTATGTCCGTGGTCGATGATCGGTGTCATTGGGGTGGGAGACAGCGCCATATCGGACCCTATGACCAGGGAATTCGAAGCGTGAAGCGAGTCCCGGCGAGTTGGAGTGAACGCCGAGGCGGGAAAAATCGTCTCCCGTGGGTCGTCTTTGATCGTACCTGATGGGAAGAGTTGGGTTCTCCTGGCACGCGCGGAGTTATGGAAGAGTTATGGAAGAACGGGCCGCCTCCGGCGAGGTCACACCGGTCTTGCCTTCTCGCATCTCGAGTGCGTGGACGCCTGGCTATCGGGTGCAGTGACATCGGGGTTACGGTAGCGCCTTCATGTGACTTTCGCGATATCCGTCCACTTGACATATAGGGGCATCAAAGCCCCCATGGAGTCCTTCTGGGGATCGATGCAGATCGAGCTACTGAACCGAAAGAAGTGGGAAAGCGTCCTGGAACTCTCCGGGGCCATGGCGGACTACATCGAGAACTTCTACAATGCCAAGCGCCGCAGTTCGCTCGACTACCTCACACCGGACGAATACGAAGCGGTCAACACTTCCACCGAGGCCGTTTTGTCATAAAGAAACGGTCCACTCGACGGGGTTCGGGTCAACCTTGCCAAGCGCGTCGCTTTCGGATTCCGCTCATTCACCAACTACCGAATCCGAGCGCTTCTCTACGTCGGCAAGCCCGACTGGGATCTACTCGCGACGATCACACCACGCTGAATTCCGAAGTCCCCGATTGTGCTGAGTAAGCGTGCTCCGAGCGGCGCGGGTCCGCCCGAAGCACCGCAGTCTTGTAGCCAAGGACTACGTCCACCGGCAATTGAGCGGACGTATCAGGGGACTATGTGACCTGAACAACTATGACCCGAGATACCGCTCGGCGATAACTCGTACCCGTCACAATCGCACGTAAATACGCACGCCCGCGAAGCACACCTCTCGGAAACCGGACGTGGACGCGGGCCACGGAGTTCTGTACCGTCGCGGAGCCAATAGTCTCCCACTTGCGACCGTGGAGTATCTGGAGGGCAACGAGTGGGCCGGACACCGTTGTGCTCGAAGGCGAGTGAACTCCGACTTGCACGGCTTGGCCGTTGCGCAGACTTGAGATTGTGGGCATCTGGATGGCGACGGCGTGGGTAACGTTCGCGGTGAAGTCGTAGGCGTACGTTCCCCACGTGCCACAATAGGCTCCGACGTTGGCTCTGAACTCAAGCACCATCTGACCCGAGGTGACCGCGGTCAACTTAATTTCATTCTTTCCCACCGAGTTCGGGTCCGACACTACGACGTCGGGGGTGTTATCCAAATTGAAATCGGTGGTCCCGACTGGCAAGACCCGTACTTCACCATACGTTGCGTTCGGGTCGTAGCCGATGATCTCCCAGTCGAGCACGATTTGGTCGCCGATGGTGACAGGCAGTAGCCAAAACTGGAGCTTGTTGTTACAACTTCCGGGCGCCGCATAGCCGTTGGTCGTGTTTCCGAACTCTTGCTGCCCATACATCACCGTGGGAGCTGCGGAGATGCTTGGGCCACCGTCAGCTCCGGCTGTCGTTGCGCTCAGCGTAAGCAAAGACCCGACTAGCCCTACTCCAACAATGGCCACTCTCTTTAAGAACGTACGATTAGCAGCGTTGCGGAACCGAACTCCACTGGCCTGGAGGTGGAACATGAATGCAGAGTATAGGATTTGTCTCCCCGCTCGTCAACTCAATTCAATGTCGAGGGGAACGCTCTTATTTTGCATATGTGTGATGCGAGATACAGGACCACTTCGGATTCAACGAGCCGTCTGGACTCAGCGTATCTAGCCGCAGCGACAATGACGGTTGATCCACATGACAGACCTGTGCTGCCAGTATCTTGATCGGCATTGCCTAAGGAGTAGGGGTATTCATTTCAGAGGATTGACCTCACCACTTAGTTACTGGTAAAAAGCCCGAACGACCGTCACGAATGCTCGGCATCTCGACCCCACTGACCAGGACTACTTCTTCGAGATGGATACCCCCACTAAGGAGGGTCCATGATTGCATTATTGGAGCATCAGAATCTAGCGGGGTGTAATCGTCGCGAGTAGATCCCAATTGGGCTTGCCGGCATAGAGCAGAGCGCGGACTCGGTAGTTGCGAAATGATCGAAAGCCGAACGCCACGCGCTTGACTCGCTTGGCCAAATTGTTCATCGCCTCGGTCGGTCCATAGGTGATGTGCAAATTGTGCCATGCGATTATCTCATTGCGCCAGCGCTTGAGAGCGCGATTGAGCGAGCGGACCTCGATCGGCCAGGTCTTGTCGGCCATGTCGCGGATGAGTTCATCGATGAACGTTCCCGCGAGTTCGTAGTCAGGAACCGTGTAGAGCTCGCGAACTGCCTCCAGGGCCGATCACGTCATCTCGACCTGTCCGTAGCGGTCGGCGGCGCGAACGAGGCCGAGCAGTTTCTCGGTGCCGTTCTCATCCAGGCGCTCGACGGCCATGGGAGAGGCATCGCGCTCGGTAGGGAGGATCGTCGTTGCGACCACGGTGTCCGAAGACTCCGTTCTGCACACGACGACGCGCGAGGTCGACCTGGGCGGTGGCGTGGCGAACCACGTGGAAGGGATCGGCGACGAGCTCAGCGTGGGGAAGGACCGCGGCGAAGACGGACCGGCAGGTGGAAGAGATCCAGGGTCCCTGCGCGAACGCTGTTAAGCCACTCCTCGCCACGCGTACGCAGCCACGCTTGACGGCGCCTCAAACTTTCGATCAGGCACGACGTCGAGAAACTGGGACCTCTCCACGTCGACGATCGCGGTCACGAACTTCTGTTGGTGTCGTTCGCCGAGCTTGACCATCACGTGCTCGTTGAGTCCGAGGGAGCTGACGTCACCGAAGCGCTCGGGGTGATCGACGAGGGCCTCGCCGTAGGCGAGAACGGCGTCGTTCACCGTGTGCCAGGCGCAGCCCAGGTGCTTCGGCGACCTCGGCGAGGGTGCGACCGTTCTTGCCCACATCGAAGGTGGCCCAGCGACCCGCGCGATCGGTCATCTTGAGCCGGGACGGCCATGCGATCGTCGACCTCGGTCCAGGTGTCCGTCGGACATTCGCTCTCTCGGCAGGCGAAGCGCCGCTTCTTCCACACCAGGACAAACTTTCGACCGATCATCGTGAGATCGACGAGGGGCACCAATCGTCGGTCCTTCACGACCGCCACCGCTCCGCAAGTGGGACAGCCCACGTCCTCGCGCTCGAACTCGACGTGCACTTCAGGAACCACCGTCTCGTCATCGATCCGGATGAGCCGGACACCCTCCAAGTTGACGAAAAACAGGTTCATGGCGGTAGGGTCGGTGATCACTGGTGCCTTCTAATCTGTCATCTAAGAGGAACAACAGACTTGCAGGGCCCCCGTCCTTGGCCAACCACCGACTGCTCGCTACCTCAACTCCCGAACCCCGCTCATTTGCGAAGTGCCACAAAACCGAGGGCAGGTCAGAGCCTCCACGGAACCCAGTCCGGATCAGCTGTCAGCGAGTTTTGCAACTGTGAGCGATGGCTTTGATGCAGCCGTCGAAGTCGGCCTGACTGGAAGAAGAGAGTACGAGAGTTTTACGGTAGGCGTGCAGCGCCAGATTCCAAGACTCGAAATATCGGGGAGCCTTGAGCGTCGTCGACAGAGCATGACCCGCGCGACATAATGCACTGGGCAAAGTGGTGATAGTGCGGCACCTCCGAGAACTCATCATCTCATGACGAATTTAAGGATCCCCTTGTTGTCAGACGGTCCGGTTAAGCTAGGCACGTGAGTCGACCCTCCTTCACGTTCATAGACCTATTTGCAGGTATCGGCGGATTCCACGCCGCCCTCAGCGCCATGGGTGGCGAGTGCGTCTACGGCGTTGAGATTGATGCCGCTGCCGCGACGGTCTACGAGCGCAACTGGGGGATGGACATTCTTGGCGACGTCACTGAGGACGCAAACGACAGCGTGATGCGCGTGCCCCGCCACGACGTGCTGTGCGCGGGTTTTCCCTGTCAGCCGTTCTCGAAGAGCGGTGCCCAGCGCGGCATGGAGGAGACGCGGGGAACGCTGTACTGGAACATTCTCAAGATCATCCAGGTCCGCCGCCCGGCGGTCGTCATGCTGGAGAACGTTCGCAACCTCGCTGGGCCCCGGCACCAGCACGAGTGGGACGTCATCATCGACACCTTGAGGACAGAGGGATACCGCGTCTCGGAAGAACCGGCGGTGTTTTCGCCGCACTTGCTACCCCGAGAGCGAGGCGGGAGACCTCAGGTTCGTGAGAGGGTCTTCATCACGGCGACGCGATTGCCCAAGGGCCGAGGTTTCTCACTCGAGGCTGACCCCGTGGCTGACAACCGTCCCGTAGGAGGATGGAACCCCAAGACCTGGAGTCTCGAAGACGACTTACCACTTGAATCCGACCACGAGGTTGAGGGTTGCGAACTCAGCACCGCTGAGAGACTTTGGATCGACGCATGGGACGACTTCGTCCAGCGCATGTGGAAAGTGCGCCAAGGTCGTCGCCTTCCCGGGTTTCCGCTATGGGCGGACCATTGGGTGATGCCGTCAACTCTTAGCGAAAAGGAGTTGGCCATCGAGCCGCGGTGGAAGGCCGACTTCATGAAGAAGAACGCCAATTTCTACGCTGAGCATCGTCGCGTGATCGACCAGTGGACCAAGCGATGGGGGGTCTACACCGACGCCTTTCCGCCCTCGCGGCGTAAGCTCGAGTGGCAGGCTCAAGACACGTCGCGGCTCTGGGACACCGTGATGCACTTACGCCCTTCCGGTATCCGAGCCAAGCGCCCGACGTATCTGCCGGCACTTGTGGCGATCACGCAGACGAGCATCGTGGGCACCCGGGAGCGACGTCTTTCACCACGTGAGGCTGCGCGACTGCAGGGGCTACCCGATTGGTTCGACTTCGGTGATCAGCGGACAGCGGCCACCTATCGCCAACTCGGAAACGGCGTCTCCGTTGGGGCCGTATGGCACATACTTCGCCAGCACGTAGAAAGAGATCAAGACGTGCTCAAGGTCACCCGACCTCGGCTCCTCGAGGCAGTTCTCGAGGCGCCCGAGAGTCCAGATGGCGTTCTTGACGAGATGGGTCAAGAGGGTGGCAACGCGGTCGCCTAGATCTCGGGGCTCCAACTCCTTTTCAAGCGATCAAAGTCGCTGAAGATGTCAAAGGATACGGCGTCAGAGGCGACCCTGACCGCGGGGCCGACGGGTTTTCTCGGGATCGGCGCGCGGATGAGCCACTCCGGGTTCTCGTCCCACCACCTCCTCAGCAGCCGGCCGGAGATCTGCAGGGCGTCGCCCGTCGGATTGAGGAACTCCGCACCGAAGAGCGGGTCCGTATAGCCGATGCCGACTTCCGACATCACGAAAATCGTCGCCGTTGTCCAGCGCTCTCGCAGGTCGCGATTGGGATCGGAGGTGCGCACGTTGACGAGGTTGTGCATACCGTTAGTTGTGGCGAAGACGCCCTTGATCGAGATACCGGACCCGGTCGGGCCCTCGAGTTCGAGGTCGTAACCCTGGTTCTGCTTGCCGGCGTTCTGGACGTCGAGGCCGAGATCGCGCGCTGAGGCACCGATGATCTGCTCGACAACACCACCAACGATGAACCGATTCTCCCAAACGCTGGTGTTGTAGCGCGTGAGGACCGCGTCTATCGCCGCCAACACTTCTGCGAGAAGTACGGGGTCACGTTCGATGGCTTCCTTGTACAGGAGATAGAAGGCGCGCTCGCTCGAGAACTGCTGGTTCTCCACCGTCATGCATCCCCTATCTGTGCAGGTGACTCGTTAGGTAGACCGTAGCCGCGATGGCTCCTCACCGTTTTGCGCGGCGCAACGGCGGGGACGTCTGTAGCCTCGCGACATGGAACTTCAGCAGTTCACGGATCTCCTCGCGACGGGCCTCATGGAGGCGGACGCCCTGAGGCCCGTGCCCCCGCCTTCTCGCACCGGCACCATCTACCAGCCTGGCATCGGTGCACACAGTGAGGACCGCATGCTGGAGCTCTCGCTCGCGGCTGTGTCGTCTCGACTCAACGATGTGGCCGTCGAGACTCATGTCCCGTACCCGCGGTCGCGACGCAACAAGTGCGACGTACATCTCAGTGGCGACATCGGCTGGGCCATAGAGGTCAAGTTGCTGCGGCGCCTCGGAGACAACGGCAAGCCCAACGACAACATCCTGATGCACATCCTCTCGCCCTATGCGCAGGACCGCAGCGCCGTCACGGACTGTGTGAAGCTGGCGCAGTCGGGATTCACCTCGAGGCAGGCAGTGGTGATCATCGGCTTTGAGTACCCAGATTGGCCCCTCCAGCCCGCCATCAAGGCGTTCGAGCGCATCGCGAGCGATCTCGTCAGCCTTCGCCCCTGTGCTCCGGCGAGGTTCTCGGGGCTTGTCCACCCTGTTCAGAGAGAGGGCGCCGTGTTCGCGTGGGAGATCGCCGGTGCTCGGTCCGTCTTCCTGTAGGTGGGTAAGCTAGCTTGTCGTCGGTGGCGAGACTCCCGGCACACGCTTACGAATGCAGAGGCACGCCCTCGTGAGCGGGGCCAGATCTCAGCCGCCTGCAGTCCCCGACTCCTGGGCAACGTCCGAGGCGGTGAGACGAACGATGCGTGGGAACCGCTCGAGAGACACCCGCCCAGAGGTCGTCGTGCGCTCGGCGCTCCACCGCGCCGGCATGCGCTTCCGCAAGCACTACGTGCCACTCGCTGGCAGTCGCACAAGAGTCGACGTGGCCTTCCCGAGGTGGCATGTCGCCGTGCAGATTGATGGGTGCTTCTGGCACGCCTGCCCGGAACACGGCACTCGGCCCAGCTCTCACGCCGACTACTGGACCGAGAAGCTCCGTCGCAACGTTGAGCGGGACAGGCGGAGTGACGAAGTCCTGGCGGAGGCGGGCTGGACGGTGTTGCGCTTCTGGGAGCACGAAGATCCCGAGAGCGTCGCTGTCGTTGTTCACCACGCCCTGTCCAAACGGCGAGACTCGAGTTCAGAGCATTCGGCGCGCTAGAGGTGCGCTGACGCCGCCATGCCCTGTGGAATCGTGTCGGCGCCGGTGCGGTAGTAGCGCCTCTGGGTGTAGTCGACGGTCGCGTGGCCCATGCAGTGACTGATGAGCTCGTCGGAGTATCCGTGGCGCTTGGCCCACGTCGCGAAGTGGTGGCGCAGGTTCTCGAAGGGGAATGGCGGGCTGTCGGGCCACCCCTCGGCCCTCACGACCGCCTTTTGGTACATGGTGCGCGTGAAGTTACTGCGACTCCACCAGTCCTGGTCCTGCCAGCGCTGACCGCGCGAGGGCTTCTTCGAATCGACCGGAACCTTCACGAAGCAGTGGTCGCTTGCGGGGAAGAGCAAGGCGTGGGGACCTTTTTCAGGTCCGAAGCGCTCGAGTAGGTACTCACAGCGCGCGACGATTGTCTCGAGCACGCTCTGCGGATAGATCGTCCAGCGGTCCTTCTTCGACTTGGGCGACTTGCCCGACGCCCGCTGCGCGGCGGGCGCGAGGTGGGGCTTCGAGCCCTCCCACTCCACCGTCTCGGTGATCCAGATGAGCCGGCGACCGGGGTCGACGGTGTAGCCGTGGGGCAGTTCGATGAGGGCGCGCTGGCGCTCCGTGCGAGCCGCGGCAGAGAGGGTGTGGTCCTCGTCTATGGCGAGCTCCAACTCCTCGCGGGGGCGCGCGACGCTCAAAACGGTGAGCGAAATCGCCTCGCCGAAGCGTGGCCCCGAATGGCCCATCACGTGGCTAAGCAGCAAGCCCCACTCGCGGTCAATCTTGACGGGCTGTTTCGGTCGTGACGCAAGGTACTTCATCGTGCTGAGTCCAACTTCCTGCATGGCGACGGCGAGCGTGCCGACCTGGTCGGTCGACGGCCGCTCCTTGGCGGGTACGTAGTGCACGCTCTCGCCCTGGCTCGAGGAGGTAACGCGGAACTCGACGCCCTCCATCGGATCCTCGTCACGCGAGAGCCACATCGGCTTGCGGTGGGCGAGCGTGACGAGGCTGCGCAGGACCTTGCCGAGGTCGGCGATGCGCTCGGCCCCGCAGGTCCGGCGCGCCCGGGCGAGTACGGCGAGGGAGTGCTCGCAGGTCCACTCGGCGACGTCCACGTGTCCCATGACCGGGCGAACGTAGAGACGCATGAGGCTCTCGTTCTGGTCGATGGTGGTCATGGCGCGGCCCTTGTCGTGCAGTTCGGCGAGTCGACGATCACAGAGGGCGTTCATCGTCCGGTCTCCGCGCTTCACCGGCGTCGGCTGGTGCTTGGACCACCGGACCATCTGGTCGAAGAGCTCGTCGGCCTCGCGCCGCGCCCGGGCGGTCGCCGGATCGAGCCTGTCGACGGCGAACTTGACCTTTTCGGCCGCGCCGAGGAGGTCCCTGGCGACGGGAGCACTGGTCCGCTCGACCTGGCCCTTCGCGACGACGCGAAAGTGCGGCTTGGCGGCGGTCGGCGCGTAGAGCTTGACGCCGCGGTCGCTGCGCAGGGGCGCGCGCCGGGTGGTGCCCGTAGAGCCCTTGGCCGGCATCAGCGGGCCCTCCGGCGCGTCTGGGCTCGCTTGGCGGGCGGCAGCGTGGGCTCGGCGTCATCGTCGAGCTCGAGGTCGCTCGCGTGGACCATGTGAGCCTCTTCGAAGGCGACGATGTCGGCCTCGCGGTACCCCATGGAGCGGGGCTTGCCGTCCTGCTGGCGCAGCAGCACGAGGGCCCGAGGGAAGTCGGGGTTCTTGATGAGCGCGTAGGTGGAGTTGCGCCCTATCGGCCAGCGCTCGATGAGCTCGGGCACGGTGAGGAATCGGTCGGTGGTGGTGGTGTTCGTGGTCATGGCCGGGACTGTTCAAGGGTGGCGGCCGCGAGGCAATCGCCAACGTTTAGGGATGCCGTGGGACGTGGCGGGACCGCGAAAGTTATGGAAGAAGTTATGGCAGCGGTGGCCCCGGCCGCGGACACTGACCGAAATGGCCTCGCCGACGAGGGAAATTGTTGAGCACCCCCAACGGGATTCGAACCCGTGCCGCCACCTTGAAAGGGTGGTGTCCTAGGCCGCTAGACGATGGGGGCCCGTACTTCGGCCACGGCTCGTGCCATGGTGGTCGGGCTGCCCGGATTTGAACCGGGGACCTCTGCGTCCCGAACGCAGCGCGCTAACCAAACTGCGCTACAGCCCGCAGCGAACAATCTCGCAGCCGGGCCATCCTACTCGCTCGGCGTTAGCCGTCTCGGTTGTCAGATCTCAGGTTCTGGCTCGAGCGTGGCGTGGTGTTCGATAACGAGCTCGCTGATCCGTCGCCGCTCGAGGGACTGGACGCGAAACGTCCAGTCCTGATACGCGTAGGTCGAGCCGGGTGTCGGGATCTCGCCGGCCAGGTAAAGGATGAACCCGGCGATCGTCACGTACTCGCCCTCCGGCACGGCCAGACCAAGTTCCTCTTCCACACGATCCACGTGGGTTTGTCCGTCGACCAGCCAGCGATCGTCGCTGATGCGCACGATCGTTGGCTCGTCGTCACGGTCGAACTCGTCGCCGAGGTCGCCGACCAGTTGCTCGAGGATGTCGCGAATCGAGACCACGCCCGCGACGCCGCCGTGCTCGTCGAGTACGAGCGCGAAGGTTCGGCGTTGCTTGCGCATCTCACTCAGGCTCTCGAGGAGGTCGAGCGTCTCGGGGAGCAGGAGTGGTCGGCGAATCTTTCGGGCGATTTCGGCGGCGTCGGGCAGGGAGACGCCGATCGCCCGGCGCACCGTCGTACTGCGAAAGAGATCGTTGACCAACAGGACGCCTTCGACATCGTCGAGGTCGCCACTCACGACCGGGAAGCACGAGTGGCCGGTATCACGAACGGCTTCGGCGACGGCTTCGGGGGTGACCGGAGCGCTCAGGAAAGCGACGTCGACCCTGGGTGTCATGACGTCGCGCAACTCGAGCTTCGCGAGCTGATCGACCCGGGCGTGAATGGCGTCGGCCTCGGGCGAACGAGGAACGGCGTCAGGGTGGCCCGACAGTCGTGCGCGCAGGTGAGCGAAGGCCGATCGCGGGGGACGATCGTCGCTCACGTCGAGGCGGTGACCCGGACGGTTGTCGGTCGCCACGAGTCATCCTCGTACTCGTCGCCGCGCAGCAGTGCTCGAACCGCGGTGCGAATGCGTTGGGGGTCGAGCGGTTTGACGACGAATCCCTCGGCCCCGCTGCGTCGGGCCAAGAAGACGTCGGCGCGACGGTCGAGCAACATCAACACCGCGACCGGATCGGCCGCGCCGTAGGACTCCTCGTTGCGCAACTCCATCGTGATCGCCATGGCGCCCATTGAACCGACTTGGAGGTCGACCACGACCAGGTCCACGCCACCGTCCTTGACGATGGCGAGCGCCTCCTTGCCCGACTCGGCTTCTTCCACCGTGAGTTCGGGTCCCTCAAGCATCGTGCGCAATTCAGCGCGCAGGGCGGGTAGGTCGCTGACGACGAGAACAGTAGCCACGACCGTAGCGTAGCGGAGTCGCGAATTTCACCGGAAATCCGCCGATGGCGCCGCGAAGATCATCTTGCCCTGGCTCGATCGGGTGGGTAGTGTTCGCACGTTGGCCGGAGGGGGGATCGATGGTCGCATCAACCACGACGTGGACGGAGTTGAGCGCTTGTCGCGGCAGCGAACGAGCGCTCTTCTTTCCGCCCGACGTGAGCGAACGCAAGGAGCAGCGAATCGGCCGTGAGCAGGCGGCCAAGCGAATCTGTCAGTCGTGTTCGGTTCGCCTCGACTGCCTGACGAGCGCGCTCGAACGCAACGAGAGTCACGGGATCTGGGGTGGGATGAACGAGCTAGAGCGCCGCAGTCTCGTGCGCAGCTGAGTTCCAGCCGAGTTGGCGCGGGGCCACCCGCGCGAGGATGACGAAGAGCACGAAGGTTACGGCGTGGACGCCGCTGCACCACTCGCAGATGTGATCGATGTAGAGCAACTCGGCGGCGACCAGCCAGAGCACAAAGATCATGGAGCCCGTGATCACGGCGACGCGGGCGAGGTGTATGGCGTAGTGCGTCGAGCGCCAGGCCCACGGCGAGTTGAGGGCGACGATCACGGCGTAGCCAACGAGCCCAATCACGGCGACGGGTGCGCCGAACACGTAGGACTGGGGCGAGGTCGTGACCGTACTGCAGTTGAGCAGACCCGTGGTCGAACACGCGAGGAACTTCGTGCCCTCGAAGTGCGTGAACGTCAGATAGCCCGAGATGCCCAGTCCGACCAGGCTCAGCGCGAACGTCGAGTAGACGACGGACCGAGAGACCTCGCGGACCGGTCGGCTCACTTGATGCCGAGCGCCTTTTTCGCGGCCATCACGCCCGGACTCGCGCAGACGCGGCCCGGCTGGTTCTTGGTCAACTGGCAGATCGCGGCCGTCTCGTAGTTGGCCGTCGCCACGATCGCGACGGTCACCGGATTCGTCGGGTCACTCAGTCCGGCCGCGATCGTGGCGCGCGAGATCCCCGCGAGCAGCTGGGGCGTGAAGCTCGCGCCCGAGATCAGGTACTTGTTGCCGATGGAGACAAAGGGGATCGAGTAGTTCTGGGCCGACGTAATGCCCGGTATGTAGCTCGACGTGTCGTACTTCTTAAAGACGGCGGCCTCCTGGGCCGACGGCGTCTGCAGGGTTCCGTAGAAGCCCGTCGCGTTGTCCCAGACGTTCGTGTACTGCTCGACGGTCTTGAGAACGAGGTACTTCGAGGCGTAGTGCGCCTTGAGGAAGGTGAAGGTCGGTGTACCGGGATACGCCTCACCGGGCTTGGTCGAACTGGTCATGTCACCCAGGTTGGAAAAGGTACCGAAACGACTGAGCGCCACGATGGTCGGCCAGCGCTCGGCCGCACAGAACGGGCAGTACTCCGCGCCGAGGTAGAACACCTCGGGCAAGGTCGTCGCGCCGACCTTGCCGGTCAGGGCCGGCTGCTTCTTCAGGGGGATCGGAGGCGAAATCGGCACGACCGAGGAGGTCACGCCAACCTTGTTGAACACCGACGCGGGGACGCTGGCGAGGTCGCTGACTTCGGTGGTGCTGGCCGGTTGGAAGGCCGTACTGCCCCCGGACGACGAACCGGTGGCGACCTTGATGATCACCAGGGCGGCGACAACCACGACGACCAGGCCAATGGCGAGCCAGGTGAACAGGCCGGCGGGCCGACCGGTGGTGGCGGGGACGGGCGTCCGTTTGGCTGGTGGTTTCTTAGCCACGATGCTCCTTCGCGTGAGTGACCGTTCAAACTTAGTGGACGCTCGCCCCCGTCCCTTCGTCGGGGACCCCGTTGGGTAGGTTGTGTCATGTCCGAAGTACTGACGCCACGGCCGGCGTCGACGATCTTGCCCCTTCGCGACGGACCCCACGGGGTCGAGGTGCTGGTGGTGCGCCGCAACCTGAACAGCGACTTCGTCGGTGGCGCCTACGTCTTTCCCGGTGGCGCTGTTGACCCTGATGACGAGGACTTTAGTGGACTGTGCCACGGTCGAGACGACGCGGGCGCCTCCCAGCGCCTGGGGCTGACGCGTGGCGGCCTCGCCTACTACGTGGCCGCGCTTCGCGAGCTCTTTGAAGAGGCGGGACTGCTCGTCGCGCGTCGCGTCGACGCAGCGGAGGCGCTCGCCGACGAGGCGGCCCTCGCCAGGTGGCGCGTCGAGTTGAACGGGCGCCGGTGTCGCTTCGCCGACGTGCTCGAGGACTCGGGACTCGTCCTTGATCTGGCGGGCGTCGAGTACCTCGCCCACTGGGTCACCCCGGTTGGCCTGGCGCGGCGCTACGACACCCGGTTCTTCGTCGTCCAAGCACCGTCGGGTCAGATCGCCGAACACGACGCCGCCGAGACGGTCGCCCATCGGTGGATTCGTCCGGTCGACGCCCTCGCGGCCGCGTCGCGCGGCGACATCACGATGATCCTGCCGACGTTGCGCAATCTCGATCTGATCGTGCCCTTTGACCGGGTGGTCGACGTGCTCGCGTGGGCTCGCTCGCGCGACTCGATCACGCGGGTTGAGCCGCGCATCGTGGAGCGACGGGGACGCAGCGAGATTCTGGCGCCCGGCGACGCCGGCTACGAGAGTGCTGGTCCGGCCTGACTAGCGGGGTCCGGTGGGTAGGGCATCACGAGCTCGCCCGAGCCGGCGAACCACGGCACGATCGCTGAGGTCGTCGCCTGGTAGCGCACGTACTCGGGGTAGCGCGAGCGCGTGATGCGCTCGGTAAAGGACGTTGAGCCGACGAACAGCGCGCTGAGCAGGACCGCGCCGAGCGCCGTCGGCTGGGCGAGCGAACCGGCGGCCACGGCGCCGAAGAGAAAGACGAGCCACCACTGGGCGATCTCGAAGAAGTAGTTCGGGTGTCGTGAGTAGCGAAAGAGGCCGGTCTGCAGGAATCGGGGCTCGGGCGAGCGTCCGGCCGCGACCTCGCTGCGTTTCCACTGTTGGAAGCGCCACTGTTGCTGGTCGGCGATGGTCTCGCCAATCAGCGCCGCGAGGAAGAGCACGCTCAGCGCAGCGTCGAGCACACCGAACGAGGTAGTCGGATGCTCGGCGATGGTGCGCGCGGGTAAGGCGATCAGCACGAGCAAGAGGCTCTGGTAGTTGACGATGAAAAAGAGATTGAAGAGCTGAAACCGCCAGGCGTTCATCGACGATCGCAGCACCGCCCAGCGGTAGTCCTCGTGGCCCGCGTAACCGCCCTTGCGCGCCAGGTTGTAGGTCAGGCGAACGCCCCAGAGCGTGGTGAGTACCGCCGCGACGTCCAGTGGCGCGTTTCGCCACTGCGCGCTCGCCGCGTAAACCCAGACGTAACTCTCGGGCAAAATTGACCACAGCCGGTCGATCCACGACGTGTCGCCCGAGACCAGTGACGCGATCCACGCCACCGCGGCGCTGGTGAGCGCAATGAGGATGACGAGTTCGGTGGCGTGCATGGGGCGAGCGTACCGGCCCGGCTCACGGGGTGCTGACGGCTCGTTCGATCGACTCGAGCAGTCGCGCGGTGCAGCCGAGGACGCCGTTGGGCGGCGCGATCTCGGCGATGATGCGTTGGGCGAGCGCACCGAAGACGCCGTCGGCGTCCTCGCCGGTGGCCACGGGCAGGCCGACGTCACCGCCGCGGGCGACGTCACCGTGCAGGGGTATCGACGCGAGCAGCGGCACGCGCAACTGCTCGGCGAGCTCGAGGCCACCCCCCTCGCCGAAGATCGCGTGGCGCGCACCGCACGAGCAGTCGAAGGCGCCCATGTTCTCGATGACGCCGAGGACCCGAATGTTCGACTTGCGGGCGAAGTCGGCCGCTCGCGCGGCGATTCGCTGGGCCGCGCGATTCGGTGTGGTCACGAGCAGCAGTCCCATCGCCGGCACCAGCCGGGCCAGGGTCATGGCAATGTCCCCGGTGCCCGGCGGCGTATCGATGAGCAAGTAGTCAACGCCCGACCAGTCGGCGTCCTCGATGAACTGGGCGACGGCCTTTTGTACGACGAGCCCACGCCAGAGCAGGGCCTGGTCTTCGTCGGCCAGCAGCCCCATCGACAACAGGCGGATCTCGCCGGATCCGACGACGCGCACGAGTGGCTGCATCTTGCCACCCACCGCGCGCACCTCGCCATCGATGTCGAGGAGTCGTGACAGCGAGAAGCCCCAGACGTCGGCGTCGAGCACGCCGACGACGTGTCCCGCGAGGGCGAGCGCCGTGGCGAGATTGGCGCTCACCGACGACTTGCCAACGCCACCCTTGCCCGAGGCGATTGCGAGTACCGGGGTCGTGGCGCGAAGCGACGTCGTCGGGGCCCGTCGCTGCGACGCCCGGCGCGCCGCGGTCATCGTGGCCTGCTTCTCGTCGGCGCTCATCACGTCGAAGTGGAGCTGGACCGTGTTGGCACCCTCGACGCTGGTGACGGCCTCGCGAACGTCGCGCTCGATCTGGGTACGCAGGGGACAGCCGGTCGTGGTGAGCGCTAGGGTCACCACGACGTCGCCCGAGCCCTCCACCGCGATCGAGCGCACCATGCCCAGCTCGACTATCGAGGCGCCGAGCTCGGGGTCGTAGACGTGCGCCAGTCGCGCTCGGACCAACTCGGCGAGGTTCACGTCTGGACGCTACCGGGGACGGCCCGGGGTATCGCCGGTCGGCAATGGCCGCTACCATGGGAGACACGTCACCCGAAGGAGCCTCATGACCGACGTCATCAGCACCGAGCCCGTCGCCAACGTCGCCGAGCCCATTACCCTGACCGCCACAGCCGCATCGAAGGTTGCCGAGCTCATCGCCGCCGAAGGCGCCGACGAGGTACTCGCCCTGCGCATTGCGGTCAAGTCCGGGGGCTGCTCGGGCTTCCAGTACGACATGTACTTCGACTCCGAGTTCGCGGCCGACGACGTCCTGCGCGACCTCGGCGGCGTGAAGGTGGTCGTGGACACCGACAGCGCCGAGCTGCTGACGGGCTCGACGCTCGACTTCACCGACGGCCTGCAAGGCGCCGGCTTTCACATCTCGAACCCCAACGCGACGCGAACCTGCGGCTGCGGCAACTCCTTTAGCTGAGCGCGACCGTGGCCGCGACCGTCGGTCCCTACTCGCCGTGGCGCCGCGCCGGTGATCTCGTGGTGATCTCGGGCCAACTCGGCCTGCTGGCCGACCGCGAAACCCAGACCATGGCCGACGGCGGTGCCGCCGGCCAGCTCCGCCAGGCGTTGGAGAACGCGCGACGGGTGCTCGGCGAGGCGGGGGCCACGTTCGACCAGGTCTTCAAGGCGACGCTTTTTCTGGTGGACATGGCGGACTTTGCCGCGTGCAACGAGGTGTGGATCGAGGCCTTCACCGTACCGCGCCCGACCCGTTCCGCCGTGGCCGTCGCCGAGTTACCCCTCGGCGCACGCGCCGAGGTCGAGCTCTGGGCCTACGCGCCCCCGCACTAGTCGATCAGTTCGCCGCGCTCGGCGTCGGCGCCGAACTTGTAGCCGACCGAGCGCACCGTCTGGATCAGGTGGGCGTGCTCTTCGCCCAGTTTTGCCCGCAAGCGTCGCACGTGCACGTCGACCGTTCGGGCGCCGCCGTAGTACTCGTAGCCCCACACGCGGCTGAGCAGCGTCTCACGGGTGAAGACGCGATGGGGGTTCGTGGCGAGGAAGCGCAGTAGCTCGTACTCCATGTAGGTCAGGTCCATTACGCGGCCGGCGATCGCCGCCTGGTACGTCTCGAGGTTCATGGTGAGCCCGCCGTGCTCGACGCGCGCGGCGACACTCTCGTTGCCGGCGCGGCGCAGTCGATGGCGCAGACGGGTGGCCAGCTCGCTCACGTCGAACGGCCCAACGACGAAGTCGTCAAAGAGGTCCTCGCGAAAGGTGAGATCGTCCAGTTGGTAGTGGTCGAGCAGCAGGATGATCGGGCCGACGGGACGCTCGCGGTGGCGCAGCTGTCGACAGAGGTTCATGGCGTCGTTGAACGGGAAGCCCGCCGCGTTGATCACGGCACCGGCGTATCCGTCGGTGGGCTCGAGCGCGGTGACCTCGTTCAGGCGACCCGACGCCGCCACGGCCGGCGTGACGCCGGTGACCTCGAAGGCCTTCTTGATCGGCCCCTCGCACGAGGGCACGCAGAGCACGACGTCGATCACAGCAGTGGCAGGTACCGCTCGAGCTCGAACGGCGTGACCTGCCCGCGGTAGGCTTCCCACTCGGCGCGCTTGTTGCGCAAGAACCACTCGACCTGGTGGGCGCCGAGGGTCTCGTGCAGCAAAGAGGACTGCTCCATGAGGTCCACGGCCTCGGCCAGTGACTGGGGCAGTCTCGCCACCCGATCGCCTTCGGCGGGCAGCTCGTACTCGCCGACCACGCCGCGTAGCCCCGCCGCCAGGGTGACGGCGAAGGCGAGGTAGGGGTTGGCCGCCGGATCGGGCGAGCGGAACTCGATCCGCGTCGAGTCGATGCGCCCGGGCTTCACCGAGGGAATGCGCACCAGGGCCGCCCCGTCGTAGCGGGCCCAGTCGGCGTTGATGGGCGCCTCGAGTCCGGGCACCAGCCGCTTGTAGGAGTTCACCCACTGGTTGGTGATGGCCGTGATCTCGGGGGCGTGGTGGACGAGACCGGCGATGAAGTGGGTAGCGACCTCGGACAGGCCGTAGGGACCGTCGCCGATGAAGGCGTTGGCGTCGTCGCACCACAGCGAGAGGTGCGTGTGCATCCCCGACCCCTGGACGTTGGACAGGGGCTTGGGCATGAAGCTCGCCCACACGCCCGACTGGCGCGCGAGCTCCTTGACGACGTAGCGAAGGGTCATCACGGTGTCGGCCATCGTGAGCGCGTCGGTGTAGCGCAGGTCGATCTCGTGCTGGCCCGGCGCGTCCTCGTGCTGGGCGTGCTCGACGCCGATGCCCATCTCCTCGAGCATCAGGACGGTTTGGCGACGCAGCTGGCTGCCGACGTCGTCGGGCAACAGGTCGAAGTAGCTGCCGTCGTCGATCGGCCGCGGGGTGCCCCGGGGGTCGAGGTCCTCGAAGTAGAAGTACTCGACCTCGGGGGCGACGAAGAACGTGTAGCCCTGGCGTCGCGCCCCGTCGAGCACCCGGCGCAGCTGCTGGCGCGGGCAGCCCTCGAAGGGCGTGCCGTCGATGTTGTGGATGTCGCAGAAGACTCGAGCGACGCCGACGCCCTCGTCGTACCAGGGGAGCAGCTGGAACGTGGTGAGGTCGGGTCGCGCGAGCACGTCGGACTCGCGGGTTCGAGAGAAGCCATCGATCGCGCTGCCGTCGAAGGTCATCCCCTCTTCGAGGGCGTCCTCCAACTCGGCCGGCGTGACGTGAAAGGCCTTGTGGCGACCCAAGACGTCAGTGAACCAGAGTTGGACGAAGCGGATGCCGCGCTCCTCGACGGTTCGCAGCACGTACTGGGCTTGACTCTGCATGGCCGTCATTCTCGCACCTCGAGTCAGGACGCGCGAGTGGACCCGCGTCGCGGTTAGCGTCGGGCTGGGGCCTTGGCGGCGGCTTTCTTCGCCGGCGCCTTGGCGGCGGCCCTCGTCGCGGTGCGGCGCGTGGCGGACTTGGCCGGCGCGGCCGCGGCGCCGCAGATGGTCTCGACCATCAGCCGGGCGACGACGTAGGGATCGACGTTCGCGTTGGGGCGCCGGTCCTCGAGGTAGCCCCGCTGGTCACGCGCCACGCCGCCGGGAATGCGAACCGACGAGCCGCGGTCTGACACCCCGTAGGAGAACTTGGACCAGTGCGCGGTCTCGTGGGCGCCGGTGAGCCGGTCCTTGATCCCTTCGCCGTATTTGTCGACGTGCTCGAGCACTCGCGTGCCCAGTGCCTCGCAGCCGGCGATGATCGCGTCCCAACCGCCGACGGCGCGCATCTGCTTGGTGGAGAAGTTGGTGTGCGCCCCGGCACCGTTCCAATCGCCCTTGACCGGTTTGGCGTCGAAGCTGACGTCGACGCCGAAGTCCTCGGCGATTCGCTCGAGGAGCCAGCGGGCCGTCCAGAGCTGGTCGCCGATCGCCACGGTGTCCAAGATCCCCATCTGGAACTCCCACTGGCCCATCATCACCTCGGCGTTGGTGCCCTCGATCGCGAGTCCCGCGCGCAGGCAGGCGAGCGTGTGGGCCTCGACGATCTCGCGACCGGGCAGCTTGGTTCCCCCCACCCCGCAGTAGTAGGGCCCCTGGGGTGCGGGGTAGCCGGTCTCGGGCCAGCCGTAGGGCCGTCCGTCTTGGAAGAAGGTGTACTCCTGCTCGATGCCGAACATCGGTTGAAAGCTGGCGAACTGCTTGGCGGTCGTGACCGCGGCGGCGCGCGTATTGGTGGCGTGCGGGGTGAAGTCGGGGTTGAGCACTTCGCACATCACGAGCACATCCTTGGGACCGCGCAGGGGATCGGCGCAGGTAAAGACCGGCCGCAGCACGCAGTCCGAGAAGTGACCGGTCGCCTGGTTCGTGCTCGAGCCGTCGAAGCCCCACACCGGCGGCTTCGACGCGTCAGCGACGATCTTGGTTTTGCTGCGTAGCTTGCGGGTCGGCTCCGTGCCGTCGATCCAGATGTACTCAGCCTGATACGCCACCGTCGCTCCTTCTGGGCCCACGCGAACCTCACGCGGCCGTGATCCAGTTTGGCGGTCCGAGGACCGGTCGGCGTCGGGTTTTGTTAACCGCGTGTGAAACGTTGGCTCGGGTCCCCGGGCTGCCTTCGAACGCGGCGACGGGCCGCCGATAGGCTCACGGCGTGCCCGTCGTGCGCCTCGCGCTCGCCCAGATGAACGCCGTGGTCGGTGGTCTAGCCCAGAACGTCGCCACCATCGGCCGCTTTCGGGTGCGCGCCGGCGCCGCCGGTGCCGGGCTGCTCGTGACCCCCGAGCTCGCGCTGCTCGGGTACCCACCCGAGGATCTCTTGCTGCGCGAGGGCTTCGTGCTGAGCGTCGCCGAGGCGCTCGAGGTCGTGGCGGACGTCGCCGACGGGCCGCCGGTCGTGGTGGGGACCGTGCTCGCCGACGGCGAGCGGGGTGTGCGCCTCGCCCCGTCGAGTGACGGGCGCGACGTGGTGACGCGCTCGGCGCAGTCGCGTGAGCACGTCGCCAATGCGCTCGCGGTCGTCGATCGCGGTCGGGTCGTGGCGACCGCCACCAAGCGACTCCTGCCCAACTACGACGTCTTTGACGAGCAGCGATACTTTCATCCCGGCGTGGGCAGCCACACCATCGTCAACGTGAACGGGGTGGCGATCGGACTGTTGATCTGTGAAGACGTGTGGCCACCGGCGGGTCCGGCGGCCCAACTCGCGGCCCAGGGCGCCACCCTGCTGGTGGTCGCCAACGCGTCGCCCTTCGCTCGCGGACGACGCGGCGAGCGCGAGGCGATGCTCGCGGCGCGCGCGCGCGAAGTCGACTGCCCGATCGCCTACGTCAACCTCGTGGGGGGTCAGGACGAGCTCGTCTTTGACGGTCAGAGCGTCGTCGTCGACCAGAACGGTGCGGTCGTCGCGAGGGCGGCGGACTTTGAGGAGACGATGCTCGTCGCCGACGTCTCGGCTCGGGCGTCCAATGCCGGAATCACACTGACCAGCACGCCGGTCGAGGTCGACGCGCCGTACCCGGTCAACGTCGTGGCGCCGCCGCCGGACGAGATCGCCGAGGTGTACCGGGCCCTGGTCACCGGGACGAGGGACTACCTGCGCAAGAACGGATTTCGGTCCGTGATCCTCGGCGTGTCGGGGGGGATCGACTCGTCGCTCGTGGCCACGATCGCCGTCGACGCCGTGGGCGCCGCCGCGGTGGCTGGCTACGCGATGCCCAGCCGATACTCATCGAAGCACTCGATTGACGACGCGCGTGAACTGGCCACTCGGCTCGACATCGAACTGGTGACGATACCCATCGAAGGCGCTCATCAGGCCATTGGCTCGATGTTGCGCGACGCGCTCGGCACCGACCCCTCGGGCCTGACCGACGAGAACCTGCAGTCGCGTATCCGAGGCGTGCTGCTGATGGCGGTATCGAACGCCACGGGCGCCATCGTGCTCACCACCGGCAACAAGTCCGAGATGGCGACCGGCTACTCCACGCTCTACGGCGACACGGCCGGTGGTTTCGCCGTCATCAAAGACGTCCCCAAGACCCTCGTCTACGAGTTGTGCCGCTACCGAAACCACCGCGCCCGTCTCGACGGCGATCCCGAGCCGATCCCGGCGTCGGTGCTGACCAAGGCGCCGTCGGCCGAGTTGCGGCCCGATCAGCGCGACGACCAGTCGTTGCCGCCCTACGAGGAGCTCGACCCGCTGCTCGAGCTCTACGTCGAGCGCGACTTCACCGCGGAGGCGATGATCGAGCTCGGCTACGACCCCGAACTGGTGCTGCGCATCGTGCGACTGGTCGACTCGAGTGAGTACAAGCGACGCCAGACCCCGCCCGGGGTACGCATCTCGCCCAAGGCCTTCGGCCGGGACCGACGCATGCCCATCACCAACGCCTTTCGACCCGAGCCGTGACGAGCGCGGCAACCTCGCAGCTAGCCGCAGCGGCGCAGGCCGTCTACGCCACCCTCGGTGCGGGGGCGGGGGCGCTGCGCGACGACGGCTACGTGGTCGGTCTCTACGAGATGGCGCGGGCGTGCGGCGAGGTGTCGCTACTCTTGCGCGCCGCCGCCGGCCTCTCGACGGTGGCGCCCACGGCGGCGGTCGTCGAGGTGCTCGCCACCGCACTGGCCGGCGACGAGACGGGGGCGCTGGCGACGTACGCGACGACGATGGTGGTGCTGCCCCGGCTGCTGGTGGGGCTGCGTGACGTGCGCGAGAGCGCGCTGCCCGACGAAGCGCCAACGCTGGTCACCGCGTCCGACACCCTGGTGGCGGCGTTGCGACGGCTCGCCGCCTACGGGCATGACCAGGACATCTTTGACGACCCCGACTGGCAGAACGCCGCACGAGCACTGTCGCGGACCCTCGACGAGGCCGGTTACGCCGAAAGTCTCGCCGATCCGCGCTGAGCTTGACGAGTAGCGAGGCACCGCCGGGCGCCATCAACGCCGAGCCGGCGTCGACACGGTCGCCCCGGGGTGGGCCCGTCCGGCCACACTCCGTCGTAGTACCTGGTCAAAACGGTTGAAATTGGAACCGTGCGCGCTGGTGACGGCCCTGGGCGCCTCGCACCGGGGTCCCACGAGGCGGCGCGCACGCTAAGTTGCCTACCCCCGTATAACAAGGGATGTCGGGCAATCGTTCGGGTGAATAGGGAGAGTATGGCAAAGGACCGCGTTGATCGCGACGACGAGGATCTCGTTCGTCTGTACCTGTCGGACATCGGCCAGTACACGCTGCTCACCAAGGACGACGAGGTCCAGCTCGCCCAGGCCATCGAAGAGGGTCGCGAGGCTCGCGCCGAGCTCGAGACCGCCGAGAGCGACAAGAAGGTCAAGTTGACCCCCGCCCGCAAGCAGGCGCTGAAACGGGTCGCCCACCGCGGCGATCAGGCCGAGCGCGACTTCGTCCAATCCAACTTACGACTCGTGGTCTCGATCGCCAAGAAGTACCAGGCGTCGGGTCTGCCGCTGCTCGACCTCATCCAGGAGGGCAACCTCGGCCTGATGCACGCGGTCGAGAAGTTCGATTGGCGCAAGGGATTCAAGTTTTCGACCTACGCGACGTGGTGGATTCGCCAGGCGATCACGCGCGGCATCGCCAACACCGGTCGCACGATCCGGCTCCCGGTGCACGCCGGGGATACGCTCGCGCGCGTCCAGAAGGCCCAGTCGCGTCTCGAGCTCAAGTTCGGACGGCCCCCGACCATCCGGGAGCTCTGTGACGAGTGCGAGATGCCCGAGGACAAGCTCATCGAGGCCCTGCGCTTTCGCTCCGAGCCGATCTCGCTCTCCGAGCCGTTGCGCGAGGACGGCGACGCCGAGCTCGGTGACGTCGTCGAGGACCGCTCGGCGGAGTCCCCCTTTGACGTGGCGGCCGTGAAGATGATGCCGGCCGCGATCGAGAAGCTGCTCCAGCCCCTCGACGAGCGTGAGCAGAAGATCTTGCGGATGCGCTTCGGGCTCGACGGCGCCGGCGAGATCCGCACCCTCGAGGACGTCGGGGCCGAGATGAACCTGACGAGGGAGCGCATTCGCCAGATCGAGGCGCGCGCGATGAGCAAGTTGCGTCACCCGTCGTCGGACACCGGCGCGCGCGACCTCTTGACGCTCTAGCGCGACCGCAATGCGGCGGTCAGTTGCGTCGAATGCGCGACTGACCGAGCAGGGCGGCGACGCCGATCACGATCGCGCTGATGAAGTACGGGGTGCGCGACCTCGCGCCGTCGTGGACCCGCACCGGGTGGGTGAAGCTCAGGATCGGCCACTGGTTGTCGTGGGCGATGCGCGCGAGCTGGCGGTCGGGGTTCACAGCGTACGCGTGCCCCACCACGCGCAGCATCGGCGCGTCGGTCTCGGAGTCCGAGTACGCGTACGAGGCGGCGAGGTCGATGCCGCGGGCGCTGGCTAACTCGGCGATGGCGACGGCCTTGTTCTCACCCTGGGCGAAGAACTCCATCTCGCCGGTGAACTTGCCGTCCTCGTCGACCGTCGCGCGCGACGCGATGGCGCCGGTGAGGCCCAGTAGCTCGGCGAACGGCTGGACGATCTCCTCGGGCGCCATGCTGACGAGCCAGATCTCGTCGCCCTGGTTGCGGTGGTAGTCGATGAGCGCCTGCGCCTCGGCGTAGACGAGGGGTTCGATGACCTCGGTGATCGTGCTCTTGACGAGGTCGCGCACCTCGTCGCGGTCCCAGCCCTTGGTCACGCGCAGCACCGAACGGCGGATCTTGGTGAGTTTTTCCTCGTCCGCGCCAAATCGCATGAAGAGAATCTGGGTGACGGCGGCGCGCACGAGGGTTCGCCGGTGCAAGAGGCCGCGGGCGTGGAACTCCGGGCCGAGTGCCACCAGCGATGACTTAGCGATCACCGTCTTGTCGAGGTCGAAAAACGCGGCACGCACGGCTTCATGCTAGGTCGGGTCGTCCCCGAATCCCGGGCGTTCAGCCAATGAATGCGTCGGCGCAGTCGTGGGTTGCGTTCTCGCGGGCCATCAGGATGACGTGGTCGTGCTCGAGGAAGCGCATGGTCGGCGTCGGCGTCAGCGGCTGGTCTCGGCGCACGACGGCGACCACGCGCACGGCGTCGTTGAGGCGAAGTTCATCGAGCGTGAGCTGGCGCGCGACCGCCGGGGCGCTTGAGGCGAGCGTCACCTCGATGAGCTTCATTTTGCCGTTGGCGAGGTCCAGCAGCTTGATGATCGAACCAACCTCTACGGCCTCGTCGACCAGCGACGTGATCAGCGCCGGCGTCGACACCGAGACGTCGACACCCCAGCTCTCATTGAAGAGCCACTCGTTGCGCGAGTTGTTGATGCGCGCGATAACCCGCGGCACGCCAAACTCCTGCTTGGAGAGCCAGCTCACCACCAGGTTGTCCTCGTCGTCACCGGTCGCGGCGATCACCACGTCGGCGCTGCGCAGGTCGGCCGTGACCAGGCAGGCGTACTCGCAGGCGTCGGCCGCCATGACGTTGACGCCGTGCAGGATCGTCTTGAGCTTCTCGGCGGTGGCGGTCACCTGCTCGAGCAGCGTCACGTCGTGGTGCCGGTCCAGCAGATCGAGCGCGATCGCGGTGCCCACCGAACCCCCACCGGCAATGACCACCCTCACGACGCCCCCTGCAGCAGCGCACCCAGCTCGTCGAGCCCCTGGGGCGTGACGAGTAGTTCGAGCAGGTCGTCCTCCTGGGCGAAGAGCCCCTCCACGTTGACGCGCCCGACCCCAGCGCGAATTAGCCCGACCACGCGCACGTGGTCGCCGATATTGAAGTGGTCGAGCGGCTTGCCGGCCAGCGCGTCGGGCACGATGCGCTCCACCAGGTGCAGGGTGCCGGCGCCGTCGGTCCACTCGATCGAATCATCCGAGGGCATCATCCACCGCTTGACCTGCTGGGTCGTCCACAGCGACGTGGCGACCGTCGGAATGCCGAGCTTCATGTAGATGTCGGCGCGCTGGGGGTCGTAGATCCGCGCCACGATGTTCTTGATCCGGTAGGTGTCGCGCGCGATACGCGCACACAGGATGTTCGTGTTGTCACCGCTGGTGACCGCGGCCAGGGCGTCGGCGTGGCCGGCCTCGGCCTTGAACAAGATGTCGCGGTCGAAGCCCGACCCGAGCAGGGTCTTGCCGTGGTAGCGGGTCAGTCGGCGAAAGGCGTCGCGATTCTTGTCGATGATGACGACGGAGTGCCCGTCCTCGGACAACTGCATGGCCAACTCCGACCCGACCCGGCCGCAACCGACCACCACGATGTGCACCCCGCCATCAGACCACATCGTGGCCGAAAGGCGCAACTAGCCAAACGGCACTCGTTCGGGTCGCTTAGTGTACTCATGGTGTCCGAGGCCGATAAGCAAATTGTCAGCAACACGCCGGTGCTGACGTCGCACGCCAATGTCTCGACCGTCTACCCCGAAACGCTGGGGTATCGACTCAAGCGCAAGCTCCTCGGACGGCCCTTCGTGACCGAACAACTCGGTGGCGAGCGCCTGCGTCGCACGATCGCGCTCGGGGTGCTCGCGCCGGACTGCATCTCGTCATCGGCGTACGGCACCGAGGAGATTCTCACCCAGCTGACGCCATTCATCGGCTTGGCCGCGTTCTCACTGGTCGTGCCGATCATGTTCGTGATCATCGGCGTGCTCTTCTTTGTGACGACCTCGTACCTCGACGTGATCAAGTACTACACCACGGCCGGTGGCTCCTACGTCGTCGCGCGCGACAACTTTGGCCCCAAGATCGCCCAGATCGCGGCCGTGGCGCTGCTCATCGACTACACCGTGACCGTCGCCGTGCAGTGTTCGGCCGGCACCGCGGCCCTGACCAGCGCCTTCCCGCATCTCACCCGCTACACGGTGCCCATCACGGTCGGCGTGGTCGTCATCCTCATCTACGGCAACCTGCGCGGGCTTCGCGAGGCCGGGAGCTACTTCGCCTTCCCGACGTACTTCTTCATCGCGATGCTCGGGCTGACGATCGTCGTGGGCTACGTGAAGAAGTTCAACGGCACGCTGCACCACGTGGCCCAGCCGGCGACCTCGCTGCTCGTCGAACACCGACTGGGCCAACCGGGCAACGGACTGCTGTACGGCGTCGCGTTCCTGACGCTGCTGCGGGCTTACGCCAATGGTGGCTCGTCGCTCACCGGGCTCGAAGCGATCTCCAACGGCGTGGCGAGCTTTCGCCGACCCGAGTCCAGGCACGCCCGCCAGACCCTCGTCGTGATGTCGAGCGTGCTCGCCTTCATGCTGCTCGGCACGACCCTGCTCGCGGCGTGGACCCACGCGATGCCCTTCGCCCTGGGCACCCCGACGGTGGTCAGCCAGGAGGTCCAGGCCGTCTTTGGCCAGCATGGCGCGGGTCACGTCATCTTCCTGCTCGTGCAGTTCGCCACCCTGCTCATCCTCTACACCGGCGGCAACACGTCGTTCAACGGCTTCCCCTTTCTCGCCAACTACGTCGCGACCGACAAGTATCTGCCACGCCAGCTGACCAAGCGCGGGCACCGACTCGCCTTTTCCAACGGCATCCTCCTGCTCGGCGTCGTGTCCCTGGTGCTGATCATCACCTTCCGCGCCCAGGTGAACGGACTGATCTCGCTGTACGCCATCGGCGTCTTCACCGGCTTCACCCTCGCGGGGGCGGGGATGGTGGCGCGCCACCTGCGCGAGCGGACCAACAAGTGGCGCTTCGGCGTGGTGGTCAACGCGACCTCCGCGACGGTGACCGCGATCGTGGTGCTCGTCTTCGTGCTCGCCAAGTTCACCGAAGGCGCCTACATCATCGTGATCGTCGGACCGCTCATGTACTGGGGGCTGATTCGCTTCAATCGGCAGTACGAGCGCGAGGAGAAGGCCTTCGCCGCGAGCCGGGCTCGTGGCCTGGCGAGCATTCGCATGAACCGCGTCATCGTCTTCGTGGACAACTACGACCTGGTCACCGAGCGCGCGCTGCAGTACGTCACGACGCTGAACGCCTATTCGGTGCGCGCCGTTCACTTCGATATCGACCCGATGGTTACCAAGAATCTCGAGCGGTCGTGGGGTGCGGCCAACACCACGTCGACGGGCATCTCCCTCGAGGTCGTCGAGTGCGAGGACCGCCGCGTTGACCGGGCCGCGCTCGAACTGGTCGCCGACGTCGTGCGCGATCCCGACGTCTTTTGCATGGTGATCTTGCCTCGCCGTGGCTTCTCGTCGCGCCTGCAACGCCTGCTGCACGACCGCACCGCCGACGCCATCGCCGGCGCGGTCATGCACATCCCGCGCACCGCCGCGACCATCGTGCCCTACCGGATGGGCAAGTTGCGTATCGTCGAGGGCGCGACGAGCGAGGAGCCGGCGAGCGACGAAGTCGTGCGCGGTGGCGTGCGCGAGGACGCCCACCTCAAGGCCGACGTCAAGTTGGCCGAGCGCTCGGGTGGTGCCTTCCCGATCGGGGCCCTGCGCGAGCGACAGTTCGCCGAGATCGCCGGCCGCGTTCGCGCCATGACGATCAACCACGAGGGCGGCGTGCACGAGCTGCGCTGCGTTATCGCCGACAACTCGGGCTCGGTGACCCTCGTCTTCCAGGGTCGCTCCAACGTGCCGGGGATCGAGCGGGGCACCCGACTGCTCGTGCGCGGCACGATTACCTCGCTGCGCCGCGAGGCCGTGATCCTGAACCCGCAGTACGAGATCGTGGCGGCGCCCGCGACCGACGAGTAGGGTCGACTCGGTCGATTCGCCCCGTCACCGGGCCCTACGGCACCGCCGCCGCACCGTGGACGTCGTCGGGGTCTCTGATCTGTCTAGTTTGTAGGACGGCGACGACGGGGTCGCGACGACGACGTGAGAGGTGGTGCATGGCCCGAGCCCTAGTGATCGTGGAGTCGGTGGCCAAGGCCACGCGCATTCAGGGGATGCTCGGACCCGAGTACATCGTCAAGCCCTCGGTCGGCCACGTGCGCGACCTGCCCCAGAGCGCCTCGGAGATCCCGGCCTCGGTGAAGGGCGAGTCGTGGGCGCGACTCGGCATCAACGTGAACGATCACTTCAAGCCGGTCTACGTCGTCAGCTCGAACCGCACCAAGGTGGTCGCCGAGCTGCGCGCGGCCCTCAAACAGGTCGACGAGCTCTACCTCGCCACCGACGAGGACCGCGAGGGCGAGGCCATCGCCTGGCACCTCCAGGAGGTCCTGCGCCCGAACGTGCCCGTGAAGCGGATGGTGTTCCACGAGATCACCCCGGCGGCGATCGATCGCTCCGTGCGCGAGACCCGCGACCTCGACCTGCGTCTCGTCGACGCCCAGGAGGGTCGACGCTTCCTCGATCGACTCGTCGGTTACGAAGTCTCACCCGTTCTCTGGCGCGCCGTCGACAAGGCCCGGTCGGCGGGACGCGTGCAGTCGGTGGCGATTCGCCTGGTGTGCGAGCGCGAGCGCGAGCGGATGGGCTTCACCTCGGCGGCCTGGTACGACGTGGCGGCGAACCTGATCGGGGCGTCGGGTCTCGTCGAGGCCACCCTGGAGAGCGTTGACGGGGTGGCCGTCGCCACCGGGAAGAACTTCGACGCGTCGGGTCGTCTGGACGCCGGCGCGGCCGTGGTCGCCCTCGGCGCGGCGGCGGCGTCGTCGGTCGCCGACCGGCTCGTGGGCTCCACGGCGCGGGTGGCCGCGATCACCGCGACGCCGAGAACCCAGCGCCCCCAACCGCCCTTCATGACCTCGTCCCTGCAGATCGAGGCGAGCCGAAAGCTGCGCTTTGATCCCGAGCGCACGATGCGCGCCGCGCAGCGCCTCTACGAGGAGGGCTGGATCACCTACATGCGCACCGACTCGACGACGCTCTCCAACGAGGCGATCACCGCCGCGCGTCGGCTGGCCGCGGCGCTCTACGGCGACGACTACGTCGCCGAGCAGCCGCGCCGCTACGACCGCAAGGTGAAGAACGCCCAGGAGGCGCACGAGGCGATCCGTCCCGCCGGTGAGTCGTTTCGCACCCTCGACGAGGCCCAGGCTCAGCTCGGAGGCGATGAGCGCGCCGTCTACGACCTGGTGTGGAAGCGAACCATCGCCTCCCAGATGGTCGACGCTCGCCTGACCCAAGAGAAAGTGCGATTCGTCGCGAGCGTCGACGGCGTGGCTGGCTACGATCGCGCGGTCGAGATCGGGCTCGGGGCGAGCGGTCTGCGCATCGAGTTCGCGGGCTTTCGGCGGGCCTACGTCGAGGGGGCTGACGACCCCGAGGCGGAGCTGGCCGATCAGGAGCGACTCCTCGTGCCCCTGCACGAGGGCGACGTCGTCACGGTCAGCGAGGCCTCGGCCAAGGGCCACGAGACCCAGCCGCCCGACCGCTACTCGGAGGCGACGTTGATCAAGAAGCTCGAGGACCTCGGTATCGGTCGGCCGTCCACCTACGCCGCGGTCATGAAGACCATCGACCGTCGGGGCTACGTCTGGAAGAAGGGCAAGTCGCTGGTGCCGGCGTTCCGGGCGTTCGCGGTCGTGAACCTGCTCGAGACCTACTTCGCTGACCTGGTCGACTACCAGTTCACCGCCGCGATGGAGGACCAGCTCGACGAGATCGCCGAGGGTCGCCAGGAACTCGAACCCTGGCTGCGCCGCTTCTACTACGGCGATCCCGCGGCGGCGACCGACCTGGCCCGCGTTGGCCTGCACCAGATGACCCACGAGCCCCACGACTTCGACTTCGCGGCGATCAACTCGCTGGCGCTCGGCGTCGCGCCCGACGGCCAGCCGGTCTCGGTCCGCTCGGGTCGTTACGGCCCGTACCTCGTGCACGGCGACGAGCGCGTATCGATTCCCGAGGCGACTGAGCCGGACTCGCTCAGCGTGGCTCGAGCCCTGGAACTGCTCGCGGCGCCGAGCAACGACCGAACGCTAGGCACCGATGAGGAGACGGGACTGCCCATCGTGCTGCGGTCCGGTCGGTTCGGGCCCTACGTGCAGGTCGGTGAGATGACCGACCCGAAAAACAAGCCCAAGACGGCCTCGCTGTTCTCCACGATGTCGCCCGAGTCGCTCACCCTCGACGACGCCCGACGCCTCTTGTCGCTTCCGCGTGAAGTCGGTCGCCACCCCGCGGACGGCGAGCCGGTCCTCGCCCAGAACGGGCGTTACGGTCCGTATCTGACGTGGGGCGGTGAGACCCGCTCACTAGCCGACGAGAACGAGGTCTTCGTCATCGACCTGGCGACTGCGGTGACGTTGCTAGCCCAGCCCAAGGTTCGCGGCCGACGCGCCGCGGCCGGGCCACTGCGCGAGCTGGGCGAAGACCCGGTGACCCATCGATCGATCGTGGTGCGAACGGGTCGCTTTGGTCCCTACGTGACCGACGGCGAGTCGAACGCGACCCTGCGGCTCGGGGACACGCCCGAGACGATCACACTGGACCGGGCGGGCGAGCTCCTGGCCGAGCGGCGCAACGCCGAACCGTCATCGCGACGCAGTTTCGCCAAGAAGACCGCCGCCACCAAGTCCGCTACCAAGAAAACCCGCGTGACCACGACGACGGCTAAGAAGACAACGGCCAAGAAGAAAGCGGCCAAGAAGACAACGGCCAAGAAGGCCGTGGCGACCAAGACCGCGGCCAAGAAGACCGCGGCCAAGCGAGCCGCCTCGACCAAGCCGCCGGGCGGTGCCGCCAAACGGGCCGCTCGCAGTCAGGGTGCCGCGGCCAACGCCGCGCTCAGTGCTCGGATTGGGACCGACGAATGACCCGTGGCCGTTTCGTTGTCTTCGAGGGCATCGACGCGAGCGGTAAGAGTACCCAGGCCAGACGGGCCGCTACCCAGTTCTCCGCCCTCTTCACCTTCGAGCCGGGTGATTCGCCACTCGGGGCGGACCTGCGTCGCTGGCTCCTCGATGCCGCCACCCCGATGACGCCGATCACCGAGTCCCTGCTCATGCTCGCCGACCGGTCCCACCACGTCTCGGCGGTGATCGAGCCATCGCTCGCCGCTGGACGGTCGGTCATCAGTGACCGCTTCTCTTCATCGACCATCGCGTACCAGGGTTACGGACGCGGGGTCGATCTTGCCCAGCTGCGCGCGGCCACTGATCTCGCGATTGGCGCGTGTCGAGCGGACCTGACCATCTTGCTCGATGTGCCGGTCGAGGTCGCCAACGATCGACGGGTGCGCGACTACCGCGACCGCTTTGAGTCGGCCGACCTCGATTTCCACGAGCGGGTCCGTGCGGGCTACCTCGAGCTGGCCGAGCACGACCCCGCGCACTGGTTCGTGCTCGACGGCACCGCCGAGGAGCACGCGGTGACGGCGGCGGTGAACGATCGGCTGTGCCAACTGGACTGGCCCGGTGCCTGACGTCTTCGATCGGCTGATCGGCCAGGCCCGAGCGGTGAGCCTCCTGCGTCAGTACGTGCGCCGGCCCGTCCACGCGTACCTCGTCACGGGACCCGACGGGACCGACCTCCACGAGGCGGCCTTGGTCATCGCGGCCGCCCTGCAGTGTCCCGACTACGGGTGCGGCGTCTGCGAGGTCTGTCGGCTCGTACTGACTGGCGCCGACGCCGACGTCACCTTCGTCGAGCGCGCCGGCCTCTCATGGCGCGTGGACGAGCTGCGCGAGGCCGAGCGCGTGAGCCGGCGCCGCCCACTGGGCCCGGGCTACCAGATCGTGGCAATCGAGGATGTGGAGTTGGCGGCCGGGCCGACCCCGTCGGCGCCGGCGCTGCTCAAGTCACTCGAGGAGCCACCGCCGCGGTCGGTCTTCGTGCTCACTGCGCACGAGACGTCGCCGGCCCTAGCGACGGTGGTCTCGCGGTGCCTCGAGATCCGCCTTCAGGGGCTCACCGAAGAGGACGTCGCGGCGATCGTCGCCGCGGACGGCGTTGATGACGCAGTCGCGCGCACGGCCGCGGCGGCGGCCAACGGCGACGTTCATCGGGCGCGAATCCTGGCCCGCGACGACGCCCTGGTCCAGCGCGCGGCGCAGTGGCGTCGCGTGCCCGACCGACTGGACGGGACGCCGGCCGCCGCGACGAGGGTCATCGACGAGATCGTGCGGTCCCTCGACGCCGCCGCCGCGCCGCTCGCGGCCGCGCAGGTGGAAGAGACGCGTCGGCGCGAGACGACGGCTCGAGAGCTCGGCGTGCGCGTCGCGGCACGACGTGAGCTCGACGCGACGTTCAAGCGCGAGCAACGGCGCTTTCGCACCGAGGAGCTGCGCTTTGGCGTTCGGGTGTTGATCGAGGTCTATCGGGATCGCCTGCGCGACGCACTCGCCGAACCCGAAGACGCACGCTCGAGCGCCCGGGCGCGCGCCGCGCTGCACGCGCTTGACACGCTCGAGGAATCGCATCGACGGCTGGCGACGTCGCTAGACGAAGGGCTGCTGCTAGCCGACCTCATGCTCACGTTGGGCAACGATTAGGCGGTTCGGCCATCGGGTATTCTGGCTGCTTACGCCTGGGTAGCTCAGTCGGTAGAGCAGCGCATTCGTAATGCGCAGGTCAAGGGTTCGAATCCCTTCCCAGGCTCCGGTTGATCACGTCGCGCGTGACGCGCGCGAAGTCGGCGGAGCGGGCCTCCCAGTTTCGGTAGCGGTCGAAGCTCGGGGCGGCCGGCGACAGAAGAACGACCCCACCGTCGATGAGCGCGCGGTGAGCGTAGTCGACGGCGTCGTCGAGGTCGCGCGCCGCGTACGGGGCCACGCTCGGCGCGACGGCGGTGATGGCGCGGCCGATTCGGTCGCCGACGCTGCCGGTCGTGATCACCGTCGTCGGACGCACGCGAGCTCGAACCGCGTTGGCCAAGTCTTCGTAGTCAACGCCGCGGTCAAACCCGCCGACGATCAGGGCGACCGGGTCATCAACGAAGACCGCCAGCGCGGCGATGGTCGGCAGCGGCGCGGTGGCCAGTCCGTCGTCGACGAAGCGCCAACGGTGGCCGTCGCGCTCGAGGGTCGCCACCAGCGTAAGTCGTCCGGCGAGCGCCACGAAGTCGTCGGCTCGCTCGACGACGGCTCGTCGGACGTCGGCGATGGTTCGTCCCGTCGCGTTGGCCACCGCCGCCAGCGCGAGGGCCACGTTCTGGTCGTTGTGAGCCCCCAGCAGGTGTAGAGAAACGGCGAGCCCGGTTTCGTCGGCGGCGACCGCGATCACCTCACCACCGAGCTGATCACGTTGTTCGACGAACACGCGGTTCGTGGGCACGAGGGTGACGTGGGGTCCCGCCGCGCGCGTGAGCGAAAGCTTGTCGTGGTGGTACTGGGCGAGTGAGCCGTGCCAGTCGAGGTGATCGGCACCGAGGGAGGTGACGACCACGGTAGCCGGCGCGACCGTCACGTCCACGCATTGAAAGCTCGAGATCTCGACGGCGAGCCAGCCCTCGCTGGTGTCGACCGCGGGGTCGTAGGGGGGCTGGCCGATGTTGCCGAGGCACTGGGACGTCTCGCCGAGACAGCGCAGGGCGAAGTCAATGAGGGCCGTCGTGCTCGACTTGCCCTTGGTTCCGGTGACCCCGATGACTCGCCGTCGATCGACCTCGTGGAGCCAGAGGTCCAGGGCCGACACGACGGCTACCTCTCGCTCGAGCGCGAGCACGTCGGCCCGCCGCCGCGGGATGCCGGGACCCTTGATGACCGCCGCGCACGTGGCCAGGGCCTCGAGGCCGCCGCGGTCAGTGACGAGGACGCCCGCCGCCGGATCGTCGTCAACGAGCACGCACTCGGCGCCGACCAGCCGGAGCCGGGCCTCGGTGGCGCGGCCCTCGACGCCGTAGCCGAAGATACCGACTCGCCGTCCGGCGAGGTCAGCGAAGCCAGTGGGCCGGAACACGGCTGGGTCCTCGCGGTTCGAACGGGTCGCTCATGGGCCGAACGAGCCGGGCCAGTTCGGCCAGGTGTGTCGCGTCGGCCCAGTTGCCGCGCGCGACGACGAGGTGCAGCGCGGTGGCGCTCTCGTCGGGGTCACCGACGCAGTCGAAGGGCTTGTGCTCGTCGCCCAAACCGACCAGCGTGCGCAAGCGCGCCTCGTGGGCGGGCGAGGCCAGCGGCTCAGCGCGAAAGATCGCGCGCAGCGCGTCTCGCGCGAAAAACGGGGCGAGCACGAGGTCGATGAAGAGGCACTTGTCGCATTCGCCACACCAGGTCGTCGCGCGCGCCGACGGCGACTGGGCGAAGGCCCGATTGCAGCTGCGAAAGACCCCGTGGTACGAGACGAGCTCGCTGAAGCGGCGAGCGACCCACACCTCGGTGCGGTCGCGCAGCAGGCTCGCGACGTCGAGGGTCGCACCGACGGCCTCGGCGACGGCGTCGCCGATGAGCAGCTCGGCCGCAAAGGACTTGCTCCACTGGTGATTGATCGCGCGGTCGCCGCGCACGAGGTTGGGTACTGACGCCGAGTGCTCGTTGCTCATCACCACGCCGCCGCGTCCGTCCGCGCTGGCGGCGACGCTGGCCAGCAGCGTCACCATCGCGGTGACGGGCACGTGGCCGCGCAGAAAGGGCTCGCCGTCGCCGAGGAGCGACTCGTCGAGTGATCTGGTCGCGCGAACCGTCGGCAGGCCGGTGACCGCGGCGGCGGCCTCGAGGGCGTCGAAGCGGCCGCTGGATGGGCTGACGACAAAGAGTGCCTGGTCGAGGTCGGCGGCGAGCGACGAGACGCTCACGATGGAGTCGATGCCGCCGCCGAACGGCGTGAGCACGCGCGCGGGGTCGAGCGTCGTTGACGCCGACGCCCACTCGCCGGCGCCGACGACGTCGACGTCGCGCAGATCGAGGTCGTTGCGGTACGCGAACTCGCCGAGCCCGTCGACCAGCGCGGCCCGTAGCAGATCGAGTCCCCGGGGTCCGGCGGGCGTGCCGCGCAGGTCCACCAGGTGTGCGGCACCGGTCTTGTAGTAGGACAGGCCGGCGATGAGGTACCAGAGGGTCGCCAGGTTGCGCGTCGCGGGGGTGCGCAGGTCGCCGACGCCGTCGAAGACGACGGTCTCGCGGAACGCGCGGCCGTCGCTGTCGTAGTACCCCGTGACGGTGTCGCGCGATACCTCGAGCCCCACGTAGGTGAACCGCTGGGCGCGTCGCGTCATGACCCTGCCACGACCGTCGATGCTAGGTGCCGTCGCGCGACGAGCGCGAAGCGGCCGCAGGGTCGCGCGGCGCGATCGCTAAAGAAGGCGTCGTCGTCGGTGCGCTCGTCACACGACCAGATCCGCGAGGCGGCGACGCCGGCCGCCTCGAGCTGGTGCTCGACGACGCGCGACAGGTCGAGCAGCTTGCGGTCACCGTGGTCGGCGTGCAGCGCGCCCGGTACGTCGACGAAGTGATCGGCCACCGTGGGCCCGACCTGGTAGCGCGCGGCCGAGATGGATGGTCCGACGAAGGCGTAGACGTCGTCGACCGACGCGACGCGCTCCAGGGCGGCCGCCACCACGCCGGCGACCAGACCCCGCCAGCCGGCGTGGACGACACCAATCCGGCCCCGTCGGGCGTTGACCACGAGGACCGGCACGCAGTCGGCGACGAGGACCGCGATCGCGAGTTCCCTCGACGACGTCACCAGGGCGTCGCCGGCGCCGCACACCTCGCTCGGCGCGCTGAGTTCGAGCACCTCGCGCCCGTGGACCTGGCGGAGAATGGCGAGGTGGTTCGTCGCGACCCCGGCCGCGCGCGCCACTCGTCGGCGGTTCTCGCGCACGTGTTCGTCGTCGTCGCCGACGTGGTCGCCGAGGTTGAGCGAGAAGTAGGGTCCGTCGCTGACGCCACCGACGCGCGTTGTCACGAAAGCGTCGACCCCGAGGCGCCGGGCGTCATCGAAGACCAGCACGTCCAATTCCCCCCGCCGTTCGCGGCTCAGCGTGACAGGTGCTGACACGTCGGGCAGACCCCCGTCAACTCGAGGACGTGGCGAACGTCGCGGTAGCCTCGCTCGCGCTGCACGGCGCCGGTCCAGCGCTCGAGGGACGGTATGTCGATCTCGACCGTCGCGCCGCAGACGCGGCACGCGAGGTGGTGGTGGTGCGCATCGGCCGCGCAGCGCCGGTAGAGACTCTCGCCGCGGTCAGTCATCACCGTGTCGACGTCGCCGCTAGCGACCAGCTTCTTCAGCTGCGCGTAGACGGTCGCCAGCGCGACGCGTCCGCCGTCGGCGCTGATTCGTGCGTAGAGCTCCTGAGCGCTGACGAACCCGCGCGTCTGATCGAGCGAGGTGAGTATGGCCCGGCGTTGGCTCGTATTGCGGGTACTCACGGGGTCAGTCTATCGGTCGCCGAGTTGTACATCAGAAGCATTCCGAGTATGATACACAGAATGATTCCGAAGAAGACGCGCTGGGAACGTCCGCGCCTCGCCCGTGGTGTGGCGCGCCGTGGGGGTCTGGTCGTGACGACCCTGACCCTGACGGCCCTCGTGCTGAGTGGCTGCAACGCCGGGTCGAGCCCGTCGGGCGCACTGGCCGTGGTCGGTGCGGAGAACCAGTACGCCAACGTCGCGGCGCAGGTGGGCGGCCGCTACGTGCACGCGACGGCGATCATGAGCAACCCCAACGTTGATCCCCACACCTTCGAGGTGTCGACCTCGGTCGCCCAGGCGGTCGCCCAGGCGCGCATCGTCATCCAGAACGGCCTGGGCTACGACCAGTTCATGAACCAGCTCGAGGCGGCGTCGCCGTCGTCGTCGCGCGTGGTCATCAGCGCGCAGCGCCTGCTCGGCCTGAGCAGCGCCACGCGCAATCCCCACCTCTGGTACCGGCCGTCGACGATGCTTCGAGTGGCCGACGCCGTCGAGCGAGCCCTCGCCAGGGCCGAGCCCTCGCACCGGGCCTACTTCGCGCGCCGGCTCACCCGATTCGAGCAAGCCGTGGGCGCGGTGAGCGCCAGCGTCGCGTCGTTGCGCGCACGCTTCGCGGGACGAGTAGTCGCCAGCACCGAGCCGGTGGCCGACTACCTGCTCGCCGCCGTCGGCGTGGTGAATGCGACGCCGTGGCGATTCCAGGCGGACGTGATGAACGGGGTCGACCCTTCACCCGAGGACGTCGCGCACCTGCGCACCCTCATCCAGGGGCACCGAGTGGCGGCGCTGCTCTACAACGCCCAAGTCACGAGTTCGGTGACCGTGGCGCTACGCGAGCTCGCCGTCTCGTCGGGCGTGCCGGTGGTCGCGGTCTACGAGACGATGCCGGCACCGGGCTACGACTACCAGTCGTGGATGCTGGCGGAGTTGGCGGCCCTGGCTCGCGCGTTGGGCACCCATCGATCGACGGAGGCGTTATGACCAGTCAACTGCACGAGGCGAGCCAACCGCTCCTCGAGGTTCGCGGCGCGACGGTCAACATCGACGGTCGCGACATTCTGCGCGACGTGAACTTCTCGATCAATCACGGTGAGTTCACCGGTCTCATCGGCTCGAACGGGGCGGGCAAAACGACACTGTTTCGCGTCATTCTCGGCCTGCAGCGCCAGGTGACCGGTTCGGTCCTGGTCCACGGCGAGCCGATCACCCGCGCGAACCGGTCGATCGGGTACGTGCCCCAGAAGGTGCTCTTCGATCCGGACCTGCCGATCCGCGCCCGGGACCTCGTGGCGCTGGGCGCCGACGGACATCGCTACGGACTTAGCCGCCGTCCTCGAGCGCTGCACGCCGCGGTCGACGAGATGCTCGACGCCGTGGACGCCGGGTCCTTCGCCGACCGACGCGTCGGGGGACTGTCGGGTGGTGAGCAGCAGCGCGTGCTGGTCGCCCACGCCCTCATCAGTCGACCCGAGCTGCTGCTGCTCGATGAGCCCTTGGCCAACCTCGATCCCGGCAGCGTCGAGGAGATCATTGCCCTCTTGCACCGGGTGTCCCAGCGTCAACGCGTCGCCATCCTGCTCTCGGCCCACGAGATGAATCCGCTGCTGCCGGTGATGGACCGCGTGGTCTACGTGGCCAACGGCCACGTCGCGAGCGGCACCACCGACGAGGTCGTTCGCCCGAGCGTGCTGAGTGCCCTGTACGGCCACCACGTCGACGTGCTCCGCGTGCACGGTCGGGTGCTGGTCGTGGCGACGGCGTTGCCCGTGGGGCCAGCGCCGAGCGACCAGCACCCCGAGTTCGTGGTGGAGTAGCTCTGATGAGCTGGCTCTTCGAACCGGGGTGGTGGGCCAACGGCACCGTTCGCACCGCGCTGCTCGTCGGGTTCGTCGTCGCGGTCGTCTCGGCCATCGTCGGGGTCTTCACCGTCCTGCGCGGCCAGTCCTTCGCCGGCCACGCACTCACCGACGTCGCGACCGCGGGGGGTGCCGGGGCCTTCTTGGTCGGGTTGGCCCCCCTCGCCGGCTTTATCGGCGGCGGCGTCGCCGGCGCCGGCGCGATGGACGCGATCGGGGTCCAACGCGTCAAGGGTCGCGACATCGCCACGGGCGTCGTGCTCGGGGCGGCGATGGGCCTGGCCGCGCTCTTCCTCTTTCTCGCCGCGCGCGACAGCTCGGCCACTGGCACGACCCAGCTGATCCTCTTCGGGTCCATCTTCACCGTGGGCCCGTCGACGCTGGCGCAGGTGTCGTGGCTCAGCGCGGGGGTGCTGGTGGCGCTGGCGGCGATCGCGCGCCCGCTGCTACTCAGCTCGCTCAGCGTAGAGCTCGCCGTCGCCCGCGGCGTCCGCGTTCGCTGGGTGGGGCTGGTCTTTATGATCCTGCTCGCCGTCGCGGTCGGCATGTCGGCGATTGTGATCGGCGCCATTCTGTCGACCGCGCTGCTCATCGGACCACCGGCCAGCGCACTGCGCGTGGCGAGGCGCTTCGCGGTCGGCGTCGTGCTGGCGGTCGTGCTCGGGGTGGTCGCGACCTGGCTCGGCGTGCTCTTCGCCTACGACAGTTACTACTGGTTCCCGTCGCACCGCGGGCTGCCGGTCAGCTTCTTCGTCGTCGCGGTGGTACTCGTCGAGTACGTGATCGCGAGCGTCGTGCATCGCGCCGCGCCGTCGCCGAGCGTCGCCGCCGGGTGGTCGTAGTGTTCGCGAGCTTCATGACCAACGCCTGGCTGAGCGGCACCGTCGTCGCGCTGCTCGCCGGCGCGGTCGGCTTCTTCGTCGTGGTGCGCGGCGCGTCCTTCGCCGCCCACGCAATCCCCAACGGGGCCTTCGCCGGCGCCGCGGGGGCGTACCTCGTGGGGATGAACCCGCTCGTCGGTCTCGTCTCGTTCGCCCTGCTCTCGGCGCTCGGCATCGGGGTGACGAGCCGTCGCGTGCGCAACGACGTGGCGACCGCGCTCTCGCTGGTCGCGATGCTGGCGCTCGGCGCGGCGTTCCTGTCGGCGAGCCTGATCTACGAGCCGACGATCAACGCCCTGCTCTTCGGCGAGATCCTCGGGGTCTCGAGCGCCCAGCTGTGGCCGGTACTGGTGCTCGGGGCACTGAGTGTGCTCGCCCTGGGTTGGCTCTATCGACCACTCGTCTACACGTCGGTCGCACCCGAACTCGCGCGCGCGCGGGGGGTGAACGCCACGCTGGTCGACGTCTTGTTTCTCGCGGTCGTGGCCCTCGCGACGGCATTGACGGTGCCGGTCGTCGGGGCCCTGCTCACGTTCTCGCTGATGATCGGCCCACCGGCCGCCGCGCGCGTCCTGGTCGCCCGGCCGGGACTGGCCATCGCGCTCTCGGTGGCGCTCTCGGTGCTCACCGTGTGGGTATCGATAGCCGCGTCGTACACGTTCAACCTGCCCATCGGCTTCTTCGTCGGGGTCCTCGGCGCCTCGCTCTACCTCGCCGCGCGGGTATTCGCCCGTCGCCGGGTGAGCGACTCCGTAACCTACAGAGCGTGAGTGAGGTGAGAATGCTCGACGCGTGTCACTTCCCGCCCGCGGGTACGCTGGTCGACGTCGCCGTGTCCGGTGGGCCCGATTCGGTCGGCCTGCTGCTGCTCGCCCTCGAGGCCGACCTGGTCGTGACGGTTCAGCACGTCGATCACGGGCTGCGCGCGACGAGCGGCGACGACGCCCGGTTCGTCGAGTCGCTCGGGCGCGAACTCGGGGTGCCGGTGGTGACCCACGTCGTGGCGGTGGCTGGCGGGTCGAACCTCGAGGCCCGCGCGCGGGCCGCGCGACGAACGGTGCTGGCTCCGGGGGCCCTGACCGGACACACGATGGATGACCTCGCCGAGACCATCGTGCTCAACCTGCTTCGCGGTGCCGGGTTGGACGGCCTCTCGCCAATGGTCGGTGACGCGACCAAGCCACTGCGCGACGTGCGGCGCGCGGCGCTGCACGACTACGTCGCGGCGTCGGGCGTGGTGGCGCGGCGTGACGAGACCAACGACGACCCGCGCTACCGGCGCAACCGCGTGCGCCACGAAGTGGTGCCGCTGCTCAACGAGGTCGCCGAGCGCGACGTCGTGCCGATCCTCGCCCACCAGGCGGCGCTGCTCTTCGACGAGCGCGCCTGGCTGGACGAGCTGGTCGCCGACGAGCGAGCGCTCGAGGCGGTGGACTGTCGTGAGTTGCGCGCGTGGCCCCGGGCCCGGCTGCGGCGTTGGCTTCGCGAGCGCCTGCGCGACACCCGCGACGACGAGGCCCACCCCCCGAGCGGGGCCGACGTCGAGCGGGCGATCGCGGTGGTGACGGGCGAAGCCGTCGCCGCGCAGCTCGCCGGCGCCAGGCGGCTGAGCCGTCGACACCAGTTCCTAACGCTGGAGTAGCTCCACTACGCTGGCCGGGCATGGGTTCGCGCGACGACAAGAACTTGACCGCTCACTGGGCCGCCCACGACCTGGGTGAGGTGGTCGTGGCGGCCGACGACGTCCGCGAGCGAATCGTGGAGCTGGGGCGGGCGATCACGCTCGACTACGCCGGGCGACCCCCGCTGCTGGTGTGCGTCCTCAAGGGCGCGATCAACTTCATGTCGGACCTGATGCGGGCGATCGAGTTGCCCGTCGAGGTCGACTTCATGGCGGTGTCGAGCTACGGGGCGGCGACCAAGACGAGCGGCGTGGTGCGCATCGTCAAGGACCTCGACGTCGACCTGGCCGATCGCGACGTGCTCATCGTGGAGGACGTTGTGGACTCGGGGCTGACGCTCAACTACCTGCGCCAGTACCTCGGGGCGCGCGGCCCGCGCAGCCTCGAGGTCTGCGCCCTGCTGCTCAAGGAGGGCGAGCAGCGCGTCGAGCAGGACCTGAAGTACGTGGGTTTCGCCATCGGTCCGGCGTTCGTGGTGGGCTACGGTCTCGACGTCAATGAGCGGTACCGGAACCTCGACGGCATCTATACCTACGTCGGCGAGGTGTGATCGTGGTTGACCGGCCGCGCGTCGAGGCCCTCGTGCGCGAGTTGCTCGAGGCCATCGGCGAGGACCCGGCGCGCGCGGGGCTGCTCGAGACGCCACGGCGGGTCGCCGAGATGTACGTCGAGCTCTTCGAGGGGATTGAGGCCGACCCGGGCGAGCACCTGCGGGTCACCTTCGAGGCGGGTCACGACGAGATCGTGATGGTGCGCGACATCCCGTTCGCGTCGCTGTGCGAACACCACCTCATCCCCTTCGTCGGCCACGCCCACGTGGCCTACCTGCCCGGGCCCGAGGGTCGGATCACTGGCCTGTCCAAGCTCGCCCGGCTGGTCGAGGGCTACGCGCGACGCCTCCAGGTCCAAGAGCGCATGACCACCGAGATCGTCGAGGCCATGGAACGCGAGCTGTCCTCGCGGGGCTCGATCGTTGTCCTGGAGGCCGAGCACTTCTGCATGTCGATGCGCGGGGTGAAGAAGGCCGGGGCGACCACGGTCACCTCGGCCGTTCGCGGCATCTTTCGTGACGATCCGGCCTACCGGGCCGAGGCCCTGCAGTACATCCACCAGCGGCGGTCGACGTGGCGCTAGCCCCGGGCGTGCTGGGCATCGTGAACGTCACGCCCGACTCGTTCTTCCCCGAGTCGCGCACGCTGGTCCCGCGTGACGCCGTGGCGCGTGGGCGCGCCTTCTTCGAAGCCGGATGCGACGCCGTCGACGTCGGTGGCGAGTCGACGCGACCGGGGGCGACGCCCGTTACGGTCGACGACGAGCTCGCCAGAGTGGTACCGGTGGTCGCCGAGCTCGCCCTCCTGGGACCCGTCTCGGTCGACACGACCAAGGAGGCCGTCGCTCGAGCCGCCGTTCGAGCCGGGGCCGTCGTGATCAACGACGTATCGTGCTCCCTGCTCGAACTGGCGGGTGAGCTGGGCGTGGGTTACGTCGCCATGCACGCCCAGGGCCCGCCGGCGACGATGCAGGACGACCCCCACTACGACGACGTCGTGGGCGAGGTCTACGCCTTTCTCGAGGCGCAGGCCCTGCGGGCCCGCCGGGCCGGGATCGGCCGCCTCTGGATCGATCCGGGCATTGGGTTCGGCAAGTCTGCCGCGCACAACTGGACTCTGCTCGCCAACCTCGACCGGTTCGTCGAGCTCGCCCGCCGGTTTGACGCGGGCGTCCTCGTCGGGACGAGCCGCAAGCGCTTTCTCGGTGGACTGTCGCGACCGGCGCTGGACGTCGAGGACCGCCTCGAGGGGTCCCTCGCCACAGCCGCGTGGGCCATGCTGTGCGGGGTCGACCTGGTTCGAGCGCACGACGTGGTGGCGACCGTGCAGCTGCGCGACGTGGTGGCCCGACCAATTGCGGGGGCCACGACGTGAAGGGCAAGTGGGCGGTCGGCATCGAGCCGCGCAACTTCACGTGGGTCTACCGCGGGATCCTCGCGGTCTCGGACCGGCCCGGCGGCGCGACTGCGGTACACCGACGAGTTCGTCGCGACGAGGAGCTGCTCTGGCTGCGCCACCAGGGCTTCACCCGCGTCATCTCGATTCTGCCGGTGATGCAGAATCTGAGCGCTTACCTCGAGCACGGGCTCACGGCCAGTCACTACGCGCTGCGCGGCGGTGCCCACCAGCGCGTTGTCCTCGAGGCGTGCTACCGGGACCTTGCCGACTCGATGAAGATGGGCGTGGTCGTCCTCTTGCACGGTGACGACGTCTCGGACCGACTGCTGGGCGTGGTGGCGGGCTACCTGGTCTGGTCCAAGCGGGTCGCGTCGGTGCCCGCGTCGATTGCGCTCGTCGAGCGGCTCTTTCGCCGCTCGATGGGCCCCGACGGTCGGTCGGTCCTCTTCGACTTGCCCGAGGCGTCGTGAACGACCGCGACGAATCATCGGGCGACCGCATCGAGTTGCGCGGACTGCGCTGCTCAGTGATCGTCGGGGTGTTGGCCGAGGAGCGGGATCGCGCCCAGCCGATCGAGATCGACCTCGACCTGGTGCGCGCGATCGAGGCCGCGGCCATCAGCGACGACCTCAGCGAAACGACGAACTACGCCGACGTGCTGGCCCTCGCCGAACGCGTGGCCACCGAGGGCCGGTTCCTCCTGCTCGAGACGCTGGTCTTTCGGGTCGCCCGTGAGGTCTTGGCGTTGGACGACGCGATCGAGTCGGTGACCGTGGTCGCGCGCAAGACCCGACCGCCGGTGCCCCAAGACGTGGCGACGGTCGGCGTTCGGTGCACGGTGGGTCGGTGACGTCGCGAGTCTTTCTGTCGCTGGGCAGCAACGTCGGCGACCGGGCGGCCCACCTGCGCGTCGGCGTCGAGATCGTCGTCGGCGCCGAGGCGCATCGCGTCTCGCGGGTATACCAGAGCGAGCCGGTCGGTGGCGTCAGCCAGGACGACTTCTGGAATCTCGTCGTCGAGATCACGACCACGATGAGCCCGTGGGCGATCCTCGAGCGCGCTCACGCCGCCGAAACCGCCCGGGGCCGCCGACGCGACGTTCGCTGGGGTCCGCGCACCCTGGATGTCGACGTCGTGTGGGTCGACGGGTTTGAGAGCGACGACCCCGAGCTCATCGTTCCTCACCCCCGGGCCTTCGAGCGAGCCTTCGTCCTGGTTCCGTGGCGCGAACTCGCGCCCGATCTCGTGAGTCAGGACGACGTCGAGCGATCGTTCGGGCGCGTCGCCGTTCTCGATACACTCGAGTCATTGCAGTAGCCGAACGGCACCCTCGGGGCCGGAACGGAGTGACCATGAACATCGCCATCGTGGGGGCCGGGCGAGCCGGCACCTCCTTTGCTAACGCCCTCGCGCCGCGTGGCCACGCGATCCAGGTCGTGCACCACGACGACCTCGCAACCATCGGCGCCGTCGACCTCGTGCTGCTGGCCGTGCCCGACGACGAGATCGCGGCGTTGGCCGGGCGACTCCCGGTTGAGCCCTCGCGCGTCGTCGCCCACGTGGCGGGGTCGCGCACCCTCGCGGTGCTCGCACCGCATCCGCGCGTGGCCTCCCTGCACCCCTTGATCACCATGCCCAACGGGGACCTCGGCGCGCGGCGCCTCGTCGGGGCCACCTTCGTCGTGGCCGGCGACCCGATCGCTCGAGAACTCGTCGCGTCACTCGCCGGACGAGCCCGTAGCTTGGCGAGTGAGGCGCGCACGGCCTACCACGCCGCGGCGACGGTCGCGGCCAACCACCTCGTGGCGCTGCTCGGCCACGTCGGTCGTCTCGCCGAGGCGGCCGGGCTCACGCTCGAGGACTTCACGCCGCTGTCGGCGATGGCGCTCGCGGACGTGGCGGCGATGGGGCCGCGCGACGCGCTGACCGGACCCGCCTCGCGCGGTGACGTCGCCACCATCGACGCGCACCTGGCGGCAATCCCCGAACGCGAACGCGAGTTGTACGTGGCGCTCGCGCGCGAGGCCTTCGAGCTCGCCGAAGAGCGCTCGCGAAGCCTGGCGTAGTGCAGCGGCTCACCGGCGTCGAGCGGTGGCGTCGGCTGGCCGACGAGCAGCGCGCGGCCGGACGGCGCATCGGACTGGTTCCGACGATGGGCGCACTGCACCGGGGCCACGAGTCCCTCGTCGCGGCGGCGCGCGCCAACGGCGACTACGTGCTGCTGACGATCTTCGTGAACCCTCGTCAGTTCGATCGCCCCGATGACCTGCGGGCCTACCCGCGTACGCCCGAACACGACCGAGCGCTCGCCGCCGACATGGGCGTCGACGCCCTCGTCGAGCCAGCGCTCGACGAGATGTGGCCGGCCTACCCCGACGCGACCGCCACGACGGTGAGCGTGCGCGGCGTGAGTGACGCACTCGAGGGTGCCGGCCGGCCGGGCCACTTCGACGGGGTCGCGAGTGTAGTGGCCAAGCTGGCCGTGATCACCGGGCCCTGTCGCGCCTACTTCGGTGAGAAGGACTTCCAGCAGTTGGCGGTCGTGCGCCGGCTGCTGTTCGATCTCGGCTTCGACGTGACGGTGGTGGGCTGCCCGATCGTTCGCGATTCCGACGGCCTGGCGATCTCGAGCCGCAACGTCCGCCTCGACCCGAGCGCGCGTACGCGCGCGCTGTCGCTGCACGAGGCGCTCGATCGTGCGGCCTCGATCGAGGGGCCGGCCGAGTCGATGCGGTCGGTGATGCGCGATGTCTTGGCCGCCGCGTCGGTCGAGATGGCCTACGCCGAGGTGGTTGACCCGCTGACCCTGGAACGCACCGGCGATGACGAGACGGGGCCGCGTCGCGCGCTCGTCGCCGGCGTCGTCGACGGAGTGCGACTCATCGACAATCGCGAGGTCTACGTACGGGGGAGGGCCTGATGCTGTTGGCGATGGACGTCGGTAACACCGAGACGGTGATCGGGTTGTTCGGCGAGGCCAGCGCCGGGGGCGGTGACGCCATGGGTTTCGCCCGCGCGTCCGACGAGCACGGCCTCGCCTACCACTGGCGGCTCTCGACGATCACTGAGCGAACGCCCGACGAGCACGCCATGGTGCTCACCCAGCTGCTCGACCTCGAGGGGCTCGATCTGCGCGACGCCGTCAGCGCGATCGCCATCTGCTCGTCGGTGCCCACGGTGTCGACCCAGCTTCGCCGAATGGCCAATCGATGGTTCGCCAGCCTGCCGATCACGGTCCTGGGACCGGGCACCAAGTCGGGCATGGCGATCCTCTACGACAGCCCCCGCGAAGTGGGCGCCGATCGGATCGCCAACGCCGTGGGGGCCTTCGACCTCTACCCGGGCGCCTCGGTCGTGGTCGACCTGGGCACCGCCACGACCTTCGACGCGATCAGCGCGCGCGGGGAGTACCTCGGCGGTGCGATTGCCCCCGGGGTGGCGATCTCCCTCGAGGCGCTCTACACCCAGGCGGCGGCGCTGCGCTCGGTCGAGCTCGTGCGACCCCGTTCGGTCATTGGCCGCTCGACCGTGGAGTCGATTCAGTCCGGCGTCCTCTACGGGTTCGCCGCCCAGGTTGACGGGGTCACCCAGCGGATTCTCGAGGAGCTGGGACCGGCGCGGGTCATCGCGACCGGGGGACTCGCGGGCCTGATCGCACCCCACACCAACACCGTCGACGTCGTCGAGCCGTGGCTCACCCTGCACGGATTGCGTATCGTGCATGAACGGAACCATTTGGGAGAGGCGACGTGACACCGTACTCATTCGCGCACAACGCCTACGCGGGCGACCTGCAGCAGACCTGGGACCACCTGATCGACGGCGAGGAGTCCGGGGTGACGGTGCACGTCGCGGGTCGCGTCATGCTGCTGCGCACCCAGGGCAAGCTCGCCTTCGCCACCATGCGCGACTCGACCGGCGAGGTGCAGCTCTTCGCCCTGGCGGCCCTGACCGAGCGGTTCGACGAGTTCGTTCGGCTCCACCTCGGTGACTGGGTGGGCGTGGTCGGCGAAGTCGTGCGCACCAAGCGCGGCGAGCTCTCGGTGAAGGTGGTGTCGTGGTCGACGCTGGCCGTCGCCCAACACAACTTCGGTGACAAGTGGGCCGGGATCGCCGACTTCGACTTGCGATACCGCCACCGCGAGGCCGACCTCTGGGCGAACGAGAAGTCACGGCTCACCCTCGCGCGGCGAAGCGACGTCCTGCGCTCGGCCCGGGAGCGTTGCTGGGCCGCGAACTTCATGGAGGTGGAGACCCCGATTCTCAACCCGATCCCTACGGGTGCCTCGGCGCGGCCGTTCTCGACCTTTCATAACGCACTCGACAGCCAGTTCTACCTGCGAATCGCACCCGAACTGTGGCTGAAGCGGCTGGTCGTTGGCGGCTTCGAGCGGGTCTTCGAACTGGGACGGGTCTTTCGCAACGAGGGCGTCAGCCCCCGCCACAACCCCGAGTTCACGATGCTCGAGCTCTACGCGGCCTACTGGGACTACGAGAACATGATGAACTTCACCGAGGAGCTCGTCGCCAACGTGGCGACCGATGTGCTGGGATCGACCGAGATTAGTTACCAGGGCCGTCCGCTCTCCTTCGCCACCCCCTGGCCCCGACGGACCATGGCCGAATTGACCAGTGAGGCCGTCGGCGAGGAGGTGTCGGTGCACACGCCACGACGCCACCTGGCCAACCTCCTCGCCCAACGCGACGTCGAAGTGCCCGAGGCGTGGGGTGCGGGACGCTGTCTCGCCGAGCTGTTCGAGGCGTCGGCCGAGTCCTCGCTCTGGGACCCGGTCTTTGTCACCGACCACCCGGTCGAGGTGTCACCGCTGGCGCGACGCCACCGTAACGACACCACGTTGACCGAGCGTTTCGAGTCCTACGCCGTCGGCCGCGAGCTCTCCAACGGGTTCAGCGAGCTGAACGACCCCGTCGACCAGCGGCTCCGCTTCGAAGAGCAGGCCCGGCTGGCGGCGGCCGGTGACGACGAAGCGATGCGCATCGACGAGGACTACCTGCGCGCACTCGAGTGGGGGCTCCCGCCTACGGCCGGCCTCGGTCTGGGCATCGACCGCCTGGTGATGCTGCTGGCTGACGAGTCCAACATTCGAGAGGTCATCGCCTTTCCGACGCTGAAGCCGCGGCGCGACTAGCGGCCCCTTGACGGCCCGCCGAGCGCGTCGCGGTCCAGGGCGTTCGGTCCGCCCGTGGCGGGCGTCACCGTCGGGTGCCTAGGCTCGATTGGTCGAGGGGATCGTCGTGGATCCGATGATCGGAGCAATCGAGGCGGGCGGCACCAAGGTGGTGCTCGCCGTGGGGCGCGCGTGGCGCGACGTTCGCGACGCCGAGCACTACGTGATCGCGACCACCACGCCACGCGAGACGCTTGATCGAGTGACGGCCTGGCTGCGCCAGCGCGACGCCGAGTCGCCGCTGGGGGCGATCGGCGTCGCGTCGTTTGGCCCCGTCGACCTGACCCGTTCCACGATCACGAACACCACGCCCAAGATCCCGTGGCGGGGGGTCTCGTGGTCCCAGTTCATCGAACGCGAGTTTGGCGCGTTGCCGATGGGCATCGACACGGACACCGGTGCCGCGGCGCTCGCCGAGTTTCGATTCGGAGCCGGCCGGGGCAAGGACGTGGTGGTCTACCTCACCATCGGCACGGGCATTGGGGGCGGTCTGGTCGTTGGCGGTCGCGTGGTGCACGGACTGCTGCACCCCGAACTCGGCCACATGGTCGTGGCGCGTCGCGCCGGTGACGACTTCGCCGGCTCGTGCCCGATACACGGCGACTGCCTCGAGGGCCTGGCGAGCGGTGTCGCCGTGGCCCAGCGCTGGAAGCACGAGGGCGGCTCACCGCTGCCGGCAAACCACGTCGCGTGGGAACTCGAAAGCGAGTACCTCGCCGACGCGGTGCGCAACGTCGTCACGATCACCGCGGCGCAGGTCGTCATCCTCGGCGGCGGCATCATGTCGGTGCCCGGCCTGCTCGGGCGAATTCGAGAGAAAGTGCGCGACTCGCTGAACGGCTACCTCGCGGTCGCCCAGCTGACCAACGAGATCGACTCTTACGTCGTCGCTCCCGAACTCGGCGCGAGCGCCGGCGTCGTCGGCGCGTTCACCCTGGGCGCCGACGCGCTGGCCTAGCCTCCACCGCGCCGAGCCACGGCCGACGTCGAGGCGCTCGACAACGCGCACGAACTATGCACGGCGACTCGACGGCGCGTTCCCATCCGCTACCGAGCCACCTCACGGACGTGACCGCGTCGGCGAGGTCGCCAAAGAGACGGTCTAGACGACGGGGAGGTCGTCGAGCAGTGACTCGATCAGTGAGCCGAAGCCGCGACGCAGGCCGTCACTGGGCAACACGGCAATGGCGTCGCGCGCGAGGCCGAGGAAGCGCTGGGCGGCGTCGACCGTTCGTCGAACGCCGTCGGTCGCGATGACCAGTTTGCGGGCCCGTTCACGCTCGTCGTCGTTCAGTGCGACGCCGAGAATGGACCTCAACTCGTCGCCGATCGTTTCGTCGCGCAGCGCGAACAGCGTGGGCAGGTTGTAGATGCCTTCGGCGAGATCCTGACCGGCCGGCTTACCGAGCTCGTTGTCGACCGCGATGACGTCCAGGATGTCATCGCGCAGCTGATAGACCATCCCGAAGCACCGCCCGAACTCGGTCAGGGCCTCGGTGTACTCGTGGCCGTGGTCGGCGGTGATGGCGCCCACGCGACAACTGGCGGACATCAGCGAGCCGGTCTTACCCTCGATGGCTTCGAAGTAGTCGTCCTCGGTGCGTTCGACCGAGTACGACGTGCGAACTTCGGAGACCTGGCCGCGCGTCAGCCACGCGAGGGTGCGAGCCATGAGGCCCGCGACGTCGGTGCCGAGGTCGGCGGCGATGCCCGCGGAACGAGCCATCAGGTAGTCACCGGCGACAATGGCGACCAGGTTGCCGTACCGGGCGTTGACGCTGTCGACGTTGCGGCGCACCTCGGCCTCGTCCATGACGTCGTCGTGGTAGAGCGACGCGAGGTGCATCAGCTCGAGCGAGATACCCCCCAGGAGGTCCTCCTCGGTGGCGTCACGCTCCCCGTAGGTGGCCGAGGCGATCGCCAGCATCGGTCGTAACCGCTTACCGCCCGCGTAGATGAGGTGGGTGGTGACTTCGTCCAAGTACGGATCGCCGACGATCACCGAGTCGGCCAGCAGCGATTCGAGCCGTTCGAGGTCGCGCTCGACCAGGGGCAACCGCAACCGCTCGTGGGGGTTCACGGTCCCCACATTAGATGAGCGCCCGCGCCGTCGACCGGTGAGGCCGGTCAGTCACGCGGCACCGGTACACTGCTACATATCAGCACGTAAAGGATGAACGTTGTTCGAACGATTTACAGACCGAGCCCGACGAGTCCTGGTTCTCGCCCAGGAAGAAGCCCGCGAGTTGAACCACGCCTTCATCGGCACCGAGCACATCCTGCTGGGACTCATCCGCGAGGGCGAAGGCGTCGCCGCTAAGGCGTTGGACGCCCTCGGGGTCACCTTCGACGTGGTGCGCGAGAAGGTCGAGGAGGCCATTGGGACGAATTCGAACCCGTCGCCGGGCTCGCCGCCGTTCACCCCCCGCGCCAAGAAGGTCCTCGAGCTCTCGCTGCGCGAGGCGCTGCAGTTGGGACACTCCTACATCGGCACCGAGCACATGCTGCTCGGACTGGTGCGTGAGGGCGACGGCGTGGCGGCCCAGGTGCTCAACGACCTCGGGGCGGACATGGCGCGCGTGCGCGCCCAGGTGATGCAGATGATGTCGGGTCAATCGGGCAAGGAGGCGGGCGCCAGCGTCTCGCCGAGCGGTCAGAAGGGCGATTCGGAGGCGTCGGGCGGCTCGGCCGTGCTCGACCAGTTCGGTCGCAACCTCACCCAGTTCGCTCGCGAAGGCAAGCTCGACCCACTGGTCGGACGTGAGAAGGAAGTCGAACGCGTGATGCAGGTCCTCTCGCGTCGAACGAAGAACAACCCGGTGCTCATCGGTGAGCCCGGCGTCGGTAAGACGGCGATCGTCGAGGGCCTCGCCCAGAAGATCGTCGCGAACCAGGTTCCGGTGACCCTCGCCGACAAGCAGTTGTACACGCTCGACCTGGGGGCGCTGGTCGCGGGGAGCCGCTACCGCGGTGACTTTGAGGAGCGCCTGAAGAAGGTCCTCAAGGAGATCCGCACGCGCGGGGACATCATTTTGTTCATCGACGAGATCCACACGCTCGTCGGCGCGGGTGCCGCCGAGGGGGCGATCGACGCCGCTTCGATACTCAAGCCGATGCTCGCGCGCGGCGAGTTGCAGACCGTTGGCGCGACGACCATCGACGAGTACCGCAAGCACATCGAGAAGGACGCCGCGCTCGAGCGCCGCTTCCAGCCGGTCAAGGTCGAGCAGCCCTCGGTGGCGATGACCATCGAGATCCTGAAGGGCCTGCGCGAGGTCTACGAGGAGTTCCACGCGGTCAAGATCACTGATCAGGCACTGATCGCGGCCGCGAACCTCGCTGACCGCTACATCGCCGACCGCTTCTTGCCCGACAAGGCGATCGACCTCATCGACGAGGCCGGCAGTCGCCTGCGAATCCGTCGCATGGACGCACCGCCCGCGGCGAAGCGCTTTGACGAGGACATCGCCCGCGTGCGCGCGGACAAGGAGACGGCGATGGAGCGCGGCGCACTCGACCAGGCCAAGGCCCTGGACGAGCAGGAGCGCGACCTCTTGACCAAGAAGGACACCCTTGATGCGTCGGTGAAGTCCGCCGGTGGCTCCACGTTCGACCTGGTCGACGAGGACACCATCGCCGAGGTGCTCGCCAACTGGACGGGCATCCCCGTCTATCGGTTGACCGAGGAGGAGACCTCCAAGTTGCTGCGCATGGAAGAGGAGCTCCACAAGCGCATCATTGGCCAGGACGAGGCGATCAGCGCGCTGAGCCGGGCGATTCGCCGCACGCGGGCGGGCTTGAAGGACCCCAAGCGTCCCGGCGGCTCGTTCATCTTCCTCGGGCCGACCGGGGTCGGCAAGACCGAGTTGGCCAAGACGTTGGCCGAGTTCCTGTTCGACGACGAGGACGCCCTCATCCAGCTCGACATGTCCGAGTACATGGAGAAGCACTCGGTGAGCCGACTGGTGGGTTCGCCCCCCGGGTACGTCGGCTACGACGAGGGTGGTCAGCTGACCGAGGCCGTGCGCCGCAAGCCCTTCTCGGTCGTGCTCTTCGACGAGGTCGAGAAGGCCCACCCCGACGTCTTCAACACGCTGTTGCAGATCCTCGAGGACGGACGTCTCACCGACTCCCAGGGACGCGCGGTCGACTTCAAGAACACCATCTTGATCATGACGTCCAACCTCGGCACCGCCGACTTGCGCAAGGCCGCGATCGGCTTTGGCAAGGGCTCGGACCTCGTGACCCACGAGCGGATGAAGGAAAAGGTGAATCAGGCCCTCAAGGCCCACTTCCGGCCCGAGTTCCTCAACCGGATCGACGAGACCATCGTGTTCCACGAGCTCACGAGGCCCGAAGTCATCGCGATCGCTGACCTCTTCATTGGTCGGCTGCGCGAGCAGTTGGGTGTGCAAGGGCTCGGTCTGGAGCTCTCGGCCGCGGCCCAAGGCTTCCTCGCCGAGAAGGGGTACGACCCCGAACTGGGCGCGCGGCCCCTGCGTCGGGCCGTCCAGCAGTACGTCGAGGACGTGCTCAGCGAGAAGATCCTGTTCAAGGAGTTCCGCGCCGGCCAGACCATCGTGGTCGACACCGCCGACGGCGACGACGGCACGACGCTCACCTTCGAGGGTGTCGAGGGCCTGCCGCCGTCGGTTGACTTCGAGGACGTGACACCGTAGTCACGTGACACGGCGCGCCTAGGGTGCGTCGCGTGAAGACCAGAACGTCCTACGCCTGTGGCACCTGTGGTGCCTCGAGCCCGCGATGGGTGGGCCGGTGCCAGTCCTGCGGGGAGTGGAACGCCGTCAGCGAACAGTACGACCATGAGCGCATCGCCGCGCCCACGTCACTGCTCGCCACCACGATCGACGAGGGGCTGGTCGTGGCGAGTGGCCTCGCCGAGCTCGACCGCGTGCTCGGCGGGGGCTTCGTCGCGGGTTCGACGACCCTGCTGTTCGGTGAGCCGGGCGTTGGCAAGTCAACACTGGCGCTGCAGGCGATGCGGTCCCTCGCGGCGCGGGCCGCCTCGGTGGTGCTGGTCGCCGCCGAGGAGTCGGCGGCGCAAGTGGCACGACGGGCCCGCCGACTCGGGCCGGTGCCGGCCGACCTCGCCGTCGTGGCGACCGGTGACGTCTCGAGCGCCGAACAGGTCATCGCGCGATTTCGTCCAACCCTGGTCGTCGTCGACTCGGTCTCTGCCCTACGCGACGACCGTGTCACGGCGGCGTCGGGTTCGACGACCCAGGTGCGCGCGGCCGCCGAGCGGCTCTGCGCCGCCGCCAAGGCCGCCGACACCGCGCTCATCCTGATCGGCCACGTCACCAAAGACGGCGAGCTCGCCGGACCGCGCGCCCTCGAACACCTGGTGGACACGGTGCTGCGCATTGAGGGTGACCGTCACGGGACACTGCGAATCGTTCGGGCACTCAAGCACCGCTTCGGGCCCACCGGCGAGGTGGGCCTGTTCGAGATGGCGAATGACGGCCTGCGCGAGTTGCCCGACGGGTCACTGAGCCCGCCGGGCGCGGCGCTCGAGGTGCCGGGTGTGGTCTGGAGCGTGACGAACGACGGGAGCCGCTCGCTGTCGGTCGAGCTGCAGGCGCTGGTGGCGTCGGGCGCGGGCACACCACGCCGCGTGGCGCACCAGGTCTCGTCGCAACGCCTGGCGCTGCTGCTCGCGGTACTCGAGGCACGCTGTCACCTCGACCTCGGTTCCCTCGACGTCTTTGCGACGACGGCCGGTGGGCTGCCGGCGGTGGAGCCCGGCGTGGACGCCGCGCTCGCGCTGGCGGTTGCGTCGGCGGCCGAGGGTTTCGTCGTGGCTCGCGGCGTGGCGGTCATCGGCGAGGTCGGCCTGGCCGGCGAGTTGCGACCCGTGGTGGGCCTGGACCGCCGGCTCGGCGAGTTACGCCGGCGCGGCGTCGAGCGGGTTCTCGTGCCCGCCGAGATGGCGCCGGGCTCGCCGGGCGTGGAGCTCGTGACCTGCCGCAGCCTGCTCGACGTGCTGGAGGTGGCGCGGCCCGTCACGCCGTGAGCGAAGTTTGGTAGAATGGTTAGTCCCCACGAACGCCCCTCGGCGTCGGTCGGCTAGGAGCAACTGCGCAATGACTGTTCGCAAATACAAGAAGGGCGATCGACTCGTCTACCCTCATCACGGTGCCTGCACGGTCGAAAAGATCGAGAAGATGACGGCGTTCGACGTGAAGCAGGACTACCTGAAGCTGAAAGTCGCCTACACCGACCTGGTGCTCATGGTCCCGGTCGCCAACGCCGAAGCGGTCGGGTTGCGCGACGTGATCAACGACGAAGAGGTCGAAGAGGTCTTCGCGGTGCTGCGCAAGAAGGAGGCGCGCATGCCGACGAACTGGTCGCGGCGGTTCAAGAACCACTCGGAGAAGTTGCGATCGGGCGACATCTACCAGGTCGCCGAAGTCGTGCGTAACCTCTCCATCCGCGACAAGGACAAGGGCCTATCGGCCGGGGAGAAGCGGATGCTGACGCGGGCGCGTCAGATCCTCGTCTCGGAGTTGACCTTCGCGCTCAACGTGGACACCGAAGCGGCGGAAGAGAAGCTCGCCTCGGTCCTGCCGTAGCCATGACCGTGGCCGCCGTCGTCGTCGCCGGCGGCCGAGGCACCCGATTCGGTGGGCTCAAGCAGTTCGCCGTCGTGCGGGGCCGCACCGTCGCCGCGCACAGCGTGTGGTCGGCCCGTCACGTCGCGGAGCGCGTCGTCCTGGTCGTCCCCGACGGTTACGACGGGGACGGGGAAGGGGCCGACGTAGTGGTGACCGGTGGTGCTACTCGAGCGGCGTCGGTACGCGCCGGGCTGACCCGCTGCGGTGACGCCTCGATCGTTGTCGTGCACGACGCGGCACGGCCGTGGGCCAGCCCGGCGCTGTTCAGGGCGGTGTTAGGCGCCGTGCAAGACGGGGCTGACGCGGCGATACCCGCGCTGCCGGTCGTCGATACTCTCAAGCGCGTTGCTCGAGACCATGAGGCTTCCGTTGTCGTCGCCACGGTGGTGCGCGATGACCTGGTGGCGGTGCAAACGCCCCAGGTGTTTCGTCGAGACATCCTTGAGCGGGCCCACGCCTCGGGCGCCGAGGCGACCGACGATGCCGCGCTCGTCGAGGCGGTGGGGGGACGAGTCGTTGTCATTCCCGGAGAGCTCGCGAATGTGAAGATCACGGAACCCGCCGATCTCGAGCGAGCGGTCAGCCCGCTGCTGGCGCTGCGCATCGGTCAGGGCGTCGACGTCCACCGGTTCAGCGACGATCGATCTCGACCACTGCGTCTCGGGCTGGTGGAGATCGCCGACTCGCCGGGACTCGCCGGCCACTCCGACGCCGACGCCGTCGCCCACGCCGTCGCCGACGCACTCCTCGGTGCGGCCGGACTGGGCGACCTCGGTCGACACTTTCCCGATGACGACCCAACGACCGAGGGAGTGTCGTCGCGCAACCTGTTGGTCAGGGTGGTCGAACTGGTCGCCGAGGCCGGATTCCGTCCGATCTCGGTCGACGTGACAATCCTCGCCCAGCGTCCCGTGCTGGCCCCCGTGATGCCCGACATGGCCGCGCGGCTCACCGGTGTGGTTGGCGCACCGGTATCGGTGAAGGCGACGACCACTGAGGGTCTGGGCGCCATCGGTCGCACCGAGGGCATCGCGGCGACCGCCGTGGCGCTCGTGGTGGCGTCGTGAGTGCGCGACCGCCTCGTCGCGCGCCGTCGGGGCCGCCCAGGCGCGGCCGTGGCGGTCCAGCCGCAAGCGCGCGAGTGAATCGACGTCCCACGACCCGCGACAAGGAGGGTGTGGGCGGTGAGCAGATCGAGGGGCGCCGTGCCGTACTGGAACTCCTTCGTGCGAATCGGCGCTCGGTCCAGCGGCTCTTGATCGCCGACGGGCAAGACCCCGCCGAGATCCTCGATCAGATCGAGCGTGAGGCGCAGCGTCGTCGCGTGCCGATTCACGTGGTCTCGATGGCGCGGCTCGATCGAGAAGCGCGAACTGAAGGGCATCAGGGCGTGGTGGCGTTTGCGTCGCGCCTGGAGACCGTTCACCTTGATGACCTCATCGCTGCGCGGCACCCTTTCCTGTTGGTGTGCGACGGAGTCACTGATCCCCGTAATCTCGGCGCCATGCTTCGTAGCGCGGACGGAGCAGGTGTGACGGGCGTCGTCTTGCCACGACACCGCTCCGCCCGGATAGTCCCCACGGTCACGAAGACCGCTGCGGGGGCGATCGAATATCTGACCTTCAGCGACGTCGGTGGTATTCCGAGTGCGCTTGACGTGATGAACAAGGCGGGGATCTTGACCGTCGGACTCGCGGGAGAATCCGCCGACTCCCTGTACAAACTCGATCTTGCGTCAACTCCGGTGGCGCTCGTCGTCGGCGGTGAAGAGCGCGGCTTGGCGGCGCTGACCCGCAAGCGGTGCGCCACTGTGGTCTCGATCCCGCAATCCGGGAAGGTCAGCTCGCTTAACGCTAGCGTGGCGCTCTCCGTCGCCGCGTTCGAAGTGGCGAGGCAACGGCGTCGTCATGATTCAGGTAACTCGTAAAAGTTTCTTCATTGCGACTGACGTAAAGTTAAATCGATTCAGTTTCGATGCGTCAATGATGTGACTTAGATTCAATGTGTTTATAGCACACTTAAATACGTTGAATGAGTGGGTCCATCAGCCAATAACACTACGACTTCAATCGAAGTCTGCAAATTTCGTCTATGGCGCAATCCGTAATAGCGGCGAGTAACTAGTCAAATACATCCACGTAAAGGTGAGTAGTCACGTGAAATCAAGCAAAGCATCCACAGATCACGAGCGGAAGTTCACCAAACTGTTGACCATATTAGTCACACTCATGACGCTGACACTGGTAGAGAACCCAGCAATAGCGATGGCCACGGTCTCTGTGTCAGTTGTGACTTTTGCCGAAAACGACAATGTAAACGACAACGTCAGTGCGATTCAAGATGGAACCGCAGTTGCTCCATTGACTCAATTTGTAGATTTAGTACCATCATTCGTCAATTCCGGATTTACTTTCGTCGACTGGGCAACGAACGCGAATGGTACCGGCACACTCTATCCCGATGGAGCTAGCTACAACTTTGCGGGTGGAAATGCCATCTTATATGCGGTGTGGAGTCCTAACCAGGTTACGTTTTTCGAAAATGACAATGGCGTCGACGCCGTCAGCGCGACACAGTCGAGCAGCGTGGATGCGCCGCTCACAAGTTTTTCGAACTTGAACCCGAGTTTCAGTGATCCGGGCTACAACTTCGCGGGGTGGACCACGCAAGCAAGTGGCGGTGGCACTTCGTATGCGAATGGTGCGAATTACGATTTCACACTCGGGTCCACGTCGCTCTACGCCCAGTGGAGTCCGGCCAGCTTCGTGGTGAACTACGACGCCAACGGCGGGACGGTCTCGAGCGCCAGTGCGTCGTTCACGACCGGGTCCAGTCCCTTGACCTTGCCCACGCCGAGCGAGACGGGCTACACCTTTGACGGCTGGTTCAGCGCCGCCTCGGGTGGGACCCTGGTCGGTGCCGCGGGATCGGCCTATACGCCCACGGCGTCCACGTCGCTCTACGCCCAGTGGAGTCCGATACCGGAATTTACGGTCAACTTCAACGCGAATGGCGGGGTTGGAACGGTGGAGTCGATCTCGGGTCTACGGGGTTCAGAGACGACGCTGCCATCAGCGGCGTCGCTGTCGCGTCCGGGTTACCAGTTCACGGGATGGAACACCGCGAGCGATGGTTCGGGTCTCTCGCTCGCGCCCGACTCAAGTTTTGCTATCGCTAGCCCAGCGTCGCTCTACGCCCAGTGGCAGGCGTTGCCCGCGATAACGGTGGCATTCAAGTTGGATGGTGGCTCGGGATCGATCGGCGCCATTTCGACCTACGCCGGCGCGAGCGTGACCTTGCCGTCACCGTCGACCTTGGCTCGGCCCGGCTTTGTGTTCACCGGCTGGAACACGAGTTCAAACGGTAAGGGATCGGCGTATAGCGGCAACGCGACCGTGGTGGTGCCGGCCACCATCGTGTTGTACGCGCAGTGGCGTGGGCACGCACCCGTTGCGCTCTTGAGCCCCATCGGACCGTTTCGCGGATCAACGGTACGACTCGCCGGTGTGCTCGATCGACAAGTGGTGCGCATCGCCTCGATCGTCGATCGCCAACACCGCAGCGTCGTGACTCTGTACGGCTACGCGTCGAGTGCTGGCAACGCACGCGAGGACCTCATCATTGGTCGCGCCCGGGCTTTGGCAGTGGCCGGGGCGCTGCGCAGCGCGCTAGCGCGGATGCACGACCACGCCGTGCGTATCGTCACTGTGGCCGAAGGGCTCGTCGCCGGTTCGTCGAATCGTGTTGCGGTGGTCGTTCGGTGATCGGAGCGCCGCGCGATCGCCAGACTTAAAGATCTTTCGGTAATGCACTAATAGCCGTGCCAGACGTGGGAAACCGTTCCCGTGAAACCGTGACAACCCCACCGCCTGACGAGATCATCGACAGGCCGCTCGTTGGTGAGTAGCGAGGGGCCGGACTACTATCCCCGCCTCTGTCCTGATCTGTCGTGTCGGAATATCCTGGTACGGCAGAGGTGTTGTGATATTCCAACATTGACTATTTGTCGGGATATTCTATCTTTGCTACAATGCCGGATTATGCCGACAGAACACCAACTTAATCCGACCCGGGGCCCCTTCCGGATCTATACGCCTGCATCCCTGGGCGATGCCGTTCGTCATTACCGGACGGAGGCTGGGCTGACTCAAGTCCAGTTGGCTGAGAAGGCAGGGATCCAGCGCAGTTACCTGTCCGAGCTGGAGAGCGGCAAGGAAACCCAGCAAGTGAAACGGCTGTTCGGTGTGCTGCGGCAACTCGGAGTTCGCATGACACTGGACAAGGCGGATTGGTAGTGGCTGACGAACTCGCTGTCTGGCTCTATGGCGAGCGAGTGGCCGTCATCGACCTCGAACGGGATCGGCCTCGATTGGCATACACGGAGGAGGCACTGAGGAGGTACCCATTGGGCACACCACTCTTGTCGCTCTCGCTGTCCGTCAGCTCACGCCGATACACGCAAGGGATCGTTCGCCCATTTCTGGACGGCCTGCTGCCTGAAGGCGAATCGCGCAAATCCATCGCCCGAGAAGTCCACGTCCCAGAGCGCGACACGTACGGTCTGATCCGCGCCCTTGGTAGGGATTGCGCTGGCGCGGTTGTGATCCAGCCAGCCGACGACCCGGCGCCTCCAGCGTCAACCACGACCACGGCGGAGCCGCTTAGCCCGGACGAAATCGAAGCTCTCGTCAGAGATCTCAAGAGCGCCCCGCTGGGCGTCGGTGGGCGGGTGCGGATCTCCCTGGCGGGCGTTCAGGAGAAATTGGTCTTGACCCGCATGCCTGACGGCTCCTGGGGGCGACCGGTCGACGGGACGCCATCGACACACATTCTCAAGCCGGAGGTCGCGGCGTTTCCCGGCACCGTCGAGAACGAAGCGTTCTGCATGCGCGTCGCCAAGCATCTCGGACTGGATGTTGCATCTGTCGAGACGACAAAGATCGGCGGGCGAAAGCTCATCGTTGTCGAGCGTTACGACCGAGCTGTTGACGCAGACGGCACCGTACGTCGTATCCACCAAGAAGACTTCTGCCAGGCAACCGGCGTGGCGCCGGAAACAAAGTACGAAGAAGACGGGGGGCCGTCGCTTCTGCGCATCGCAGGCATCCTGCGGGATGTTGCTGCGTCGGACTCCTTGGAGCGACTTCTGGAAGCGGTCACTGTCAACGCGCTCATCGGCAATGGAGACGCGCACGCCAAGAACTTCTCGTTGTTGCATACCGAAGACGGGGCGCTGACGCTGACACCCCTCTACGACCTCATGTGCACGCTGCACTACGGCGACGATCGGTTGGCGATGTACATCGACAACATCCATCGATCGAATCGTCTAACGGTTGCGCGAATCGTGAATGAAGCGGTGCGGTGGGGAATGTCGCGCGATCGTGCGACAGAGCTCGTCGTTGATCTCCTGGAGAAGGCTCCCAGTGCGCTTGGCCTCGCCCGCAAAGAGACCCCAGGTGTGCCCGCGAAACTGGTCGCAACCGTCGAAGCTCAGCTCAAACAGCTTCGGTCGGTTGAATGAGCGACGTCACTCGACCGGTGTTCCCGGAGCCTGAGTCGGGCGACGACCTCGCAGCGAATCGGCCCGGCCACGAACTGCGACAGAAGTCGGAACAACTCCGACAAGCGTATCCGGTTCTGACCCTCATTGGCCGCGTGTTGAACGTCCACAATGACGTGCGGGCATGGAGTATGGGCGCAGACGGCGATGGGGAAGTCGCACGCCGACTTCGCAGGCGTGGTGGGGGTTGGAGGGTCCTCCACGGAGTACCCGTGGGGACTGGCGATAGCGACATCGACCACGTGGTGATCGGCCCCGCCGGTGTCTTCACGATCAACACGAAGAATCACCTTGGTGGCAGGGTAAGCGTGAACAAGAAGGCGATCTAAATGAACGGCACCTTTCAGCCCTACCTCGGTAACTTCCGCTTCGAAGGGCAACGCTTCAAGACTTCTAACAGTCGGTTGCGGCTTCAGCGTGAGCGCGTGCCGTCGTCGTTGTCATGGTGGACAGTCTGACTATCAAGGGACAACTTGACGGTGTGCACGTCAACGGCCGCAAGAAGGTCGCGTCGTGGTTGAGTGTTTGAATCGTGCCGGGTAATCGGGAGACTAAATCCTCTGAGAGGATGTCTCCATGTCAGGATCAACCCGTTACTCACCCGAACTGCGTGAACGGGTAGTGCGAATGGTGTTCGATCGCCGCGAGGACTACAAGTCCGAATGGGCGACCGTGACGGCCATATCGAAACATGCTCGGTATGTCGCCCGAGACGCTCCGCGGTTGGTTTCGCCGGGCTCAGGTCAATCAGGGGCGTGCGCGGGTGTCACGACCGACGAGCGTGCTCGCATGAAGCAGTTCGAGCGTGAGTATCCATTGTCCACCGATTCGTTGCGCTGACCCCTTGAATCCGGACAATACCTCGGCATTCGCTACTCCGAACGCTTGGGCGCCGCCGACATCATCGCCTCGGTTGGCTCGAGGGGCGACAGCTACGATTGTGAGCACAATAGAAGGGTCATTCGCCTGACGCCTGACCCGTGCATACGACTGGCCAGAGTGCCTTGGCGTTGATCTGTCGGCGTCGAACGGGTGGCGATCAATGCCCTCGTTGAAAGCTTCAACGGTCTCTGCAAGACCGAGCTGATCCATCGCAAGGGACCCTGGCGCAACGTCGAACACGTCGAATGGGCGACGCTCAACTACGTCGACTAGTTCAACAACCGCCGGATCCACGAATCACTCGATTACGTCCCACCGATCGAGTTCGAAGATCACTACTATGACTCCAACGAGTCAGGAAATCTGGTCGCAATTGAAATGATTTAGTCTCCCGATTACCCGGCACGATTCAGAGCCTTAATTCACCGGTGCTACACTCCCATAAAACACTTCTGACCCGTGGTGACTACAGAAACCTAGGTGCCCGTGTCTACCTCATCCGAAAAAGGACGTGTGACCATCACCGGTACTCAACGTCGCCTCACGAGAGTAGTTTGCGGGTTCGCGCTGGTCGGGACGTCTCTATCGCTTACCTCCACAGGTGCCACGGCGGCTACTTTCTCGGTCGGTCACTTTTGCCAAGCGGCCGCCCAGTTGCCAAGGAGCCTGAACTCATTCAGCGCCACGGCTCCACCTGCCGCCGTCGAAACCGTTCTGAAGGAGGATATTGCCATCAACGTCACGGCTCGACGCCTCCTCGCCAACGATGTGTCGGGTGCGCGCGCCGTCACAATGTCAAGAAACATTGAGTACTTTTCAAGCGCGGCTATCGCGGTGGCCACCCGATCTCTCGGTTACGCCAAGGCACTGGCCGCCGCACCCACTTCCCGTGCTGCTATCCGGAACATGAAGAACGCCGCGTTGTTCTACTTTTCTTTGCTATTGCCTTACGCCAATCTCATCAAGACATTGCATCAGACCCAGGGAAAGCTCTGCCCTAACATCCACCCACTGCCGTCCACAACCACAACCACAACCACAACATCACCGACCACAACCACGCAGTTGATCGGCACTTCATCTACGACTACGACAACTTTAAGCTTGGGGCAAGAGGTTGCCAAGAGTGCCGCCACGGCATGCAATGCGCTACGTAGCGCTCCCAAGGCTCTCTACAATTTTAAGATATCCGATTATTACACGACAATCAATATCATTGCTCAACATGAAGTAGCAGTAATAAATCGTACGTCATCTTTTGCAAATGACATTCGAGTATGGCTAAATGATACGAGTGGAAATAGCGTCACCATCGCACAACTGAATACCGTCTTCAATCTTGCGAATGAAGACGGTACGATTCTCTACAAGGCGGTAACCATCGCTGAAAGGCTCCTGGCCCATCCAACGAGCATTGCTCTACACAAAGAGTTGGGTGCCCTTGCCGCGGCAGCGGATGAGAAGAACAGAGAATTCACTCTTGACATCTCAAGGATCTTGTCGAACAACTTGACCTTGGCATGCTCCTGGAGTTCAACCACCACCACGTCAACCGTAGGGTAAGGAACTTGGCGCGGGCAGTGTGGTCCGCCCCGATATTCCTGGGGCAGGTCAGAGTCTCTATGAAGTTCGAGGCGGTTCATCGATCTGGCCGGACTCCGATTCCTAAGCCACTAACTCTGCGAGTCGTTGCTGGTTCCTGAGCTTCCAGGTCTCTGCGAACTTGGCCGACGTTTGCCGACGAAGGGCGCTGTGGGTTCGTTGGTGATTGTATTCGTGTCGCCAGTCCTGGAGGAGCACCTTGGTCTCGAAGAGAGTATCGAACTGCTGGCCATTGAGGAACTCGTCGCGGAGCCGCGTTGAACAACTCGATCCAACCGTTTTGCCAGGGCGAGCCGGGGTCGATGAAGAGTGAGCCGGTGGCGTTGAAGCGACACCAATCGTTGAGCGTGTGGGCGACGAACTCAGTATGAAGGTCCATGCGCACATCTCCGGGTGAACCTCGTTCCTTCACCAGTTGGTCGAGGCGGTTGACGACGTCGTCTGAGGCTCCCCAGAGAAAGTGGACACCAAACAATCCGACTCGAACGTCGGATGAGAGGATGTCACCATGGGAGCCACGAGAAGGAAGTTCACTCTCGAGTTCAGAACTGAGGCGGCTCACCGCGTCA